>NC_009976.1:0-678920 GCF_000018585.1 Prochlorococcus marinus str. MIT 9211 | reverse complement strand
CATCAATAGGTTTAGAGTATTACTTATTAATCCAGTAAGGAATTAGAAGAATCCTTTAATTTCAAGATAGCGATCATCTACTTCGTAAACTTTTAAGCTGTCCAACCCTGCCATGAGAAGTTGATCTCTTACTTCTATAACAGTAAACGAAGCATGTAAAGAAGCTAGATAATCATCTTTTAAAACTTTAGGGGCATCTGGAAGATATTTTTCCTGTAAGACTAAAGCTTCTTTAGTTGAATAGGGGCGACGTAAATCTCTATGAAATTGGCAAGAGTTAGGTAAAGAAATTTTCTTAACAGCCTCCCAAAAAATTGATGGGTTATGAATATGGTGAAGAAGGCTATTACTAACGACTGCATGAGCAGATTCATCCAAGGTTGTTTGATCTCTGTAAATTGACGAGATATTTTTTTGAAAATACACAAGCCCTTTTAGATTGTATTTTTGAATTAAGTCCTTTCTCCTCCTTCTAGCCACAGACAACATTTCCTCTGAGCCATCAATCCCAACCACTTTTGCTAGTGGCCATTTCATGGCTAGCAACTCTGTAATATTTCCTGGACCACATCCAAGATCAATAATTAAATTTTTTAGTCCTAATTCCCTACCTGAATCCATTAAAAATTTTTCGAAGTCTTCTAAAAGCTGGTTATCACTCGATGAAAAGTCAGCCTCTGAATATGCATTAACTTGAGAAGCTTTAAGCATAAGCTCTGGTTCTGTAACACGTTGCACTAATAAAAAGCCGCACTGTATGGGTTCTCATTTATACACTGTTAATGGTGTTAAAAAAACTTGCCGACGCTACTTGTGGCGTTAGCGTGCTCTTACTAACTGAATCAAAAGATCTTGACTCTTGCTACTAACCGCCCCGAGACCAACGATTGTTCTATTAATCCAGGCAACAATCAACACGATTTCCCATCAACTGCTCCCGCAGCAAACCCTGTTTTTTATAGAACATATAGTCGCAAGACACCTATCGGAAGAGAAAGTTGGACCGAAGTAAGTCAAAGAAATCTAGAAGGCTTAAATCAATTAGGAGCTCTAAATGACTCTGAGCTTGAATTAATGGCCAGGATGCAAGCAGAGAAAAAAGCATTGCCATCTGGGAGATGGCTATGGATTGGTGGTACGGAATGGATTCAAAAAGAAAAAAACTTTTCAGGCGCTTATAACTGCACTTCTACCAACCTGATTGACTGGGAAGCTTTTGGATTAATGATGGATCTTGCAATGATGGGCTGTGGCACAGGAGCAATAATTGAACCTCACTTAATAAGCCAGCTTCCAGTAATTGAGAATCCTATAGAAATAAAAAGTGTCTCAGAAATCGGAATTACAGATCCTTCAAAACGTCAAGAAAATACCTCTTTAAAAATTGATGGGAACGAAGTATTAATAAAAGTTGGAGACAGTAGGCGAGGTTGGGTAGATAGTTACCAAATGCTACTTGAGTTAAGTAGTGATAAGAGGTTCAATCGCCAATCCGTTCTAGTTACTATTGATTTGACAGATATTAGGTCAGCAGGCGAGCCTCTGAAAGGCTTTGGTGGAATGGCTAATCCAGTTAAATTAAAAGACTTATACCAACGTGTTGCAGGAATCCTTACCAAAAGTCTAGGTAGACAACTTACCTCCGTCGAATGCTGTCTACTGATTGATGAAGCTGCTGTGACAATAGTTGCAGGAAATATTCGTCGCAGTGCAGGGATGAGACAATTCCTAGAGAATGATATAGAAGCAGCAAGCGCAAAAGAAAATCTCTGGCAACAAGATCAGGAGGGGAACTGGCGTATTGACCCTGAAAGAGATGCTTTGAGGATGGCTAACCATACTCGTGTCTATCATTCAAAGCCAACATTAGATGTAATAACAGAAGCAGTAACTAAACAATTTCATTCTGGCGAAGGTGCCATCCAATTTGCACCTGAGGCCATAGCACGTTCCAACGCAGATCTACTTTCAACTTCTGAATTAAAAGAAGAATTTATTGAAATCTATTGTTCTCAAGGTAAAGAAGAAGCTGGGAGATGGCTTCAACTAAACTATGGCCCAATCGATCCTGAGGAATTAGAACATCGCCTTGGTAGATACGGACTTAACCCTTGCGGAGAAATCCTCGGGGCAGATTTTCACTGCAATCTGGCAGAAGTTCACCTTAATCAAATCAACCCTTTAGATGAATTAGGACAAGAAGATGCATTCAAAGCAGCAGGACTCTCTGTAGCGTGCTTACTTAACCATAAATTTGAGGTTGAACGTTATCGCAAGAGTCGTGCCTTAGATCCTATTGTTGGAGTAAGTTTTACAGGCCTTTTTGACTTCTTTGTTCATGCCTTTGGTACTCCATGGCTTAAATGGTGGGAAGAAGGTAGGCCAGATACAGACGAAGGCAAAGAATTCAAACGCAAAGAATCGGAGTACCTATCTCGTTGGAAAAATATTGTCAACCAAACAGTATGGGATTACTGCGACAAACATAGTTTACGTAGACCAAATAGATGTACAACTGTTCAACCTGCAGGTACTAAGAGTCTTTTAACTGGAGCTGCTCCTGGATGGCATCCGCCAAAAGCTCAAAGATTTATTAGAAGAATCACTTTTAGGAAAAGCGATCCAGTTGCGATGGCATGCATGGACTATGGCTATACAATTGTGCCCTCACAGTCGGATAAAGATGAAAACGGGCTTCTATTAAATGATCCATTTGATCCAAGATGCACAGAGTGGTTAGTTGAAATACCAACAGAAGTTAGTTGGGCAAATATCCCTGGAGCAGATGAAATTGAAATCAATAATTTCTCAGCATTGGCACAGTTTGATTTTTATATGCAAGTCCAAAGTAATTACACAGATCACAACACCTCTGCCACGATCGAATTCCGTGAAGAAGAAATTAAACCATTGTCAAAAGCTATATATGATTCAATCGATCAAAACAAAGGGTATATATCAGCAGCTTTACTTGCAAGATTTGATGCCAATGCCACCTTCCCAAGACTACCTTTTGAGCCAATAGATTCCAAAACTTATGATCAACTTCTCAAGGATGTTCTTGAAAGACGAGTAAGTACTAACTTCTTCGAAGCTCTAGGCCGATATGATCTTGGCGAATTAACTGAAGCAGGGCCAGCAGGATGCGATTCAGATAAATGCCTGTTGCCACTAACAAGTCCTAAAAAATAAATTTTGTGGTTTGAGATTCTTAAAAGCCCTTTTAAGCAAGAAGTAGAAACTATTTTATGCCTTCTAGAGGGGGGGGGGGCATAACAAGATTTAGTCTTTAAATTAAAAAAATTCTTGGCAGAACTGTTTTAAAGAGCTAAAGCTTAGTTAGGAGGTTTTTTTTTTAAGCTAAAACAATGACTACAACTGCTCAAAAGACATTTGAGATTATGGATAAAGGTACCCACGACGCCATCATTGATCAATTAAGAGCTTGCCATACAACCGAAGAGATCGTTGAATTTGAACGTTGGTTCAATTCAACTGTAAAAGAATTTCGACTTTATTCGGTTATTGCAGAACTCCTTAGGAATAGATCTATATCAAGAGCTACTGCTTCTAAATGGTTCGAAGCACTAATTAAACACCGAGACGATAAGATAGAACACTTAAGTATTGGATAAGCAATATCAGCTTCTATAAAGAGCTATTCCTAATTTAGAAAGGGAAAGGTCCAGAGGCTCCAGTAGAGGAAGTAAAGCCTGTTAAGGCCCATATCCCGAAGGAAAATAGAGCACAGCCTATAAAGAACATGAGGTGAGAGATATAACGAATTTTCTCCTTCTCAGATATTTCACCTCCCATTGGTAAATCGCCTAAGAAACGAGACTGATCACTCTTGGAACTTGCCATGAAAAAAACACGAGTCGTTGAAGCGGATTATGGCACAAAACAAACGGTTCTACCCATTTTCCGGGTTCGCTGAAATCTTTTTATTAAAAAACCCTATAACTAGATAAAGAAATGCATATTAAATTTGTGGAGGATCATTAATTGTTCCTTCTAAGGAAGATATGACCTACTTACCCACCCCCCAGGCAAAGGGAACAAGACTAAGAAAAGAGAATCGAAAATAGCCCATTTCCCTATATATAAATTAATAGCGTTGTTTTCTTGAGTGGAGAGAGTGTATCAGTCTTATGCCGTTGACATATTTAGAATTCCTAGTCATACGAAATGGAAAATAGTTTGTAATCAAATCAGCGTCTAGATCTGATTGTTTCAAATATTTTAACTCTAGTATAGTAGAATCTTCTTTAAGATAGTAATTAAAATCATTCTTTATAGAATTAGAAGTTGGGAAATAGAGTAAGTTCTTATCAACTGTTATCCTAAACATCTTATCGAAAGATAGATAATAGCTTCTTTCATAAGAATTCAACAAGGATACCCTTAAGCTCTTAATCCAATGGTAATTTAAAGGTAGATTTCTGATACTATCAGAAAGACTAAAGGGATTAACTGACAAAGATCTATCTGGAAAATTAAAGGGAGATATTTGAAGTGTCTTCTTAGTCCCTACATTACCTGATTTGTATTTAATCTCTAATTTAGGGTTGATATCACCAAAGGTTTCTCCGTACCATCTAATTCTAACTTTCTTACGTTCGGACAATCCATTAATATTCTCTTTAAAAAATTGGTAATTCGGTGTGTCTAAATAAATATTATTTACAACTCTCTTTGCATATATCTCAGAAAAGCATAGTGGAGTTGACTTAATTAAATTGGATATATTATATGAAATGATATTCGGTACTATAAACTTTCTCTCATATCTCCAAACAGTTTCCTTATTGACTTTTCTTTCCATATTGCTCTCCATATAAAAGTGACTCTACATTGTTAGCATTATATTCATAATTAGTCCCATTAATCACTAGAATAGATTTAGGCTCTAACAAGAAAAGCTTATCTACATCAATAAAGGATGCTTTAGAGATAGATATAGAGCCAGGACCATACTCCGGTTTTTTCTGAAAAACAGCGAACCCAAGATCACTATTACTAATATCTACTGACTCTAGTTTAGCAATAGATTTATCTTTACTTGCAAAGCCTATTGCGGAATTTTTAATCAATACATTATTACCAGTAATATTACTCTCCTCTCCAATACTGATTGCTTTGTCTCCTGCTCTATCAATGAAGATAGATTTTAAAGTTACGGTACTTCCAGAAAAATCCAGTCCGTCATTGCCAGAGGTAAGAACATATGTATTTTCTATGATGCCATTTGAAAAATCAACATCTAGCGAATCTGATTTTGAGTTGATAAACTGTGTATCTTCAATAGTAAATTGCGACTTAACTATATTCAAAGCATCCTCTGCTTGAAAGTCAGATAAAAGACAAGATTTAATGCTAACAGGAGATTTATAGAATGTTATTGCGCCTGTTAATCCCCAATGTTCGTCTTGGGGACTTGAGAGTCGAGTGAAGTTGACGAATTGAACCTTCGACATTTGATTAGCTTCTAAAATAAAAATACCTTGTCCCTCTGACTCTGCGCTTATATTTATAGGATTAGTTGAATTGCCAAGAAAAAGTATTGGGCTTCGCGAAATAATAGTAGCTTTATCTTTTAATATGAGGTTTACTCCAGGTTTTGCTGCAAAGGTAAAACCTTTTGGTATTATCATTGGTTTTGATAAAACCCAACTTCCTGGCTTGATAGTAATCCTTTTAGCTGAGTTATCTATACTTAGGAAATTGAAGTCTTCTATATTACTTGACCGACGCATAATATCTGTTAGGGACTTGTCATCCTCAAACCTATTATATGGTTTTAATTTAATGAAATTAGATTGATTAGCTCCTAAAAGTCTATACTTAACTCTTAGTTTGTTATAATCCAAATTCTTAAAATCAGGTATTTTCTCTATTGAAGGAATAGTAAGTTGGTTATATTTTACATAGGATTCATACTCTTTTCCTGCTATTAAATATGGATTGCTTAAGACATAAGGATTGGAACCTAAGTAATCAATCCCCAAAATCTCTAATGGAAGTCTTTGTTTATTACCAATTGAAATAACAACTTCTTTTTCATCTATTCTTTGTAAATAAGAATTTAATGGAGTAGTAGGGTTAAGCTTCTTACGAATAATCTCACTATTTAGTTTTAATAATTCAGTGAAGTCTTTAACTCTTCTATCAAAGGGGAATGAATAGCGTAAAAGCTTAAGGTTAAATTGATATTCATTATTATTTTTAAGAAGGAAATCATATAAATAATCAGGGCTTGATACTTTATCTAAATAATATATATATTTTTTTACTAGTTCTGGATCCATAAAGAAATCTAAAGTCTGATTTCTTTCTATTAATAGTTTGGAAATTGATTTATTATCTGGTATAGAGTCAAAACCTACAGGTAATAGTTTGCTTGAAATAGGGTTGTAATAGAATCTTAAATTAATCCAATGGTCTCCATGATGTCCATTCGCAAGATCACTTAAGGCTAAATATGCAGCCAAGGTTTCGATATCAAAAGCTTCTGATGTCGTTAAATAGCCCTTGAGAAATCCTTCTAACAATTGAGATCCCTTTTTAAATTGATTGCTTAAGAGCTGGTCTTTTAAGATATAGTTCTCTTGAAACGCTATTGGCTCACTTCTATACTGGCTATCATCGTAGGCTGAATACGCTGAAGCACCTTCTCCTTTATAAAGTGGGTATTTCGATTCTAGATCTTTATATCTTAGTTTATTCTCCCAAAAAATTGCTTCTGACATACTTATGATAGGTCCCTCCTTAAATCTGTTGTTTTCAATTAATATTTTGTCAAAGTGTTCTTCAATTGAATAAACTCCATAGTCCTCTCCATTTAACCTTAATGAGACAAATTTATATCTAAGCGATGGAACACCTTCATCTTTAAGCAATTTATGATAAGTCCATTCATTGATATACCTTCTAGTATTAGGTGTTTGCAGTGAAAATTTCTTCATTCCAAATAATCTTTTACCATCTCTTACTTTCACTCTAAATGACCATTTCTTTCCATCAAAATGGTCTACCCTATCACCTTTTAGTCTGATCCTAACATTATAGTCTTTATCATCATATTTAATTATTGCATCTACGTAGTCCCCTTCTTCTGTTTGAAGTACTCCCTTTTCTAATGCATTATTGCGTTTGAACTCTAATTTCTTATAATCTAGAAACTTAATGTCAAGTTCAAGTACTTCTGCTTTCCTATAAGTATATATAGATTTTAAACAGGCCAACGGGCTAAATTCCAACTCCTTACAAGACGTAGAAATATTTGTAGTTCCAAATATAAAGATAGGAGAAAGTAATGGGATACTTAAAAAATATAAAAGCTTTCTATTCCTGTTCAATTTACTCTTAAGGTAAAGGCTATATTTTGCCAGGATATTCTTACTGCTCAGATACTTTACTTTCATATCAATTCACCTTAATTTTCATATAGAGTTCCATTCTCAATGAAATTGATCGACAAAGAAGGGAATTTGAGCCTTAATTTATCCTTTATATATATTAATTTCTTATAGTTATCAATTTCAATACAAAGTGCGATCTCAAGTATTGAGTTATCTTCTGTTAATCTTTTTAGATCTAAGGAGTCAGAGTTTGTCCTTAGCAAATCAATTATTTGTTCTGAATCTGTTGAGCTTGGCTCCTGTGATGTAATTATAAGATTTACACTTTGTTGGTCTCTTGACTTTATAGCTTTACTTTTAACTATATACAGACCAGTGATAATTAGAAATCCTACTATTGAAATTAACCTTTGATTTGCTCCTAGGCCTAAACCAATTGCTATACACAAGAATGTAAAGGCTAATTCTTCTGGCTCCTTCAATGCTGTCCTAAATCTTACTATTGATAATGCACCAACCAATCCTAAAGATAAAGCCAAAGATGACTTGACTATTGAAATTATTAGCATTGTAGTCATTGATATCATATTAAAATTCTGCGCAAAGGACCTTCTATTAGAAAGACTATTTCCATACTTTGTATAGATGTAACCTAGTAAACTTGATAAAATAAACGCTATCAAAATATTAATAGCAAAAATCTCTATGCTTTGTTGTTGTGGTGAATTAGCTAAAAACTCTTGAAAAGGAAGGTCTTTGTTCATGTGAATCTCTTTGAGTCTACCGTGAGACCCCAATTAATCCAATTATAACTTCTTTGTTTATGAAATCTGGAAATAAGTCCAAAAACCTTCTTCAAATCAATTCATTGGTTTGGCTACGGGTTGCTAGTATGTAAGTTGCAGAGCAATCTGTCTAAATTTGGAGGGGTGGTCGAGTGGTTGATGGCTCTGGTCTTGAAAACCAG
This sequence comes from Prochlorococcus marinus str. MIT 9211, assembly GCF_000018585.1. Classification (NCBI taxonomy): domain Bacteria; kingdom Bacillati; phylum Cyanobacteriota; class Cyanophyceae; order Synechococcales; family Prochlorococcaceae; genus Prochlorococcus; species Prochlorococcus marinus. The sequence goes on along the minus strand of NC_009976.1, from coordinate 670,592 downwards.
CGATGTGAGAGCATCCGTGGGTTCGAATCCCACCCCCTCCGTTTAAATAATTAGGATCTCACCCTACTCAACTCATTAATTTATAATCGCACTAGCTCAAAGCTATAGTTGGTCTGAAAAACTATCCTATAAGGTTATTTACCAATAAAATAAAATAAGCAATAGAAGAAAGTTTGCGAAAAGACTATTATGAGCTTGTATACAATATTTTCTCAAGAGTCTCTATTTTGCTCATAACTAAATGCATATTGATAGATATCACATAAACATTTTTACTGTACTGACTTATATAAATCACCATACGCTTTAGTCATAGCAGAAACCGAAAATTTTAATTTCTGAATACATTGAGCATTTGCTCCAATTTGCTTTCTTAATTTGTTATTACTTGATAGTTTATTTAGAAAGTAAGAAGCCTGTTCTATATTTCCCAATTCATAGAAAAAGCCTGAATCTCCATGGATTATTGTGTCTAGATTCCCTGGAACAGCTGTGGCCAATACAGGCAAGCCTACTGACATTGCCTCTAATACAGAAAGAGGATGCCCCTCTCTAAGTGAAGTTGAGATATAAATATCTGAAGCGTTGAGGTAATCAAAAACATTTGTGATATGACCTAATAAGATAATATTGGATAATTTCTGAAGTCGAATATATCTATTAAGTTCAGATCGCAATGGTCCTTCTCCCATAACATAAAAAAAGATATCACTATTTGCTTGGGCTATATCTATGAGCTCAAATAAATTTTTTATCTGTTCTAACCTACAAGAAGTTATAGCTACAGTAATATTAGTAGGTATAGATAAAGATTGACGAAGCCTATTAATATAATTGGTTTTAGTCTCTTTTAATTCTTGATCTAGGACTCCATTTGGTATTACAACAGATTTATCTTTTAATAATATGTTAGAGTCTTTAGCCATCTTCATTTCTGAAATTGAAACAAAGATATTGTATGTATTTATCATAGAGAAAATTCTTTCATATGTTACATATAATATTTTCAATATAACCTTATATCTGCTTAGATGTACTCCATGATAAGTGTGAATCAACTTGATCCTAGTAAAAAAGAAAGCCATTCTTGCCAGGAGACCAGCAGCCTTCCCATGCGAATGAACCAGTTCTATAGAATTTTGCTTGATAAATTTGATAATATTGTAAATATCGAGAAAAGATATCTTTCTCTCTTTTATAAAAAGAAGCTTGCCAGAAATACTTGCTTCAATATCATTTAAATATATACTGTTATTGGGACAAGCAACGTTTATAACAAAATCAGAGCTTAGACGTTCAGTTAAAGTAGATAGTTGCTTAGGCCCCCCTCCCGAGGAACTGGAAGTAATCATTAATACTCTTCTTGCCATATGAGCTGAGAGAGTGATTAAAAATATTATGGCACATTTATAGACTAATTTAACCTCTAGGTTCGATCTCTTTAGAACTAAACTCTTCAAATATAATCATAGTGCTGATACTATAATTTGATTAAACCTACTAAATTTACAAGCCTATAATATTTAAATATTAGTACTTATTAATTATTCCCACCTGTTTCACGAGAGTCGCTAAAAAATTCAGATGAGAACAATAGGCTGGAAGCTAAAGAAAATATTGCAATGATAAAAAAAACAAGAAATTCTAATTTGCTATGAGCTTCATAAAGTTTTACCTGCAATAGTCCAGCATTTATTATTGATGAAAGAATATACCAAGCAACTGTCCATGAAGAAAGGTAAATAATAATTTTAATCTTACTATCCATAGAAAATAGTAGTAAAGGACTACAGCCTTAGCGCTTGAGGTTATAGAGACAAATAAACCTTATCTCCAATACAATTAATACTCCAAAAATAATAAAAAAAATTCTAGATCTAATATTTCTTCACGACTTTTAATTGAAAAAAAGGTAGCTATCTGCTTTAATTGCTAAATACAGGTGACATATACAATTTAGATTTAAGCCAGCTATATAGAGAAGTGATTTCAAGACCCAAATCATTTGATAATTTCCTAAGTTCTGGAATATTGGCTGCGTAACCTGAATTTTCTATCCAATCTGCCATTACAGCTATATCATGCTCGAGAAGATTCAATAAGGGTCGTGGGAGCATAAAATAATTAGCTTTCTTACCTTCCCTTGCTAACAATCCATTTAAAATTTTCGTCATTTGATTACCTGTCAAACTCTCTCCTGCAAGATTTAATTTTTCACCAAGGAATCTATCTGGATTCATTAGAATAGCAGTCGCCCAAGCACCAATATCTTCTACTGCGATCGTCTGCCAAAGACTTTCTGGCTTAACTACCCCAGGGAAAATATAAGGTGAGATCTGTATTCCAGGCAAATCACTATAGAAATTTTCAAAATAACTGCAAGGTCGAATAATTGTAGTTAGATTGTCTAGTCCTGCTTGGTTTATCATTGCTTCTATCTCCCACTTACTAGAGAAATGACTCGGTACCTTAATTGTATTATCAAGTCCTTGTTTTAAACCATGGCAAACTGAGCTAAAAATAAAATGCTTAAGCCTTCCTTTTTTCATTACTGAGCGTACAGCTTTAATTAAATTTTCTCCTTGCTTCATTTCATAATCTCTAACCATGCTACCTCTAAATAAACGCCATCCTTTTGTAGGAGTCGTATTCCCAAAAATTGCATAAGCATCCATAAATGAGTTTTCTAAACTATCTTTATTAAGAAAATCTGCCTTAACTAATTGAACATTAGGGTAATTTAGAAGCTTTAATGCACTCTTAGAAGATACATCCCTTGTTAAAGCACGAATTTTGAATTTATTTGTCTTAGATAAATGGTGTATTAACGCGTTCCCTTGAAGGCCTGTAGACATTGTTACAACAACAATGGGCATATCAAGATCCACCTTTCTTTCATTTATAGGCTTCATTTTTGCCGATACAATACTCACGCTAAGGAACAAAAAATAAGTTTTAAAAATATAAGAGATTTCATTTCTTTTCGCGAGCAATAAATGCCTGCGCCAAATCCATGCAATTACACCTGACAAAAAAAAGAGACAGCCATCTCATTAGGGCAGGAATCCATATACATTTCATATAGACCCTATAGACACTCCATATAGAATTAGTTACTATAGTGCTAACTCTAAGAAGTTATGGAAAGTAGCTGGAGCAATTCAAGAGATGAATGGCTTAGGAGGACTTCACTATCGGAAGAAGTTTCTTTATGGGCCCTAGATTCAATCTCAAAAAAAGAAAGAGACGTGTATGAGCTGGAAGGTTCCTTAAAGAATGAAAAGCCTGATAAAGCAGCCCAAAAGCAAAAGGCTCTTAGAAGAGAAATTAAATATGAAATTGCAAAAAAAGACAGTTATCTTGATGAGCTTTCTTTAAATGCTCCTAGCTCTTACAAGCTCCAAGTCTCAGTCCCCTCAAGTTTGAACTATTTAATGAAAGCTTGGGCAGCTGCCGAAGGCAGAGATCTTTCAAGTGTTGCTTTGCAATGTCTCGAACTCGGATTAAGAGAAATGAAAAGTAAAGGATCTATTCCTTCTATTGCTATAGAGCGATATGACATCGCATGCGAAAAGAGAATTGCCCTTGCCGAAGTAAATAATTTATTGGAAAAGCATGAATGCTTTTCTTCTGAAGCAACAAATACCTAAATGGAATGAATTTTACACTTCACGAATCAGCCCTAATCAAGCCCGTAATGCAAAGCATTGCCAATCTTGCTTTAGTTAGGCAAAGGAAAGGCCCAGCTGAGACAGGTATCCTTTATACATTATGTGAATCAGATAAAAGCAATTTGATAATCGGTTATACAAAGGAGGCTAGAGTATTTACATCATTCACTAAAATTGAAGGACTTAGATTGCTAGGTAAAAAATTTGGATCAAAAAGAGAATTAGACTTAATAAAAATCACTCTTAAAGAAGTTGGCTTTGCTTGTGAAGCTAATCAATGTATATACAAGTCTTCACCTAAGATGATTAGATTACTTAAAATGCTTGGTTGGCCTATAGAATCAAATCTTAACCCTTATAAGAAGAAGTTATCCATTTAACACTCTAAATAATACCTGTTCAATATGATTAAGTTTAAATTAATTACTTACATTCTAGAGAATCTCTGGTATTTCTAGTACTTACTGAATTAGTTCCAGATGCTATAGAGCATAAATAATTACGTTGATCATTTGTAATTAAAACATTTGTAAAGTCACTTCCAGAGATTTTTACATCTTTAAATTGGGTATTAAATGCAAAGGCATCCTCTAAATAAGCATTAGTTAAGTCAGCTCCATCCAGAATAGAAGAATCAAGAGTAGCGTTCTTAAGGTTTGTATTACTTAAGTCGGTTTTAAGTAGTTTAGCTCCAAACAAACTTGCCCCTTCCAAGTTACTGCCCGATAAATTTGCATTCTGGAGGTTGGTTAGGTAGAAAGTGGCACCTCGAAGATCAGTGTCTGAAAAGTCAGCTCCTACTAAATATTGCTTACCATAATCATGTTCAAGTGCCCATGAAGGGTAAGCAGGTGAAAAAAGAAATACTAACAGCAGAAATCCAATCAAATGAGATCGCATAAATTTACGTCCTGATAGCTCGACAACCATATCTAGCACTAATTGTTCTAATTTGTGTTGTTAAGACTTAATCAAGTTAAGAAGAAAATTTACAGAACGTCTTGGCTTTTGTAGCAAAGTTAAGTTAGGCCTTCAGTTATGCTAAGGAAAAAATATTTTTTAAGTATGCCATCTGCATCAAAAAAAGTTTCAGTGATAGCAATACTTCTGAGAATTGTCGCCTAAGAGTTTTTTAATCTTCAGAAAAAATTGATTATTCAAAATTTTGCTAATGATGGTCAATCCGTTGCTTCATTACTAAACAAAGACAAATTAGTAAAGGAGCATTATGCATTCATCAAGTGGGTAGATGATTTTATGAAGGGCTTTGATATAGGTTCTTCTAAGCAAAAGTCCTATTTCAATCCTTATATCGAAGATATTGTGGAATAGTTTATTGTTTCACCATCATGACATGGTAGAAGCTAAATTTATTTACAGGTAAACTACTTAAAGATCCATTAGTTGTGACAAATACTTACGAAGCAATTGTAATTGGATCAGGTGCCACTGGGGGGGTAGCTTCTCTTACCCTTGCGAAAGCAGGAGTAAGAGTTCTTTTAGTAGAGGCTGGGCCTCTTTTAACTGCGAAACAAGCACTAGGAACAGAGCCTTTAAATACATTCAAAAGATTATTATCAATATTTAATGGAAATCATAGAAAACAAATTCAACATCCTGGTTATTGGAAGGCAAATCCTTCTTTATATATAAATGAGAAAGAGAACCCATATATATATCCAAAAGAAAAGCCATTTATTTGGACACAAGGAAGACAAGTTGGAGGTAGAAGTCTTACTTGGGGGGGGATAACATTAAGACTTTCAAATAGTGATCTAAAAGCAGCAACTAAAGATGGATATGGTCCCGAATGGCCTATAAGCTATTCAGATCTTGAACCTCATTACAATATTTTAGAAAGATTTTTCAAAGTGCATGGTTGTAATGATGGACTAACACAATTACCTGACGGATATTTTATTAAAAACCTACCTTTTACTAATTCTGAGTCTCTATTTGCTAGCGAAGTAAAAAGAAAGCTCGGTTATCCAATAATCCATTCAAGAGGTTTTGGTCCCCATGCTCATGTCAATGATGAAGAATGGCCCAGATCAAGTAGCCCTGGGAGTACGCTTAAAGTTGCTTTGGCCACAGGAAAAGTTAATTTGCTTCCTGAGCATATAGCAGAAACATTAATAATAAATAAATCGAATTCAATTGCCGAAGGAATAATAGTTATTGACAAAGAAACAGGGGCTCGTAAAGAACTTAAGAGTAAATTAATCGTACTATGTGGCTCTACAATACAAAGCCTTAGACTTCTACTAAATTCACAAGAAAAGTATAATAATAAAAGATTAATAGATCTTTCAGAAAGTCTAGGATGTAATTTAATGGATCATATTTCCACCTGTAGATTTTTTGCAATGCCAACAAAAACTGAGTCTAAAGACTCTAAATTTTTAACAGCCCAAAAGTTATCAGGTGCAGGTAGCTTCTTTATTCCATTTGGCAATAAGTTAGATTCAACAGATGATGTTGATTTTCGAAGAGGCTATGGTATTTGGGGAGCAATAGATCGATTTGAGCCTCCTGGAATACTAAAAAGAAAACCAAATTCAAAAATAGGTTTTTTAATAGGACATGGTGAAGTACTTCCCTATAAAGAGAACAAGGTCACTCTTTCTACTCAACTAGATAAGTGGGGTGTTCCAATACCAAGTATTGAATGCGAATGGAAGACTAACGAGATAAAGATGGTTGCTCATATGAATAAAACAATTCAAAAATGTATTTCCGCAGCTGGAGGTGAAATACTCCCGCTAAAAGAACTAATAAAAATGCCTTTTGTAGAACCTATTATTAACAGTGCAATGGCAATACAAGACAAAGCTCCTCCGCCTGGGTATTACATACATGAAGTAGGTGGAGCTCCTATGGGGTATTGTCCAGAATCTAGCGTTTTAGACCCATTAAATAGATTATGGGCCTGTCCAAATGTATTAGTAGTAGATGGATCTTGTTGGCCAACCTCTTCTTGGCAAAGTCCAACTTTGACAATGATGGCTATATCAAGAAGAGCTTGCTTAGGAGCTATTAAGAATCAGAGAGCTTAAACAAGTCATTCAAATATCTCTCTGTAACAGCCCTATCATCACAGCCGCTTTGAAAAAGAAAATTAGCCAAAGCAGAACTCATTACACGATATTGGTCCCACTTAGGGTTGGTACTTATAAATTCATTCATTCCTTGATATAAAGCCTCTGGAATCTCGGTTTCGATGCTTATTGATTCTGTTTTCTCAGGGCTAATTTCAGACGCATTTGAAACTTGGCTGATGCTTTCAAGTTGAGGAAGGTCCATTGATTAATTGAGGGTTTCTAGTTGAAGAAGTTCACTTGAGCCTGAGAGCTCTAATTAAATTCACCTAACAAGGATCCATAAAGTTCTCCTTAGAGTCAAAGCTAAAGAAATTATGCGATAGATTAACGAGACATCATGAGACTCATTCCCTTCCAGTAATTCGGCTTTCCATAAATTGCAAAAGTCCTTACTCGGAAAACTTTTGACAATCTTGTCAAGATAAATTGATTACTAATTCAAAAAACCACAGTTCTACAGCTTTCCAGGCATCTTCAGCAAAAAATAGTGGAAAAAGTCTATTTAACTGTGGAAATACTCTGGGGAAAATCTTTTAAAGCAAAAAGATAAGTCATGCTTATACCCTGCGAGTCCATTGCGACGCAACCAAGACAGAGACAGCTGAGCCATGTATAAATACCTATTTATTTCATATTCTGGCCTACTTTAAAAGCGAAGCGTGACAGGGCCAAGCGGATGATCAGACCGTGGGTAAGGGATGCGGTCATGGTCATGGTCATGGTCATGGTCATGGTCATGGTCATGGTCATGGTCTATTAGCTCACATTCGCTTGTACATTCATCCTCACAGAGAGTACAACCTTCCGAAACTCCTTCTACATGATGATGGTGACTCTTCTGAGGGGAGCCAACTTCATGCTCGAAACCCAAAAGATTAGCTCTATATTTACAAAGTGAGCAGTTCATGGAGTTATCTCCATCTACCACTTCTCTTATCCGCTCAATTACGGTTTCTAAAACCAAATTATGGTTGCCCAAATATTTTGCATTCAAAAACTCGATCTCAGGATGATCCAAAGCCACTCTAGAAGTCTGCTTTCTTATTCGACTTACTAGTACCCCGGAAAAGAGGAAATATGGAAACACAACGATTCGACCAAATCCAAGTTTGATTAAATGCCTTAAGCCTGGTTCAACTAAAGGAAATGACACTCCAGAGAAAACTGTCTCTCCCCAACCAAATCCAATACCTTCTAGCAAAAGCCTTGTGATTTTGGAAACATTTGAATTTGCATCAGGGTCTGAAGACCCTCTGCCAACGACAACTAAAAGAGTGTCTGACAAGGGATGTGCTTTAGAAGAGTTGATAGCATCTAAAACTCTCTCGCCAGAGGCACCAACCATATTATTAGTTATTCCAAGCTCACGTCCATAATTAATTTCTAGCCCGCTTTCAAGAGAATACGCATTAAGGACAGCAGGAATATCATTTTTTGCATGTCCTGCCGCAAATAACATTAAAGGGATAGCAATTACTTTTTTGACACCTTGTTCTCTCAGAGAATCCAAGGCCTCTGAAATAATTGGTCGAGCGAATTCAAGGTAACCGTATCCAATAGGAACATCTGGCAAAAATTGCTTTAAGGAAGTTATAAAGGACGCAAATTCCTTAACAGCCAAAGCATTTCGACTGCCATGACCAACAATCAAAATACCTATATCAGAATCAAGGCTCCTTAAATCTGTAGAAGTCAAAATCTAAAATCACTTACTAAAGAACATATCGTGATTACAGGTCAAAACCTAATCTCTAATAATCATTAGCCCTATAAAAAAATAATGATACCCCCCCAAGTCCCTTTTCAAATTCACAATGCACAAGCCCAAGACGCAAATATCACTGGCTTTTTTGAAAAAGTTGACACTAATTTAATCAAACTTATTCAAGAGGATCAACTTCATCCAAAGCCATTAATGCTTTGTAGCGGAGGGACTTCCAGCAGATGCTCTGCAAATGGTCATTGGACACTTGACCTAAGAAGAAATTACAAAACCATTAATTTCAATGCACTAGAAAAAGACGTGGTTATTCAAGCAGGAGTCAATATGAATGAACTATTAAGTCATCTTGTCAAAGAAAACAGGATTTTTCCTGTTGGTCTATCTGGTATCACTGGGATTGGGTACATATTAACTGGTGGAATTAGCCCTTTAAGCAGAAAATATGGATTGGCAATCGATCAGATTCTTGAGATTGAAGGAGTTTGGGGGAATGGGAATAAGTTTAGAAAGTTCAAGCCAGGTTTATTAACTCTTGAACAAGATATTAATGAATGGAGAGGGCTTTGCGGAGCCGCCCCTTTTTTAGGAATCATTACAAAGTTGAGGCTTAAAACAAACCTTTTAAAGCCACTTTACTTATGGGAATCTTCTCTATCACCTGTTCAACTTTCAAAAACAATTCAAATTGCAGAAAGTTGGCCTGATTATGCAAGCCTTCATTGGATTTGGGGGGATTATATAAAAGCTTTTGCAATAGTAGAAATTGATTCTTTAGGAAAAATGAAAGATGTAGAGGGAATTTTAAATCAATTGCCTAAAACTATTGATTCAAAGTTATTTAGAATAAGCAGTTTAAATAAATTAAAAGAGATGAAAGTACCTGTAATAGAAAATAAAGAAAGCAATAAAAGGTATTCAGAAGTTCTTGGATTACTTGGCTCCCCATTGCTAAGTAGGTCCTATGAGTTTGTAAAATCTATAGAAGAAATTATGAATTTACGACCCAATAAACAATGCTATTTAGCAGCGCAACAGTTGGGTGGAAACACAATGCGAGCAAGCGAAGGATCTACTTCTTTTGTTCATCGGGACGCAATGTGGAAGCCCTGGATTACAGGTTCTTGGGATCCCAAAAGTAACGACGAGAAAGACAAAAGTCTTACATGGATGGTAGAGGCCTGGTCTAAAATTGAACCTTATTGCCCTGGAGTTCACTTAGCCCAATTACACGATCACCTTCCTTGGCATACAAAAGAAGTTAATGCAGCATTTAAAGAATGGCTCCCAGGGCTGCAGCAATTAAAATCAACTTGTGATCCAAAAGGTATTTTGCCTCCTCTTTGAGATACGGTCTCAAAAGAAAAAACATCTCGATGCCGACAAAAAACAACGCGACTTTTTTTAATCAGTGGTTTAGCAGCCCTAAAGAAGATCTACTTTCTGGTTTAGTAGTTGCCTTTGCAATGATTCCAGAGGCTATTGCTTTTTCTGGGATAGCAGGAGTTGATCCACAAGTAGGACTATTTGGGGCATTTTGCCTATCCATAACAATTGCTCTAGTCGGAGGCCGGCTGGGGATGATCACTTCAGCCACTGGATCAACGGCGCTATTGATGACTGGCGTAGTTGCTACTGGTAATGCACAAGGAGAAGGGCTTGGGCTCTCTTATCTAATAGCAGCAGGATTATTAACAGGAGTTTTCCAAATTCTTTGGGGATATTTACGCTTGGCATATCAAATGAGATTTGTGCCAACTGGTGTATTAAGCGGTTTTGTAAATGCCCTTGCATTATTAATTTTCCAAGCCCAACTTCCACAATTAGGATTGAATTTGCAATATGGCGAGCATATACATAACGAACAAATGAGCCAAATGCTTCCTACTGGAATCCAAATACCTATTGTATGGGGATTAGTAATACTAGGCCTGATTATTATTTATGGTCTTCCAAAAATAACCAAAGCAATCCCCTCGCAACTTATCGCAATTTTAGTTTTAACACTAATATCTATAGGTTTAGATCTTCAAATACCTACTGTCCAAGATCTTGGTCAACTTCCCGTTGGTTTACCAAGTATTTCTTTGCCTTTTGGATCGATCGATAATGGGAAAATACCTTTCAACATGGAGACATTCGGAATTATTCTTCCTACTGCACTTGCTATTTCACTTGTAGGGTTAATGGAAACATTTCTTACTCAGGACATACTTGATGAGATAACAGATTCAAACTCAAACAAAAATGTTGAAGCTAGAGGTCAAGGAATAGCAAACATAGTTTCATCTCTGTTTGGAGGAATGGCTGGCTGCGCACTAGTTGGACAATCAGTTATGAATGTAGAGAATGGAGGTAGGTCAAGACTTTCAACCTTCTCATCTGGTATTAGCCTTCTTATATTGATATTACTTTGCAAACCATGGCTAAAAGAGATACCTATGGCGGCACTTGTATCAGTAATGATAACTATTGCTATTAGTACTGCTGATACAAATGGACTAAAAAACATCTCCAGAATACCTAGAAGTGATACCGCAGTAATGTTAATGACTTTCTCAGTAACGATGCTAACAACACCACATAATCTTGCTCTAGGTGTAATTGCTGGAGTTGCTCTAGCCGGAATATTATTTAGTCGTAAAGTTGCAAAAGTAATTAAAGTTACTTCAAGCAAAGTAAATGAAGAAGAGATTATTTATAAAGTATCTGGACAACTATTTTTTGTAAGTAAAATATATTTTGCACAGGGTTTTGATACACATGATCACGTGAAGAAAATAACCATTGACATGACGAATGCTCACATATGGGATCAGAGTGGAGTGGCTGCTCTTGATCAAATAATAAGGAAACTTACTTTGGGCGGATCAAATGTTAATGTTATCGGTCTCAACAAAGAAAGTCTTGATCTATTTGATCGACTGGGTGGTCAAGAGCCATCCCATGGATAAACATTCGCAATTAATTAAAAAAGATATGTAAGCAACAAAACATTTTATAACTACTAGTATTCTCACTACTTATTTATATGTAGAATTCTAGTTACTTACTTGTGAACTCATGGCCTACAATGAGACATTAGTCGTAGCTGGTGGAATTGCGCACGTTCCGATTCTTATAACTCTATTGAAATTCTTTGACGGGAAGACTTCTAACAGGCAAAAAGGCGCTGAGGCATTAGCCAAGAAGAAAGCAGAGGCTGAGGCTGAGGCTGAGGCAAAAGCTAAAGCTCAGGCACAAGCAGCAGCAGCTAAGGCAGCTGAAGCAAAGGCAGCTGAAGCAAAAGCAGCAGCAGCAGCAGCAGCAGCAGCAGCGAAAACAGATCCACCAGCAACTACTTCCGAATAAAAAGCCAACCTAAAAGTCAGATCTGTCGGCCAAATTTCTACTGGTTATTACCTATAACAACGAAAGGTTAGATTTATTCTCACTTCGCTAACCTTCTTTCTTTTGGGCAAGCAATGTTTCCAATTAAATTGGCATTCAGGGTGCATTAACAATAAATCACCGTCTCTAAGTTCAATATTATTACTTGAGGAATCTATTAGGCTCCTAAAGAAAAAATCTCTAGTAGCACCTAATGATAAGGAAGCTATTGATTTCTTAGGGTCAAGCTCTTTCTCATTATCTGAATGCCATCCCATGCAATCATTACCATCTCTATAAAGGTTTATTAGGCAGCCGTTATAATTTGTTCGAGAAAAGTCTCGGATATAATCGAGCAACGGAAAAAACCATTTAGGCCAATCTTCCGCATAATGAATAGCACCACTATATTTATATGAGATACCTTTACTTCCTAAAAATGCTGTTAAACGAGGAACAGAATATCTTTTTGAGTAAACCTTAACGACAGGTTGAGTCCATTCAAGATTCTCTAGAATAATATTTTTCCAGTAACCAGTCTGATTATGGCTAATTAAAGCTGGGAAATAGGACCATTCGGTATTACTTAAAGACTTCATAGTAAAATGGATTAAATGATACCTAGGATTTGATATTAGTTAGACTTATAATATAGTTAATATAAATCCATGTAATAACTTATAAACTTACCCTTTGATAACAGAACCAAAGCCACTGTTGGAATAATAGATTTCTATGTGATCTCCAAGAAGTATTTGGATTCCTAGCATCAAAGTTCTCAGGTGGTGGTACATCTCCCCGCTGAAGATCTCTTTCCATCTCAGATATCAACCTGGAAACATTGTATTCAGGATGTCCAAGATGCATTAATTGCTTTTGATCAGGTGTTTCAAAAATTGTATATCCTACTTTTTCACCATGAGCAAGAAGTCTAAGTCTTCCTTGTCTTTGTGCTTCTTCCATTTGTTTGTCTGGTAGGCCGGCATGTCTACTCTGAGGGCAAATAAAAGTATCATCCTGTGTGCCCATGATGGAATGACCAGGAACAAGGCTTTTCATAGGGTAGACACCAAAAAGTTTTTGTGAAAATACTTTCTTCTCAACACCTGCCAAGTAAGCCAGAGCAAATCCAGCCCAGCAAAGGCCTAGAGTACTTGCACAGTTCTCGCGAGCTTTGTTAATCAAATTTACTAATTCAGGCCAATAATTAACATCTTCAAAAGGCAGATGTTCTACAGGGGCTCCTGTAATAATTAGGCCATCCAATGGTAGTGGGGTATTGGCTTCCTCCCAATCTACATATAGATTTTCAAGATGAGAAAGATCCCAAGTCTTATAACTATGAGAATTCAAACGTATCCAAATTGGCTCAATTTGAAGTGGAGACAAACCAAGAGGATGTAAAAGATTAAATTCATATTGTTTACCTAATGGCATAATATTTAAAATCCCAATTCTTAATGGTCGAATATCTTGTCTTTCTGCAAGTTCAGGCTCTATCCATGAAATATGGTTCTTCTCCACAGAAGAAATCTTGTGATAACTACCTGGAAGAATTAGAGCCATATAATTAGCTTAAATTAATTAATCTGCGACAAAGCTTGATCAAAATCAGCCATTATGTCATCAATATGCTCTAACCCAACTGAAACTCTTACCATAGTAGGAGTAACTCCTGCTGATTCTTGCTCTTCCAGTGAAAGCTGTTGGTGAGTTGTGGAAGCAGGATGAATAACTAATGTTTTAGAATCTCCTACATTTGCAAGGTGACTTGCAAGCTTTAATGAATTAATAAAAGTTACGGCATCATCAAAACCTCCCTTCAAAGAAAACATCAACATGCATCCCATTCCTCTTCCAGAGAGATACTTCTTAGCAGTTTGGTGATAAGGGTCAGAAGCTAATCCTGGATAATTAACATTAGAAACTTTCGGATGATCATTGAGCCAATTAGCTAGAGCCATTGAATTAGAACAATGTCTCTCTATTCTTAAACTTAAAGTTTCTAAGCCTTGTAGTAACAGGAAAGAGTTAAAAGGGCTAAGAGCAGGACCCCAATCTCTTAAGCATTCAAGTCTTGCACGCAAAGCGAATGCAATATTTCTTCCCTCAGGGACTCCAAGCATGGAGCAAATATCACTGCCAAAACCAAATGCATCCCAATGAATTAGGCCATGATATGCAGCACTTGGTTGACTCATTAAAGGGAACTTACCATTGCCCCAATCAAAAGTACCTCCGTCAACAATTACTCCACCAAGGCTTGTGCCGTGACCACCTATCCATTTTGTAGCACTTTCAACAACAACATCAGCACCATGCTCCAAAGGTCTAATCAGAGCCCCCGCTGCACCAAGGGTATTATCAACGATTAAAGGAATGTCATTTTGCTTGGCTAAGTCCGAAAGAGCTCTGAAATCTGGGATATTAAATCTTGGATTACCCATAGATTCGACATATATAGCTTTAGTGTTTGAGTCAATCTGAGAAGCAAAACTACTAATGTCATCTCCTTCTGCAAATTTAACCTTGATACCTAATCGGGGAAATTGAACCTTAAACTGATTGTATGTTCCTCCATATAAAAAAGAAGTAGAAACAAAGTTATCTCCAGCTTGCATGCAATTCGTAATTGCTAGAAATTGTGCTGATTGGCCTGAAGCGGTTGCTAGAGCAGCTACCCCACCCTCGAGAGAGGCAACCCGTTTTTCAAAAACATCTGTAGTGGGGTTCATCAAGCGCGTATAAATATTTCCAAACTCTTTCAGACCAAATAAATTAGCTCCATGCTCTGCGTCATTAAAAACATAAGAGCTGGTCTGGTATATAGGAACAGCCCTTGAATTAGTTACAGAATCGGGAGTTTGACCAGCATGTAACTGAAGAGTCTCGAATTGATGAGAATTCAATGAATTTTTAGCAATCTATATTCCTTTCTAGCTCAAGAATCAGATTCTGGGATCCAATTTTCAGGGGGATTTGGTTTATCCGAATCTGCTAATGAAGGGAAAGTGTTTCGAATTAAAGGAATCAGTTTATTTCTTACTTCGGTCCTAAAGAGTGTTAATTGACTTGAATCAAGAACGGGGTAGCTGTTTTTATTATTATTAATACCTTCTCTAAGGGGTACCCAATTCTTTTTCCCTAAAGAATCTAGGGAGGATGCCAAGTCAGAAAAATTAAATTCAAGTAACCGCAAGTGCTTATCGTATTGCGAGACTGCAGTTTCAATTAATTCTTCTCTAAAAGGAGTAAGGGCTTTGGCTTTTAACGTATCTGGCAAACCTAAGACTGGTTGAAAATAATTAAGTGCCCGTAATTCTTCCTCAAGAAGAATAGGCCAAATACCTCTTGCATCTTTATCCAATGAAAGTTTACCTTCAGCTTTATTCATCTCATCCAAGAAAAAGGATATCCTCCTATAATAAGACTTTTCATTAATAGGTTTTTTGACTGAAGGTTTTGATGAGGAAATATTAGGCAATGCGGATTCAGCCTTGCGCAAAAATAATCGATCATCCCTCTCAAGATTTATAGCTCCCCAACGTTGCCTATAATCCCATAGTTCGACATATCGCAAAACATCCTGTTCAGACCATCCAAGCTCCTTTAGTTCATTTCCACGATGAGTTAATTCCTTAGACACCAGAGAGAATGCAAAGCTTAACTTTAAAGGTTAATATAAAACTAAAAAGATTGTATGGGAATTAGTAATATTAGTAACTAAAACTCCCTATAGGCTAATTCAAATCGCTGGCGAGACTAGTTACAATCTCTTTTATATCTTCCCATTTCTGCTGTATATCTTGTAATAGCGCGAGCTGAACTTCTGCTCTAAACAAATTCTGTTTTGGATAGGTAGTTTCAAAATAAGTATCTCCCGACAAGTAATCTGTGAAAAACCTTATAGCTAATTCAAAGGTGATAGAATATATTGTGGCAGGTAAATATTTGAGATCATTTTTATTCAAAAGCTTATCAGAATACAAAAGATAGCCTTTTAGAATAGATCCAAATATAATTAAATCAAAGTTAATTAAATCTGTATCTTTAGGCTCTTCTCCACTTTGATTGCAACAGGATCTACAGCAATCTGCTATGTCGTATATAAGGTAACCAGACTGAATAGTATCCATATCTATAATTGACAAAATTTGATCTGATAGCTCATCAAAAAGAAAATTAGCAGACTTTGTATCGCCATGAATCAATCCAAATGAAAGGGGAGGTGATATAAACAAAGAATCAATATTTATTACTTTATCTTTATTATTTTTAATAAATGAGATAATGGTATCAACTCTATTTTTTAGTTCTTCCTGACTATTTTGCTTACAAGTTTTATTTTGGATTGTATTATAAAAATTAGAGAGATGATTACCAAAAGAATGTAGGCTATCAATGCTTTTAGAAAGTTTATGTAATGGAAATGAATGGCTAAGAGAATGGAAAGCACCAAGAGCTTTTCCTACTTCATATGCTTGTTTACTTGAACTTAAACACAAGATTGTCTTAGATTGAGGAACAAATTCGAATGCTCTCCAAGATTTTTCTTTATATTTTAGTAAGTAGTCATTTGAATACGAGTTCAAAAGTAGTCTGGGGAAAGTTAAATGAATGTGTTCTAAATCTGATCTATTATTTTCTATTTCTTGTATATAATCCAAGAAAATTAAGTGGTTATTTATCAATGCTATTGGGCTCGAGAAAACTCTGGTGTTAATAGTTTGTAAAATAAAGATTTCAAAGCATGAGTCTTCAGAACATCGAACCAAGTATGTGTTGTTAATATTTCCTGATGAAATTAATTGAATATCTTTGACAATGCCTTTAGAGCTAAAATAAAGAGCAATTTGATATAAGTCTTTTTTTGAGGTATCAGATTTTCCGATCAAGACACTTGAATTTAGACAGCATATTAATTATAAATGAAATAGAAGGGAAGGGAAGTCATGATTAACTTTCACTATAACCAAATTATTTTTCTTATTACAATAAGGTTTTGAGGATGAGGCAAGTTAATATCAATTATTTATTCAGCGAATGGTTTACATAGATCAATCATACAAGCAACAATCATATTGAAATAAAGTTATAAATCCTGGATTAATCTAATCAACTGGGTAGAATAGCTTGGCTTTTCTTGAATGGCAGTATAATCATCTAAATAATTGGCAATCTCATTGTTATCTATAAAATTTGATGCTATTGATTTGACAATTATTTGTTCAGCATTTTTATCTCTTAATCTATCCAAAAGCTTTGTAAATTTTTCCCCTTCTATTGGCTTTACTGATTCCTTACAGTAAGTGGTAAGCTCTCTACTATTGCTCAAAACTTCATAAGCAATTTTTCTGGCTTCGTTTGTACCAAAAATGCTTATATATAAAAGGTTGATCATTGAAGCATCTTCTAATTGTATGGAATAACTTTCTAGAATCATTGGCCAATATTGCAAAGAAGTTATTCCCTCTAAGCCACCCCTCCTAAGACCAAGTGATTGACACCAATCAATCAACTCTTCTAAGCCAGAAGGACATCGATTTAATGCAAGCATCTTAGTTGCTAAAATCTGGCCAACTTGAAAGTTTCTTGTAGGTTTACCAGTTTGGGGCTGCATCATGCTGCCTTTTACATCAGCAACCATAGCTGTTAATTGAGAGAATGTATGATCTCGAACTGTAGCCATACCTCCATCTCTTAAAATAGCTGCTTCAATTAATTGCACTCCATAACCGAGCTCAGTAATAGGGAAAAGTTGTTGTTCATATAATGCTTTTCTGTCTATTCTTTTCATAGATACTTTTGCTGCTTGATCTAAGCATTGATCCAACAGCAATGTAAGTAATGTTGGCAATAAACCTGGGTTATCTTTATGGTAAGTATGGGCAAAACCAGCAAAAATAGAAGAAATATTCTTAGCAGCCTTAATATATTGCCCCTCAATATTATGAATACCGGGTGTTACTTGAATATTTGGCGAGAGTTTATCTAGAAGCCTCGATCCAAATAAAGCTGTAATAGCTTCTGGATGACAAAAGTTAGCAGTGAAGCTATCACAAGGATTCCTTAAGGCTCCATGTCTATGAAAGCCAGAAAAGAAAGCAAGGTTAGGCTGCTCTTGACAAAGTAAATAGGACCTAGATGTTAATTCATCATGACAAAATGAACCAACAAGACATGCAATTACAACTTCCTCTCTATTTAGTTCATCCCTTAGTCTACAGGCTTCCTTCAGATCATCTTCGATATAATTGCTATTAGCGCTTAAAACTACCAATTCACAATTAAGCAATAGATAAGATAGCGTATTAACACAAAGGGAACCATCTACTAAATGAGTTGCCATATTTTTCATCCTTCTTATATAGATATCTTCCATATCTTGTAAACTTTCTGAACTAAATGCTCCTAAAAGCTCCCTACCTTCTCTTGGAGCAAGCAATAGCCGACTCTCTTCAGACAACATTGCACAGTTATAAGCAAGTGAAGCTGGGTAAAGGCCCACACTGTAAAAACCTACGTTCCCTATCTCTAGCTGCTTTACTCTTAGGGCTATTGATTTTTCATCAGTTGATTTAAGAAAAAAGCTGTTTTTCATTCATTCTCTGTACAAAATAAATAGATCTATAAAATCTTGCTAGATCTGTAGAATCTACAAATAAACTATAGCCTAAAATGGGGAACACTTGTTAACAGACTATTTATTTAACTTTTTAGATTATTTAGAAAAAACTTATCAGGAAATTCTATTTTTTGGTAGTTACAATTAAAAATGGCTAATATATAGATACTAGAAATTAACCCTGGGCACGGTAATGCTTAAAAGAATACTCAATTCATTAGATTTAATAAAAGAGTTAACTTCACAGGAAGACATTTTGATAGTACAAGATATAGATGGGGTCTGTATACCTTTAGTTAAAGACCCAATGAAAAGAGTAATCGAGAGCAAATATGTTAAAGCCATTTCTAGCTTTTCAAATGAATTTGCCGTACTTACATGTGGAGAGCATGAAGGTCCAAGAGGTGTTAACAGAATCATAGAAAGGTCTATTGGCTCTATAGAAGCTGTGAGAAAAGAGGGGCTTTACTTACCAGGCTTGGCTGCATGTGGAGTTGAATATCAAGATAGATATGGGAACATCAGCCTTCCTGGATTAGAGAAAGGTGAAATAGATTTTTTGAATAAAATACCTCACAAAATGGAGGAGCTCTTAATCGAAGAGTTGCCTAGTGTAATGCCATGGTTAACTACTTCAGAGATATCAAAGCAAGCTAATCGTGCTATTTGCGATACAAGATTTTCACCCGCCATTAATCTTAACGAATTATTTAGCCTAGTTCCAAATAAAATAGAGATACAACAAAATCTGCAAATAATGATGGAGAAAGTTATGAATAAGGTTATATTTTTTGCTGAATCAAAAGGTTTAGAAGGCGTATTCCATCTTCACATCTCTCCAAATTTAGGTCTAAAGAATGGGAAGGAAATAAGCAAATACGCAACTAAGGATGATATAGGAACCACCGATATACAACTGATAATAAATGGCGCATTAAAAGAAGCCGGTCTTCTTTTTTTAATCAATCAATACATTAAGCAAAAAACGGGAGAGTCCCCTCTCGGCAAAGATTTCAATGTAAGAGAAGCTCCTCGCTCAGCATCAAAGCTGGTTGAGAAAGTATTTGAGAATATACCTGCGAAAGAAATGCCTACCATAGTTGGCGTAGGCGATACCGTAACCTCTATTATGAATCCTAAGAATAAAGCATGGCTTAGAGGAGGAAGTGATAGAGGGTTTCTTACTCTTATAAAAGAGCTAGGTAAGAAATTTAATAAAGAGAATAGAGTTATTTTTGTTGATAGTAGTCATGGAGAAGTTTATAGACCATCAACGAAGGGAGGAAGTCTTAATGGTATAAGTGACCCAGATGATCTATTAAAATTTGATCTAGTCATGGAAGGTGGTCCAATGCAATATATAGAGTGGATTATAAAACTATCAAAAATAAGGAATAAGTTTTAAAAGTACTATTTTTATAACAATTTATGCACATAAATAAAAATAAAGTTAGTCTTTACAGTTAAGATAATAAATAGAATGTTCAATATCCTTTGGCAAGTTCATTTCCAAGAGTCTTTAAAAAGAGACCTTCTATCTTACAGGTAAACCTTGGATACAAATGTAATCAAGCCTGCAATCATTGCCATGTTGATGCAAGTCCAAGCAGAACTGAGATGATGAGTAAAGACAATATAGAATTAATACCCAAGGCTCTCGAATCTCTCAATATAAGCTGCTTAGATATAACTGGGGGGGCTCCTGAATTACATCCTGATTTCAAGTATTTAATAAGAAAATCTAGAAAGCTTGGTGTAGATATTATAGACAGATGTAACTTAACCATTTTACAAGAAACTGGCTATGAAGACCTTTCTAAATTCTTAGCATTGTACAAAGTCAAGATTGTTGCTTCACTGCCATGCTATGAAGAAGAAAACGTCGATAGTCAAAGGGGAATAGGGGTATTTCAAAGAAGTATTGCTAGTCTAGTTGAGCTAAATAAATTAGGTTATGGGCAAGAGCAAAGTGATTTAATATTAGATCTAGTTTACAATCCTTTAGGTGCACAATTACCTCCATCACAAAAACTATTAGAACAAAAGTATCGAAAAGAGCTTCTAGAAAGATATGGAATAAGATTTAACAACCTATTTGTAATAACAAATATGCCCATTAAAAGATTTGCAAATCAATTAAGGGTAAAAAATGAGTTGAGCGACTACAAGGAGCTTTTGAAAAAGAGTTTTAATCCAAAGACTTTAGATTCTATAATGTGCTTGGAAACAATTAGTGTTGATTGGGAGGGAAATATCTATGACTGTGACTTTAACCAGCAGATTGGTATTAATGACACGCATGAAATCAAGTCTCTAAAGAAGCTTTTAAGTAACAAGAAAACCTTAGAAGGAGATCTAATAACAGTAGACGACCATTGCTTTGGATGCACAGCGGGTAGCGGATCAAGCTGCGGAGGAGAGCTTACCTAATTAATAACTAATCAACTCAACGATTAAATCTATTAAATACAATCTGGACAAAGCCCTCGTACATTTAAAGTCGATTCAAGCAATTTAAAGCCTTGCTTGTCAGCAGCCTCTTTCCCAGCCAGGACAACCTGGTCACTTTCGAACTCTTCAGTTCTTCCGCAATTCACGCAAACCAGGTGATGATGGTCTGGGTGATCCTGGCTTAAAAGTTCAAATCTATGACCACCTTCACTTAACTCTAATTCGTGGAGAAAGCCCATTTTTACGAGCAACCTTAATGTCCTATAAACAGTTGCTAACGAAACTCGAGACTTGGACTGAATTAATTTGCCATGAATATCCTCTGCACTTAAGTGTTTACCTCCCCCAATCCTTTGGAATAAGTCTAAGACTTTTTTCCTTTGGGGTGTAAGCCTTCTCCCTTCTTGATGCAACTCAAGCTCTAGGGGCGTTGGGACTTTTGCAAATGATGCTTTCAACTACAAGCTCTCATAGTGCATTCTCAATAATAGTCTCTAATGAGAGAGGAGACAATATAAGATTAATAGGTAAATCTCCCTATTAATCTTCAAGATGATCGCCAATATATTATTAAAAAAAACAGCCAAGCAGAATATAATTAAAAGGTTAAAGGCTTCTATTGAACAATGGTGAACAATTTTATTAAGTTAAGAGGAGTTAGAAGAAAAGAAATAGATCCTAAGAATAGTTTATTAATGAGCAGAGATAATACAGCTCTAATAGTTATGGATATACAAGAAAAGCTGATTAAAGCAATTCCTAATCGAAATGAACTCACTTGGAATACAAAGAAATTAATAGATGGTTTTAAAATACTTAATATGGGAGTCTATATAACTGAACAAAATCCAGACAAGCTAGGGGAATCAACAGAAATAATTAACAATATAGACGCGTATCCAAAATTCGAAAAAATGGATTTCAGTTGCTCAAACTGTATAGGGCTAAGTAAGGAGTTCAAAAGAAATAACATCAAAAATATACTATTTTGTGGTATTGAAACACATATCTGTATTCTCCAGAGTGCCATGGACTTTATTAATAAAGGCCATAAAGTATTTATTGCTGCTGACTGTACAGGTAGCAGGAATAAGATTGATCATGACACTGCAATTAAGCGATTAGAAGGTGCTGGCGCAACTATATCTACAAGTGAAGCAGCTATTTTTGAGCTTTGCAGAACAGCTTTAGCTAAAGAATTCAAAGATATTAGCGCTCTTATTAAAAGGGAAAGATCCAATTCTTGAAGTTAGACTCTAAAAGAGAAAACTTTATAAAGTTCGGTCAAAAAACATAGCATTAAATAAGATATAGCGTAAAAGTAGTTCTAGGTATACTTAATATGCATGAATGAGTTCTATAGCAAACTTGCAATCGCTGGTTCCAGCTTATTAATTGGTTCAATAATTACTATTCTAATTGCACGAATAACAAAGAAATCACTTAGCAGGCTTACATCTAAAACCAAGAATAAAACTGATGACTATATCCTGAAGACTTTAGTAGATACAATTCGGCCATTAGGGATAATTATAAGTGCTTCGTTTTCATGGAGGGCTCTAGATTTAGAAGGTGATTTCAATCAATCTTTTTTAGCTCTAACAAAGTTAGCCTGCATTATCCTTATAGTTCGGCTTGCAAATCGAGTCTTCTTAAAGTTGCTTCTGAGTTGGGGTACAAAGATCAATGACCCAGCTGTTGCAACTATGCTCAAATCATTAAGTCCAATGATTAGAGCTGTTATTTGGAGTGTAGGCGTAGTTTTCTATCTGCAAAATATGGGCGTCCAAATGGCAGCACTATGGGCAATACTTAGCGCAGGTGGAATAGGTGCTGGACTTGCGCTTAAAGAGCCTGTTCAAGAATTTTTCGAATACATAACAATACTCTTAGACAAGCCCTTTCAAAATGGCCAGTTTATTCATATAAATGGAATATGGGCAAAAGTTGAAAGAGTAGGAGTACGTTCAACTCGACTCAGAAGTATTAATGGAGAAATAATTGTAATGAGTAATAGCAATTTAACTAATGGCATTATCTCAAACTATGCAGAGATGGAGAATAGAAGGCTAGTACACAGACTAGGTGTTGAGTATAATACTTCTCATTCCAAGATGAAAAAGATACCAGGGATTATAAAATCAATTGTTGATCAAACTGATAATGCAATTTTTGATAGATGTCATTTTATAGAATTTGGGAATAGCTCTCTAGATTTTGAATTAGTATATTATATACCAACCAATGATTATTTATTAGCAATGAAGGCACAAGAAGAGATAAATCTAGATATAATGAAGTCTTTTGAAGCAGAGTCAATCAGTTTTGCTTTCCCAACACAAACTATTAATCTAACTAAGTCAACAAAATCAATTTAAAATTACTACATAGTCTCAAGAGTGCAATATTTGATTAATAGTTGATTGCTTAAGTTCCATAATTCAAATGCTTTTTTATCATCTTTAGCCTCTTCACTAATCTCACTTTCTTCCAATGAGGAGCTTGCAAAAAGTTTTAGCCTATTACTGTAGTAAGAAAAGCCTGGGTTAGCATATTCAGAGTTTATTGCAAGATTAAAAAGAATCTGACCTGCTTTTTCAACCGATTCAGTTATCCGCAACAAATCTCTTGCTATAAAAGAAAAGACTATCTGACCAAGTTCATTGTATTTCCTACTATAGCGAAAAAAGCCACCTTTACTCCTTGGAATAACAAGTCCTGGAGCCCAACAAATAATAGGTATATTTAAACCTCTCAGTTTCAATCTTCTATATAATTCTCTCGAGAAAATAACATTACATAGCTTACTATCTTTGTAAGCCTTATCAGCATTAAAGATTGAAGTTCCATCAATCATACAAACTTTTTTTAAAGAGCTAAGGCCAAGTAAATTCCCAAGCCCAGCAGGTCTACCTACTTTTCCTCCAGCCAACAAAGGATTATGAACTTCCGAAGCCGTAACAATTATTCTGGGAAATTCTGACTTAATGACTAATTTCATTAGCCTCTGAATTAAATATTGGTGACTTAAATGGTTAACTGCGAAAGTAAGTTCGATACTCTGCTTAGACAGCCTAATATCCTTAGAGCCAGTATATTGCAACCCTGCATTCAGTATAATTATATCTATCAAAATATCTTCTCTGATCAACTTATTAGTCAATTTTTCAAGACTATTAAGATCAGCCAAATCAGCTATTCTCAAATCAAGATTTTTCAAAATTGATTCTTTTCCTATAGAGTTATCATTTTTAAATCTTAAGAGTAACTCCTTAGACCTCTCTTGATTACGGCAAATAATGATAAGTCTGCAACCAGCTTTTAGCAACAACTTTGCAGCCTGAAAACCAATTCCAGAAGTCCCTCCTGTTATAAGAATTGTTTTATTCATGTGTATTTATATCAAACTTATTAATTATAAGCATGTAATGCTTTTATTAAATATACATCTGTTTTAACAAATAAGTTATTCCTTATTATCTGGTTCTTATAAAGTGTTGAAACGAAGTTAACCGAAGCTCAATTCTTATTTTTTTCAATCCAAATCCCATAAATACATCTGGTAACTAAAAGTTATTTGATGTGCAATGGAAATAGCTAGTCAGGCTATTCTCTTTTAATGAAGTTGGAGGCCTTAGAGTGAAAGGAATCAATATATTGGATTTGAGAAGTCTTTGCGATGGCATGACAACAATAACCAGGTATTCCTATGGCCACTAATGCAAATATAGATGCATTAGTTCTGGGTTCTGGACCAGCTGCATTGGCAATTGCATCTGCGCTTGCCAATGAGAGACTCTCTGTTCATGTCCTTTCTCCTCTAGACCGCAGGCACACATGGCCATATACATATGGGATATGGGGAGAGGAAGTAGATGACCTGGGAATAGGAGACCTTCTAAAACATCGTTGGACTAATACTGTCAGTTTCTTTGGTAGCGGTTCAAAAGAAGAGAATTCTCCTAAGAACAAGGAAACTAGGCACAATCACGATTATGGGTTGTTTGACAAAAACAAATTACAAGCCTATTGGTTAAAGCAATGTGATGAAGCTCTTGTTGAATGGCACCTTGGAACAGCTACTAATCTCAAAGTAAATCAATCTATTAGTACTGTTACGACATCTGAGGGGGAAGAAGTGACCGCTCGACTCATAATAGATGCCACTGGATACAAACCTGTCTTCCTAAAAGTTCCTAATAATGGAGAGGTTGCTGTTCAAACCTGTTTCGGGATAGTAGGCAAATTTACATCTCCACCAATAGAAAAAGAGCAATTCGTTTTAATGGATTACAGAAATAATCATCTGACTGAGGCCGAAAAAGATGAGCCTCCTACATTTCTATATGCCATGGATATGGGGAATGGAACTTTTTTTTTAGAAGAAACCTCGCTAGGCCTAGCTCCACCAGTCTCACTAGATACTCTCAAAACAAGGCTGGAAAAACGTCTGCAACATAAAGGGATACAGATTACTGAAATTGAGCATGAAGAGCACGGTTTGTTTCTTCCAATGAATATTCCCATTCCTTACTTAGATCAACCAATCCTTGGTTTTGGTGGCGCGGCTGGCATGGTTCACCCAGCTTCTGGATATTTAGTTGGAACTTTGCTAAGACGAGCACCTTCTGTAGCAAAGGCAATTGCAAAAGCAATGGAAAACGAGCAAGAAAGCCCTGCAGTGATAGCACAAAAAGGATGGGAAGCATTATGGCCAAAAGATTTAAGAAGGAAGCAAGCCTTATATCAATTTGGACTTGAAAAGTTAATGCGGTTTAAAGAGTCTCAATTAAGAGACTTCTTTACTGGCTTTTTTAGTCTCTCAGAAAGCCAGTGGTATGGTTTTCTGACAAACTCTCTTACTCTAGGTGAACTTATAAACGCAATGTGGAAAATGTTTACCAAAGCTCCTTTAAATGTAAAATGGGGATTGTTTGAAATGAAAGGAAGAGAAATGAAGTTATTACTGAAGTTCCTAAGCCCTGAAGTTTAAATAATTGAGAACAATACTTATTAGTGGTGCCAATAGAGGGATTGGTAGAAAAATAGCAGAAAGAGCTGTTAAAGATGGGGACCAAGTAAGTTTAGGAGTAAGAGATTCAGATCAGTTAATAGGAACAAATCTAGATCCAAACTTTAGTAGAAATAAAAAGATTTTAATATGCAAGTATGAATCAAAGAGCAAGCAAAGTGCTGAGAATTGGGTAAGGTGTACAAAAAACTATTTTGGTAAAATAGATACTTTGATTAATTGTGCTGGTAAATTCTCTAAAACAAAATTAATGTTTCAGGATAATGAGGTTAGCGAAATTGAAGAACTCTGGAAAACAAATGTAATGGGGCCGTGGTATCTAACCAGAGCAGCTTGGGAACATCTGTTAGAGCAAAACGATTCTAGAGTTATAAACCTAGTTTCTATGAGCGGGAAAAGGTCAAAAGGATCATTAGCTGCCTATACAACCACAAAGTTTGCACTAATGGGTCTTAGCCAAACCATAAAAAATGAAGGCTGGGAGAAAGGAATTAGAGTGACAGCTATCTGCCCAGGGTGGGTAAACACCGACATGGCGAAAGAAGTTAAAACGATTAATAAAAGTGATATGACTCAACCCGAAGATCTTGCAGAAATAATATCAACAATACTTTCTATGCCTAATTCTTGTGTACCTTTTGAAATTTCAGTTAACTGCAATCTAGAAAGGATGGTTTAAAAGGACTTACTGTATTGATCTTCTTTTAGGCAATAGATTGATCAGACTAAATAGAATTAATCTAATATACCTGTGAATATAATTTCTGTAAAATCCACCTACAGTTTTACCAATAGTAAATATCCTAAAGATAAGGCTAAAAATAAAGTTTAGGAACCAGAGTACTAGGAAAAGGGATATTAATAATGTAGTAGTTGAATATACTCCAGAAAGTTGATCTTGTATTGGATCAATAAAGCGGAGATATGTTGGAATATCCATAAATTTTGTAAGTAATCCTTCTTTTTATATCTATATCTATAGACTTTTCAAGTAGGGAAGAAATTCTTCTTATGATTTTGTTGGAAGAACACAAAATCACTCTGTGTGTGAGACTAAAGAGATAAGCGAAGAGACCAATCAAAGATAAGATATGAAAGCAATGTTATCAAAGCGGCTGCAATCAGAGCTTTTGTTCTATTTGCCCAGGAAGAGAATAAAGGCAAATCATTAGTTTCATATCCACCAAAATTACCTGAGAATAACAATAGCCAAAAAGGTATTGACGAAATAACTAAAGCAAACGCAGTTCTGCTTAGGAACTCAACATTAAGGTAATTCAATAAAAAGAAGCATAGAAAGAAAATAGCTGTTGCTCCAGTAAAGCTAATTGAAAACTCTGCAGCCAAAGACCTTGGAATATTGCCTTTATTACTCAATTGTTTTTTGCAGTCTCGAAGCTGCCTGGCTGATAACTTAAAATAACCAGATCCAGGCAACCTTGTTTTTTTATACCTTCTATATAATCGAACTTCTAAAGATTCTGGATGCTCTAAAGCAAGACTCTTAATAATCTGGTCTGGTTTAAGGTCTCTTTTAAGTGTGTCAATATCTTTTACACGACCTATGCCATATAGATCTCCCTTCTTTATTAAGTAAACAAAGCCTTTCATTAAAGAAGAGAATTTAGTCTGAAATGTTCAGTGTTTTGTATAAACATGATAGAGATTCTAAGCTGCTAATATTTTTATTATAAATTATACATCCAGAATTTGCCAAGGCAATAGGAACTAACAAAACCTATTGATAGCCATATATTATAATAACAGAATGGACCTGGGTATATTATATTCATTCAGGAGATGTCCTTACGCAATGAGAGCGCGATGGGCAATTATGAGATGCAATCTAAAAGTAGAGTTAAGAGAGGTTTCACTTAAAGACAAGCCAGTTGAGTTAATTAGCACTTCTAAAAAAGGGACTGTTCCAGTATTAATTACAAGGGATTCTAAAGTTATTGATGAAAGCTTTGGAATAATATTATGGGCGATTTCCATGAATTGCTCAGATAAACTTCTTCGAGAAACATTAATCGCAAATATGGAAGGAATAAAGCTCATTGTCTATGAGAATGACAACTCTTTCAAATATCATCTTGACCGTTATAAATACCCAAACAGGTATCCCTACTCCAATCAAAATATTCACAAGAACAAAGCTTTGGAGATTTTATATGGTTGGAACGAAAAAATAAAACATTCTTCAAAGTCAAGTCGTAAAGGATGGTTATTAAATAACAATGAAAGTATTGCTGATTGGTGCGTATGGCCTTTTGTTAGGCAATATAGAAATATAGATCCTCATAGCTTTGATCAAGATCCTAATTTAACGTATTTAAGCTCTTGGCTAAATTATTATCTAAAAGATAAATTCTATGAAATTTTAATGGAAAAGAGTAAGAAATGGGAGGCAAATCAAGAGCCATTATATTTCCCTAATATTGAAAGTTGATCTTAACTCTCCACTCTTCTTTTATCTATAATTCTAGCCAGCTCCAAGAAATAACCTGCTGTACAAAATTTGCCTAAGTTTCTCTCCCTATTACCAATATCACTTCTTAATTCTGCTGTTTCTGCCATTAACAAATCCAAATCTTGTTGAGGCATCTCGTAAAGCTCCTTTAATTCTACCTCGCGATCAAGAAGATGGCTTCTGAACCATTTTTCCCTAGACTCTTGATGAGGCACTTCTTGATAGTTTCCCAATTGCATTTTAATCCAGCTATACAGTAAAGTTATTACACTACATTAGATTAAATCAATAGGTTCCTTATCAAGTTTCAATTTGCTCTTAAAAATCTCTATTTTGTAATAAGAACCCAAAAAGAATAAATAAAACTGTCATTAAGCCACATAGTTCAGTCCATTGCGCTAAACCGATAGACATAATTGCTATTGGTGCTATTACTGTTATTAAGCCTCCAGATAGAAGTGGCTGCAAAAATAACTGTTTTATAGAAAAGATAGGTAAAGTATTGGTTTTATCTTCTGGATCTGCCAAACGAAGAAGTAATATGCCACTTGCAGCAACACCAGTTGCATTTCCAAATTCAATTATTGATCTCTCAAACCATCTTTCGCCAAATGATATTCTTGCGAATAGAAACATTGCGAATAAATTCCATGTTAACCCAGCTATTGAAAGTAATGTAAGTGACATCCAATTATTTGATATTAAAGGTAAATTGAGACCAGCCATCGCAGTAATTATAAGAAGATCTGTTGATAAAATCCCAATTTCTCTCTGCAGTATTGAAGAAACTAGTTCTGTATTGTTGGTCTTTTCTAGTAAAAATCGTATTAAAAGTGATCCAAATAAAGCCAAAGGAAAAACAGGAAAAGTTGAAGAAACTGATTGAATTGTACCTCCTAAATATTCACCAATTAGTCTGAACAAGTTCAATAGAGTTAGACCTATCAAAACTGCTAAGCCTATAAAGGCAAAATTAATTAATATCAATCTAAATTGTTGATCTATAGAAAGGATTTTTTCAGAGTCATTTTTAGGATCATGACTATGCTCTGAAGGAATAATCCACCCCAAGAAACGCCCAATAATTATCAAGGCACTGCCAAATATAGTTGACGAAAGCAATCCAATAGTTGCCATTGCTAATCCAAGGTCTAATCCTTTAGAAAAGCCAATATGTCTAAAACTTTCTCCCATTACTGCTGCAGCTCCGTGCCCACCTTCAAAACCAACTTCTATAAGACATCCCATTAAAGGATCTACTCCCATATAGGGAATTAACACCAATAAAACGACAACACCTCCTACCAAATACTGACCAAAACCAAGCAAAAAACCAAGCAAAGCTTGTTTTGCAACAGGTTCAAACAAACCTTGCCTAGCTGGAATGGGTCGACCAAGCATTAATGTTGCAAAGACCAAAGTAAGCAAGGGTGTTGGAAAGTCGTCCCATATATCAGTTACAGCTTGGGGTAATAGTGGAATAATTCCAAAAGGTCCAATTAATAAAGTGATAATTCCAATAAGTAAAGCTATTGGTATGCCTAATCTTTCAAATCTGAGTGCAGATTCAAATTGCCTACTTATGAACAACAAGATCGCAAAGATGACAAATACAGACAAAGCAAGCCACAAATAAGGAATGCTTGTGAAGTAAAGTTCAATATTTAAATCATTCAATACTGAGTTCATTTACAAGAAACAATATCCTTAAAAGTAAAGAAGTAACCAGTCAAAGTCTAAATAAGAATGGGAAAGATAAACCATTAAAAAAGCCTCACCTAAAAGTGAGGCTTTTTTACATCTATAAGTTCAAAAGTTTGAGCTTATAGTGAAATCAATCATTCAAGGTAATATCTGCAGAACCAATATTACTTACAGCAGATGCTACTCGTTTGAAATCAAAGCCCATTGCACGCAACGCATGCCATAAATGTCCTTGAATATAGAAGAATCCAAGATAGTAATGGACATTCGTCAACCAAGCTCTAGATGTATGGGCACCTTCAGCGAGAGCTACAGTATCCACCCAATAAGGCGAAACTCCAAACTTAAGCTCTAGAACCTCACCAAAATACTCAACTGGGTAAACGGTGGTGTTTGTTGCACACCAGAAGGCTGCAACAATAGCCATCCAACCAATACCAGCTAGTGACCAAGAAAGTACTGCTTCTGCAGAAAGTAATCCTGAACCTTTGAACTTGCTGTATTCTCCAACTTGCTTAGTAGCAATATGGAAAGCACCGCCAGAAATCATTAGGAATGCCAAGAAAGCGTGCCCTCCCATGACGTCCTCAAGATTACTTATAGAAAGGAAGTCGAACTGGTGATTCCAAATTGCGGACAAGTTGAGATTGTATTCAACCTGACGGACAGCACCTGCTGCTGAATCCCAGATACCGTGAACTCTGGCCCACTCAACAAACTGGATATTAGCTATACCCAAGAAAATAAGATGATGACCCAAGATAAAAGTTTGATTATCTGGGTTATCCCATTCCAATTTGAATTTTCTGGCCTGAGCTACTTGAGAGTCCTGCATATCACCTGCAAAGAGAAGTGAATGAAGAAGTCCGCCAGCCCCATAAACCATAGAAGCTACAAGGTGAACAACAGCAACTGCAATAACAGTGCTTCCACCTACAAAAGTACCTGTCTCATCAAAACCAATTCCTAATGTCGCTAAATGAGGAAGAGCGATCAAAGGTTGGTGACCCATAGGTACTGATGGGTCGAAACGCGCTAATTCAAATAAAGTGAAGGCACCAGCCCAGAAAGCTATCAAGCCAGTATGTGAGGCATGAGCAGCGATGAATTTGCCTGAGCGATTAGTAACCCCAGAATTACCAGCCCACCACCCGTAGGTGACGTCTGGATTTCCATATGTCTGCATTAAATTGTGCAAGGTGGCTAAGCTGCCAGAGGTTAACTAAAAAGGCGAGCCAAATACGAATAAAACCAAGACCTTTTACATTGTGTAAAGCTATCAGTCCACAAAATAAGCTAATGACTTGGCTAACCATGCCAATCTTGAAAGGGTGAATTCCTCAGATAGAACATTGATGATTTGCAATAAGTTCAAGAGAGGGTAAGAGCTATTTAATAATTGCTACTGCAGAACTTTATGGAGAATCCAATTTCGTTTTTCAAGAAGATAATTAAGTACCATAGGATTACTATTTCCCAAAAATAAAAGAAATGTTTTTGAAACTATGGGAGTTCATCCTTCCTCTTGTTAAGGACATGAGAGTAAGGTTTGCAATGGCAATGCTTGGGAATATTATTATTCTGTGGTTTTTCATCACTTATTTCAAAAAGTTCCTTCCTGATTTACCAGATAATTTCATCGGCTAGACGGATGAATATAAGAAAAAAATTTAGAATTCATATTTTAAAATTTTTGTCTTCCAGCGAAAAAGCAGTTATAGCAGTATTTCTTATGAGGGCAAGCACCTTGAAGAGAGCTATTTTTTTGTCATTTACTTAACTTCTGTTAAAATGAAATTTCATAAAGTGATTAATAGGCTTAGATCAGCATGCAGATGTCCAAGCAACATCAAAAACTTCTTAAACTTTCAGTCAAAGCCCAAAAATGCATAGATAGGAAGGCAGCCAAGAAACTTATTCGTAAAGCAGAGAAAATTCACTCGAAGTTATCTGCTTGATCATACTTTCTTAGATTTATAGATCAATATAAAAATCATTAATCAGGTCAAGGTATTAAGACAAATGCTTCTTAATTCTTGAATAAATATAAAGAAGCTTGTAGTTGCTATGTATTGCAACTAATAGAGGGTATGGGAAATTAATTCTAGCTATGGAACTGATAGGGAATTCGTTAGAAAGAAACAGTCTAAAGATGGCGACAGAAGACTATTACAGAGAACAAGCTGATTTCTACAGGAATTCTGATGCCTATCTTCGAATGAAGGATTTATACCCTATTTTGCAATCATCAATTAATGACTGCAAAAACGAAACGCTAATAACCTAATCTTAAAAATGTCAAAAAATATCTCCATAGAGTATTAGGCAGCAATAGTAGTTATAGGAGCATCTTTATCTTTCCAATATTCAATAACTTCCTTGCACCAACTTAAATGGTAAATCACATTCGGAGTCCAAGGAAGCGAGTCGTCGTGGGGAGCGCTTCTCCAATGAGTTCCAGGCTTTAGGTATCCAACCTCTCTCCATAATTTCAAAGTCGCTGGACTAACACCAAGCTCTTTACTTGCTACTTTTTCATCTAGCCACTGAGTTTCCTTCATCAATAAATAGAAGTTATCCATTCTTAACGTGAATTTTTTAGGAAGGTAAGCCCATAAAATAAAATTAGGTAAAAATACGTGAATTAAAATTCATGTCTACAAATTGGTTGAAATCACCAACTTCTAGAATTGTCGTTATCTAAGGGAATGGTAAGCCCAGAGTCTTCCGAGGGGTGCAAACAAGATAAGTTTTTCGGGACCATAGGAACAGAAGTCTTATGAGAATCGTTAGAAAGCATCCCTATAAAGTCGTCTTCATGTTCAATCCAGCCAGGTGACCAGTTGGATGAACTTATAAGCTCCTCAAAGTCAATTCTGAATCTGATATCGCCATCAAGTACGGATACCATGCTTACCCAACGAGTATTTTTATGAATGCCATAATTAATGGCGACAAAGGAATGCATTCCATAAATTGGAGATGTACTAGTCCAAGCTAGATTTGGCGGCCAATTCATAATTGAACCTATATTTATTTATCTTTAGTGTAAGAAATATATTCTTTTCTTATTTTATCTAGTAATTCTCTTTTCCTCTTCATTGTATTTAGATTATGATTTCGATTGATTTCATTGCGTTCCTCCCGATTCATTGACATCCAATCCCTCATACTTAGACCTTTGAAAGGTACTTTTGTTTTTTGTCTGTTCAATAGATTCTTATAAAAATAAAGGGTAAGTAGAATTGCACCAACTAAAAAAAGGATCAAATTCATTGTTTAAAAGTCATAGTTTATAGGTTGGCAATTTAGTTCATTAGTTCTTTAATGTGTGAACCAATTCATTAAATTCAGAATTCCTAAAGCAAATTTCATCAAAACCATCTCCATTAATACTAGAAGTTAGTCTTTTCAGACGTATTTCTCCTTTAGCTATTTCATCTTCTCCCATAATAATAGCCCATTTAGCATTAGACCTGTTAGCCCTTTTAAACTGCTTAGAAAAATTTGCTTGGGAGTGATCTAATTCGACAATAATATTGAATGCTCTTAACTTCCTTGTCAAAGAAAGAGCCTCAATTGCTGGCAATTCCCCTCTATTTATAAAATAAACATCAACAAATTGTTCTTTATGAATAGAATCTTCTAGCAGGATAATCAATCTCTCCATTCCAATAGCCCATCCAATAGAGGGAGTATCTGGACCGCCAAGTTGTTTAACTAATCTATCGTAACGACCGCCTCCACAAACAGTTGCTTGGGCACCCAATTGACTACTAGTAATTTCAAATGCTGTATGGCAATAATAATCAAGTCCTCTTACAAGATTGTGATTAAGATCAAATGGTATCTTCAGTTTATGTAGGGCTTCTTGTAAACACAAAAATCTTTCTTTGCTTAGATCACTTAAATAATCTGTTAGTAATGGTGCATCTTTTAAAAGTTCTTGTGTTGATTGATTTTTAGTATCTAATATTCGCAGAGGATTCTTATGAATTCGATCTTGGGAATCCTTATCAAGCAATTTAAAATTACATTCTAACCATTCATTTAATCGAGCATGATAGTTTTGTCTATCCTCAAATGTACCAAGACTATTTAATTCTAGTTTTAAATCTTTTAAACCTAAATCCTGCAATAAATCCCAAGCAATAGAAATCAATTCAGCATCGGCATGTATTGACGGTAAACCAAAAAACTCAACTCCCATTTGATGAAACTGTCTTTGTCTCCCAGCCTGTGGGCGTTCATAACGAAACATTGGCCCTCCATACCAAAGCCTTTGAGGCCCTTGATTCAAGAGACCATGCTGAACAACAGATCTAACCACTGAAGCCGTTCCTTCTGGTCTGAGCGTGCACGATCGATCACCTCGGTCCAAGAATGTATACATCTCCTTTCCCACTACATCAGTAGCCTCACCTATACCTCTTGCAAATAATTCTGTGATTTCCAGAAGTGGTGTCCGAATTTCTTTTAGACCTGCTCTATGAAAGTGATGCCTAGCTAAATTCTCAACTATTTGCCAACGCTGAGTTTGCATTGGCAAGAGGTCTACCATCCCTCGCAAAGTTTGAAACTCAGTCAAAACGAGATTTTTTCACTTAAAACTTAGAATACACCTGTCCATTACGGAGCCAAGCCAAGAAATATTGTCCTTGAAATTCCCTAGCTAAGCTTAAATCGATAAGGTTTTTTGTGAAAGAGCATAGAGAATTAAAAACACGAGAGTTGTGGCTATTTCTATAGCACGTGTAACCATCTAGGTTATAAAGAACTCATTTAATGTTATTGGAATGCTCTCTATTCGAGTTTCAACAATAATGAAAATATGAATTATCCATAAGCTCTCTACAAATAAATCAAGCTTAAAACCTATTACAAAATAAATAGTCTGTTAGTTAGAGAGAAAGCCTAGGTGGAATTTAATTTGCTTCTTAAGTTAATCATTTTATTGTAATAGCAATATTCAAGTTATAATTATAGAGGTCTTGATCAAAGTGAAAAGGCAACTAATAAATAGATTTTAATTATATTTCTAGATTACTTTTCTTTTCAACAATCAAAATATTTTTTTGAGAATAAAGCTTATTTGCGCTTTCGAATTGAGTGGTATTTCGTTCCTAAGTAAGAGGCAGTTTAAATAAAATCCATTAAAACTACCCAAAAGCAATTTCCTCACAGTTAAAATTAGTTTCCGAATCTCGTAGCAACTGAATACTTAATCAACCAGAGATTCACCCTTCTTCTATATGACTGAGGTACCTCTTGAAGCAACTGTGTCAATTCCAATGCACCAAGGCGTTTCAACTCTCTAGAATCAACTTTCCAAAGATGCTCTGCCTCACGAATTAAACGGGCCCAGCTTCTGGCTTGTTGCCATTGTCTTAAGCGTCTTTTTAGTTTTTGACGCTCTATGCCCCTCCTACGAAGGGGATTTTTGTTCAAATCTAATCCATTCATATAAATAGATTGGCAAGACAATTCACTATTTGCACGAAATAACCGACTGGCTTCAGATATCTAAAGGAAATCTATCTAGCCAATAAGTTGACCAGTAGCTTTAACTATCAACAAAATCCACAGGAAAGTCGAGCTGAGAAGCCTCTCTAGCGCTCAAACGTCGCGTCCAAGCTCCATGAACTGGGTCATTCCAACGAAAGCCCGCATTCTTCGCCAAGTGCCTCTGCTCATAAGAGACCTGAGCCCGCATAAGCATTCTTGGCTCTAATCCATGAACCAAAAGAGTTTCCAATTGATCACAACGTCTAAAGACCTCAGCCAAATAAATACAATCAGTCAAAGCTCTGTGAGCACTCCAGACTGGTATCTCATAAGCCAAGGCCAAGTCCCTAACAGATGGTCTGCTTCTTAATTGAAGATGTGAAGGCCATGAGATGTCTTCCATGGAACAAATCCATGGTTTTATTAATTTAGGAAGAGGAGGGCTGCCAAACCATTGCTTATCAAAAGCAACATTATGTGCCACAACAGCTTCTGCACAATCCACTAATTCCTCAAAATATTTCATTCCCATTTCCCAAGGTTGAAAGATTCTTGTTATCTCAGCAGGAATACGGTTAATTGATTCGGCTGAGTTTTCGTCAACAGGTAACAAGAAAGAGTTTTGGGCAAGAACAGATCTCGTTTTGACATGAAAAAGTATTGCTCCTATTTCTAAACACTGATCTTTATCTGAATCAAGACCAGTAGTTTCCGTATCTAGGATAAGCAATGTCTTAGGAAACTCCCCAATGCTGCCTTTAGTTGAATTACTAACGAAATCAAATTCCTTTTGCATCCTAAAAACTTTTCAAGTGTAAAACTGCTTCTTCCTAAGAAGAAAACCAGTATATTTACAGAAGTCCAACTTTCATGAAATATTTTGATGTTAATTGCAAATTTTGCAAGCTTTTTAATCAATAATTATTCATGATTCAAGAAGAAGTAGGAATTAAATGTATACCTGGAGACTAATAGAAAGAACTTGGTGCTCCTGGCCTCCCAAGCCTATTGGTCTAATTGAGATGATAGGTGGAAGCTATCTAGCAACTACACCTCATATTAGTTACAAGCTTCTCTTGGAAGGTCTCACAAGAAGAAACATCGCAGTTCATGCATGGAGGTATATTCCAGGGCTAGATCATCAATCTCAGGCTAATGAAGCCTGGCGGAATTTTCGGTTATGCAAAACAAAACTCGACTTAAGAGTAGGAGTAATGCCAAGTTCACTTAGAATTGGGCATAGTTTAGGGTGCAAATTGCACCTACTTGCTCCTGACTTAGGAAGAAATAGCAAAGCATTTATTGGTTTATGTTTTAACAATTTCACAGCAGACCAGTCAATTCCTCTCGTAGAGAAGGTAAGTAAAAGACTAAATATAAGAACGGAATTTAGTCCAAGTCCTCAAGAGACTTTGAAGTTAATTACAAAGAAATATTCACAACCGAGAAATTTATTAATCAAATTCACTCAAGATAATTTAGACCAAACAGATTTATTACTTGAATCTCTTCAAAACAGAATTAATGATCAATCTCAAGCTATTGAACTTGAGGGGAACCATCTAACACCTGCCAGTGCAGGATTAAGAAAAAATGTTCTTGGATCATGGGCTTATGACCAAAGAAAATCACAAAGGCTTGAAATACTTATAGATACAATCTATAAGTATTTATTGAATTAGAAAAATTGAGATGGGAAAATCCAAATGGTCATCCGCTACTCATAAATTAGTAAAAGAACTTCATTCTGAGCTAACACTAAGCAATAAAAATTGGCATCAATTAAAGAATAATTCTGAAAGGAGAGCTGCAGAGTTACTAATCTCAGCAATTGCTCAAATTATCAATGGAGGAGAAACCTCAGATATCCAATCACTCATACATCAAGCTTTACTTTGGTTAAACAAAGAAATTAAAGATCCAGGCTGTCCTTCTCATTGATTTAAGCGGGACGTTTGGCTGCTAACTGCAATCTATTGCCTGTTCTACTCCAACGAACATCATCAAAGCATTGGTGAATTAAAAAAAGTCCACGACCATTTTCTGCATCTAATTCAATTGGCAAGGTTGAGATCCTTGAAGAAGCTGGAATTCCTTTTCCTTGATCTTGAATCTGCCAAATCAGCCAATTAGGAGTCATTATCCTACGAACTCTCAAGGACTTTTCTGGATCTCCTTCATTTCCATGAAGAACGGCATTAACCAAAGCCTCATGAAGTCCCAACTCAATACGATCAATAGTTCTCTTGCAACCTACCGGTTCCAAAAGAAGCTTTATAAACGGAGCAAGTTGGAGTGTAGAAGGGAGAATAAAATCTGCCCACCTAAATGAGCGCACAATAAAAATAATAATGTTTTAGATAGCCTAGAAGCAATTATTTAGAGCCCAGGCAATAGAACTAAAAGAAGCTTAAAAAAAGTACCCTTAAACAATTTAACTTTAATTGCGAATTACGTCTTGATCGACCTGCGAGGGTTAAATGCAGAATGATTTATCAATGCATCCATAAGACGAACACCTCTTAATTGATTAATAAGTGGCATATGTCCTTCTGGAGCAGAAATAGACCAAGTAAATGCGTTGGGATATCTAGTCCAAACACCATTTTCTTTCCAGCCTATTTTGGGCCAAAGCATCTCATAGCGACCCTTAAGCGCTTCCAGAAGCCTGGCTTGTACAGAGAATCCGAATTTACCCTGTGAATAAGCTATCCACAATCGGTCCAAAGTAATCAAATCAACTTCGGTAATTGACGTAACCTCGCTGAAATAAACGTAACCTCGTTCAACAGCCGAGGGCCCAGCCAGTTCACGCAAGGTAGAACTAGTCATTCTATCGGCATCTTCAAAACGTTCTTCCAGAAGAGCTTGTTGTAAAGCTGCATAATTAACACCGCTTCCAGAATGAGTCCTAAACCAACCTGAAGAGTCTGGATCAATTAATTTGGATATCAATTGAGGTTGATGTCTTTGGCAAACTTGCAATAGCCAACCTGCACACCAATTATCACTTTCGGGATCAAAATTCTTTAATAAGTCTTCTCCTAGTTCTTTAAAATCACTAGAGCGTTCCTCGACTAACTTCACAAACCGGCGTTTTTGCCGTAAAGAACCACTTGAGAATTTCTCAAGAAGTTCATGAATAGTTAGATTGGTTGAATCAGATTTGTCAGAAGGCATAACTTTGCAACCGGCCTCTATAAGTCTGCTTTGACCTACTATGTCAGGCATTGGAACCCCTCCTTCATATTCTCTCAAGATCTTCCGAGACAAAGAAGGTCCATTAATAGATATACGAAGTCCAAAAGAATTTAATCAAGGGCACTGGCCAGGAGCAGCCAATCTACCCTTATTTACTGATGATGAAAGGGCTTTAATAGGTACAGCTTACAAAAAAAAGGGTCGTAATCAAGCGATAATTTTAGGCCTAGAAATAACAAAGCCAAAACTTTCTAGCTTTAAGGCATCTTTAGAAAACAAAAGCAATGAATCCATTGGTTCTTTTCTAAGGATTTACTGCTGGAGAGGGGGACTTCGTTCCAAAAGTCTTGGCTGGCTAGCAAATTTAATTGGCCTAAAGGTAATTCTTCTTAATGGAGGGTATAAAAGTTATAGGAAATGGGTCTTAGAGCAATTTGAGAAAGAGTGGCCTCTCAAATTAATTGGTGGCAAAACTGGTGTAGGGAAGACATCAATACTTTTTGCTTTAAAAGAAAGAGGAATATCAACAATTGATCTTGAAGGTCTTGCGAACCATAGAGGAAGTAGTTTTGGCGGATTAGGTCTTCCGCCACAACCTAGTTCAGAGCAATTTGAAAATCTGCTAGCAGAGAAGCTTTGTAGTTTCTCAAAGGAATTTGTCAAGGGAATATGGCTAGAAGCAGAGAGTGCAAATTTAGGGAGGTGCAGAATTCCCAACGGACTCTTTAAGCAAATGAAAAAGGCAGGTTTAATTGAGCTAAATAGAACAAAAGCTGAACGTGTTGAGACTTTAGTAAGCGAATACAGTATTCAACAAAAAGAAGACCTTAAACTAGCCACAATCAGAATTAGTAAAAGGTTAGGCCCCCAAAGAACTTCATGGGCATTAGAAGCAATAGAGAAAGAAGATTGGGAAGAAGCTTGCCTCGCAATGCTTGATTATTACGATAAATGCTATATCTATGACTTAAACAAGTCAGAAAAGGTTGAGACAATCGACATCTCAGGACTAAATTATCAATTAGCTGCTGAAAAGCTTATCAAGAATGGTCATGTCTATTAATACAAACTTTTCGCATATAAAAGACTTTTTCATTAACATGTTAATTAAGTCGTAGAGATCAATGAGTAGCTCCAAAATAAATCCTGCGATTCAATTCTATGAAGGTGTTGATGAGACAGCAATTCCAGAGATACGTCTAACGAGAAGTAAGGATGGTAAAACTGGTCAAGCAATTTTTGTTTTTCAAAAGCCAGATGCACTTTCCGAGGCAACGACTGGAGATATAACTGGCATGACATTGATTGACGATGAGGGAGCTCTTAAAACGAGAGAAGTAAAAGCCCGATTTCTTAATGGAGAACCTAGCGCTATAGAAGCTACCTACACATGGAAAACAGAATCGGATTTTGAAAGGTTCATGAGATTTGCGGAACGTTATGCAAAAAAGAATGGTTTAGGGTATTCCTCAAAATAAGAACTTGAAACTCTCTGGTTGGTTAACACTTGCAGCATTAATTACTTCGACATTACTTCTGTGGAATCTTCGAAGTGTCCTAATAATTATTTTTGCTGGAATAGTACTTTCTATAGCTTTATGTACTCTGATAGGGAAAGTTCAGTTAACATTACAATTACCTCGTGCGATCTCATTTCTGCTAGTAGTAACTAGTGGCTTATTAATATTTGCATTGTCGATGGTAATCGTAATACCTCAATTTACCGAAGAATTCCAACAATTAATAATACAACTTCCATCAGCAGCAAAGGAATTATGGCAAATAAGCGTTGACTCTATAGGTAAAGTATCGGAGTTTGTATACGGAGAAAATGCAAAAGATATTTTAAAAGATAGTTTCTTATCAAAAGACTTTACCGCTTTACCAGATGGTGCATCGCTCGCTAATGGAATTACAGATAGTTTAAAAAGAATTCTAAATCTCGCTGGTAATTTAGGGCTAGGAATAGTTCAGTTTATTTTTGTTATATCAATAAGTCTAATGATAGCTATACAGCCAGAGGCATACAAAGAAGTCTTTATTTTATTGATACCATCTTTCTATCGTCGTAGAGCAAGAACAATCCTCGTAAAGTGTGGGAATTCCTTAAGTAACTGGATGCTAGCTGTAATCATAAGTTCATCTTTTGTTGCCATACTTGCAGGGGTTAGCCTTTATATACTTGGAGTGAAGCTTGTTGTAGCCAATGCATTACTAGCAGGGATATTAAATATTATCCCCAACATTGGTCCGACATTAAGTACTATCTTCCCAATGTCGGTAGCTTTACTTGATAATCCATGGAAATCACTTGCAGTACTTGGAATCTATATAATCATCCAAAATCTCGAAAGCTATGTAATAACTCCATCAGTTATGCAGCATCAAGTCAAGTTACTACCTGGTTTCACCTTAACAGCTCAGTTTATATTTACCATAATCTTCGGACCAATTGGACTGCTATTATCTCTTCCTTTAGCAGTAATAATACAGATCCTAGTAAAGGAAGTTTTAATTACTGATATTTTAGACAAGAGAAAAGCTCTCTGT
Organism: Prochlorococcus marinus str. MIT 9211; assembly: GCF_000018585.1. Lineage (NCBI taxonomy): Bacteria > Bacillati > Cyanobacteriota > Cyanophyceae > Synechococcales > Prochlorococcaceae > Prochlorococcus > Prochlorococcus marinus. The sequence goes on along the minus strand of NC_009976.1, from coordinate 629,193 downwards.
AAATATAATTAAAATTTTAAATCTTCTATGAATTTACAGATTATTTAAGTAGTGTATCTTTTAATTAATGATGGGCTAAACAATAAAACTATTACAGCCAAAGGATGAGATCTTATTGCAAATAGAAAGGACGTAATAGTGAAATGATCAACCAAAAGACGTAACTCAACTCTTAGGTCCCAAAGTGATAATAAAATTAGAATATATGGTATCCAAATATTCTCTATTAATGATTCAAGACGGAGCTTCTTCAAAATTCTATCTCTATTATTATTTTTCAAGTCAAGTCATACTTCAGATCTCAAGCTTAACAATGAAGGTGCTAAAGCAATACTTGACCAACTGCCCACAGTTACACCTAATGCCAAAGCAACTGAGAACCAAAACAAGGTGTCCCCTCCAAAAAATATCAATGCTCCTAAAGGCAATAAAGTAGTTAAGCTTGTATATAAAGTTCTTGATAATGTCGCAGATACTGCAAAATCTATCTTTTGGTTAAAACCTAATGAATTAGCTGAGGAATTAATCTCACGAATCCTATCAAATACAACTACAGTATCATTTACTGAATATCCTGAAATTGTTAACAATGCAACTGCGAAAAGACTATTAACCTCCAAGTTTAAAAATATCCCAAGCCAAGCAAATACACCACATACAATCAATACATCATGAGATAAAGCTACAAGCGCTAACAAGGCAAAGGTCTTGTCAAATCTATAGCTTATATAAACTGCTATCCCACTAAATGCCACCAACAAAGATATCAAACTACTTTTAAGTAACTGAGCGCCTAAAGTAGGGCCAATCGTATCTATAGATTGTCCTCCAGGCTGAAAAGGGCCTGCGATTGGATCCAATGCTTGTGCCACTTTTTCTGCTTGAGAAGCAGTTAAGAAAGGCAATCTTACTAAGATTGATTTATATCCGTCTAGGAACTGAACTCTCGCTATTGATAAATTTGGAGATGATTCGTTTCCAGAAGTATTCAAGGGGATTTCTCGTAATAGCTCCGTAACATTTGAAGTCCTTATTGGATTGCATTCATCATTACATTGACGTTCAAGTTTTATTTGTGTACCCCCTGTAAAATCAAGTCCAGGGCGAAGCGGATAACCTATTAATGGGTTTAACCAGCATGAAATCAAGCCTGCGATACTAATAATTACTGCCAAGCCAGAAACTAGCCAAATCTTATATCTATGACGAGTAACAGGGAAAATCAATTTTGTTTTATGAACTGGAGAAGAAGACACTTGTTTTAAGTTAAGGAATCAGGAAGGAAGTTGACTGGCCGACAAAAAGTTAGTTGGTCTCCTTAATGATTTATAGCTCATAAGGAATCTTAGAAGTATCCGAGTACAAGAAAGTGCCGTAAATAAACTAATAACGACTCCAATTCCAAGTGTTGCTGAAAAACCTTTTACGAAACCAGTTCCCAGGTAAAAAAGTGCTGTACAGCTAATCAAGGTGGTTATATGCCCATCAATAATGGAAGAGAATGCTTGAGAAAATCCACTATCAATAGAGCGAATCAATGTATTACCTCTTCGAAGCTCATCTTTAACTCTTTCGAAAATAAGTACGTTTGCATCAACAGCCATTCCAATGCTTAAGATAAAGCCTGCAATACCAGGGAGAGTAAGGGTGACTGGGATTAATGTATAAACAGCAATATTAAAAAGCGCATAAAAACTAAGCGCGATTACAGCCACTAATCCAGGAACCCGGTAAAACAAAACCATAAAAACTGCCACTAAAGATAAACCACTTAATGATGCAATCAAACTTCTACGAATATTCTCACTACCAAGCGTTGGGCCAATTGTCCTTACCTGGATTATTTTTACAGGCGATGGCAATGAACCTCCCCTCAATTGAACTTCTAATTCCCGAGCAGAGTCTGCTGTAAACCCTCCACTAATAGTAGCCGCACCACCAGTAATCCCTGCAACTTTGAATTGTTCTCCAACGCTTGCCTCACTAATCGATTCGCCATCTAAAACTATTCCTAAAAGGCGCTCTGATCCTGCAATTGACTTGGTTAACTGAGAGAATTTATCTCCACCGCTTTGATTAAAGGTTAAAGTTACCTCCCAACTAGAGAGGTTTTGTTCTTGACGGCGCCCTGCACTTACCAGATCCCTACCTGTCAAATCAGAAGGCTCAAAAAGGTTAACTATTCTTGTATTAATAACTTTGGTTAGATTTTCAAGCTGCTCAAAATCATTGCCAGTAGTTTCCTTTAGCCCTAAAGATTTATTCACATTCTTAAGTTGTTGCTTTTCATTGTCAGGAAAAACTCCATTCTCGTCATTTATTACGCCCTTAGAGATAGCAATATTCCTTAAAACAGACCTAAGAGATTGAAGTCGCTTCATCTCTGTCTTAGTCCCTTCCTTCTGAGCCCTAAACTCAAGAAGTGCTGTTTTCCCTAAAACCCTTGCCGCCCTTGAAGGCTCTTGCTCTCCTGGAAGTTCTAAGATTAGTTGATTGGTCCCAATAGTCTGAAGAGTTGATTCTGATACTCCCAGGCTGTTAACTCTGCGATCTAAGACTGCTTTTACTGCTTCAACTTGTTCATCTTTGATCTGGGGAAAATCTTTTGTCGGTTGAACTTCTAAAGTGAGCTGACTTCCACCACGAAGGTCCAGACCTAACTGAAATGGTTGACTAAAGCAAACCGAACATGAAGCAATTACCAATGCAAGAAGAAGTGCAAACCAACCTTGCTGACGAGCCATAATTTAAAGTCCCTTTTTAATAATCTCTTCTGCCGATTCAACAATTTGGTGGGGTTGAATAATCGTTAGGTTCTCAAGTTGACCATTGTAAGGAGTAGGTATGTCCTGACTAGAAAGCCTGATAGGTCGAGAGTCAAGATCATCAAAACAGTTTTCATTAATCAAAGCAATCAATTCAGCACCTATCCCTCCTGTTTTCATGCATTCTTCAACAATTATTACTCTGTGAGTCTTCTTTATCGACTTGCAAATTGTTTCCATATCAAAAGGTTTCAGGCTGATTAAATCAATCAATTCTGCATCAATTCCTTTCTCCTCCAGTTGAGGGAGTGCTTTCAGGCAATGATGTCTCATTCGGGAGTATGTAAGCAATGTCAAATCCTTACCTTCCTTGACGACATCTGCTTGATCTAAAGCGCAGACATAGTCTCCATCAGGCAATTCTTCGCTCAAGTTATAAAGAAGAACATGTTCAAAAAATAAGACCGGGTTATTATCTCTAATTGCGGCTTTCATTAAACCTTTCGCATTAGTAGGTGTACTGCAAGCAACTATCTTTATCCCAGGGACTGCATGGAAATACGCCTCAAGTCTTTGGCTATGCTCTGCACCAAGCTGACGGCCAACTCCCCCAGGACCACGAACAACAGTCGGGATAGTGAAATTACCTCCACTGGTATACCTCAACATCCCCATATTGTTTGATATTTGATTAAAGGCAAGAAGAAGAAATCCCATATTCATTCCCTCCACAATTGGGCGAAGCCCAGTCATGGCTGCTCCTACAGCCATCCCAGTAAAACTATTCTCTGCAATAGGAGTATCTAAAACTCTTAACTCGCCATATTTCTCATATAAATCCTTCGTAACCTTATAAGAACCCCCATATTCCCCTACATCCTCTCCCATAACACACACATGAGGATCTTTTGCCATCTCCTCATCAATGGCTTCTCGAAGAGCATTAAAAAGAAGTGTACCTGCCACAATTTTTCGGGGAGAATTCAGGCTAAGCCCGCTGGTTTAGCCAAGCTATATCAAACCGTGCCCAATTAACCGCCTGCAGCAAATGTAGAAAGAATCAATACGGAAAGCAACATGCCAGGGCTTAGCAAAAGAACCAAAAGGCCAAGGTCATGAAGTGTCATAAAGATCCCCCCTTTAGAAGCAATGAAATTATTTCTTACTTGAAAACTAATCACCCTCAACTCGACTGGCATCAAACAAACTTCGAATAAATACAATTGTTAGCCCTAGACCAATAAAAGCGAAAGTAAAAGTAGCCAAAAACGACATCCCAATAACTAATGTTTTAAACCCAGAACGAATGCTCTGAGCAATAGGAGAAGAGTAATTGGGAGAATGAATTGTGAAATAAACAACCAGCTTCTCACTCAACAACAAAGCAACCCATGCAAACAGAAGACTTGTAAGAGCTCCGGACAAGAAACTGAGTGGTCCTTTACGAACAGGCTCACTCTTACCACTCTCATCGTTTCCCAAAGAATTATTTTGTTCGGTAGGAGAGCCCGAATGATTTACAGGCAAAGGCTTGTCTTTTGTATTGCTCACTTCGCGAACCTCACTCCTTTCGAATTAAGAGCACAACACCAGCCTTCTAAGCATTGTTTTCGAAGCTCCTCTTGATTCTCCTCAAGAGCAATTCTAGCCTGATCCAAATCAGAGAAAATTGCAAAGCAGCTTGGGCCTGATCCACTCATTGCTACCGAAAGAACACCTTTTAATGAGCGAAGGAATTGCAAAGCTTTCTCAACCGCTGGAGTGGCTGGTGCAACAACCTCTTGAAGGTCATTAATCAAAGGAGGAGGGTTTGATGCATTAAGTGGTCTTAACCAAGAGGCTTTCCTAAGAGCCATTCGCTTCTCTTGGAAATCAATTTCTTTGCTTAAGTAAGTACTCTCATTTAATTGCTTGTACCTTGAATAGGCCCATGGAGTGGACACAGATACAGATGGATCTTTTACAAGAACTATTGCCAAAGTTGGATCTGATTTATCTAAAGGTTCCAGGCATTCACCTCGACCAAAGCACAATTGAGCTCCCCCTGAGATGCAAAATGGAACATCTGAACCAAGCTCAGCCGCCATATCTTCCAACTGATTATTAGAGAAATTTAGTCCCCAAAGAGAGTTAAGACCTACCAAAGTTGCTGCTCCGTCACTCGAACCTCCAGCCAAGCCTGCGCCAATAGGAATTTTTTTTCTTAAATAAATTAAGGCCCCTAAATCCCTTAATCCTGATCGACTTCGAATTAGCTTTGCAGCCTTAATAATCAAATTTCCATCTCCATTGTCTAACTCTGGATTATCTGAATTAAGGCTAATCAGTTCATCATTTGTCTTAGTTATCTCAATCTCATCAACTAAATCAATGCTTTGCATAACCATAGCTAACTCATGAAAGCCATCTTTACGTAATCCCAAAACTTCTAAATGCAAATTTATCTTTGCTGATGCATAAACTTTCAAAGACTCTGCTATAGAGGAAGAGACCTTATTCATGATTGTATCTCTCCCACAAGTTTATCCATATCATGAATCCTCTTTGCTAGAGACACCCACATCATTGGAGATATCTCTTGAGGCCTCTGGTTCAAACTTATTCCCAGCTGATCTGCAAGAGATTCCAACTGGTTAAGAGGCCTAATACTAGCTAAAGTGTTTCTCAGCTTTTTACGCCTGCCCAAGAAAGCAGTCCTAAGTAAAGATTCAACTCGTTTTTCAATATCAACATTCAACCTTTCTGAAAAAGCAAATGGTTCAATGACGACAACTTTTGAGTGCACTTTAGGTGAAGGTTTAAAACACTTAGGCGATACGTCACAAACACTTCTACTCTTACACAATAATTGAACTCTTACACTCATTGCACTAAAACTGCTTTGACCAGGCATAGCAAGAATTCTATCTGCAACTTCTTTTTGCAAAAGTAACACCAAGCGTTCATATCTCGTCTCTGGAAAAAATCCTAATTTTCCAATCAAGCGTTCAAGCAACGGAGAAGTAATGTTATAGGGGATATTGGCTACCACTTTATTAACTTCTATTCCATCAGGGGGTAACAATGAAATTTTCAAAGCATCTCCTCCTTTTAATGAAAAACGCGTCTCATGAAAAAAACGTTCTCTCAGTCCTACAACCAAATCCGTATCTAATTCAATCGCATGAACCAATGAAACCTTTGAATTAAGCAACTTGTGAGTAAGGGCTCCCCTACCAGGGCCTATTTCTAAAACACGATCATTTTCACAAAGCTCTGCCGCTTCAACAATCTTTTCTAAGATAGCTACATCTTTTAACCAATGCTGGCCAAAGCGTTTACGAGCACTATGCCCTGAGAAGCTCATATTCTTCCTCCTCCTTTTACAAATCCTTCACAAGTTAACAAACATAGAGCCAATACTAAAAAAGAACCCTGTAGCATGAAGTCAATAGAAGACTCTCTCACACTTCCTCTAACTTGATAATTTTTTAATCCTATGAGTTTTGACCCAAATAGCCTTGAACGACTCCGGGAATTAAGCCGCCAACTTCCTAAAGAGATACCAACTCCCAACAGACCCCTGCTAAACACAAAACAATCTTCCAACTCACCCCAGCACCCCATTGAAACGGAAGAAGACCCCAAAGAACTATTTAAGCAACTTATTAAGGCAAGTCCTGATGGCAAAATACCTAAGCATTTAATAACTCGCTTAAAAAATATTGAAGGCAAATCTATAGGTAATGAAAATAAGCACACCCCCATAGAAAGAGAAGAAGCTATTAACAATAAAAGTGATCAAATCGACAGTCTCTATGTTTCCTTCAAACAACTGCTTCTAGAAGAAGAGTAGATAAACGAAAAAATTTTAACTAATTAATTTTGCTAAATCCCTCTCGATATCGAATACTTGCCATAGGGAAAACCAGGAAGGCCTGGATTCAAAATGGGCTGAATCTTTACATCAAAAGGCTCCCTGGATTAACAATTACAGAGCTAAAGGATAGCGACCTTAAGAAAGAAGCTCAATCAATCCGCTCTTCAATTAAAACTAACGAATTACTAATCATTCTTACAGAAGAAGGCGAAAGCCTAACTTCTCTTGGTTTTGCCAATCGCCTGAAAAGCCTAGGTTCTAGCCGGCTCCTTTTTGTAATTGGTAGCGCCAATGGCCTTGATTCAGAAATCAAAGCCATGGCCAATTGGAGCATAAGCCTCTCACCTCTCACTTTTCCGCATGAGATAGCCCGCCTTTTACTAATAGAGCAACTCTATCGCGCAAAGAATATTTGCGAAGGCGGCTCCTATCATCGCAATTAAAGCTCTAAATAAAAAATTGCCGCTATCTTCTAAAGGTCCATAAGGAGCCATACTCAACATTTACTTAGTACTAATAGTAGTACTGATATACTACTATTAGTACTAAGTAAATGTTTCTTGTGAATTTCCCTCAAGTACCAGTACCTCCTCATGTCAAACCTATACAACTATTTCTTCCTTTAGCAAATGAATGCGTGGCAGCAGGTTTTCCCTCTCCTGCTGATGACTACATTGATGCGGGGATTGATCTGAATGAACATCTAATTCTCCACCCAGCAAGCACCTTTTTCCTGAAAGTAAAGGGTTTCTCCATGACTAATGCAGGCATTCAGAACGGAGACCTTTTAATAGTAGATCGCAGCCTAGATGCTCAGCCGGGATGCATAGTAGTGGCAATACTAGATGGGTGCTTTACGCTAAAAAGGCTGACTCGTCATAAAGAAACACTTTACCTAGAAGCAGAGCACCCTAACTACCCAGCAATTGACATGCGTCATTATGACAATGTTCAAATTTGGGGGGTCGCCATATATTCCATTCACAAGCTCACACGTACTACTCAGTCGTTATAATTCATGTCCATAGCATTGATTGATGGCAATAACTTTTACGCAGCCTGCGAGGAAGCTATTGACCCTAAACTGACTGGTCGCCCCTTGGTGGTCCTATCCAACAATGATGGGTGCGTCATAGCAAGAAATGCCAAAGCTCGTCGTCTTGGGGTCTTAATGGGGGCACCCTATTTCAAAATACGTCATGAACTAAATAGGCTTGATGTCGAAGTGCGCAGTTCGAACTACGCACTATACGGCGACATGAGTCATCGCCTAATGAGCCTACTTACAATGCATTGCGAGGATTTGGAAATCTATTCAATTGACGAAGCATTTGCCAAAATCAACCGTCCTCCTGACCAAAGTCTTCATCCTTGGGCACGTCAATTACGAGCATCTATTTACAAAAGTCTTGGCCTACCAATTGCAATTGGCATCGGTGCAAGCAAAAGCCAAGCCAAACTCGCCAATTACTTAGCCAAAACAGCCTCCCACCATGCGGGTATCTTTGACCTAGAGAAGGCTAAAAGTCCAGAAGCATGTCTTGAAAACATTGCCATAGAAAATGTTTGGGGTATTGGCCGAAAATTAGCCCGCTGGTGCCGTATACGAGGCATCACAAATGCCAAACAATTTCTTAACATGCCAAGTAATGAAGTGAGATCAAAATTTGGGGTTACAGGCATACGTCTACAGAACGAATTGCAAGGGATTACTTGTTTACCTCTATCAACTAAACCAGCAGCGAAACAAGAGACTTGTATTAGTAGAAGCTTTAAAAGGCCGATAAGTACTATCGAAGAATTACGTCAGGCAATATCAACATACGTTGTGAAAGCAAGCGAGAAGCTAAGAATGCAACAACAACGGGCTGGCGCTATCACTGTTTTCACGCGTACAAGTGCCTATACACCATATTTTTATAGCCAAGCAGCAACTAAACGCCTTAGTGTACATAGCAATGATACATCCATACTGCTCGCAAACTCACTTGATTTAACAAAGCGTATATTCCGCCCTCATCGTCTACTAGTAAAGGCAGGGGTTATAATGCAAGACCTCGTAGACAGCGAACATCTACAACTAAATCTCCTTGAAACATTTAATCCAGAAAAGACACACCAACGCGAACGACTAATGCAAACAATCGATAATCTCAACAAACGCTACGGCAATGACACAATAAAATGGGCTGTATGTGGAACAAACCAAACTTGGAGAATGCATCGTAATCATCTAAGTCCGGCTGCAACAACACGCCTAACAGACATTCCCACTGTAAAAGTATAAGCTCTGGAAGACGAAGACGTATAATTTGCAAATAATTCTTCTTAACTACTAGTTAGTATCACAAGAAAGTAATGGAATTTCTTCTATTTCTAGGTTCTCAAGAAAAAGAAATTCTAGAGTTAGTATATAAAGCCAACTATTCAGTAGAAGAAAATACTCCTTTATGTCTTTTAGGAGAAAAGTACTTTGGCTTCCTAAAGAAAGATCAAAAAAGAATAGTTATTTGTACAGAGAACGCGAAAAGTCATGGTGGATATAATTTATCAAGAAGCATAGGCTATCAGGACGACTACAAGACAGGGCTAATGATAAGGAGAGCCATAAGGCACGAATCTGTCCATGTAGCTCAAGAGTGTAATAATGGCAATTTGCTTAATCTTAAAAACAAGAAGAACGCAAAAATCAGTGAACAAAAGCTAGGGGCATTAAAAGGTTCGGTTAAGCTAACAGGAAACCTAGAGAAAGAATACGAAGCCTACTTAATTGAAGACCAGCCCAGAAAAGTAATAGCTGCTTTAAAAAAATATTGTTTTTAAAAGTCTATTAGGATGAGTGATGTGAGTATTAATTAGATAATTTCTATTAATCATTTGAAATCGCGCAGCGCTCTTTATCTAAATGAAGGAGATGTTTTCGCTCCCTATAATACAATTGCTGGAAATTTAAAGCATCAGTATTGAGTTCATTAAACATCTCATCTATACGGGCCTCCATCTCAAACGACAAATCAGGTTGGTTTTGTTCTTGTTCAAGAAGCGCAGCAATACAAGTCTCAAGAGTTTCAAGGCGCTGCCCACTCCAAGCCTCAATAAGGTGTCGACAACGTCTGAGAGATTTATGACGTTCCAACACGGCAAGAGTTCCACGTAAATAAGGAATAGGAGTTTTCATTGCCGCCATCTGTACTTCGCCAAGTTCTAAAAGTGGTGTGAAACGAGAGGAAAGAAGGTCATTATTATCAGCTGTGAATTGATCTAGAAGCAATCGAGGAAGTTCTATTAAAGACAACTCATCACCAGGGGCGTCACCTCTACAGATTGACTCTAAAAGTGTCATACCAAGGTTGCTTTCCTCAATATCACTAATTGAAGACCAAAGTAGACGATGATGATGAAGCGCAAAATCCTCAAGTTCCCGTTGTCTTAACTCACGCCTAATATTGGCTCTTTGACTGGGGCAATGAAGATACAGTCTAAGGATTTCAGCTTCATTGCGTTCTCTTAGACTTGCTTCGCCAGGTTTTTCAAGACGCGTAGACTGTCCATGCCAACGTTGACCTTTGACTTGTTTTCGGAGATCATCTTCAAGCTGTAGGGCAACACGAGCCTGTCCACCACTTAAACGCTCAGATACTTTTTGGAGATAATAAGTTCGTAAAGCTGATGGTGGTAATTTACCTAACAATTGAACCAAACCACTAACAACCAATTGGAAATGGTCTGCTTTAGTTAAATCAAGATCTTTGAAGACTTGGTCGATTTGCCAATCAATCCAGAGGGGAGCTTTATCAAGAAGGGCCTTATAGTCAGCAACAGAGTTTTCTTGGAGATATTCATCAGGGTCTTTTCCTGAAGGCAAGTGCAAAACACGAAGCTCTAGCTGGCCTTGCATCGCAAGGTGCTCAACTTCATTTATAGCCCGATTAGCAGCACGAATTCCTGCATTATCAGCATCAAAGTTTAGAACTATTCTTTTACTATCAGTACACCTACATAATTGTGTGACCTGATGACTACTTAACGCAGTGCCTAAGGACGCCACCGCATTTGTTACACCTGCTGCATGAAGTGCTATCACATCAAAGTATCCTTCTGCGACAACAGCTTTATCATTCTTTCTAATTAAATTTGTGGCTTTATCTAAAGCAAAGAGATGCTTACCTTTTTCGAAAACTTCAGTTTCAGGAGAGTTTAAATATTTAGGATCCGTTCCATCAAGACTTCTACCTCCGAAGCCTATTACCCTACCTTGTCGATCTTTTATAGGAATCATTAATCGGTTCCGAAAACGGTCATAAAAGCCATCTCCTGATTTCCTAGGAATAATTAGCCCAGCCGCTTCCAACAACTCTTGAGAAATATTCTCAACATGGTTAAGGTGTCTAAGCAAGCCATCCCAAGCATTAGGGGCAAAACCAAGTTCAAATTGATCGATTATTCCACGGTCTAAGCGACGTTTTTCAAGGAGATAATTAAAAGCTAAAGCGCCCTCAGAAGATCTCAATCTATCTTGAAACCAGCCTTTTGCTAGATCAAGAATCTTATAGAGGTTATCTCTTCGTGAAAGTTTTTGTCGTAGACGTTCTTGCTGAGGTCCTTCTAAAGTCTCAATCGGTAATTGATATTTTCTAGCAAGACCTAAAACAACATCTATAAAACTTTCTCGCTGAAATTCCATTAGGAATTTAATGGAATTGCCTCCTGCCCCACAAGAAAAGCAATAATAAAATTGCTTCGCTGGAGAGACAGTCATAGAAGGCTTACTGTCATCATGAAAAGGGCAAATTCCAACAAACTCCTTCCCCTTTTTCTTTAAGACAACATGCTCTCCAACAACATCAACGATATCAGCCCTTTCTTTAACTGCCTCAATGGTATGTGGATGTATGCGAGGGTTGCCCATTAGATTATTTTGAAGGTCATCAAGAATTTGGTCTACTTAATAGTTCTAATTTCTAAAGAACAGTGATTTTATCGATGCAACCACTAAGCAATTGCAACCTTGGAAATCAAATTCAATGTGAACTAGCAATTAAGAGATGAGTATAAAAGAAAAGGAAATCCTTGGATTTCAGTCATTAATTGCAAGTGCTTTAGCATTTAGCCTGATGACAGTCTGCGTGAAGAAACTTGAAGGGAGAATACCTGTTGCAGAACTAATTTTCATTAGATCTGCAATAAGCCTTTTAATAACAAGGTTCTTAATGAAACAACTCAAGGTAAATCCCTGGGGTACAAACAAAAAATTACTATTGATAAGGGGGGTAATGGGAACAGGCGCCTTGTTTTGTATTTTTAAAGCCCTAATGTTATTACCCCTTTCTACAGCAACAGTTATTCAATACAGCTATCCAACTTTTACAGCAATTTCAGCCAAACTCTTCCTAGGAGAAAAGATAAGAAAAAGAATTCTTGTCGCAATAATGATGGGATGGGTTGGAATAACTCTCGTAGTACATCCTCTTAGGGGAGAAAGCATAGGAGGCGGCCAAAATCTATTCGCAATAGGTATAGCTTTGATGGGTGCAGTCCTGACAGCATTGGCTTATGTAAGTGTTCGCAAGCTCTCTAAAAAAGAGCATCCTTTAGTAATTGTGCATTATTTCCCTTTGGTATCAGCACCAATCTGCCTACCTTTTTTATTCAGCGAAGGGGTTATCCCATTGGGAATGGAATGGTTATGGCTTTTAGGTATTGGTCTATTTACTCAACTAGGCCAAGTATGGATCACCAAAGGATTAAGTCTTCTCCCTGCGGCTCAGGCAAGTTCAATAAATTACACCCAGGTGATTTTTGCAACCATCTGGGGAATGCTGTTTTTCTCAGAGTTTCTCAACATTTACGTTGTCACAGGTGCGATATGTGTATTTGGAGCAACATTAATTAGCCTATCTGCTAGGCCAGATTTAGAATTGGTAATAAAATAAAAATCATCTCTCCAAAAGTTATGAGAATTTTATTTGCCTTAATCTTTTCTTTGAGCTTTTGTTCAACCGCCTTAGGAAACGAATCTCAACGTGGCTATGCAAGGTCAAGAACCTGCACCAAACAAGAATATAGAGAAGAGTATTTCCCTGGAACTTCTCTTGAGAAACCTGGATATATAGAGAGCTGGACAGAAACAGTTGAAGTCCCATGCAACTCGAGAGGAGCCACTTCAGTCAGACAAGCAGTTCCACAAAAAGTCGATAACAATGACTGTAAAGAGGGTTCTCTTATAGGTGGTTTGCTTGGAGCTGGGCTGACAATGTCTGGGACCAGAGGGAAAGATAGATGGTGGGCCGTCCCAGCAGGAGGGGCAGCAGGTGCAATGATTGGCTGCCAAATAGATGGAGGTTGATCTCTACACTAATTAATTCTTGATTGTCCTAATGATTGGCTGGCTTAAAGGGGAAAAAATAGATCACTGGAATAATGGCAATAGAGCAGGTTTTGTATTGTCATGCAATGGAGTTGGATACGAAATTCAGCTATCTAGAAGAAATCTCATTGCTCTTAATAACTACAATGTTTTATCAATATGGATTCATCAAGTTCTAAAAGAAGATGGATCTAACTTATTTGGATTCATAGAAAAAAGTGAAAGAGACCTATTTAGAAAATTAATAACTGTTAGTGGAGTAGGCCCTCAACTTGCGATGTCCCTACTTGATGACAACTCATATGAGCAATTAATTGCAAATGTTCAGAATAAAGAGGTTACTAAATTAACCAGGTCTTCAGGCGTGGGAAAACGTACAGCAGAAAGACTAATCCTGGAATTGCAAAACAAGCTATCTGATTTCGACTTAAATAACGAGTTCTCCCCTCCAACAAAATTGCGCCCAGAGTCTGCTGAAGATCTCAATGAAGAGCTATTAACAGAAATAAAAAGTGCTCTAAGGAATCTTGACTATTCAGATTTTGAAATTTTGGAAGCCGTAAACACTGTCACAAGCAACTATCTCGACGATGCAGCTTCAGCCAATGAGCGGAAGCTGCTTCTAAAAAGTCTAAATTTTGAGAAGCTTTTCAAACAAGCTCTAATAACGCTAAACAAATAAAATAGGTATAAAGCAACATGAGGCGTTAGATTAAGAAGCCACTTCAAAACTCTTTCTATTCGCATTCGACTTCAAAATGACGCTAAATACCCAAGAAAAACAAAAACTTATCAACACCCATCAGAATCATGGCACTGACACGGGCTCAGCCGAGGTGCAAGTGGCAATGTTATCCGAGAGAATCTCAAAACTAAGTAATCACCTACAAAAAAATATTCATGACTTTTCATCTAGGCAAGGTCTTTTAAAAATGATTGGTCAGAGGAAAAGGTTGCTCAATTATCTACGTGACAAAAGTAATAAGCGCTATACTGACATAATTACAAAGCTAAAGCTCAGGGGCTAATCAATAAATAGAACATATAAAGATTTTTAAATGTCAAAAGATTTGGACCCAAAAAAAAATAAAAAAGTAATACCTAAGGGAGTTAATGAGGAGAAATCATTTCAGTATCCAGAGATAAAGAAAAACAAAAAGAAAAGTCGTGAATCTTTTATACCTAAAGCTGTTGCAAATAGGATGGCTAGAAGAGTTATTTTTACAACTGGTTTACCAACATTATCTGGCATGGGAGTTTTCATAATTAGTTATCTTCTAATAATTAAAGGAATTACAGATGTACCTCCGGCCATTACACTTGCCAGTTCAGCTCTATGCTTTCTAATTGGTCTTATAGGGTTAAGCTATGGGATACTTTCTGCTAGCTGGGATGACTCACCTGGAAGTCTTCTAGGGTTTGAAAATATCCAGCCAAACATTGAACGTATGAGAAATGCATTCAAGACTGTAAATACAAAGAAATAAATATATTTAGTTAACCAAACTCTCACTAAAACTGGCTTTAAAAGAACTATTCTGCAAAGACTTAACTGCCGCAGCTGCATCCTTAACACAAAATTGATGACCCAAACGAATATATTTAATATTGCTACCATCTCTAATTACAGCAACTACAGGAACTCTTACGCCCAGCTCATCTCTTGCAGGACGATGATTATTTAAACATTCTCTAAGCCGATATTGATAATCAATATTAGAAATTTGATCAGGCAATAAGTCAACTAAAACAAATCTCATGTCATCTATTGAGCGGCAATCATCAACAATTAATTGAGTATTATCATCCCTTCTATCAACTGATGCCCAAACTAATAAACGTGTCTCAGAAATCAGATGATCTGAAAGTCTGTGATAACTCTTAGGGAAAACAACAGCTTCGCATGAGCCTGTTAAATCCTCAATTTGAAGGATAGCCATTTTATCTCCCTTGCGAGTAGTTACTACTCTCATATCGTTAATCATGGCAATGACACTTACTTTTGACTTATCCCGTTGATCTTCTAATGTCCCTAAGCTTATTGGAGCAATAAGCTTGGCTGGCTCAGAGAGTTGCTTAAGTGGATGATCAGAAAGATAAAAGCCAATGAGTTCCTTCTCAAGGCGAAGCTTTTCTGTAGGAGAATAGTCGCTTACAGGAGCTGCTTTAGGAGCAGTGTGAAGGCTGTTTGATGTTTGATTCTCGGAAGAAGAAGATGCCAGATCAAACAAGTTTCCCTGACCACTAATACGATCTCGCGCTCTAGAAGTCGCCCACTCAATAATCAGATCAAGGTCTGCTAACAACTGAGCCCTATTTGCCTTCTTATCAAAGGAATCAAGCGCACCAGAATGAATTAAAGACTCTAATCCTCTTCTGTTAAGGGTATTTGGTGGAATTCGATCACAAAGATCTGCCAAGGAAATAAAAGAGCCATCTTCTTCACGAGATTTTATTAATTCACGAATAGCACCATCACCAAGGTTTTTCACGGCAGACATTCCAAACAGAATGTGATTTTCATTGGGAGTAAAATCTATTCCCGAAGAGTTAACATCTGGCGGCATAACTTCTATGCCCATGGAATTACAGTTAGATATATAGCGTTGAACTTTGTCACTAGACCCAGCATTTACAGTAAGCAGAGCAGCCATATATGCAACTGGGTAATGAGCTTTTAAGTAAGCTGTTTGGAAAGTAACTGCTCCATAAGCAGTGGAGTGACTCTTGTTAAAGCAGTACTCCGCAAAAAGGAGCATTTGCTCAAATAATTCATTGGCTATATTCGAATTAATTCCATTTTTACTAGCGCCTTCAAGAAAAAAGTTTCTATGTTTTTCCATCTCCGCAACCTTTTTCTTACCCATAGCCCTTCTTAAAAGATCTGCCTGGCCTAACGAATAACCAGCCAGTTCTTGGGCAATTTTCATTATTTGCTCTTGATAAAGCATTATGCCGTATGTCTCTCCAAGTATTGGTGCTAAAGAAGCATGGGGAAAATCAATCTGCTCTTTCCCATGCTTTCGATTAATAAATTTTGGAATTAATCCTGCATCAAGTGGACCTGGTCTATACAACGCAAGAATTGAAGAAATATCTTCCAAAGAAGATGGCCTAAGATCTTTAACTATTTGTCTCATTCCAGTTGACTCAAGTTGAAAAATTCCCTCTAAATCGCCTTTTGATAAGAGCTCATAAGTTTTAGTATCGTCCATATTTAATTGATCTAAATCAAGCTTTTCCCCCAAAGAATCTTCGACTAAAGTTACTGCCTTTTCAATCATAGTAAGATTCTTAAGACCTAAAAAATCCATTTTAAGTAATCCTAATGATTCAATATCTTCCATAAAATATTGAGTAATTATTTGGCCATCATTATTCCTTTGAAGAGGAACTAAATTATCCAAGGGGTCCGAGGCAATAACAACACCTGCTGCATGAACTCCAAAAGTCTTATTAGTACCTTCTATTCTGATTGCCATATCCAACCACTTCTTTACCAAAGGATCATTTTGGTATTTTTCTCTAAAATCTTTACTGGGAGTATTATCCCCAATCATTTGAGAAAGTTTAGCTGGCTTACCTCTGACTACAGGAATTAACTTTGCTAATCTATCTGCGTCACTATATGGAATATCCAAAACTCTTGCAACATCTTTAAGAACAGCTTTAGATGTCATTCGGTTGAAAGTAATAATTTGCGCAACCTTATCTTCTCCATAGCGCTTCGTAACATAATCAATAACTTCACCCCTACGTTCAATACAAAAGTCAGTATCTATATCAGGCATAGATTTCCTTTCAGGGTTTAAAAATCTTTCAAATAAAAGACCATTTGTTACAGGATCAATATTTGTAATACCCAAAGAATATGCAACGAGGGATCCTGCTGCAGAGCCCCTCCCTGGACCAACTGGTATATGATTTTCTCTTGCAAAACGAATATAATCCCATACAACAAGGAAGTAGTCTGGGAAACCCATCTGTTCTATTATTTTTATTTCACTATTAAGGCGATTTATATATTTATTTTCAATCATCTCTAGTGATTCAAGCTTAAGTCTAGTCATCAATCCATCTTGAGATACCTTCCTTAAATAATCAGTTGACTGACCACCATCAGGCACAGGGAACTGAGGCATTTTATAAGTTCCTAAAATATTGTATTCTTCTACTTTTTCGGAGACAGTAACAGTATTATTTATTGCTTCTTGTATAATATTACTCTCGATATGGTCTGAGAAAAGCTTTCCCATCTCTTCTTCAGATTTGAGATATTCTGTTCCTGTATATCTCAAACGTTTTTCTTCACTTATCAATTTCCCTGTAAGTACACATAACAACGCATCATGTGCTTCCACATCATCTTTAGTAAGGTAGTGAGCATCATTTGTTGCAATCAGTTCAATATTTAATTCTTTAGCAATACGACATATCCCTGTATTGACTATTCGATCTTCTACAGATCCATGGTCCTGAATCTCTAAATAAAAATCATCCCCAAAAACTTTTTTATACCAACTAGCAACATCCTTTGCCACATCAATACGGTCTCGCAAAATAGCCTGAGGAATCTCGCCACCAAGACATGCAGTCGAAATTATCAAGCCTTCTTTATAAGTTTCAAGTAATTGTTTATCAATACATGCTCTTGAAAAAATTCCTCGTCCTCTCATCCCATTTAAATGGCTAATAGTAGTTAGCTTGACTAAATTCCTATATCCAACGTCATTCTTAGCAAGTACAACAAGGTGATATCTTCGTTCTTTTTTCGGCTGAGGGTCTTCTATTGATCCATTAACAACATACATTTCATTCCCAATGATTGGTTTTATACCTTCTGACTTACAAAGCTTTAAAAGTTCAATAGCGCCATACATCACTCCATGATCAGTTAGCGCAATAGCTGGAAATCCAAGCGCCTTGGCTCTGGAAACCATTGCTGGCAGCTGACTAGCTCCATCAAGAAGACTGTAATCGCTGTGATTATGAAGAGGTACAAAGCCCATTTCTGCATTCTATGGGGAATACTCAATATCAAGCGTACTCAATCAAACAAAACGCTACATAAGGTGTATCGAGTTGTATTTAGGCTGGTATCAAATCCCCCTTAGGGCAATTTCCCATTACATTGGCTGCTTGTTCATAGTGATGTGCCACTTGAAGCAATCGCTGTTCTCCCAAAACATCCCCAATTAGTTGGAGTCCTATTGGGAGGCCTTCTTTATCAAAACCACATGGAACGGAAATAGCAGGGAGGCCCGCCAGATTTACTGGAATTGTCAATAAATCCGATAGGTACATTGCCAATGGATCGTTGTCATGTGAACCAGCTTTAAAAGCAGTTGATGGAGATGTTGGTGTCAAAAGTAAATCCACTTTTTCAAACGAATTAGCAAAATCTCTACTTATAAGTGTCCTTACTTTTTGAGCTTTCTTGTAATAAGCATCGAAATAACCAGCTGAAAGAGCATAGGTCCCAATCAAAATTCTCCTTTGGACCTCACTCCCAAACCCCTTAGCCCGGCTTAATGAGGTCATTGCCGACAAATTTTCTTCTCCATGTTGGCGATACCCATATTTAACTCCGTCGTAACGAGCAAGGTTTGCTGATGCTTCAGAAGGAGCAATTACGTAATAAGTTGCTATACCATCATTAAATCGCGGGCAAGAGACATCTATTAATTCTGCTCCAAGAGATTGAAGTTGATTTGCTGCTTTAAGGACCGATTCTTTAACCTCTAAGGAAATACCTTCTTGTTCAAAACATTCTTTAATTAACCCAATACGTAAGCCCTTAATAGAGTCAGAGAAATATTCAGAAAAGTTGGGAACTGGCTTATCTAAGCAAGTTGAATCTAATGGATCTTTCCCAGCTATAACCTGCAAAACTTCTGCCGCATCTTCAACACTTGTAGTAAAAGGCCCCACCTGATCCAAAGAACTAGCAAAAGCGACTAGCCCCCAACGGCTTACTCGGCCATATGTAGGTTTTAGTCCCACTACGCCACAAAAAGAGGCTGGTTGTCTAATAGAGCCCCCAGTATCAGAGCCCAAAGCAGCAAGACAAAGTCCTGAGGCGACTGCTGCTGCACTGCCTCCAGAACTCCCACCTGGAACGCGTGACAGATCCCATGGGTTTGAGGTCGCCCCGAATGCTGAAGTCTCTGTTGAGCTTCCCATGGCAAACTCATCAAGATTTGTTTTCCCCAGCAAAATTGCTCCAGCTTCCCACAGCCTTTGGGTAACTGTTGACTCGTAAGGAGGGACAAAACTTTCGAGCATTTTGCTTGAACAAGTTGTCTTTACTCCTTTAGTGCAAAGATTATCTTTAATTGCAAAAGGTATTCCTGCAAGAGGTGGGAGCTCTTTACCAGATAACCGGGCTTCATCAATCCTTTTTGCATTTTCTCTAGCACTATCTTCTTCTAGCTTTAAAAAAGCATGTAGCTTATTGTCTACATCTTTTATCCGTGCAAATTGTTCATTGACTAATTCAAGAGAGGAAATTTCTCGATTGTTCAATCTTTGGCGCCATTCGGCGATAGTCATTATGAAGTCCTGGTTATTTACTTAAGACGCTATCAGTTGCCTGTACCAAAATTCCTAAATGGTTAGAGGCTCAATTCGTCTACAGCGAACAAAACTGTGCGCAATTGACTCAGTTCCCTCTGAAGCCAAGTCTTCTATAAATACCGAGAGTTTTCCCTTTAAACTTCTTCTTGTCACAAATGGTCCAAACCAATATGTCGCATTAGGGTCATTAGTCTCTACTCTGGCCCACCAAGCCAGACCAAAACTGTTAACTAAACTGCGAATCGCCCTGACTGGGCCCATAACAATTTTATCTATCTACAATTACTTTAATAGTTAACTAATAAAAAGAAAGGTTCTTTGGAATCCCGACTAATACATTTTCGAATCATAAAACTCCAGCAAATTTACATAAGTCAATAGCCTCATCAATGGATGTCTTCAAATGATTTATACAAAATTCCCTTTAGTGAGCAATCTTAATGACAACTGTTTTCTTAAGAATGCTTTTAAATATAAGAGTGCACTTCGTGTTTTAGTTCAAAGCATCACTGGCTTATTAGATAGTTTTGGCCGAACTTGCTTGGGAGATGGAGCCTGACCAGAGAGGCCCTTCATCCAACCTTTGCTTGCAATTTCATATAAAGAAATAGATGCAGCAACAGATGCATTCAAGCTTGAAGTAACCCCTCTTAAAGGGACTCGGACTAATTGATCACAATTTCGCCTGGTTAAAACAGATAAACCTTTATCTTCTGAACCAATTACCAAAACCAAAGGTCCTAACAAATCAACTTCATTAAGGACAAAATCACCATCTCCAGCCAAGCCAATTACCGAATAACCAGCATCCTTAAGTTCTATCAAGGATCTATTTAAATTAACAACTCTTGCCACGGGGAAATGCTCTAAAGCGCCAGCTGCGACTTTGGCTACAGAGCCTGTTAAACCAGCGCTTCTTCTTTGTGGTAACACAAGGCCATGCGCTCCTAATGCTTCAGCAGACCTAATTATTGCTCCAACATTATGAGGGTCTGTAAGGCCATCAAGAGCTATTAAGACAGAAGACTCTCCCAATTGACTGCAACCATCAATCAATGTCTGCAAATCAAGTGTCTTAGATGCCGCTGTTTGGAGAGCAATTCCTTGATGAACCCCTCCATGAGTTATATAGCCTAATCTTGCCCAAGAGACCTCCTCAACTAGAACTCCTAAAGACTTTGAGTCTTTAAGAAGTTGAAGGAATTTTGGAGAGCTTCTCAGTTCTGCAGTACACCAGATGCGATGAACAGGTCTTCCTGATTCAAGTATTGCTTGCGTAGCATGCCTTCCCCAAAATATGTCATCCAAATGATTCTCATTATTCCTAATTTCTCCTGAGTTTTGTACTAAAACCTCTTCTTCTCTATTTAAGTCATTGCGACGTATTTCTCTAGGGGAAATTCTTGCATTTAAGCTCCTTCTAGGCTTATCCGTTTTCTGGGAGTACCTAATTGAATTATTTTTCCTTTCGGAACGCCTAAAAGAGTTTTCAGAAGTGGCTAGTGATTTATTAGATTTTCTAGAATTAGCTTTATCTCTAGATGGGCGTGTTTTTTTGTTGCTTTGTAGAGATGTTCTTCTGAAATCACCTTCATCATCCTTTGACTTATAACTTCTTTTTGAACCTGAAATACCATCTTCTCTTATTCTTCGTGAAGTATGTGGACGGCCTCTTCCTCTATTCTGCCCAGAAGATGAGGATGACGAAAAATTGCGGATACGGCGATTAGTAGGGCTCATTTTTATTAGTTGCTATGGGCCTTGTAGGGTGAGTTTCCTCAAGTCGATCTAGAAGCTGCGCAAGACGGGCTGGATCCTTCAAAAATAACCATCCAATTAATGTCTCGAATCCAGTGGCCTTAGCGTATGTAGCTATTTCTACTTTACGGGATCCACGGCCAACCCGATTACGGCCTCGCCTAACAAAATCTTTTTCCAAATCTGTCAAAAAAACATTGATCATCTGCAAAGCATCTGCTTGAGCTTCTGCTTTCACTCTTGAAACAACAGTTTTATGGAGTTCTTTTGACTTGGCAGGTTTCCTGCAAAGCAAAAGCCTTTGGTGCATTTCCCAAACGGCATCACCTAGCCAGGCTAATTGCAAAGGGCCTAACTCCTCAGGAGAACCTGATGGCTTTAGCAGACGGAGCCAGTCAGTCAAGCTGCAAGTTTAGTTAAAGCGGTATCTAAATCAGGAACTAAGTGTAGAAAGTCTTCTAGCCGAACAAGCTTGATTGTTTGGATCACTCTTGCATTCCCAACAACAACAAAAGACCTCTTTAATTTCTTACATTGTTTGACTGTATGCACCATTGCTCCTAAACCAGAGGAATCAATAAAATCAATTTTTGTAAGATCTATAACCATTGGCAATTGATTAGCACTGAAAACATCATTTACAAAATCTGTGAACTGTTTTTCAGAGTAAGCATCTAGCTGACCAGTGAAATAAAACACCAAACAGCCTTTACGCCGTTCAAACCCTCCCCGCAAAGAAACGGTCAATCGCTGTAAATCTTTTATGGGTTTAGCCCTCCTTGTACTTCTGAAAGGAAGTGTAGTTATCTAATAGCAAATCAACCATTCTTCAACGACGTTCTGACATTTGTGCAACAAAACGTTCGAAATGATAATCAGCATCATGGGGGCCTGGACTAGCTTCAGGATGATATTGGATTCCGAAAACAGGCTTGTTAAGCATTGCAAAACCCGCAACAGTTCTGTCATTAAGATTTAAATGGGTTATTTCAACCAAATTAGGATTTAAAGATGAGGCATCGATAGCAAAACCATGATTTTGACTTGTAATTTCTATTTGACCATTTGCACCACATGGGTGATTAAGTCCTCTATGGCCATAAGGGAGCTTGAAGGTTTTCGCACCAAGGGCTAAGCCTAAAATCTGATGCCCTAGACAAATACCAAAAAGAGGAATTTCTGTTTCTTCAATTAATTTTTTGGCCAAAGCAATGCCTTTAGTTACTGCCGCAGGGTCACCTGGCCCATTACTAAGAAAAACACCTTCAGGACACAGCTTTATTACTTCAGAAAAATTTATACTCGCTGGCAAGACATTCACCTCACATCCAAAAGCAACCAACCTGTTAAGTATTGATCTCTTAATTCCAAAATCTATTGCAGCCACCTTAAAAGATGCCGATGTCTGATTAATTTCTCTTTTATCAAAGCCAGCAGCTGTATTTTCTTTCCATTTATAAGCTTTTTGCGTTGTAACCTTTTCTGCCAAATTCAGTCCTTCCATAGAAGGAACATCTTGAAGTTTTTTCAATAACTGCAAAGGGGTGAATTTGCCATCTGTAGAGATAGCAGCATTCATGGTTCCATACTCTCTTAAGTGTCTAACTAATGATCTTGTATCTACACCATGTATACCTATAACCTTCTGTTTTTCGAGCCAATCCGCGAGATTGCTCTTAGCACGCCAGCTACTAGGTTTATTAATTATTTGCCTTGCTATTACTCCTTTGACAAAAGGAGAATCAGCTTCTTGATCCTCAGGATTAACGCCAGTATTTCCAAGCTCTGGATAAGTAAAGGTAACCAGCTGTCCATGATAACTAGGATCAGTCAAGACCTCTTGGTAACCAGTTAAACCAGTATTGAATACTATCTCTCCAAGAACAGTTCCCTTGAATCCAAAGGGCTTTCCTTCAAGCAAAGTGCCATCAGATAAAACCAAAATCGCATCATCTTTAGAAGAATAATTCATCGAAAAGTAATTGTCGTTTCTAATTCTTTGGTCCTAAAAACTCTTTTAATTCCAGTAATTTTTTCAAGCCATTTCCACTTTTTAGAGAGTTTAATGCCATCTCGACTCCTTGACTCAAATCTTCTTCTAGGCCAGAAGCCCATAAGACCAAAGCAGTGTTAAGAGCAACCACCTCCATCTGAGGCTTAGTGGCATTTCCTTTTAGAACTGACATAAAGATAGCCTCATTTTTAGAAAGATCTCCACCTTTTAATTGATTATTGGAGGCCGGGGTAAGACCTAAATCAGTTATATCAATTTCAGATGAGGAAATCTCGCCATCTTTTAGAAATCGTACTTGGTTACTGCCTTCAAGTGAGGCTTCATCTAAGCCTCCAGCACCATGAACTACAACTGCTCTTTTTAAGCCTAAATATTTTAAAGCTTGAGCGATTGGATCTAGTAATTCTGATGTTGCAACACCTAGGACTTGAGCACTCGGCCTAAAAGGGTTTACCAATGGTCCTAAAAGATTAAATACTGTTCTTACTCCCAAAGTCTTTCTTAAAGGGGCAAGGTTCACTAATGAAGAGTGCCAGATAGGTGCAAATAAAAAAGAAATGCCTGTTTTATCTAGGGCTGTCACTACATTTTCGATGGGAGTGTCTAATCTGATTCCTACTCCTTCAAGAACATCAGCCGATCCAACTTTTCCGCTAGCACTTCGATTGCCATGCTTGGCTATTTTCACACCCAAAGATGCAGACAGAAATGCTACTGCAGTTGAAATATTAAATGTATCCGCTCCATCCCCCCCAGTACCACATGTATCCACTAAATAAAGATCAGGAACAGGAAAAGGGAAAACACAGGCATCTCTTAAGACCTTAGCCATAGCTGCCAACTCCAATCCACTAACATTCTTAGATCTAAAAGCGGCTAGAAAAGCTCCGGTTTGAACAGGAGCAAGTTCTTGATTGAGCCAAGCATTCATCAAAGCATTTGTCTCTTCAGAGGTAAGTTCATTACCATTCAAAAGCTTGTCAAGAATTTTTGGCCAAGAGAAGTCAGACATAGGTATTAATTCAGAAAAAAGCCCGGGTGCTGTGCACTCCGGGCCAGAGGATGGGGACTTTTCTAATATCTACAAAAAACATAGGATAGAGAAAGTCCTGTAAGACTCTTTTGTCATTAAATTAAGTCCCATCATTCTCAGAAGTGTCGAAACCAGAACCAACAGCTTCATTAATATTTTTACCAGGCCGATAACCCTTTGACCACAGTTTTCGAGCACTTATATTCAGCTGATCTCTTGTCATACCCCAGAGTGTTAGAGCTTTTGCCATATCTATTTGTAAGTTTTCTGCCCCAGGAAACCCTTCATAGCGATTAAATAATCTTGCCAAATCAATAAGATCTTCTTCGTTGGGAGAATCTTTGGCCAAGAGACGATCTACTAGTTCACGATCAATAGGGTAAAGAGGGTGATTTTGATTTTGCATCTGCTGTTAAGCCAATATCAAATAAATGAAAATGATCACAACTGTACCCAATAGCTACTAAGTTTGATCACATGGTAAGCATGTTATGGCTTCATTTCGTCTTGATCTAATAAATAGGTATTTAAGGCCTCATCGCAAAGCCATTATTCTTGGCGCGATAACTCTAGTCATAGTCAATCTGTTAAGTGTCGCAATTCCAATGGAGGTTAAAGGAATTGTTGACGCCCTAAAAGAAGGCTTCAAATTTACCGATGTTCTAAAAAAATCTGGCTGGATCGTTATCTTGGCGACCTCGATGGGGGTCGCTCGTCTTATATCAAGGCAGCTTGTTTTTGGGGTAGGTCGTCAAGTGGAGGTCGAAATTAGGCAACGGTTATTTGACCACATGCTAATACAAGATCCAGGATGGGTGCAGCAGATTGGAAGTGGAGAAGTTATCAGCAGAGCTACTAGTGATGTTGAAAACATTAGAAGGTTACTTGGATTTACTATTTTAAGTCTTACGAACACATTGCTGGCATATTGCTTCACTATCCCAGCAATGCTTGCTATAGACCCTTGGTTAACAATAGTAGCTATTTCTTTATACCCTTTAATGCTTGGGACTGTGGGTCTCTTTGGCGGGAGGATGGTAAGACAAAGAAGACGCCAGCAAGAGGCACTCGCCACATTGAGTGAATTAATCCAAGAAGATTTATCTGGAATAAGTGCCATCAAAATATATGGCCAAGAAAACGCTGAGAGAAATGCCTTTTCAAAATTGAACGATAATTATAAAAACTCTGCCATTAATCTTGCTAGAACAGCAAGTACTTTATTCCCTCTTCTTCAAGGAATTTCTTCAATATCTCTATTGTTATTAATAGCTCTAGGCAGCAATCTTCTTGAGAAAGGTTCTCTTTCTATTGGAGGTCTAATAGCTCTAATACTTTATGTAGAGAGATTAGTTTTCCCTACAGCATTACTTGGCTTTACTTTAAATACATTTCAAGTGGGTCAAGTAAGTCTTGAGCGTGTAGAGGAGTTATTAAATAAAAAACCAAATATAAGAAACAAATCCAAAAGTAAAAAGATCAATCAACCTATACTAGGGAGATTAGAAGCCAAAGAATTATCTATTAAATATGAAAAGAGTGATAGGGAAATTCTTCGCAAACTTAGCTTTGTTATCAATCCAGGCGAATTAGTAGCGATAGTAGGACCAGTTGGATGCGGTAAAACTACTTTAGCAAGAGCAATTGGGCGAATGGTTGACGTACCGAAAGGGCAACTTTTTATAGATGAACATGATGTAGTAGATCTAAGGCTCGAAGATTTACGTAAAAACATTGCCTTAGTTCCTCAGGAAGGGTATCTATTTACAAGTACTCTTGCTGAAAATCTTAAATATGGAGATCCTTTTGCAAATAAAGAAGAAATGGAAAATTCGGCTATACAGGCTCGTTTAATTGATGATATTAAGGGCTTCCCCGAAGGTTTTAATACGCTAGTGGGTGAACGAGGTATCACTTTAAGTGGCGGTCAACGTCAAAGAACTGCCCTTGGTAGAGCACTATTAATAAGCTCGCCAATAATAGTTCTTGATGACGCACTCGCTAGTGTGGACAATAAAACTGCTTCTGCAATACTTTCTTCAATTAGAAGCAAAACGAACAGAACAATATTAATGATCAGTCACCAACTTTCTGCAGCTGCTGCATGTGATCGAATCCTTGTTTTAAATGAAGGGAAGTTAGAACAAGAAGGAACTCATATTGACCTAATCAAATTAGATGGTCTATATAAAAATCTTTGGGAAAGAGAAAAAGCTGCAGAAAGTCTCCAGGAAGAAGCGTGAAAGGAACCCATTAACGTTCATCACTAAAAATGTCTACTAATTACTTCTGTGGACCAACTCTTTTAGTTTGCTAAAGGTAATTAGAAATTATCTAAACCATGACACCTACTAAGTACTCCATCAGATGTAACCTCACGTTTGGTGATATATACATTCAGGTCCTGGCTTGGATGGCAGTTATTTTTGTCAGCTTAGCTGGTGGCCTAAGCCTCATGGGTGCTTCAAAGCCTTTGTTCGCGCTTGTGGGAGTTGGCTTAATTCTTGTAATAAGCTTGCCCTTCCTCCTGTTTGCTTTTGTCACAACACTACTGAATCATATTGAACTTGAGCCAGATATTCTTAACCAGGGGTTATGATCTAATGCTTAAAAACTTATTAAATCTAATATTTTTTAAAAAAAGTGAAATGGCTAGTAGCGATTTGACCCACTACGTTTTAGGAAGTTCCTTAAATGAACCTATAGGTAACGATGAAGAAGAAATATTTTTTGGATGCGGATGCTTCTGGGGGGCAGAGAAAGGTTTCTGGAAATTACCAGGTGTAAAAACTACTGCAGTGGGGTATGCAGGAGGTGAAATTGCAAATCCAACCTATAGAGAAGTTTGCTCAGGAAGGACAGGACATTCAGAGGTAGTCAAAGTAGTTTGGAAGAAAAGCCTAATAGATCTAAGCGATCTTCTGAAACTATTTTGGGAGTGTCATGATCCCACCCAGAAGAATAGACAAGGAAATGACCAAGGGTCTCAATATCGCTCTGCAATCTTTACTACTAACGAAAAGCAAACCAAAATGGCTCTTTCCAGTCGTAATTCATACCAAAAGCTTTTAACAAAAGAAGGTTATGGAGTTATTACTACTGAAATAAGAGAAGAGCACTTGTTCTACTATGCCGAAGAATATCATCAACAATACTTAGCTAAACCAGGCTCAAGGCCTTACTGTTCTGCAATGCCAACAAATATTAATCTGTCAGACTTTGATGGAGCAAACTATAAGCTGAGTAAAAAAATATGGTTAAATTATGATTGGTCTGTTAGTCATTGTATCCTTAGGAGTAATGTTAATCCTATCCCCAAAGATCTGTAGTCACAATAATGAATGATCCTTTACCTGATAGAACAGTAATTCTAATTATTTTAAGCACAATTCTTCTTATCTTCTGCTTTGTCTTTGCCTTTAGGCCTCCACAAACCCAACTAGACCCGGCAATACAATGGAAAAGCTCTACTCTTGATAATATTGAAAATCTAAGCACTTAGTTTATTTGAAAGATAGAAGTATTTATTTAATAGCCCTTATTATTTATCATCAAGAAAGTGAATCAGATCAGGAAAAAATCTAATAAAAATAATCCGATGGATCTTGATCCTGTCCCTATAGGTTTAGTGAGAATATATGCAATAATAGCAGTATTACTTATAGTAATACCTGAGTGGCTAGCCGAACTAATCATAGCTTTAAGGAATAGTACTAACACCAATAAATTAACTACTAGCAGTCATAGGTGGGAAACAATACCTGAGTTAAAAGTATCAACAATGCATTTAAGCGAACTTCGTTTATTAGCAATGAAGCTAAACATCCAAGGGTATTCCTCTGACGCTAAGAATGATTTAAGCAAAAGAGTTCTCCGGCGATTAAATCGAAAAATATCTAAAAACCGAAGAAGAGGATTATTTTTTGAATAGCTTGTGATACCTTCAAATTACGGGGCGTAGCGCAGTTTGGTAGCGCACCACTTTGGGGTAGTGGGGGTCGTGGGTTCAAATCCCGCCGTTCCGATTTAAATGATTAAATTCTCACCTGCTTTGTTTAGAGGTTTTTATTTGGAAGAAATGTGACCTAAAAATTAATTACTATTAATAAATTCTTTCTTCAATCTACACTCTTTTCCAAATAAATCTTCAAGTGTCATAGGTTATCTTATCAATCAATCTTAAATTAGTAAGACATATCTGAATAAAATAATTTCAATTTAAAGACTAACATTACAAGGGCTTGTATATAAATAAATGCTGATAAAAAACATTACAGGGTTTACTCTTAGTCAACTAATCCTTTGCTTTTTCTACTGTTATCTACCTATGCGTTTAACAGCAGCACGGGCTTTAATAAGAATTTCTCCCCTTAAAGGAATAAAACCTAAAGAAGTTGCTTTCTTTTGATAAGAGTCACTCAGCAATGTATTTAACGTCTCCTTAATGGCCTTGGTGTTTTTATCATTACCTTTTTCATAAGCCAAAACCCATGTAAGAGTTGTTATTGGATAAGCACCTTTTACAGATGGGTTTGGATTCGTACCCGCAAGATTAGAATCCAAAGCAATTCCATTAAGTGCTTCAGCACCTGCCTCTATGGATGGTTTTAAATACTGACCAGAAAGGTTCTGCAAAGCAGCTGCTTTGATGCTTCCTTTGATATATGACTGATTTAAATAGCCGATTGTTCCAGGGGTATTCCTAATAACACCTGCTATACCAGCATTGCCTTTACCGCCAATGCCAGCAGGCCATTTAACAGCTTTACCTGTTCCAATAGTCCATGTTTTTGAGAAAGCCTTCATGGAGTTAGTGAATGCTTTAGTAGTTCCGGAACCATCCGAGCGATGAATCCAAGTCAACTTGCCAGTAGGGCAACCAAGCTCTTCCCAATTTGTGATAATTCCCATGGCAACACGGACTGCTTGTTCTTGAGAGAGTTTGAGGTCACAGTCATAGTTATATCCAAAAGCGATAGTCCCTCCTACCATTGGCACTTGAATCAACCCACGGGTAATTTTCGCAATATCGTCAACCTTCATTGGGTCATCAGATGCACCAAAGTCAACTGTCTGATCTATGAAAGCTTTACGCCCAGAGCCTGAACCAACAGCCTGGTAATTAACGCGTGGTCCACCAGCCTTTGCTAAATCAGAGAACCATCTTGTATAAATTTTTGCAGGGAATGTCGCCCCTGCTGCGCTAAGTCGAACGGCTCCTTCAACTTTAACAGCTGCAAAAATTAAAAGTACAGGGAGTAGAAGAAGACTCTTCTTTCGAAAGCCCATAGAACCCAATAAAATTAGCCTTATATTCTTATAGCATTTCAATTAGTCTTCAAGTCAATTTTTTCCCTTCAACAATAATCCCTCTATTTTTCATAATATTCATTGATATTACCTTTTCTTCCAAGATACTTGTTTATAAGCAATCTATTGAGGAGCAATTTACTTTTTAAATTAATTTAAAAAGTAAATTTACTGCCCTCCCTATTTATCTTAGCGAAATCTCTTTAAGAAGAGGTTAATATTTGCATAGCTATTTAAAATAGTTTTATTAAAGCATTCAACTATTTATTTGTAAATCTGATTTTATTTTCGATTCATTAACACTTAAGTTAATTCAGAAATTTTCTATAAATTCTATTAGATGCTAAATTGAATTTAAGTAAAAGTTACTATAGCGTTCTACCAAGAAGCAAGCTTTAGTTGATATGCATGAGTTATAAACTTTCCAGTTGTCTGCGCTGGGAAGTTTTTTTATTTGAATAGAATAGCCAGAAAAACGATTTAACTTAAATAAGTCTTGATAAAAATGAAGCGTTACATCTAATCTTCTTTTTCAAGAAAAGCAGACTGAATCAGTCTAAAAGAGCTAAGTCCAACAGCTACAAAAACAAATATGGAAATACCCAATAAAACAAACACAGTTGAATTGGGGAGATCTAATTCCCCAAATTTAACTGTAATAAGATTCAAGTTAAAATTCTCTATCATGCAGAGTTGTTTGTATAGATCCAAGTTAACAAGAATATCCCAAAAAAGAAGCGATAATAAACAAAAATCATTATGCTTTTTTTCTGAAGAAATTTTAAAAGAAAGTCAATACTTAGCCAAGAAGTAATGGCCGCAGAGAAAATACCTATTGTCAAAGGTAGAAGGCTCGCTGAGTCTTGAGTGTTGATAGCATCTTTAATCCCTATCAAACCTGAAAAAATTATCGCTGGGATGCCAAGCAGAAAAGAGAATCGGGCAGAGGAAATGCCATCCATACCTCGAAACAAACTTGCTGAGATTGTGACTCCGGATCTAGATGCACCTGGAAGAAATGCCAAGGTTTGGGCTGCTCCAACAATTAAACCGTCAAAGCCATTTATATGGGTTATTGTCCTTTTTCTAGTACTGAATCTTTCTGCTAAATAAAGCATAAAAGACATTAAGATAGAAACCAGTGCTATTGATGTCAGAGTTCGTAGTTGAGAGAATTGGTAACCAGGCCAAAAAAGTTTTATATAGCCTCCTACCAATAAGATAGGGAGAGTGCCAATGATTAATGAAGTACCAAGCATTGCATTTCGATGAGACCAATAACCACTGCGAAATGCTTCTGAGATCCCCTTAAGAACTACCCTAATATCTTTCCAAAAATAACAAACCACTGCGAGAATGCTTCCAAATTGAATAGCCGCAGTCAAAGAAACTCCAGGGTCACCCCATCCCAAGAATTCAGGTATAACCTTTAAGTGAGCAGTACTACTTATTGGAAAGAACTCTGTAATTCCTTGAATAATGCCTAATACAAAGTACTTAAAACATTCCTCCAAAAACCAAGATGATGAATGTGGAATCCCAAGGGAAGATATGCTCATATATCTCTTTGTCTCATAAGAAGCAAAAACAAATTAACTTTAGTATTAAAGCTAACTAACCTAAAAGAAAAGATTGCACTAAATGGGCGACACCACTCAAAAGATCTCTTTCTCATTAATATTGTCATTAATTGGGTTAATAGGTTCTCCCCTGATTGTTCAGGCGGAATATTGGCTTGTAATCGGTAGCTACCGGCAGGGTCCTGGTCCCAGGCCACAGGTAAGCGGAATTACAAGTCCCTCACTATTTGCAATACCTATGGAATCATTAGAAGCATGCAAAAAAGCTGGCAAAAAAATATCTAGTGATATTTATAAGCCTGTTTGGCAGTTTGACAACAGATGGTCATGCGTATACGACGGGAAAGACTGATCTAAAATTTTGGACTCTCTTAAAAAGATTCTTTAGGCTTTATTTATAAAAACTAGATATATAGATATAGAACAGAGTCTTATCTTTTTACATCATGGGCACAACCATCACCTTGATATTTATCAGTGTCATAATAACCATTCCTTGTACCAAAGTATGCAGTTATAACAACAAAAGGTATTGAAATAAATATTAAAAGATCCGAAAGATCCATGGGATTATTTAGAAGGTGTATGTACTAGTAATTTAGTTGATTTTTCCTAATGAAGTTGAATATTAAGGAATTAAGACAATAATTATTGTTTTCATGTAAACCTATCAAAGATAGGATCGACCCCAAACTTAATTATTATTCCTGCGAATACAAGCCAAGCCAAAAGAAAAGTAAGCACTAAAGTCCCTCCTCTGAAAATTGGAAGAAAGAAATCCCGACCTCCAGCCTCCTTCATCATTTGCTTGCAATCCGTCACTTGAGATGCATTTAATCGAAAGTATTCTGACTTAGGTATTCTTTCTTGTGAATATCTTGCATAAAGTTTTTTGCAAATAGTCTTAGTATCATTGCTTTTCATAAAAGCAACTAACTTACCTGGCTTCAATTGACTCTGAGCATTGTCAAGGTTATTCGAGATGCCAATAGTATAAAGATCTTTGTTCCTTATTAAATAAATATAGGATTCCATTAGAAGTTCTATAATTAATCAAAGAGGGAGTAAAAGCTCCTGAATTCATCTCTTTGAAATTAATTTTGTAAAGTACTACTAGATTATAAAAGGTTTATGCCACCAATCTGATGTCTTCATTAGAACTATTAATCCTTATTCTCTCTTCAATAATAGGACCGTAAAAATCATTACCCCAAATTTCCACCCTAGATTCAGTAGGGGCCTTAATAGAGAGTGTCTCCAAAGGGAATACAACTCTTTCAAGAAAAAAATTATTAGGGCCTATACAACGAAAAACTACCATCTTTGTGTTTTTATTTTGATAAGAAAAATCAATCATAAAAGTCCCTCTTCAATTATATTTAAACCTATTAAAAAAAGAATTACTGTATAAAAAGCAACTATTCCCTCAAATCATTTAATCAGATGGCTCCTGGTCTACAGTCCTTCCTGCCCAAAGAACCTCTCGCGACTCATTGATCTTAATTACCACATCACTATCAAGATTATTTAAACTATATTGAGGGATTGATGCTTGTATCATCCTAACGAATGAGTTCAATAGATCGCCTTTTAATGAACTCCCTCGAAGCTCAAACATTTTAGTTTCCTGATCAATTTTCCACTTACAAGTAGAAGAGAAGTCCAAAGCTTTTATATGCCAGGTACGTTGTAAATGTTTCCAAATAGTCTCATATTTTATAAGCTCATCTTGAATTTTCTCTCTATAGTAAACTTCTCTACTTGTTAATGAAGGTTCTAAGCAATCAACTGGGATTTGACTTTTGTATATAGGTTTACACCCCAAAAACCAACCTTCTAAAATTAAGACTTGAGGCTTGGATTTTATCCATCCTGACCTATCTCCCAATCCAGCTCTTAAGGCTTTATCAAACTGAGGTGCCAGCAAATCGCCTGTTTCTTTCCAATTTATAATAGTATCTTCTAAGAGTTTAATTTCATGGCTTCCAGGAAGAGCTCTAGGAACATTCCATGGATTGCCATCCATTGCCTTTGCAAGTTCCTCTCCTGGTAAATAAAAGTCATCTAGAGAAATCACATTTATAGGAAGATTTAATAAATTAGAAGAGGTTTCTAACCAGCTGCCAAGACTAGATTTACCACAACCGGGCAATGCAGATATACCTAAAATACTAGATTTAGATTGATCTTTAGAGATTCTCTTAATTTCAGAAAGGAGTGGTAAAGCCAAACCCCAAATCCAATCTTGCTTTACCCCTTTAGGCCAAGAGGTATTAGCAAGAGTCTCACCATCATTAGCTATCCAGTAGTTAAACCAATCTAGAAAGTTCCAATCTAAATCTTCTAGAAGTCTTTCAAAACTTTGCTGAGGAAATTTAATCCCTTTTATTCCAACTTCTGACCAACAACAATGATTGCTCATGCTTGTATATGCTTAACATTTAAAGTCATTCATGTCTTATTTTAATCAAAATTAGAGATTAGATTTCTAATCGCTCCAGCCCATCCTTCTGCATGAGGGGCTGGAGCTAAAATAAAATGACCTTTCTGAATACCGTCTATCAAAAATTGATTTGGCCCATCATGACCTGGAATAACAATCGAATGATCTGCTACTTCAAGCAAAGGAAGGTCATTATGCGAATCTCCCAAACCTATTATATTTACATCAGGTAGACCTAAAAACTTTTTCAATTCGATAACTGCTTTCCCTTTATGACTGCCTTTACCTAGTAGATGACTCATTCGATTGCCCTTATAGATTGTTGTATCTAAATTACTTGCAATTTCTAGTAATCTTTCTCTATCAGAAGATGGGGGGTTTAAGAATGGAACGCTCCACTCTCTTTCTAAAGCACGAGAGATTGACACTCCTGTTAGCCCAGTAAGCGACTCTATTTCTTCCACTGATAAATCATTAAGTGCCTTGAGTTGATAGCCAATCTCTTGTGATATTTGATCTAAAATGGGGCGTAAATCTTCAAATCTCTTCCCCAGAACAATTTGCCATTCTTCTTTAGAAGAGCTATCTGTTCCATATATTGCGCCTCCATTCTCAACAATATATGGATCATTAAGCCCTATTTGATCCCTAAGAGATCTAACTTCAGTAGCAGTTTTACTCGTACAAGGTATAACAGGTATACCCATATTTTGAAGACACTGAATTGTTGGCAATGCCGGGCTCAAGTCATAATTATGGTCCATTAATGTCCCATCTATATCAGTAACCACCCACCATTTTTTTTTTGTACTCATAATTTTTAGTTTGATTTCATTAACCAATGAACAGAGTAGGGATGCAAGTCTATTCTATTTTGATGTCGCTTATAATCATTTAAGCAATCATCCCAAGAGACAGTAGATTCTCCATTAACATTTAAACCTTCTGAAAGAGAAAAGCATAGTTTTGAATTGGTCATATTATGTAATGCCCAAATAGTTTCATTACCTTCACCACGAGAAATTATCACAAGATCACTGCGACTCTTACTAAGGCATTTCATTGGTTGGTTGGGATGAAAAGCATTTAATTTTCTTCTTACCTGCATTGCTTTCTTAAGAGAAGTTAAATTTCTACTTGGATGTGACTTTTCGTCCTCCAGTTTGATGCGTAAAGTATTTGCTTCAAACTTTTCACGATTCAAATCTCTCCTTTGGCCAGATTTGGCAAAGGTTGTTAAATCATTTTCCGATGCCATTAACGCCTGCAAATAAAAAGCTGGAACACCTTTTAAAGCCATTACAAAAAGTTGACTCAATAAAAAGCGCTCAAACTGAAATAAGGAAGTATCTCTTCCTTTATCTGCCATTGCACTCCACCAACTAATATTTAATTCATAAGGTTGATCCTCACCATTAGACATTCTTCTATGGCTGATTAAACCTCCTCTTTTCTCACAAGCTATTAATAATTCACGAATTCTTTTCTGATCCATTAAACCCTCCAAGGCTCTTAGCCCAACACCGTCATGGGAAGCCGTAAAGTTTAAAAACCCTGTGTTTTTAGGCAACTCAGGCCATGAGGATAACCAATTGTTAAGTAAATCTGCTTTATTGGTAATTAAACTTTCCAGTAAAAGGGGAGGGAGAGGAAAGTTATATGCAAGATGCGCTTCATCGCCTGAACTAAGGTATGAAACATTCTCTTTTTCTGGAACATTAGTTTCAGTAATTAAAACACTAGAGTTTATAAGTTCATTAATCTGAATTCTTAATGCCTTAACTATCTTATGAACTTCATTTCTGTGCAAACATGTTGTACCTGGCTCTTTCCATATAAAGCCGACGGCATCAAGTCGAATCCATTTTATTCCAGAATCTATATATCTAATAATTAATCTTAAAAATTCTATCAAAACATATGGCTCTTTCCAATTAATATCAATTTGATCTGGACCAAATGTTGTCCAAACATCTTTCTTACCTTTAGTAGTAGAAAGGTTAGTAAAAAGAGAAGTATTCCTTGGCCTAGTAACATCTTCCCAGTTTTCAGATGATGAAGGGGAAAGAATATATTTACTCCCAGGCTCCTTAGATTGAATAAATTGTTGGACCCATGGATGAGAAGATGAAACATGATTTAGAACCAAGTCTGCCATCAATATGTGATTCTTCGAGAGAGCTTTTAAATGATCCCATTCGCCAAAACGTGTTTCTAATTTCTCAAAATCTGATACAGCAAACCCACCATCACTTGTGGAACACAAAAAAGGCAAGACATGTATAACCGATGCAAAGTCATTTAAATGCAAATCGATTAAATCTTTAAGGGTCTTTAAAGTTGGCTCTCCTGACTTGTATACACCATCAGCATAAGTAATCAAAACGGCGCTAGAAGAGTTCCAAAGTTCGGAGAGTTCAGCATAATTATCTCGTTTATCACTATGCTGATTCAAAATCTGCAGCAATTGTGACCACATATAATCAATTTCTTCTGCAGAGTGTTCTCTGTAAACTTCATTGAGTAATTCACTCAATCTCACTAGTTGCTGTTCCATCCCTGTCACTGTATATCTGCCAATACTTTGCACAGGATCATCACAGTACTACCTACATTCTGTTGCGCTTAACACCGAATGGACTTTCAACAGGGTTTGATCACAACAATTCATGGATATGGGGTTGCTGAGGATTCTCTAAGTGACTTGAGAAAAGGTCTCTCAAAGAGGCCAACATCACTTTTAATTCCTTGTCTATTTGAAGAATTTAAAAGGCCTGCATTGAGCCTGATAAGAAGTGTTCTAGAAAATTTAGAAGGATTGAATGAACTTGTCATTGCATTATCTGCCAAGTCAGCACATGAAGTCTTGGAAGCAAAAGCATTCTTTGCTGACATGCCCTTTCCTGTACATGTTCAATGGACAAATAGTCCTTCGGTGATTGAACTACTAGGGAATCAAGAAAGTAATGGTCTAGATCTTTTAGGTACCCCTGGGAAAGGATGGGCAGTTTGGCAAGGTATTGGTATTGCAACTAGACATTCAGAGGTGGTAGCGCTTTTTGATGCAGATATTCGCACATTTAACCCCGCCTACCCCGTGCGAATGCTGCAACCATTACTCGATCCTTCGCATGGAATATCCTACGTAAAGGCTTTTTATAGCAGACTTTCTCTAGAAACAAATGCACTACAAGGAAGGGCAACGCGACTTTTTGTAGGTCCTTTATTAGCATCACTAGAACAATTGGTAGGGCATGGACCATTTCTTAAGTATTTACAAGCGTTTAGATATCCTTTAGCAGGGGAATTTGCTTTTACTAGGGATTTAGGAATGAACCTTAGAATCCCTTGTGACTGGGGACTAGAAATAGGATTACTTTCTGAGGTATATAGAAACGTAAGAATTTCTAGAATTGCTCAGGTTGATTTAGGAGTTTTTGATCATAAACATAAAACTATTGGATCTAAGCCAAATGAAGGCCTTCAAAAAATGTGTACTGAAATTCTTTCTAGTGTATTAAGGGGATTAATGGAACACCAAGCAGAATCACTCACAAGCTCTCAACTCTCAAACCTGGAAGTTCTCTTTAGACGGGTTGGGCAAGATAGGGTTAAACAATTCGCACTTGATTCAGCTGTAAATCATTTGCCTTATGACAGGCATGAAGAGGAACTTTCCATACAAAAATTTGCAAAGATAATAAGGCCGGCAATATTGAATTTTCTTGATTCGCCAGTATCGCCGCAACTACCTTGCTGGGCAAGAGTTCTCGCATGCGAAAGCAAGCTTCAAGATGATTTAGCAGAAGCAGGCAATAAAGACATTTCTAATCAAAATGGATAAAGGCAAAAGATTCCTCTAGAGCCTTTATAAATCTAATAAATATCATTTTTTCCCAAACTTGATCTTCCTAAAACCAAAAGTACTTGTTAACTTAGGTGGAAATCTTATCAATGTCCATGTTTTCAAAAGGATCAAACAAGTCAGACATTATTTTAATGGAATATACTTCATCATAAAGATATAATCAATTAAACTGGAACTACTCATTCATCGCAAGCATTTCTACCACCAAGTACATCAATGAACAATCAATTAACCACCAAGAATCTAGATGTCAAGATTGACGATTATCTTTTAAACCTTATTGACTTTTTTGAAAAATTTGACTCTGGCAACCCTTATATGAGAGCAGCAGTCTCAGAGCTCCAGAATTCAATGCCAAAAGAATTATTAAATAGTCAATCAGATTGGTTTATTACTTGGTCACAAGCTGGTAAAAGGTAAGTAATACGACTATTCAAACCAATTAATCTACTTAATTGATTACTATTAGCTGCATGAGCTAAAAAATTAAAAATAGATTTCAGCAATATAATCGAGGTATAACCAAGGCCTACTTTAAAGAACTGTAGTCATTGATTCAGTTGTCAGAGAAAAAACTATCTTCTTTCCTGTTTTGTGATGGATAGGAAAGGGCAATAAGGCTTTTTTCGTAACTAGTTCAAAACAATTTTTATGGTTATGCTCTCAGTTATTACACATTGCTAACCGCTCTAATTCAAGGCTAAAAGGCCAGTTCCAAATTATTTCAGGCTTTTTACTAATTTTTTTCGATTTGACGATCTAACCAAATGTAAATAAGAGGACACTACAAAAGAGGATTTTGATGTATTAATAGCACTGTTTACTAACAGCCATGATTCCTTTTACATTCGCTTCTCTCCTTGGTACCCCAGCTCCTACTGCCGCATACATAGGTATAGCTTCCATAGCTCTATTTGCAGTTATGGCTGTACTAGTTGGCCCAGACTACGATCAAATGAATTATCCTTCAAAGAAAGACTGATCTTTAAGGAATCATTAATCCAATAAAAAAAAGCCCCTTTTATTCCGAGGGGCTTTTTTTTATTGGATTATGCGGCGTTATGCCTCTTAAGATCTCTTTGACGATCCTCTAAAGCTTCTAAAAGAGCCTTGGTCAAACGGTCATTACCTTTAGAATGGGAAACTTCTAATGCTTTTTTTATTGAAGAAGAGGATTCTCTATCCATAAAACTCCAACTATCTAGCTGATGTTTTGTTGCATGACAAAGAAGATATAAAGACATTGAAAAAACTTTTCAAGTTCGGTTCCCACTCCCCTATCGGTTTTACGAAGATAAGTACTTAGTTTTTAGAAAATATCATTAGGTGAATTTACTTCCCTAAAACAAGGAAAACCTTCAAATTAAAAAGGATTTCTTCATTCTCTAGTGACCACCACCACTACAGCTCCAAACCTTATCCGAAATTCTGCTAAAAGCTGTTGTTTTCTCAACACAGTCATTCTGGGTTCTTGCCCATTTTGAGATAGGTATTAGAGACATTGAGATAGAAACCAGGCCAGCGGTACTTAAGACAGCTAGGGTTGGGTAGCCATAGGTCTTAAAAGCTTCTTTAAAATTCATTTTGAGCAAGCTTGAAAATAAAGTCATATTCAAGTTTTATCATAATCGAGCTTTTTTATAAAGATATTGATCTCTATAGCATCAGATTCCAAAGGTAAGGGGCAAGAACCATTGGGTAATTGAATAAAAAAGTGCTTTTTAGGTTCATTTTTGATTGCATACAGAAAAGGTATTGCCTATATAAGAAAATCTAGCTATCAAATTAAGTAATCATTCTTTTTTCCATGGCTGTAATTAATTGGAAAAATAATAGACCTCTCGTGAAAATAAACTTAGGTGAGGTTTTCAACATGAAGCCTGCTAAAGAGAAAAAACAAGCGTTAAAAAATAATGGAATTGCGAAAGAAAAGCATCAAGAGTTGGATAACTATTTGCGAGTATTGTTTAAAGGTGGTTTTTGGCTTTCATAATATGTGAATCATTTTTTTTGTTCTACTAACAATCAACCTGGGAATTGCCAATATTTAACCTGGAACCATTAGAAAAGAAATTAGTTTTAAAAACTCAGATGCAGTTCTATGTAGTGACTTGTGTAGTACCTTCAGAAACACAGGACGAAGGCTATACAGCTTTTATAAAATATATGGAAGATGGAGCAGAGATGGATAAGTTTGATGGCTTTGAACTAGTGGCTAGGCTTCACATGCCCGAATCAGGTGAATTATGTATTATCTGTAAAGCTTCTGATACGAAAGCCCTCTTTAAACATTTTATGTTTTGGAGATCAGCCTTTGGTTGCGAGTTTCTCTACAGACCAGCATTAACATGTGCTGAAATGGTAGAAATGCAAAAACAACACAATGCTAATTTAGAGGAAAAAGGTTTTTAAAATCCTTTCATGTATGATGAGAGAAAATGCTTAATAAGTCTTTAAGCATGCATTATTTATATATAGAAGCCCAAAAACAAGTAAAAAAATATTTTAAGTATCATCCTAAACTTCACCAATCTAATTCTAGGAATTATTCCTCATTAATGTTAATACGGAATTCAAACTTAACCAGCAAACCAACTGCTATAAGCAATAACCCAAAACAGACACTCAAAGAAGGCAAGGTCAACGGAATCTAAAGTGATTTGACCAGATTACAATAAGCAGTGATCTAGAACAAATAAAATAAAGTTAACTATAAAATAAATACCTAGATCAAGCTTAGAAGTTTTTCCGAAAAAGCCTTAAAAGAGTGTTTTGATAAAGATTTTAAAGGTGGATGCTAAAGAATTTTCTATAATAATTTGTTACTAACTAAGTCAATAAAAATTTGCATCAGAGAGAATAGAGAAAAAGATTTGGGTATATTATCCAGCCTTTTCTATAGTTAGCATTGCCAAAACCTAATGAAAGACATCGGCCAAATAGATTTAGGAGCAACGATTCTATCAATTGCAGTTGCTGCAGGGTTCGTTGCATTTGCCATTCTCCTATTTCGCCTTGTAGTTACTGGTATATCTAAAGGCATTAACCTTTTAAAGTCCCAAGGCAATGCTGTAAATATAAGCTCTAAAAAGGATTTACAAGGGTTCAAGCCCAAAGGGGATGATGGACAAATGGACAAATAGCAATTCAGCAAGCCATAAAAGAGTAATAACTCAAGTTTTTCTTTAGCAAATAAATAATTATCTGTTAATGGAACGTCTTAAGTTCAATTATTAGTTAAGGTATTCTTCGTGAATATAGCTTTGTAGTTTTGGCAGCAATAGATCGAACCAATGAAATCTATGAAATTGGAGCTATGGTGTCCATTGACACCACTCAAATAGCAGATCGAGGCACTGAGAACCTAAGAAGAGAGTTAGGTGACAACCCATCAGGAACAGTTATTGACTACAAGATTACTGATGGAACAGATATTGGTTTCTTTATTAGGTTTAATGATAATTCAACTCGATGGTTTTTCAAAAATGAAATTTACTCCACTGCAGAAGGACGTCCTAGGTTAAACATAGACTCAAAGCTATCAAAGCAATTACCAATTGATAAAAATTACATGAATCCGGAGGGCATGGATAAAATCTCATATGTTATGAATCCTATAAATTTTCTAAAGTGGTTTATAACTTCCTCTAAAGATATATTCTAACTTACTTTAGATTTAGTTCTTCTAGTGAATGTAGTTTTTCTGAGCCACCAAGATTTTTTCTGCTGGAAATTCTATACATCTTCTCGTGTAGATTTTCCTGAGATTCTTTAAAAGGCAAATCAAACCAAGGCTCATCAGGGGATAGGATGATTATTTCTCTTTCACCTAATTTTAATTCATAGTTAGAGAATTTTTCCCAATTAGAACGTAATGCTCTATAGCCAATTTCAATTAACATTGTTCCATTAGATATAGGTGGTTGTATAAAGCATTTAGAGAGTTTTCTATTAACCTCTATTTCCTTCATGATGCAAGTGGAGTTCTCTTTAGAGGTGCCAGCAGTTATATCAAATATTCTTATTGCCAAGGAAAAAACTCCTTTTTTAAACAATTTAGCTTTATCTACTTTATTTAATGTCCAAGAACATTGGACAAGGCCATTGCTTAGATACCTAGCAGAGAGACTTGTTTTAACGCTGAAGGCCTTTTGAAAGAAAAAACTTACCTTATTCTTAAGATTTTTTTTGAAAAAGGCAAATAACTGCATTTCCATCGCAAATTTAGTTTATTCATAAATGATCAGAATAAACTTTGCTACCAAAAAGTCCTAAAAAGAAAATTCCGAAACAATCGCATTATCATTTCCTAACAGGCTGGTTAATTAGGTCGAATAAATACAAAGTTTTTCTTTCAAGAAAGCTCTGTCAGTAATGTTATTATTTCACAAGCTTATTTACTCTTTCCATCATATAAGAAAAATTGGAAAGCCAAATTTATCCTAGGTATCTAAGTATACCAATTGTAGGGATTATTTTTTCTCCATATGCTTTGATGTCTTTTTTAGAGTTTTCTAAGAAACAACTCAATACCAATAGGTCTTTAGAATAAAAAAGAAACTAATTTATATAACAACAGATTTAACGTGGCTGAAAATTTCTGGGCCTAACTTGGAGAGCACTAAAAACATCAAGCCAAGCATTGCCATTCTTCCATTAATGACTTCGGCCGTTCTCAAGAACTGTAGTGTCATTAGGATTTTTATTGTTACTGCTGTTTTAACAAGGTTTTGGCTCATGGGGTAGTCTAAAATTGACTAATGAGCATAAATGCATAGCTTGAATGACTTTTTAATTAGTGATAGGGTCTTATGTAAGATAAATTCCTATGAACTAAAGTCTTTATTCAAAAGAAATTCTCTCCACTCAGTCAAGTCTTTAGAATTAGAAAGCTTATTTTAAAACGTCATTGAAAATACCCAATAAGTTTAACAATAGCAAAAGGAATCTATTTATTAACGCAAACACACCATTAACTGAACCTTATTTACTTATCTATCAACAACTAGAAATGCATACTGAACCATTAATCCTACAAACTATTTTATTTTTGATAGCAACCTGTGCGAACTTGCTTTCTGCTTTTTCGGGCGGAGGGGCTGGATTAGTACAATTGCCAGCATTAATATTATTAGGCTTACCTTTTGCAAAAGCATTGGCCACTCACAAAGTAGCTAGTGTTGCACTTGGAATTGGAGCGAGTATTCGATATTACAATCATAGAAATCTCAGGCCATCAATTATTGCGATAATTCTTGGATTTGGGTTACCAGGTGTTTTAATTGGTGCTGGAGTAATCTTATCTATTCCAGATAAAAGTGCGACTATTTTATTAGGCCTATTAACTCTTTGGCTAGGTATATATTCATCTAAAAGTCCACGTCTAGGGAAAGGTAATCAAAAGCCTAGCTTTAGTCAGTCCGAAAAAATAATTGGTGGAATTGTTATATTTATAATAGGTGTTTTAAATGGTTCTCTAACTTCAGGGACTGGTTTATTTTTAACCATGTGGCTTGTTGCATGGTTTGGTCTTACTTATACAAATGCAATCGCATATACACTTGTCCTTGTTGGAGTGGTTTGGAATGGTACAGGCGCGTTGGTGCTAGGTATAAATGCAGATATTCAATGGAATTGGATTGCCAGCTTATTCTTAGGTTCACTTTTAGGTGGATATCTTGGGGCTCACTTATCAATACTCAAGGGTGACCATCTAGTCAAAAAAGCCTTTGAAGTCATTTCAATTTTGTTTGGGCTATCTCTATTTTTAAAAGGCTTGTATATATAGCTTTCTTCAAGGAAATTTTCTCCAAACCTCCAATATCATTCAATAAGCAAAAAAAAGCAATGGGCATTAAAACCGATTGCCTTTTACTTTGGATGCGACAAAAATATGTTTATCGATCTCGGAGGCACCATCAAATGGTAGACACACCACCTGAGTATCTAACAGAAGCAATCTGAAACTGGCCCCTGCTCCAACAGTCTCAATTAAAAAGTGGGCTTATTCACTGAAGCGACAAGGATCAATGATTTAGGTGCGTCAATTCAGTCGAAACTTCTCTGCATCGTTTAGGTGCCCTTAAAGATTTCAAGCCCAACACCTGGAAACTAGGCCCCAGGTGCCATAGATGAAAAGCTTCTTTTAAAAAGAAATACTTTAAGGGGGTCCACTAGCGGCCCCCTTTATATTTCATATGAAGTTTAAAAAAAACTATCTCAAGAATTAAAGCCCTCTAAACATATACAAACTTTGAGGTCAGGTTACTTAAGAAACATTTATCTTCATTTAATTTTATTTCGACTTAATTAACTATTCTAAGATTTTTTTTGCTATTTATAAGTTGATTAACCCCAAAGATTCTTTTCATATAAAAGGTGTTTTCCAGGAAAAACAAAATCAAGTCTTCGATTCAAAGGGTTGAAAAATCTCACAGCTCTAATGATATAAATTTTTTATTAGAGAAAATACAACAGTTAGATAGTCAAATTTCTGAAACTAGTAAAGCAATCCTTCAAGCTCAAGCTGTAAGGATACGCTCTGCATTTTCTAGAAATAATGGTTTTTTGGGAGGTATTCAAAAAAAATTAGTCGATTCTAGTGCTGAAAATTCTCTCATTTGGCATCAACAGAAACTAATTGATCTAAATAGAGAACGGCGAAATGCACAGACTCGCCTAGATCAACTAACAGGTCAAGTTTGGCCTAAAAGATTCCGGAAATGGCTTATTTTTATAGTCATCTGGGTGACATTTTTATTTATAAGCTTTATTGTTTTGATGGGTTTTTTTGCAGCGTTATATTTCTTGCCTTTCGTCGCCTTAATGCTTTTCGTGTTTTTTATCATTAAACAACTAAAGTAATAATGAGGGATACACCTCTAATTTCATCTATTATTGTTGGTTAATAAGTATATGAAGGGAAACAATTATCTTATGCTTAAAGGTTTACCATTAGCACTTGGTTTAAGCATTGGATGGCTAGGATTACAACTAATAAGGAATGAGAAGCGACTTCGCCTAAGATATGTTGATCTTCGAGAAACTTTAGAAAGTTATCAATCCAATTCGCATGATGCTTCAAAGAAGATCAAGCAGAGTTAACCAAATCAAAAGCAAACTAGTGCTTTTAATTTGAATGAGAAGTTTGATCAAGATGAATTTGATCTGTAAGAGGAGAACCTGTGTGGTGTTCAGCCATTTTCTTCAAAGAGTTAGAACCACATAAAGCACTTAAAGCAATTAGCACCAATGAGGCGGTACTAAGCAACTGAAGAAGCACAGGTAGATGAGCATTCACTCGTTCTCTAAAATTTGTCATGATTAAATTTTGATTTGAGTTGTATTTAAATGTAGTCGGCCTTAAAGAGGCTTGCCTGAAATAATTT
The DNA here is from genome assembly GCF_000018585.1 of Prochlorococcus marinus str. MIT 9211. Lineage (NCBI taxonomy): Bacteria > Bacillati > Cyanobacteriota > Cyanophyceae > Synechococcales > Prochlorococcaceae > Prochlorococcus > Prochlorococcus marinus. Next base: position 584,232 of record NC_009976.1, on the reverse strand, counting down.
GATGAACAGAAGGAACTGTTCTGTATAGGAGATAAAGAATTAAGACCAAAAGGTTTCCGCCTACAACCATAGCCCCAGTAATAAAATTCTGCCTACTAGAGGTGTAATCCCATTTAGGTTGGCTATTGTCAGGTTCAGGGTTGGTCATTTTTTGAGGGTTCGTAATAAAATTAGGACTATTTAAAGTAAGTACAGTTGAAAGAGTCCTGAGAATTTCTTAATATGACAAGCTTAGTAAGATTCCCATAATTCTGTCTAGGGCTTAAGGAAGTAATTATGAATTTAATAAAAAAAGAGCCAAAAATTGCTAAGGAGCAAATTCAATCACCCCTTCGATCCAAATCAATGGTTATTGGAGGGATAGCCTTATCCTTGATTTCCTTAGGCCTTCTAATATTTGTTATCTCCCAAAAGGCTGTATTCAATCTTTAAAGGTTGAATAAATGCTTCATGCCATTGCAAAAATACTCTTGTTACAAAAGGTGGCTAGAAATATACAATTGATACAAACCCAAAATATGGATTCACCATCTCAAGCATTAAAGAAAATAAATTAAATAAGATATCTTTCAAAGGTTATTGCCAAACACTTGATAAATAAGGAATGCAAGTGATCTTTAAGATGATGATACTTACCAATTAAATGCTTGGGTTTATTTTTTTTATACTCCTAGTTTCAGGAATCATTACTTTGGTCCTTATCACAAATAAAGGTCAGAAAGCAACTGAAATAAAATCGATATTGAAAGAAATCGGATTGAACTTGAAGGATCTATTTAATAACCTTAAAGACTTAGCAGGTTCTTTAAAGGGACTAGTTCAGGATGAACAACAAGAGAACTTGGGGGAAACGTCTGATTCTTCTCAAGAAGAGAAAGAAGCTACTTCTTCTGAGCAAGCAGTTAATACTGTTGAGGATCTAAATCAATCTGAGATGCTTGCTGACCCTCCCCAAGAAGAGAACGAAGTTCCTTCTTCTGAGCAAGCAGTTAATACTGTTGAGGATCTAAATCAATCTGAGATGCTTGCTGACCCTCCCCAAGAAGAGAACGAAGTTCCTTCTTCTGAGCAAGCAGTTAATACTGTTGAGGATCTAAATCAATCTGAGATGCTTGCTGACCCTCCCCAAGAAGAGAACGAAGTTCCTTCTTCTGAGCAAGCAGTTAATACTGTTGAGGATCTAAATCAATCTGAGATGCTTGCTGACCCTCCCCAAGAAGAGAACGAAGTTCCTTCTTCTGAGCAAGCAGTTAATACTGTTGAGGATCTAAATCAATCTGAGATGCTTGCTGACCCTCCCCAAGAAGAGAAAGACATTGCTTCTTAAAAAGGAAATAATTCAAACCTTCTTTAAAATGCAATGATTCCATTGGAGTATCAAAGAAAATCAAGTGGATGAATCTCTTCAAAAGAAAATCCTCGGTAATTCAGCAGGCTGGGTAGCTGCTTTATTAAATTTCTTCCCAGGGTTAGGCACCGGTTATATATACCAACGTCGCTGGAAAGCATATTGGGCTACAACGGCAATATCAGCCTTATGGGTTTTTCTAGGCTCTTATCGTGATTTAAGCGTAGACCAATCTGATCCAATACAAAGCAGTAGTGATACTAGTGTTTTCATAGGTTTATTTACCATTGCTGCCATTACTGCGTTTGAAGCCTGGTATACCGTCAAGAATATCAACTCGCAGAGTAAAAGCCTTTAAAGAAAGCATAAATACTTAAGTTATTCGTCTCATAGACAATTTTCTATTCCTCAATTAGAAATAAACTACAGCCTAAAGGCAACCGCAAGTTTCCATCTAAGGCTTAGGGGCAAGTGCATTAACTAACTCCGTCCCATTTTAATCTTTTTAAAGGAGGCACCAATGTCTCAAATTGAGCAAATTATTCCTTTATTAATTGGAGGATTCTTGGCCTGGTTTGTATTCCTAGGTATTAGAGAGTTATTAAGCGAGGCCTCAACTGCATTTAATAAACAACAACACGTATAAATTAAAGGTTCATTAGAGATATAAGTTTCGATCATGCATCAAGAATAATTCTTGATAGTAAGTTTCCATTTAATTAAAAGGAATAATCTTAAATGGATTGTTAAGTTATCAAGCAAATTTTACGAATCTAGAACTTCTCGCATTAAATCCTGCAAAGCAAGTTCTAGATCTTCTTCGCTATCAAAGCCTAAGACTTCCTTAGGTTCAGTTCCAAGAGATTCAATTGCTACATCCATTTGTAAAACCATGGATTTAGATTTTTACTGAACTTAAATAGATTTCTTAAAACATAAATGCCTAATGTTGGAATTAAGACATTTAGCATTTAACTATGCTTGAGATTTCTTTCGTAGTGAGCTTAAGATTCGTAGTTTAAACAGGCTATTCTATTGGGATTTAAAGCACATTCTCTAGCCCAAAAATTGTCCTTACAAGGGTCAATTTTTTTCATGGATTGCCTACCCAAAGCAATTGGAGCAAGTCCAATTGAATCACCGTAATAAGCACTTGATGCACCAAGCATTCCCCAAAAAAGTGCTTTTAGCATCTTTTTGACTAAAGTAAATTTCCTACTAAAGAAAGCCCATTACAGAGTACTTAGCAATGAGAGTGATTACTCATTCTAGATTGCTTAAAACAAAGACTTGAAAACAAATTCATAATTTATCCAGCCGCTGTAATATGAAATCATTAGAAGTGATGTTGAGACTATGGAACCCAACATCCCACCTAAGAATCCAAAGAACATTGGATAAAAAAAGCTTCTTTTAGAAGAAGTTTTTGCTTCTACCTCTTTTATAGGCTCAACTATTTTTAAGCGATCAGCGGAAGAACTTCTATAGCTTTGCTGGTGCTTAATGAGGGCTTCGAAATCAGGCATTTAATTTGGTTAGCGGTAGAGCAATAGGCCGACCAACCTGACATTCGTCTAGGGTCGGATCGGCCTTTATCATCCACAGCATCTAGTACTGCAGAGCCTTGATGCTCTGCTTTGTCAAATGCAGACAGCAAAGGTATTTCTCCTTCTAGGACTGTTAAATCAAATTTATTCAATGCAAGCCTTGCTTCATCAGCTGCTCTTTTCTGGCGAAGATCCACTTTTACTAGCAAGACTGCATGAATAATATTTAAAGCTTTAAGCAAAGAGGCCAACTCGACAGTTAATTCAACTGATCTAGCTTTAGGAGCAGTGGGCAAAAGAACCAAATCGGAGCCTGCTGCCATATGCTTCAACTCCTCCTCATCACTGCTAGCTTGACCGTCAGTAATAACAATATCGGCAAATCTTGAGGCTTTAGCTGCTGCTTCAACTGGAACAATTGCAAAAGGAAGCTTTCCTCGTGATCCATAAGCAAGTGCAGACCTATTCCTATCAGCATCTACAAGGCATACATTTTGTCCCTGAGCTGCCCAAACACTCGCTAAATGAATCGACGTACAAGTCTTAGCAACTCCTCCTTTTTGACCACAAACAGTAATAAACAAAAGTGTAACTAAAGCTATAAGACAATTTGCGGTCTTTATTTGCTATGTCAAGTGTTTTAAGATGGATCTCACACTGATTATCTTCAAAAAAGGCTTTATTTAGCCCTTGATTGATAAAGACTTTTATTTAATCGTTAGTTAACCAAGTAGCCTCTATTAATTACGTTAATTGCATACTATTCAGTTGTAGACTCAAATTCTCTCAAAAGCCTGAAAGTCTTACCTAAAAAAGGAACTATCCATATTAATAAGCCTATGATGGTAATAACAGCAATTGTAAATCCCAAGATCGCAAGAAACCCCCCCGTAATATCTCCTTCGTAAAATCGGTCTAAGCCAAGAGGGGCGCCAATACCTAAAAGGAAAAGGCGAGTCAATGCAGCTTTTTCACCTTTGAGAAGCATAATAAGAGTTTTTTATTCCTACGTACTTTCTAGCAAACAGATTGATTTTAAGTATTGCCCTGATATATTAATTTTTTAATAGCTTATTAAGTTAATGTTTTAAACTAGATCTCAAGTCAATCATTTTTGGAGCATTTTATTTTTTTTATAACTAGATTTTTAAGATTAATCTCAAATAGAGCTCCGTCTAAATCCAATAATTCATGGTCTCGCTATATATTAGCGACATAGATTAAATAGGCAAGCATTCCAAAGAATCCACTATGAGTTTTCTATTTTTAATCTTGCTGTTACTAGTAATTGTTTGCATGCTTATCTTTAGCAGAAAAAGTAGGCTTCTAAAAAGAAGAAGCAATCCACCAGAAAGAGTCGACAAACAAATAATATTTGATAAAGATTCCAATAATCTAAAATTAAGTGATTTTCAGAAATGGCTTCTTAATTATGATCAAGTAAATGATCCTAAAATACTAAGCAAGCGACTCAAGCCAGCCTTTGAAGCAGACAACTGGAATCTATTAGATCCTTTGGTATATTCCCAATGGTCTAAAGACCATTGGGGGATTTAATTTTATATAGGTATTCAGAGGTATTAACACTTAGTCTCTTATCTCAAGGAGAACGATTTAGCATATAAAGACCTTAAGCATTATTAAAACATTAGTTAGGAAAGTTTTAATAACTATTGATTTGCTTAGAATACGTCAAAGTTTTCTTGAATCATGAGTCTAATCGCTTCTGCATCTGTAGGACCATTTGGAATTTCCCCCACAACTGATCAGCTAATTGTTGTCAACTTAGCCGCAATATTAGTTGGCATAACATTTAATGCACCTCAAAAGGTTATCAAATGGGGAGGTGTCGTAGTAGCTGTAGTAACAACTACATGTGCTATTTGGTGTGGACATTAGGGAAATGCTTGAGATCTCTAAATTTATATAGATATAAAATCTTGATCATTTATCAATGAAATTATTATCTATCACTTTCTCTGAAATGGGTCTAGATCCATTTGCAAGGGTATTGCTAGGCATAATATCCTTGACCTTTTTATTAACATTTTTTCTGACCACTAGAAATATGGATACTAAAGGATTACTTAGAGTCCTTTATGCAAAGCCATTAAGAAAAAGAGATGGCACTGTAGAGTATAGAAAAGGAAACTAAGCAATTATTGTATAATGATCTTAAAAATGCTCTTAATATCTAAACTCATATTAGTGAGTTATCTATAAATGATAAAAGACTCATCAAAGCTTAAAGAAGGTCAGGTCTTAAAAGTTGAGATTGAAAGTCTGAACGACAGGCTTCCACGTAAAATCCTGAAACAACTTGCAAATAACCCTACAGGCAAGTTAGTAGGGTACAAAATGGTAGACGGGAACCAATTTGGATTAGTACTTGAATTATCTATTGGTAAGAAACAATGGTTTTTTGAAGAAGAGCTTTCTGAAATATAAATCTAAATTTAACAAGGGAAGAGCTAAGTTTTTCTAGCGTATATAAATTATTAAAAGCTCTATCACACTTAAATAAAATAACTATTTAACTCTTTAATAATCCACATGGGTCTATCCTTTTTTTGTTTTTTCCAAAGCAAGCAATAAAGTACCTCAATAGCTTTCTGTTTTCTTGGGAGACTACAACTTAAAGGCTTCTGTGCAGGTGTGAAGTTCATAACAAGTACTCTGCTATAACATTTCTACACCAGATAGAACAATTATGTAATTAGTAAAAACACTTGAGTAATTCTTCCTGAGCCTTTCTACTGTAAAAGTAAGCGGGCCTACTCAAAAAAATTATAAAGCTTGGATATTAATATCCAAGCTAATCGGTTGATTCACTTTGAGATATATAAAATTCAGAAACATTATTCAGCATTTTAACAACCACATCATTGGAACAACCTGTTTTTTCTTGGAGCCTCATGCAAGCTTCCTTAACTTTCACGAAAGCATCTTCACAAATATCTGTTAGTTTTTCTTCTGAGTAGTGATTCATCGGCAGAATAGGTCGTTAACTGTCAGAAACAAGAAATTATTTGCTTCCTCTTTATTTCAAGAGGCTGAAGCAATCAGAGCTTAAGAGTTTATCTTATTCAATAATAGTATAAAAGTTCTTTGAACTGCCTCAGTTAGTAATGCTTAAAAAATGGATCCTATGACCTAGTACTCTCAAAAGATCATGGTACAAAGTCAGGGGCAGCAGCCTGTCGACTTTAAATTATAGCTTTGACGAACAACAGATTCACAAGAAATATCCAATTCTCTGGCTTAAGAGGGCAAGCAATTGCTCTAGAAATGAAAGACATTCCCACTAATTCTCAAGCTAGGGCTGTAATCCCAAAGAAATGCTTCTCATGTAAAACAAGCAGATCCATTTATTACCTTATTCAATCATTAGCTATTCAAGCAGTAATTATTTTGGTTGGTCTAACTATTCCGCTTACAGGAAAGTTGGCACCTGCATGGTTCATCTACGACCTTATTTCAGGTACATGCGCAATGGGCTTTTGGGTACTTGCGCATGAATGTGGACATGGAGCCTTCTCTGCAGATAGGAAGCTTCAAACAATGATTGGGTACATATTGCATTCTTTTTTACTTGTTCCCTACTTCTCTTGGCAAAGGTCCCATGCCATTCATCATCGATTCACCAACCATATAAGTAAGGGTGAAACCCATGTACCTTTAGTTGTTGGAGGAAATAGTATTAGTGAGAATGAAGGTGGCGATAACGAACTAGCCATTGCTAAAACAATTGGGAAAAACACCTTTGGAGTGCTTCAGTTAATACTTCACCTTATTTTCGGTTGGCCTGCTTACTTGCTAGCTGGCAAGTAATAGCATTGTATGTGGCCCCTTTGTTAGTGGTGAATATTTGGCTCGTAATTTATACCTGGCTTCATCACACTGATACTGACGTGCCCCATCTAGCCGACTCAGATTTTTCATTTATGCGCGGTGCATTTCTATCAGTTGACAGGCCCTATGGATTGATTCTTGATTTTCTTCATCACAAAATAGGGTCTACCCACGTGATCCACCATATTGCTCCAGGTGTACCTCATTACCACGCGAAAGAAGCAACTTTGGCAATCAAAAAATCTTTTCCAAAGGCTTATCTATATAACCCAACACCTATCCTGAACGCTCTCTGGCATGTTGCAAGTAATTGCATAGCTGTTAAGCGAGAAGAAGAAAGTGGCCGATACATCTGGGTTAATGAAAAGCATTAAAGCTGATTGCATCCAAAAGAATAATTGAGAGCCTTAAACTCCTTTGTTTATATGCTCATATCTATAAGCGTTTAAAGCCTCAAAAATAAGCAGGATTTATCAAATAATTTGCTTGTAACTGATCGGCTGTTAGGTTTAACAATCATAAACATAAGAATTGCTTTGGCTACTGATAAAGAGCTGCTCAAAGAAGTCACAAAAGAGCTTTGGCAAACAGTCAAGAAACTGCGCCCGGAGCTTGGCAAAGACCCTCGCCTGCAACTTGTCTTAAAAGCGCTCATAACAATTGGGGATCTGCCTAATCAAGTCGAAGCAGCAATTGTGGTGGGGGTTTGCGCAGAAATGGAAGAAGACGATCCTCCTAACGAGCACAAAGAAGATTTGTCAAAGGGCAAGCAAGAACCATCTTCTGAAGTCACTAATGGAAGAAGGGTCGTAAGAAGGAGCTCAGCCAATGGCTAAAGAGGAAACACATCTATAAATAAAAACTTTGGTCCGAATAATCCAACTAAATAAGAAGATTTCGAGGTAATCGCAATCCATTGATCGGTAAGTTTGTAAGCTCCCAGGATTATCAATGCCAAGCTTTGGCTAATTTTATGAATCTTTTAGCTACTATCACAGCAGGTGGATTCAATCCAACTGCAGCTGCAGTTGGAGTTGCTTCCATTGCTCTCTTTGCTATTGTAGGCTTCATTGCAGGGCCTAACCTAGAAAAATTTGATGTAGACGGTAAAAGCTAAATAGCTTTTAAACGAAAAAAATCCCATAGAAGAACCTCTAGGATAATTTCTAGAAGTTCTTTTATGGGAAGAACAAATATTAACCTCCTGTTCTATATGCTGATTATTATTAACAGCACAGGGGAAGATTATTTATATATATCCGATAGAACTTTGTAATCCCAGAAAGATTACATCACAAAAAAGTTTTGATATAGGACAGGCCAGTAAAGGATGCTCATGTATCGAGCCAAAACTTATATCAAGCCAAGCGATCCAGCTGTAAAGCCAACAATACAAAAAAAGGCAAACTCTACCAATTCTCTAAAGGGTGAATTCAAAGCACCAGAAATTTTTTGAGCCATTTGAACCTTGTACTCGCAGGAATTTCAGAGAAGCTAGTGAAAATTTTCTACAGGTGTCGTTGTTGATCAAAAATTTATACCTTTTCTTTATTTTTGATTAGAAACAGACATCTTAAAAGGAAGTATTAGCCCTAGGTCCACTTATTCTCATCGAAAGCATGCATCGCCTACAACTCTTAACTGATCCATTGGCCCCTGGCTCCCTTGCTTTAAAAGGTACTTAGGTGAAACAGCTAAAATGGCACGTATATCTGTACGTTCTTCTTTTGATTTCATAACAATTTCCTTGGCACAGCTCCAATTCTCTTCATCACTTATCCCTGGCCAAGCAATCCAAAGCCCTCCAAAAAGACCCACAAGAACAAATAAAAAGTTTCTAATCATAAAAGAGTCACTTTAGTCCCAAATTTAAGCCTCTCATATGGATAAAAAAATCTGTTGCTTTCTTTTGGTTGCAAAGAGGCATTAATTTTTTAATACCAATCATGCAAACTATTGATTTAGGAGACAAACTCAATAAGTACAGGTTGAACCATCTAAAACTATGCACCTATCAACCCTTTTTGCAATGTATGGACAAACAGGAGTCCCAATGGATTTCCTTCTGCTTACATTTTTTCATGCATTAGTAGCAATCCCAGTTCATATAATCATTATCCGGGCAAGAGCTACAGACGGTTATACAAGCTTTTATTCAAAAGAGGGTTATGCCCTTAAAGACTAATTCCATCTATTAAGCAATCTCCAAGAGCTATCAGGCCTAAATACTTGATAGCTCTGAGCTTTATCTCTTGAAATTAAGTTTTGTTTTAAAGCCATTTGATTTTTATTCCCACCTGACTTCTGACCAATTTCAAAGGAATCATTTTTTTTATTTGATCGTCAATTTGCTTTTTTATCAGTATTTTTAGTATTTGAAATATCCCAAAAAGCAATGAAACCCCAATAAGTAACAGAATTAGTATCAAAGGTTTCATATATAGAACTATTGAGATTAAGGAATCAAAAGCACAATTTTTTAAAAATTTATTCTCTGAAGGAATTTTCCGAAAAAGCCAGGGAATGATCCAATCACCAAAAGAATAATGCCAGCTATCACGACAATAATTGCTGCATCAACAAGTAAATCTTTCCAGCCGTAGGTGTTCATGTATTCACGGTCTGATTAAAAAGTATAGTCAGTCTCTTCCATGAACAGTTCGCAAATTTCCGTCGAACTTATATTGCTCTTGATTCGATCCCAAATTTTGAATCAGCTTAGATGTGGCAAACTTACCAAGCCTTGGCAAGCTCTTTTTGATAGTTTTTGTTGCTACAGCCATTAGGAATCAAGCATAATAAAAACAGCATACGCCTGCATTTTTATTTTCGAAAGTATTGAATAAATCCTTAGTGATGAAGGCGAGCTTTAAACCTCACTAAATAGATGACTTCTTACCTTCTTTCAAAACCTTTCTATAAGACTCATCACCCCAATAGCAGTCTTCGTAGAAAGTAAGAATCGAAAGAGCAACTCCCGCCGTCAAGAAAGCCCCTATCACTAGCAAAAAGTAGATAAGGCCTTCAGAAGGCTTCCAAACCTGCGTAACTGCAAGTACGTAAATAAAATTTGTCATGTACTAAGCCTCGCTACTTATTGCAAGAAAGACCAACTGAAATAAATACTCAAAAATCATTCAATATAATCTTTATGGCCTAGAAGATTTTTCTGCTATTAAGGTGTTTTTTAAGACTATGTCCTTTTCGATAAGGTCCTCTGAGAGAACCTTATTGCCATCTACCAACAAGGAATCTAAGTAAATCGTCTATATCCTCATCAGGACAACCTGTCCCTTCCTGCAAGGCCTGACAAGCTTCTTGGATTTTGACATAAGAATCTTTAACGATTCCTTTTTGTGCAATGGCAGCCAACATTTGATCATCTGTAAATTTAGTCATTATTTTTTACCCATTGCTCTTCTTAATCTTTGAGCTTCATCCATACCTTCGATAATTGTGAAAGTTCCATTCCCTGTAGCAGCTTTACGGATCTTCCCTATCTCTTTGTATTCAGCAGATTCATAAGCATCAATAGCTGCCCTCATAGAAGGAAACTCGCAAATCACGGCAAAGTTTGCACCTTCGGTCCCTTCTTTGCCGTGAGGATCGGTATCTTTAGCAAAAATAGTCCCTTCAACAGAAGCAAGCCAAGGGACTACCTGCTCTACATAATCAGCAAATAATTCAGGATTAACAACTGTTGCAGTGTTAATCCAATAGCCTTTTGCCCCTTTTTTGTCCATAAAAAACCTTTGTAGACTAAAAAAGCATTGCATATCTTCTACAAAGTTACATTCCAAGGAACAATTCTTTCAGGCTCTACTAACAAAAGCGGTATTCTTAGCTTTCTACTAAATTTTACAAGTTTATTGCGCTAGAAAAGATCTCAGAAGAAATCATGAATCAATCAAACTCTATCAACCAGAGAAATGGTTGACATAGTAAATACTCCTAATTTCTTTGGATTTATAGCTGCTGCATTAACAACAGTAGCCTTCTTACCTCAGGTTATAAAAACAATCAAGACAAAGAGCGCTGAGGATGTTTCCATAGTGATGCTAATAATGTTCATCACAGGAGTTTTATTCTGGATCCTCTATGCAATTCAAACAAATTCCCTACCAGTTCTAATCGCCAACATAATTACATGCATTCTAAATACAACTATTCTTTTTCTGAAATTGATCTATAAAAAAAATGAGCACTTCGTATAAATCGACACACGTTTTTTAATTTCATCAATTATGTTATGGCCACTTATAACAAGTAAATGGGAGAACTTCAGCTAGGCGTAGAAATATTCCCTTTTTGGAAAGCATTCCTCTGGTGTTTCTATCCCATCTCTGTTTTGGTCATCATCGAACTTTTAGCTCGGGGCTTTGACGACGATGACGACCAAGACGGTGGAATGATGATCCCTGCCTATCAGGGGGCTAAATAGTTAAAATTTTCCCTAGGGATATATGAGAGAAGTAGTTATTGCAGCAGCCTAAGTGATGTGAAGCTAGAATTTTTCATTAACTGACTAAGATCTGGTTGGATATATAAAGTGATTTTTCTTACTAAGTACAACTTGAACAACCCAAAAGCATGAATTCTTGTCAGATTAGAGTTCACAGCCTTAGAAGATATGCTTGAAAATCCGAAGAAGTTGAAAGGGCAAGAACTAGCTTCTTATATAGAGCAGAATAGAGAGAAGTTCAAAGGCAACGGAGATGAGCTCTGCTTGGCTGCTGGCTATGGAATTACTAGAGAAGATGGTTCGACAAAATGCAATCTCTCTTCTTTTATAAATGAATTAGACAAATCAGCAAAAATCAAAAAACGTTTTATAACGCCTGAGACTTAACGTAACCAAGTATCCATATCACGGCTGCAAGAAATACAGATCCCATATAAAAGTAAGCCAATATATTTTTCCAGCCTGGTTCGTGTGTCATGATTCAATATCCTTTTTTTGAAAAAATCTCTGGATAGGTCAAATCAAATAAAAACTTGACGTCAAGAACAAGATAATGCCAAATGTTCCCACTGTTCTATTTGCTGCTTCAACTGTTGGCATCTCTTATTGGCATTCTTCAAAAAGAATAGCAATAAGGATTAATCACTTAACTGGCGAATATCATATTGGGCAAACCTGTTGAAGCAGTTGCAATCAAAGTGAAATTCCTTACTTAATTTGTGAGACAAGGCCTACATGACGTAGTCATATCAACAGTTTTAACAACATGCTTATCTCTAAGGGGTTTCCTGTGAATTTTGCAAGCTCTTTAAAAAATTTTTCAATCTGTCAAGCGACATTCTTATTTTTAAGATCACTAAATTTTGCTTTCATCGTAGGGTTATTTCTAATCAATTTTTTTACTGTAACTTCTTGGGCCTTATCATTGGCAAGTCGAAGATTTCTATCTGCTCCAAGGAGAGCATCCTTAGTTTTTTGCAAATGATCAATTGACTTATCAATTTCTTGAATTGCAGTTTCAAATCTTCTTGAAGCAAGGCTATAGTTTTTACCAAATGTATCTTTAAATATTTCCAAGCTACTTTCAAAATTCGTTATATCAATATTCTGTGCCTTAACAAGAGCCAATTCTGACTTGTATTGCAATGACTTTATAGCTGCATTACGTAAGAGAGTAATTATAGAAATAAAGCATTGAGGGCGAACCACATACATCTTTGGATAGCGGTGAGAGACATCAACTATTCCAGAATTATAAAAGTCACTCTCAGGCTCAAGTAAAGATACCAAAACAGCGTACTCACAGCCTTTCTCATTTCTATCTTTATTAAGCTCTTTCAAAAAATCTTCATTCTTTTTTCTTGTCGAAGTTAATTCGCTCTTATTCTTCATTTCAAACATAATTGAAACTATCTCAGTTCCACTATCATCAAAGTCTCGAAAAATATAATCCCCCTTACTCCCTGTTCTTACATCATTGTCTTTTTCAAAATAAGCCTTTGGGAAAGCCAAAGCTCGAAGTCGATTCAATTCAATCTCACAGTGCTGCTCAAGCGACTCTCCTACCATTTTTGTAGAAAGACGCAATTTCATATCCCGAAGTCTTTCAATCGCATTATCTCTGTCTTTAATCTGAATTTCATATTTTTCCTTCAAAGACTTTTCTTCTAGTTCCTTTTCTAGCCTGGCTTTCTCAAGGCTAGCTTTCAACTGTTCCCTTTCCTTTTGTAAACCACTTACGGCCTGATTAATTGCAAGCTGTTGGGCAAATTCACTATTTTCTTTAATCTTCTCAAGTTGGTAGACAAGGCTATCTCGTTCCTTTTCTACAGAACTTTTAGCTTGAGTCACAGCCAATGTTCTTTCAACAACTGCCGCATTGAGCTTTGCTTCTAATCCCTGGATTTTTGTATCTTTATCCGCACAAATCTCCTGCATCTCTATTGTAATTTTCTTTTTAGCCAGTTCAATTGATTGGATCTTATCTTTTTCTGCCAATTCAAGTCTGTCAAGCAATTCTTGATCAAACTCTGCATCTCTTACCTGCTTGATAATATTCGCGTAACCAGTCTCCTCAAATTTGAAAACTTTGCCACACTCTGGACAGTTGATTTCATTCATTCCAATAAGGCTCGCAAATGGTAAGCAATAGTCAAGTCATTTTTATCTTTTTTACTTCTAAGCAGCAAGCACTTTTTTTAACTCTCAAACAACTTGTAAGCGCCTAGGGGGAAAGCTCTTATCTATTGTTCCTAAACAATTGAGCATAAATAATCAAACTCAAGACAACCATTACTTCAAATCCAACATCCCAATGCACTAAAAAATTTTCGCTCATTAGCAGTCAGAATAAAGGGAATCATCCTAAAGATATTCTTTATAACCTACCCTTGCACTCTTAGCTTGTTGGTAAGAGCTGAAGAATAGAGCGATTAAGCTAACCATATTAGCCTTTAATAATAGTCATCGACTGCAAAATCTTTTCTCGCAATTGGCCAACTCGAGACTAAGTCCTAGTCATAGAAAGCCCATATGAAATAAATCCTATCAACGTTTTCAAAAAATGGTTACTAAAACACCTTGCTTAACTACATTGAGTAAGAGAAACGAAAAGGTCCTAAGATGAATCAACTCATTAGATGGCGCAAAGCAATTACCAATGAAATGCACAGACAAGTTTTCAAGGTGATTTCTCTTTTCACTTTATCAATAGCATTAATCTATTCAATCTTTTTTGTAGAAGTAGCTAGCACCAATGCTTTAGAGAAATCACTCTCTCAAGAAGCTAACGGGGACAATCCATTAGGAATAGTTATTGAACAAGCTGAAGACAACGAAGATATGAATACCAACCCTGATATAGCCAATTATCCAGATTTAGGGTCTGATCAAGTTTTCCCTTTTGTAGCAGGTTTGGACTCTTATGAATAAATCGCTAAGTTTTAAAGCTCAAAAATTGCCTAAAACGCTATAAGCCAAAACAAATATGAAAACCTTTTGTTTAGCTTCACTAGTATTAGCAACTCAACCAGCCATAGAGACTTCCGAAGTCTTAAAGGTCTTGGGGTTAATGGGATTAGCAGCAACAGCAGGTCCTTTAGTTATTGGTGGATTATTTTTCCTTTTAAAAAAAGGTAATCTCCCATGACCGAAATCATTAGGACTGGAGCGTGAAATAAACCCAACTCTCCTACTTGTAATAAATTTCCATCATTGTTTATGAGCCTTTAGGTTCCTTAGGGTTCAAATCCATACAAAGTTTCCTGAAAAAATTTTAAGGGACTATTTTTCAAAGGACCTTGTCAAAACGATCATAAAGAATAGGTGTAATGACTGGCTGGAATGATTTTGTCAGGGCGCTAGGTTGGGTGCCCGAAAGCTTTTTTTTCATGGCTCAAGATCAATTCGACGTGATCATTGATGATCTATTTTTAGATGGAGCAGCGAGAGTAAGGGCTCAAAAGTATCACAACAAATTCAACCCAACTGCTATCAAGATAATTTCAGAGATCAACGATGAGGGCAAAAAAAAGCTTCGGACTGCCTAAGGTGGTAAATCTCAACACATCCTTGATGTCTAAAAGGGTCTGATCTCTTATAGTTACTTGTTAAATATTTACCCTTATGGTTTTCACTAAGTCTAAGTGGTACTAACCGAAGTGGGTGCCATATACCGAATAAATTTATTCGGTTTGCATCATTATTTTATTCATAGAATTGGTGCAAGCTAATAATGTTTACCGAACAAAACACTATGTACAAACATTCTTTCATCTATGACTCATTCTTCTCTCCAATGAGAACTATTTATGTTGTCTCTGATAGCCAATTGGAAGAGCTTAAGCGAAAAGAGCGAATCAACGAATTAGAAACCTTGGAAGGGTCCCGTAAGAGACTAGAAGAGAGCTATCAATCGCGAATTAAAATCCTGAATGAGCGAAAGAATGAACTTCAAGAAGAACTGAAGGATCTTGCTCCAGCAAAAAAATAATAGGTTGAAAAAGTAGGATTGAACTCAATTCAATTAGGTTAGCAAAGTCAGGAAAGAAGGGTTATTATGTCCATTCTTTCCTAACTTTTAAATCAATTATTAAAAGTAAATCTTAATACTTTACCTGGCCTTAAATGCTCTGGGCTGTATTAAATTCTTACTAGGAAGAAATTTGAAATGCACGAATAGTCGGGTTAAAGCTGAGGCTTCATATCTAACAACTATCATCTAAAAATATAGTATTAAAGCGAAATGTTTGATTAAGCTGTTGACTCCCTTCAATGTTCTCAAAATTCACTGAATGATGTGCAGGGTACATGATTTCTCATACACAATCCCCCAGGAAACTCATGTTGAGTTTTGCTCGAAGGGATCTCATCAGCATCCAAGTTGATCTGCTTGCAAGACTTACGAAAATTAAAAGGAGGTCTGTTTTAGAAGAATATTAAGCACGCAATTCAAACAAACCCATACTTAGAAAATCAATACTCAACCCTCTTAAAGAAGAGTTTAAGCAAAAAGTCTTAAAAAAAAGGCTGCAAGAATTCCTTGCAGCCTTTTTTTCTTCAAAAATTGGGTACTTGACTAAAAGCCAAATAAATCAGTCCCTGAGATTCGATTCTTTAGCCACCAAATAAAGATGAGGCAACTGCACCAGCAGCAATTACTATGCCACCCCACTTAATGACAGGCTGACTCTTGTCATAAGTTGATGAGACAAGAATTGCAGCCAAAAGAATTTCTACAAGGTTTACGTTGTTCATGTGAGTTAACCCAAAAGTATTAGATAATACTTATTAGACTTAGCAGTGGTTCCTTTATTGGTCCATTCAATATTAAGAATGCAACTAAATCAAAAGGGCTAACCACAGCTTTAAAAACGATTTTTACTTAATACCTCTAGCCAATCAAAACACCTTCCAATCCTAGTCCTAGTAATTGAATAATGATCAAGTCTTCCAAAGCAAATTAAAGCTTTAAGGCTTCTGAAGGAATCAAACTTTTCACCCTTTAATCCAAAGAGCAAGGCCGCCACCTCGACCTCTAGCAGAAAGCCATTTGCAACTTTCTCCCATAGAAATCAATGCAAAAAAAGGTCTGTTCTTCTCTTCTGGTATTTGAAGAGATCTATTGAAAACAACTCTTGAACCAGCTTTAAGTTCTATACAATCAAAAAAGAAAGGCAATAAAGGCTGCCTTCCTTTTAAGTTTCCCAAACCTCTAAACAGTATAGATAGTGGTCCAAAATGAATAGAGTTGGTAATAGAAAATTCATTAGGCTCTTTTTGCCTGATATCTAAACTTGCCGAAAAGAGACGCAACAAAGAACTTGAGACCATGTCATCCTTGTCAGAGTCTTTTTTCCATACATAAACAAAACTCCAAAGACCAATCAAAGAAGCAAAATCAATTCCACTGCCATGTTTTCTCGCTATTCGCTCAAGTTCTAATAATTTTTGTTTGCTAGGCAACTTTAGTGCATTTTGACTTGGTAATTTATTTTCAATGAAGTTATCTAAGATCATACCCTTCTCTTTAAGGGCTTGAGATACAAAGAACAAGGGGAGTCCTACTAGCACCACAGCCCCCTCTATAATTAATAATTTTGTTAAATCCATAATTTAGCAAGATCCTTAAATCCATTAGGAAGCATAAGGGACTTGCGCTAACGACTATCTAAAGGATTATTAATGAAAAGGAACTGGCAGGAGCATGAACGACGAAAACTGGAAGGAAGAATTCAAACAATTGAAAACTAATCTCAAGCCTTTGCAAATTAGATTGCTGGAAGAAGGTGCAAAAAGTCAAAGCCAAGCACTAATGCTCAATGACATGTGGTGCGAATGGAAAGATCTCGCTTCCAAGAAAAAATTGAATGAGCCCTCAAAAGATCCTTTAGCAGCCAAAGATCCTTGGGATGATGTGAAGACAGAAATAATTTCACCCTATGGATAACTAAAGATGAGCCATCAAAAAAGAACATTATGCACGAATTCTAATCCTCCTTAAAAGAAAAGAGGGCCTAATCAGAAAGTCACAACGACAAGAATAATGTGTCTTAGATAGATAAAAGGGAACTAACTCAAGAAAAACAAGAAAGAATTACTTAGAAAGCTTTTTGAAGAGCGCTGTATATCCTTAGAGATCTCATAAAACTAGGCCAAGAAACAGGTTGCGAGACTGCACATACAGTTCTCTTAAACAATTCACTCAAGCACTAATCAAATCAAACAATTTCTCTAACAACATCAACCTAGACTGTAGTGTACTGTCTCCAAATTCTTTCTGTTGTTCTTCTAAGACAAATCGAGCATCTACTCCTAAACCTGACCTTATGAAATCACTATCTTCTTCAATCCATTTGAACACCATTTCGTCTTCTATTTCAATATGAAATTGCATTCCATAAGCCAATGATCCAATCTTAAAAAATTGCTCTTTACATCGACTACTACTGGCAATTAGCTCAGCATCACTAGGCAACAATATCCGGTCGCCATGCCAATGCAAAACTGGCAAAGGAACGGCCAAGAGAGAGCTCAATGAATCTGTCTTGGCACCTGGACTTTTGGAAACGGTATCCCAACCAACTTCTGGTAAAGGCTTAGGAGGTGTTCCTCCTAATAGAGCCTCCACATAACCACCTGAAGCATAAGCAAGAAGTTGAGCCCCCAAGCAAATACCAATAATGCCAACTTGTTTATTCAGCGCTTCCTTTATAAATTCAATCTCATCAAGGAGCCATGGAAAACTTGGATGATTAATGTCTCTTATTCCCATTGGTCCTCCCAAAATTAATACCAAATCACCTTTCGCTAATTCGGGGAGAGAGTCGCCGAGGTCTAATCGAAAAATACTGACGATTAAACCCCTCTCTTGGGCAATTCTGGAGAGCAAGCCAAGTCCTTCTCTCTCCAGATGTTGTAAAACTAATAAGCGTTTCATCATTACTTTCTAGTGGATCACCCAATTCAATGAAGTCAATAACTAACGAGAAGAGGTAAAAAACATTTTTGCAATACTTAAAAGCAGCAGGCTTTGAGCGAAGGATCAGACTTAGTTTTCTTTTTAGTAACTTATGAGGCCATAATGTACTAGCAAGATTTATAAATCTGACAAAGCAAATAATCACTTCCTATAAGTCAACATAAGCATGAGCGACCTTATAACTGTAAAGCGTGACACAATAAGCAAAATATTACTAGTCTGAGCAACAGCTCTTTAGCCGTTATGAACTAGAGGGTATTCGATTTCATCTAATTGCATTTCTTTTCTGATTGAGCGGGCCTTCTTAAGAAGAGTGATGGTTTCCCTTCTGCCCTCTGCTTTTTGGGCTTCGAGTATGATTTTCTCATACTCCATATTCAATTTTGTTTTCGTCATTAAGACTCCTATGTTTGGTGTTTTTAATGAATTGGGCTAACCAATATCACATCTGCCGAGACTTATATCTCTAGCTTGATCTCATTAGAGATAACAAAAAGGTAACACATCACCAATATTACGAGTCTGTATTGACAGCTACCAATTTACTTGATTAGTATAGATGTACTACTGCGATGAACATGGCTCCAGCTTCCTCACCCTACGCTGTATTCAAGGCGTCTGACTGGAGTCCTGCAGTAGTTTCCCCTGTCGACTATAGACAATGCCTAAAATTAGATGTCAAGAGAGCCTATGCAAGGAAACAAATCCAGAAAAAGAAAGTTGGGAATATCTCGCCGAAGATACGCTTAAAAGATCACGTTCAACTTGCATTTGCATGACGTGTATCCACTTCAAGTATTCATGCAATAAACATTGTCACACACTACTTGCATGTAACGCACACCAACGTCTTATTCCTCAAGGCTCACATCTAACTTGTAGATGCTCTTTATGGAATAGAAATAATTCAGACCAATACGACTTATGCACAGAGGCTTCTTAACACTATGACTAAGAACGATTTTGCCTTAAAAATTTCTCTCGCGATGCACAAGGACCCTTCAACCCCTTGCGAGTCTTTTCACGCATATCTCAATACCTACAAGTGTTTATCTCATTACTTCAAGGAGCTCTCGATTGAAGACATAGAAGGCATAGCTAGTCGCTATGGAGTGATGTCTTAACTTCTATTATGTCGTAGATTCAGTCTTCATTTGAATTGGGTACTCTATTTGTGGTAGAGATGGAATATAGGAATTAACTACCTAAATGTCTCAACTCACCATCAAAGTTTCAGCTAAAGCTGAGGCTATGATCGCCACTCTTCAGAAGGAGATCTTTAACCGTCGTCGCAAAAAAGTAACTGCACAAGGTGTAGTTGAAACTCTTGTTGAAAGCGGTGCCAAGTCTCAATCTGACAAGCGCTATGCAGCTTCTTGGAAGAACCTTATCAAGGACATCGAGAAAGCTGCCAAGTCTGCTGAAGTTCATGGCAACAAGCCCGCCAATGTATCTGCTGAAGAATGGGCTTTAATCGTCGCCCATCGCACACGTAAGGGGTCAGCTACTAAGAAAGCCACACCTAAGAAGCGTGCAGTAAAGAAAGCTGTGGTTAAAAAGTCTGCAGCAAAAAAAACAAGTCCAAGGAAAACTGTTTCTAAAAAGACAGTTGCCAAGAAAGTTGCGCCTTCAACAACCGCTAAGCCAAGAAAAGCTAAGCGTGCAAGAAGAGCAGCTAAGCCAGCAGCAGTATCTAAGTAGTCTCATTGTAATAATTGATGATCTGCTGAGCATTCTCTTCGGTTAGGCAACTAATTCTTGAAGTTGCCGGAATATCAAGAAAAGCACAGGTGGCAATTATGTCATCTGTGCTTTTCTCAATCTTCTCTGATAGTTCTAATACCCTTAACGATTTTGTCATTACGTAGCATTTACAATTGGGAATTTACGATCAGTTCCATTCTTTATTAGCCGAATTTGTTCTCAGCAAGAAATTTCGTTATGAGCTAGAAAGAATCACCGCTTTAAAATTTTGGAGTCCATGACAGAAAAAAAAGCACAAAAAGGCTTTCTTAAAAGATTTGGCAAATGGGCACCAATAATTGGAGGGGGCTGGATCTTGCTAAACATTGTTGCACCTTTGGCTTTATTGCGTATCCCAGCTGTCCAGGGATATCTCGTAGCATTAGAAAACAAACTTCCCTTTGATATCCCAGGTATTGGATAAATGCAAAGTGAAATCACTTGTTTTTTCTTACTTGGTATCGCAGCATTGCTTCTAAATGCTGGACTCTCCTCTCAAGTTCTTCCAATCTTTTGTCTAATTCTTCCATTGGCAATAAAACTCTTTATAAACTTTAAAAGAAGAGAAGAGCAGAAAGAAATTACTTGAGTCGACAACGAGGCTTCGACTAAGCAGTAGATTATAGTTAAAGTCTTGACAGTGATTAAAGAGCTTGTGGATAGAATTAGTACACGTGGAGTAGTTAAAGATATAAATCGTTTTATACTTACCTTTTTTTTCGCGACAACATTTTTTCTAGCTCCCGTTGTGATACTTGCCTCCACAGCAGAGTTATCTCCTACTGTCTCAGATATAAGCAAACAGTTTTCAGAAAAGTTCTGTGCATCTATTGGGAATGGAATTACTCCTGAAAAAGCTGGAGAGGTCGCCGCAACACAACTATCAAAAAACTTATTGTTCACACCAGCTATGAAAGAAATAATCTCTGCGCCAAAAGAAGAGTTAGCTGCATCTCTTTCCAAAAATATTTTTGATGGGTGCGGCAATGCTCTTGGGCCTACAAAAGAAAAAGTCAATGACTATATAGCTCAATTAACAAAAAAGATTCCAAAAGAAACTTCTGGCGGTCTGCAGATTCCACCAACCCGACAGAAGCCTACCAATAAAGCGCTTGCTAATTACTAATCCCCCCTACTCGCAGCTCTAATGTCGATATTTCCAAATTCACTAACCACTTTCCATTCTCTTCTAAGTTTGAGCTGATCAGCTGAATAATGATGGATAATTTTGCGGAGGGCATAAAGCCCTCCTAAAGCCATAAGGCTCCAAGCCCAACACCCACAGCCCTTGGCTTCTGCATAGGTATCTACTTCAAACACAACTGAATTAAAACCGTAAAAACCCCCAAGCATTTAAACCCTGGTGACTACCTAAACAATCAAAAAAAAGAAAATTTAATAGTAAATAGAAACCTGAAAAAGAATCTAAGTAAGTGCTTCTAACCACTAAGATTTTTGATTAGCATGTCTTACTAATCGACTAATTCGCAAGCAGCCCTAATTAGAAAGAAAAAAGCTTTTGAAGATAAGTTTGAGGAATCTTGGATAAACTTTCTTAAAGGAGAATGCTCAGGCATCCCAAAACCATAGTGTGAAGTGACAATTTGCCCCATGCCAACCAACCCGAGCGCTTTCTTATCACCGGCTACACAAACTTTTGCTCAATTCTCAAAACTAGCTAATTATTCGTTTATTAACTCACTCCAAGCAGATCCTCAGGCGACAACCGATGGCATCGATCACCACCCACGACAAGTGTTCTCCGGCCATTACGTGCCTGTAAACCCTACTGCAATTCCAGATCCTGAATACATCGCCCATAGCAAATCCTTATTTAACGAACTTGGGTTGAACCATGAGCTTGCTTTCGACAAACAATTTCGCAGTCTGTTCTCAGGCGACATAACTGTGGCGCAAGAGCCAATGCGACAGGTTGGATGGGCAACCGGTTATGCCCTGTCGATCTATGGAACAGAATATGTACAGCAATGCCCATTTGGAACCGGCAACGGCTATGGCGATGGACGAGCTATCTCCGTGTTTGAAGGTCTTTTCAAGGGCAGACGATGGGAAATGCAACTCAAAGGCGGAGGTCCCACCCCTTACTGCCGCGGCGCTGATGGACGTGCTGTCCTTCGTTCAAGCGTGCGTGAGTTTCTAGGGCAGGAATTCATGCAAGCCCTTGGAGTCCCGACCTCACGTTCTCTCACGCTTTATGTGTCCAAAACCGAGAAAGTGCGTAGGCCATGGTATTCCCAGGACTCTAGCTCCATCGATCCCGACATCGTTGTGGATAACCCTGTGGCTATTACAACACGAGTTGCTCCGTCTTTTCTTCGTGTCGGCCAGCTTGAATTATTTGCACGTCGTGCACGCAACGATGAGCACCAAGGAGCACTGAGTGAGCTCAAGATGATAGTTAAGCACCTAATCGATCGAAACTACCAACAGGAAATTGACCCGAACCTTTGTTTTGCTGAGCAAATTGTCGAACTGGCCCATTTGTTTAAAGGAAGGCTCATATCACTGGTAGCCAACTGGATTCGTGTCGGCTACTGCCAAGGCAATTTCAACAGTGACAACTGCGCAGCGGGTGGCTTTACCCTCGACTATGGCCCCTTCGGATTCTGTGAACTCTTCGATCCCAGATTTCAACCCTGGACCGGCGGTGGTGAACATTTCTCATTCTTCAACCAACCTGTTGCTGCCGAGGCAAATTATCATATGTTCTGGGCAGCCATCCGACCCTTGCTATCGACCAACACGGAAGCATTGAGAAGGTTAGATCAAGTCCGCGAAGGCTTTAGCGAGGCGATGAATCAAGAGATCGAGAAAATGTGGCTAAAAAAGCTGGGCCTAGCCAGCTATGACTCAACTCTAGTGGACGAACTATTGGAGCTTATGGTTCTCTCAAAAGTTGACTACACGATTTTTTTCAGAAAGTTGTCTCACATTCCAGAGCACCTCACACCCTTAAAAGAGAGTTTCTACTCGCCTAGCTCAGAGCAAATAGATGCACAGTGGCGTGGCTGGCTACAACGTTGGCGGGGGGGCATTAAGAGCTGTGGAGACCTAACCTTGACATCCACAGCTATGAAACTCATCAACCCAAAATACACTTGGCGTGAATGGCTTGTCGAACCCGCTTACACGAGGGCTGAAAGAGGAGACTACAGCCTTATCAAAGAACTACAGACTGTTTTTAGCAATCCCTACGACGATCAATGCTCGATTGTAGCGTCGAAGTACGATCGCCTAAAGCCTACGAAATTCTTTAACACTGGTGGGGTATCCCACTACAGTTGCTCATCCTGAGAAGGCAGCAAAAGCAACATTGAAAACTAGTCGAACATTTTT
Organism: Prochlorococcus marinus str. MIT 9211; assembly: GCF_000018585.1. Lineage (NCBI taxonomy): Bacteria > Bacillati > Cyanobacteriota > Cyanophyceae > Synechococcales > Prochlorococcaceae > Prochlorococcus > Prochlorococcus marinus. The sequence continues at coordinate 560,944 of NC_009976.1, read as the reverse complement.
TTCACGAAAGAATAGATTCTCAGAACTATTTGATAAGGAACGACAAATTAGAAAGTTCGGCCTAAGAATTTCATAGTACTTAGCTAAAACTAATAATAATTCCCTTATCTTCTTGCACCCCAAGCAACCATATGACACCATCATGAACAGTTTATTAAATGCCAAGTGCTTGTTCTGACAGATCAGAGTCTCTCAGTAAATACTTTTGCCCAAATGCAAGGAACAATTTCAAATGCTATAGAGCTAATAAACAGCCCTATAAATGGCTTTGCTTGGGGTTGGCCAACAGTGAGCCTTATTGCGATTACTGGGATCGTACTTATGTTGGGGCTCGGATTTATGCCTCTACTGCGGCTTCCTTATGGATTTAAGATTTTGCTTAATAGCTCTACTAAAGACACACAAGAAGGAGAAATAAGTCCATTCCAAGCCTTAATGACATCACTTTCCGCGACAATCGGAACTGGAAATATTGCTGGTGTAGCTGCAGCAATTGCAATAGGCGGACCAGGCGCAATTTTTTGGATGTGGTTAATAGCAATTTTTGGAATTGCCACCAAATATGCTGAAGGGGTTTTAGCTGTTCACTATCGCGAAGTTGACTCTCTTGGGAACCACGTAGGTGGTCCGATGTATTACATAAAAAATGGCCTAGGTAGTAGATGGACTTGGTTAGGAGGATTATTTGCTCTTTTTGGCATGTTGGCAGGGTTTGGTATTGGGAATGGGGTTCAGTGCTTTGAAGTCTCAAGTGCTCTTGCATTAGCCGGTATTCCAAAGCTACTCACCGGAGTTGTCCTGGGAATTCTTGTTTTCTCTGTCATCGTTGGAGGTGTTAAACGTATAGCAAAAGCTGCTTCTGCCATAGTTCCATCTATGGCACTTTTATATGTATTGGCTTGTTTAATAATTATACTTAGCAATTTTTCAGAAGTCCCATCAGCCTTTTCAACAATATTTTCAAATGCCTTTACAGGCAAAGCTGCTGCTAGCGGAGCATTTACTCAAGTAATTCTAATGGGATTTAAAAGAGGTATTTTTTCAAATGAAGCCGGTCTAGGAAGCGCCCCAATTGCGCATGCCTCTGCTCAGACCAATGATCCTGTCAGACAAGGAACCATAGCAATGCTTGGAACTTTTATTGACACCATAATTATTTGTACAATGACTGCGCTAGTAATCATCACCACTGGTGCATATCAAACAGGAGAATCTGGAGCTGATCTTTCAATTACTGCATTTAATAGTGGGATTGCTGGTAGTGGATGGATTGTTCTCGTGGGTCTAGTTTTATTTGCATTCACAACTATTCTTGGGTGGAGCCTATATGGAGAACGTTGCACTGAATATCTTTTTGGGACTAAAGCAATACTTCCTTTTAGGTTAGTTTGGGTCTCTGTTGTAGTTATTGGCGCTGTTGCAGGAGATAGAGGGATCGTTTGGGCTGTTGCAGATACTTTAAATGGATTAATGGCTATCCCTAATTTAATAGCTCTTTTACTTCTTTCAAAAACCGTATTCAAACTTTCCCGTAACTACCATTTTAAAAGTCAATAAACTTCATTTCCCTTAAGCGAGTCAATATTATCAATGTCAAGCTTTTCGTAAGATGGTGGCTTACGAACTCAAATTATCTCAAATAGGACTAATGAAAAACATCGCCAAAACCAAGGAAAGTTTTAGGAAGTAATGCTGATGGCATTTATGCATTAATTAAATACACTGTAATTAGTAAGCAAAGAAAATTATGGAAAATACTGTTGATAAGATCACTTCTGCACAAGAGAGAGAAGCTATAGATGATTACTTTGAATGCACGTCTTTTTGTTCGGTTGATGAAAGCCTTAGTGATTGTCAAACCATATGTATGGAAAGGTTTCTCAAAGGAGAGTACTTTTAAAGTCTGAATCTAAGACCTAGTTCTCCAAAAGCATTATTTGGTACTTACCACTTCCTTCATTTGTTCTTTAGTAATGAGCTGAAGTTAATTTTTCATTCCCACAAATGATTATGTACGATCTTTCTATACCCCATGCTCTTCTATGGAGTCTAAATTAGTGATTTAATTAAATGAACTAAAACAAACCAACAATAGATCCAAGTAATTAGAGGCCTATTCCAACAACAATTCACAAAGGTACCCATTCAAAATGACCTTTGATTAATCCGAAAACCATCTATCAATAAAAACTATTATAGGTAAATGACTCCATTACTTGCCACATCACCACAAGCAAATCTTCTATGGGGTTTAGGTGGTGGGTTCATCTTGCTAGGAAGTTATTATTCTGGCCGTTTAGTCACTTACTTTTTTCCAAAGAACCCATTAATTAGAAAGGGTAAGACCGATGACTCGGGGAATAGATGAGATGGCCTCCTAACAAAACTTGGACTTCAACAAGAAAGCGTAAAGGCTATCGCCACTTTGAAGCGAAGCAATTTGGCGGAAAGGGATCTGAACGATGGATAGAGCTATGCCCTGTCCTACAAAAAGAGCTTCGGATCAAAGTTCCTATAGCTGAATTGAAAAATCAAGACGAATGGGTCAGCGGTTGGCAACAACTCCCTGAAGATGCATTCTCTAATAGCAACACAACTGAGACTTAGTAGAAAAGATCAACATCCCAAAAGCAAATCAATAGTGAGGGGGTGTGGATTCTTCTATAGGGAAATAAGCACGATCTTCTTGGCCTGCATTCTCTTCTCCTAATCTTTCTTCCACCTCGTCATAGGATTCATCATCAAAGTTCCTTGCGCCTCTATCCATTAGAATCAGAATTTAAAAAATATTTAAAATTTTAATGACTTATCTACTTTTTTAAGTGGTTTAAAGCCATCTCATTTTGGTCTAAAAATAAAGGCAAATACAACAGCCGCCCATCCAAAACGACCGTTCATTGATTCAAAAATTGTCTGTTCCCCAAAAGTATTATGAGCAAATGAAGCGCTTATTACTTCCCCTGATCCTTGGACTTTTATTACCGATGGTTGCTCAAGCCAGTGATAAGGACTTTAAGGTTAGAGATACTTGTGCTCGCCTTTCCATAAAGGAAATTAGTGGGAAAGAAGCAATGAAGCTATTGAACTTAAGCTTCCAGGGTATAGGCCAAGAACAATATCATTTTCGAGCAAAGTCATATTGCTTGAAGTACAAGCGAAATCTTTGACTTCATTATTTCAAGCACCTAATCCAAAAGATGCTAAAAATTCGTTAAAGGCAAATGAGAAATAAGAAATTCTTCCTTTTAATTCCTACCTGGCTTGCTGGCATCGCCCTCGCTAGTGCTATAGACGCTTCAGAGGCGATTTCTCATGGTGGTGGCCTCAACACTCAGGGTTGTCATGACAATCGTGAGACAGGTAACGGCCACTGTCATCGGAGCAGTTCTTCTCAGGGAGAAAGTAGTAATTCGATAATGAAGATTGAAGTAACTCCTTCGCAAAGCCAATCGAAGAAAGGAGTGGTGACTATTGCCAGTTGCTATGACGGTGATACTTGCACAACTACTGAAGGGGAGAAGATCAGACTTGCTTGTATAGATACACCAGAGCTTCGAGGCAGCAGGGCAAATCCAGAGGCTGCGAAGATTGCAAGAGATTTTTTAAATGACCTAGTCGCTGGAAATGAAGTGGAAATTCGCAGAATTACCAAGGACCGTTACAACCGAACTGTTGCTGAGTTATCAATAACTGGAATCAATGTCCAGCAATTGATGATTACCAAAGGCCATGCCACCATTTATAAAAGGTATGCTGATCCTTGTCCTTGGACAAATTAAGGAAGAAAGTAAGGCCAGCAGCAGGCTTCCTTTTGAGGGAAGAAAGACCTTTGTTGTCGACAATCAGAAGATAGATGCCTTCTTAAAGTCATAGAGAGATCATGAAGGCTTGGAATATATTTATAGGAGGTAGATATGTTTTACAGAGAAAGCTCTAGGAAGAACTCTTGCGTTTATAAAAGAAATAAGAAATTTCTCCTGTTAAAAGAAGAGCATCAAGAGCGATATGCCAAGGAGGATAAAGCTGATGTAGGAGTTTGAACATTTCTTAAAAACAGCCTTAGCCTGATCTTCGAAATCTCGCCTTGAGATCTTTAAAGAACTTCTTCCAGAAACTAATAACAGAATCAGGGATAGGTTTGTTTAGGGGCATTAGGAGGACCGGAACAAGTTAAAGAGAACCGAAACAAGCAAACTAATAGCAATGCAACTTACTATTGGGAAGTAAAAAGTTGAGTTTTCTCCCTTCAGAATTATGTCGCCTGGCAGTTGTCCTAAACCTAATTTCCTTAAATAAGGGTAGAGAACACCTATAGCGGCAATTCCAAGCCCGAGAGTGATTAGCAGTTTTTGCATTATTTATTTCCAAAAAATCTTTTGAACTGCCAAGCCAAATAGGCAGAGGTTCCAATGAACAAAAACAGTCCAATAGTTCCAACTGCTCTATTTGCTGCTTCTACTGTTGGCATCTCACCCATCATTGTCGCCTTTACTTTTAGTGAGTTACTGAGCCATTCATAATCGTGATATTGGTTTCACTAGAGTTAGCCCAGCGTAATTTACTTAACTCTTGATAGTCAGCTCTATTGTAAGCCTCTGAAGCTACTTCTTTAGATGGAAATTCAATAATCACAGCAAGGTGACCGCCTTTACCTTCAACTGTTTTTGCATCTAGATCTTTAGCAGCAACCTTCCCACCAATTGATTGAATCCAGGTAGTAAAGCCTTGTACATATTCCCCAAACCCTTCTGGATTAGTGACTGTTGTTGTAACGATCCAATACCCCTTAGACATGAAAATTTTCTATAAGAGTATTGACTATCTCATACTTGACCTGTCAAAGGGAAACACTTAAGTCAGTTTTAAAAGCTATGAATCTTTCTTCTTGAAAAACTTTTGGAATATCCAAACCAAGTAAATGGTTGAACCAACTAGCAACAACATTGGGAAAAGGGTATCCATAAGGCATATTAAGTCCTTTTAAGGATCGACAAGAATTTCAAGTCCACCTCACATTCCGATCAAAAGATAATTGAAGTTGCCGTAAAGGATTGCAGATAAGTTTGAACCTGACCCTTTGTTTAAGTTGCTAGGGATGTTGTTAGTAACTTCAAAACGTCTTGAAAGGATTTGCACAAATCTATCAAGGTTATACAGAGCAATGCCGGTGGTCTAGATAACTGGCACTTCTACTTTCGGCAAACCCAACATTATAGTAGTAGCAACCGATCTAAGTAGTAGAGACCGAATAGGAATCTTCGGTTTACATCCTTCTTGATTCGAACAAATCGGTGCAAAGTAGTTATGTACTTCGCAAAGGCCACCATGTATACGTCACTCTTTGACAGCTTCTTTTCTGATTCTTTCCTTGCTCCTCATCGAACTGTTTATGTCGTCTCTGATAGTCAACTAGAGGAACTTAAGAAAAGACAGCATCAAGAGGAGCTGGACAACCTCACTGAATCACGCAAGCGTCTTGAGGCCAACTATCAATCACGTATCAAAATCCTTGATGAACGTGAAACTGAAATAAAAGAAGAACTCAAAACACTGACTCCAGCGGAGAAAGAAGCAGTTAAAGCATAAATCTTACTAATTCTGGGTGATAGGGATCACTGAGGACAAGATGACAAGGGGCTGTGGTAGCCCCTTGTCTTTACCCCACGTTCAACTCTTTAAAGGGCCCGTAAGCAATAATGATGTTGGTTGATAGCCGATCCTCGATCGCATAAATAAGCCGCTCTTGAATGGGCGGTTTTTTATTTGCTGTTACCTCTTGAATCAAGAAAAGAATGAGCCTTGGACATTCTCCCCTTGCTTACTGTCAGCTTGATGAACTGCTTTTGCATACTGTTCAGAATAAGCACAGTTTTTACAACACTCATTCGGTTCAGGGATTTGATGCTGATTCATAAGAGCAACCATCTCATCAACTTTTTCTTCGATCCAATCACTATTCCAGTTATAAGGAACGAGATATTCGTCAAAGTTCATCGTCTTATGGAAGCCATCGTCATCTCTTTTGGCATTGCAGACCAAGAAGTAAGACGTTGGATGGACATCAAACCCCATACCTGAAAGCAGATAGGAATAGAAGTCCATTTGAATCTTATATCCATCGTGATATGGATCATCTAAATAGTCTTGCTTATCAACAACACCATTCTTTGCTTGAGATTTGTAGTCCACCACGATTAACTGCTTGGTTCTGGTGTCCTGCCATATATCGTCGACTCCTCCCGTCAAAATAATGCTGGTGCCTTTGTGTCTAAGCATCAATCCACGATGAAGAGAGTTCCTCCAGTTTTCAATTTCTGGATGATCAAAAGGAACAACATGTCCTAACCCATTAGCAGCAAATAAACGATGTGGTGTCTGAGTTTCTCGGCACTCATCAAATTCTTTTTTAAGTAGTAGGTCAGTGGTTTCATTAAGTGTCCAGCCAGGTGTTCCGGGAGGATCTAGACCCTTCACTCGATCGAGATAAAAACATCTTTTACACGTAAGGAAGTTAGAGAAGCGGCCTCTACTAATTTTAAAATCTGCGGTTTGATTAGGGGTATAAGAAGACGATTCTCTACTACGCACTCCAGTTGCTTTTACAGGTTCTTTCTTGCCGTTGCGTTTGAGGTCAATCATTTATTAATCGGTTCTTGTTGTCCCCATGTTTCCCATTTCTCTATCTTTTTTCATCTCTTCTTTGATCTTTTCGTAATAAGCAACTTCTTCAGGGTCTTCTGAGCCAAGACCATATCCCATAGTCGCTGCTATATAAATCTTGTGTTGCCTATGCGAACTCAAAGTCATTTAATTACCAATCCAAAACTTATAAATTGATAGAAAGGAACTTACAACCTAAGCACTTCCAAAGCATTCCTAACCGCTTCCCAAGAAGTCAAAAACTTTCTGGACACCTGTGACTTTGCCTTTATAAAACTCGGTGTAAGTGCATTGCTTACAACTGCAGTACTCAAAGCGTCTATTACCTACATCAAAAAATGAAGACCAAAAACCACCTGCTGTCCTGACTTGTCCAATTTCAAAATCCTTAGAACCACATTTTGGACACTCCAAATCAGTAGGAATTGACATTCTCTGTTCCCAAATTTAATTAAATATAAATCACTCAAACTTTACTTTGAGGGAGTTTCCTAATAGGCATAATGTGTTTTTTTGAGGAAGTGGTAAGCAGCGTATTCTTTACTTCTCCTTTTTAGCCACTCAATCAAGGTCTCTAGTTGAAGTAATTGAATTGTGATCCTCTAAGTATTCTGCTAACTGCATGAAATCAGTTCTTGGAGCACTTCTATTCGCAACGGATTTGAAAGCCAATTGAGGCGATGAAATTAATCCCTAGATTGATTAGAGAGACACTCTTTAAAACTTATTTCCTCAATGAAATCATTTGTGCCGAATGCAGCCTTTTGGCCTGAGCCCTTTTAACAGCCAAACGACTATTCAATTCAGCGGATGAGCATCTTTCTGGTTTAGAAGCTAAAAATAATTCAACCTGATGTAATTTTTTCTTTTTGGCATTTTGGGCTATTAAACGACTATTCAATTCAGCGGATGAGCATCTTTCTGGTTTAGAAGCTAAAACCAATTCTGCTTGGTGAAGCAATTCCCTTTTGCTGAGAGCCTTTCTAATTAAAGCAAGGTGATAATTCATGGCCGTTCTCAATAGAGGCAACCCCGTTCCCTGTTGCCCTAATATGCATTTCCCTAAGGAAAACGAACGTATACAAAGTGTAGCGGTTGATACAGATTGAAGAAATTCAAAAGAAATGAGATGAAACAAAAATGTATCTGTTGATACCATTTTGCGCCTGTCGAGGTAAGTCCTAATTAGGCCAAAAGTCAACCATCAGAAACCTTTTAAGCGAAAGAACAGCAAATAACGCTAGGCGGAATTGTTCTCTTTTTGTCCTCCTTAGTTTTTCAGCATTGCTGAGATCCCAGTCGGGGCGACAGGATTCGAACCTGCGACCTAGTGCTCCCAAAGGACGTGGTCGTAGAAGACGAGAATCGCTAAAAAGCATTGCTGGCAAAGGAATATCAGAAGTTATGCAAATCGATGTGAGACTCAATATTGCAAGAAATTAGAACATATTTAAAGAGATTAGAACTTTCTAGCGCCCCCTACAGCGCCCCATTAGCCACCTAGTCCTTTGGGAGAACAGGTCTGCTTTTAAGCATTCGGACGAACCACATTCAGGACTCTAAAAAGGACCCGTTAGCCTATTGGCCATAACAAATACATTTGCCACCTTTCCAGTTTGAGCATTTCTTCTTTTTGCATTTCTTTTTCTTCTTCTTGTCAGGCATAGATCTAGACTATTTCATAAAGAAGAATGGGAACACTGAGAGAGCTATCCCCGAAATAACTAAAAGGATTACGAAGGTATATCTAGGCTTGGGGTTTGACTCTTGATCACTCATGTTATTTATTTCCCTACAACACAGTGAAATCTTCTTTGTTCTCTTCTAAGGCCTTGAGTAGAACTGTTCTCCCATCGCCTTCCTTCCTTCTCGCATGCTTCCGCACTTTCCATTTTTATCTTTTAAAGCGCATTGTAAACTCCACCATTAGTTGCTTGAATAATCAACCAATGACTTTCAGCATTAGCGGCTGTAGGTAGTGCAAGCGCAGCGATTAGTGGAAGTAGTAAGCGTTTCATATTCATGGACAATTCATTGTATGGTTAGGGATTGCAATCATGCTCAAAACAATTATTAATGACCACCAAATAATTGCATTCAAAAGAAGGGATCGATGCTTTTGATATGGGATTATATCTTTTACTAAAAATATAGCTGTCCTATGAAGAGAATAAAAAAACAATGGGATTAAATATCTGAGATAGGAATAGATTTCTGGTTCTGTTGCATAAGCCTTTTGCGTTTCACACCAATCAAGGTCACCATAATTAAACAATCCATAAAAGTACAAGGGGATGAAGAGTCCAGCTAGATAAAAGAAAAACTTTTTAACGCGTTTTATCATCACCATTCTCCATTCCTTCTAGCACTGCAACCATATAATTTTTTTATAGGTCCATCATGGAAACAGGTTTTTACATTAGTTATAACGTCGTAAGAGAAACTTGGATATTTAGATAAATCATCAGAATTAGCTCTTATTAAGTTGTATTCATCGCCATCACAATTCCCATTTATTGGTGTGAACTTATAATTAGCTAATATTGGCAACAAAAATTTTGGATTTGGTTCTTTAATAACCTTCTTATACAGACATTCCTTGACTAGATTATCCAGAGTTTTCACAGCAGCTCCCCTTGCAGTTCTTGTGTCCATTGGTTTTGCAATCGAAAGCAGAATCCAGAGAAGAAAAGAGCCAGCTCCGCCAAAAATTAGAAATCTTTTCATAAACCTTCTTTATTTCATCTTTTCTAGCCGATCTAGCTCAGGCCTTCATGCAGCCTTAACCTGATTTTTCAAATCTCGCCTTAAGGTCTTTAAAGAACTTTTTCCAAAAGCTAATAACAGAGTCAGGAATAGGTTTATTGAGAGGCATGGCATAAAAAGCTTTTATAAGACTCTATTCTTGCTTGTATCCCTAGTTTAGAAAGTCTGCGCTAGCGAATTGCTGAGCCTCTCGATAACCCACATCCCCTGCACTCGAAAGGACCCAAGGTTTGAAGAGTTGCGATTGAATCTGTATTTGTAATACTAAATCAGCTACTTTCTCATTAATTAATGATGTCGAGAAGGAATTTTTTTAGGAACAAATCAATTTTTTCTTACCTTTCCTTTTTTATCTATTTTCCAGGAAGACTTTTCAGAGGTCTCATGGAATCGAGTTTCGGTTTCAGATCAAGGGAAGATTGGTTTTTTGCTGCTACTTTATACATAATCTCAATAATTCTCTTTGTTCCAACTATTTATTGGCTAGGCTTTATTCTTACAGTTCTTTGTTGGGTTTGGTGTTTATTTATTTGGTTCTTTTATAGATTACCTTTTGATAAAATGACAAAATCAATTGCTAGTTTTTTAGAGAAAAGAAACATTGAGTTAACCTATTCGGGTGAAAACGATCCATCCTCTATCTTAACACTTCCTACTATTTATAAAGTAATCATATTCTTTTGGTATTTTCTTGCTTTAGGTATAACTTTTATTATTGGAATGAGTCCACTTCTTCTAAAGTTTTTTTAGATATTTTATATGTGGAGCCTAGAAAAGTGGACCCACAATAATTAAGAAGATGCATAGCCGAACTACTTAACGCAAAAGTTTTTCACCAAGTATTTCCTTCTTCGCAATGTGGTTTAGATGAATCTCCGCATTTTTTTATCATATCTCCTGTAATTGAGAACCATGTTAATTCATCCCTCATTGGCTTTGCAGCTAATGAATAACAACTATGATTTTTAGCGATTGGTTCAGAGAAAGAAGAATCTTTAAAAAAAGAATATATGTCTTTTGGCCACTCTGAGTGATCTGGCATTTCAGGTAAACCAATATCAGCAAATGTAGGATTATTCTTACCCTCTGCTGCTAATAAAGCGCAATCTCTCATCGATACTGAAAGTACATTTTCACTCTTGCTGAATTAGCACTAATAGAGCAAAGCCCCTCGCCGATAAATGAAGGAATAGCAATCCCAACTGCAACTAGGCCTACTCCAGTAAGTCCAAGGCACCCACAACCTTTCAAACAACCGTTATATTCCCTTTTAGCTTTTGGCTCTTGGTTCATATCCCCTTTCTAGCTGATCTAGCTGAACTCTTCATGCAGTTAGCAAGCAGTAAGCGTTTCATTTATTTACCAGTAATACAAGCAAAACTTGTATAGCTTATTGATTTCTTTAAAACGGCGCCTTGCTCTTGGCACTGACTATTGACCATACAAGGCCAGCTTCTAATTATGACCCGACATGGAAATACTTAACTGAAATTGGCTTGAAGCAAATTAATCCTTAAATCACCAAGTTCAAAAGAACTAAGACATAAAGGCCTATTGCAATAATCTGGCGCCCCCTACAGCGCCCCTTTCTCACTTGAGATTCTTCTAAACCCAGTCGGGGCGACAGGATTCGAACCTGCGACCTAGTGCTCCCAAAGCACCCGCGCTACCAAACTGCGCCACGCCCCGTTTAAGAAAATTTTAATCGCCAAAACCTTATCTTAGAAACTAATCTAATAAGAAGTTCCCAAAACAAAATAGTACGCAAACCCAGTTTTTTCTATTAAAAGCATGGATGATAAGCCCAGACTTCTAAAAAAATGGCTAGATAAATTCTTGGTCATCAATCTGTTCGTGATAATTGGCGGTTCCTTTTTATTTCTAATTGGTGCTTTATCAAGCATTTACGGCATTCTTCTTCCTTATAAGATTTTTCAAGAGTTATGGTTTCCACTGTTCATTCCAGCCATAAGCTTATTCTTTACTGCAGTATTAGTTGAAGCTCTATTCAATCAAATCAACGCTCGTAAAGGATAACCTCAATTATAAAGCAGATCATTTTCAACACCGAACTCCTCAAATTGAAATGAACATCTCAAAAGGTTTGACTAGCGCTGGCTACAAAAATCTTTTCATCTTTTTTAAGGCAATTAGGCTTGATGGAACCTCCAAGCAAATATGAATGTGTATTGCACATGTAATAAATCACCCTAAAAGCTTAAAAAACTTCTGGAATGAGTTAAAAGATTCTTCTCATGAGATTAGTGGCTGCCAACAGATACCTTAAAGGCACCTGATTTAAAGGGGAAAACCATCTCATTGTCTGAATAAAATAAAAAGGCACTACAGATGGTCGTATAAAAGAACTTATGACGCTATTTATGGGGGCTTGTTTTTCTGGCTTACTTCCTTTAGAAAGAAGATTCCCCATCACCCAGGCCCCCGTCGATGAACGAGGGTCTTTTTTTTGCTTAATTTAGTCAAAGCTTTTACAGCTAAAATTCATCCAGTATCTACTAGCCGATCTAGAGATAGTCTTTATAAAAAATTCAAGACCTTTAAAATGAACTGAAAATTGTGTTGAAGAACTAAGAATTATTCTCTTGATTGCTTCAATAAAGAAACCAATTCCTCCGTAGAAAGACCAGGCTTATAGTCCCAAACCATCCCAAATTTCTCTCTCCAAGGCCCGAAAACCTTGTAAAGGGTCGAAGCACTGGACGCCTTACAAATAACTACTCCTGAGCCATCCTGAGGGGTATGTATCCAAGCCAAGCGCTCGTAGCCTTCAGGCAGCTCTTCCGCTTTACCGCTTTCTACATAATCAATCAGCGAATCCTCTGCAAAGGTCTGATCTTCAGAAGACTCAAACTGCCAAGTAACGACGTAAAGCTGCATTCAAAGCTTGGGTAACTTTTATTAATTAAAGATAAATGAAAAGTCTTTCAAAAGGAATTTCATTGCAATGACAAAAGTAAAATCAACTATTAACTAATCAAAAGGGAAAGCCTGTTAATCATCTAGCTGTTAGATATCCATGAGCGCACTTTTTTACCTACAGCGTTAAACCTAAGCGCCATTTCGCGTCCTGAGCTAACAAAGGTAAATCTCACAGCCTTCCCAGACTTAAACATTGCCTCTCCAATTGCTTTGACCCTAAGCAGTTCCGACTGATAAGCCCGATTTATAGCCCTCTCAGCATCGATATTGGCCAACTTAGCCTGCTTGGCTAACCGTTGAGTCTTGGACTTAGGGATGACAGTCAAGACGCTTTCAGGCTCTGTCCATCTCCATAGCCATGGAGTATCAGATTTATTACCTTGAGAAATTGCTGAGGACTTCTTATCCATTGAGATTTATCAACTTTTCTAAAGCCTAAAAGTTACTCTATAAATTTTCTTTTGACACTTAAAATACAAACACTTGAAATATGACAGCTATATTAATTTTTAATTAACATAGGGTTCTATGTTTAAGAAATCAAGAGATTTACCCCTGATAGCTTCCTGTGGGGTTATCGATTTAGGTTAGAAAACTGAATTTCCAGCCAAAGCCCAAAAAAATAGAGAGACATTGGCACTAATAGCAATACCAACTGAAACAGATTTCATGATGCAACTTGTTATCTCTATTCCAATCCAGCAGATGAATATATAATTAGGCGAGCTTTTGTCAGCTCACACACACAAAAAAAGTCATCGATATTAGTTCTTCAGGGTATATATCAAGCCCGCGCGGCAGTTCTCTAAAGCAACCTTAAGCTTTTCTCTCAGTCGAGGACTTAGCTCGTAACTAACCCCTAAATCATTAGGCATTAAAAGCTCATTATCTTCAGTGGCAAGTCTTACCCGAGCATCAAACCAAGAACCATATTTTGGCATTGATGCTCTACAAAAAATCTGATTTGATTTGGGATCAAACTTTCTTTCAATCAACCAATCATCGAATTTATCTAGAGTTGTAAACCTATTAAGACCTGCTTTAGAGAAAGGGACTCCAAAGAAAGGAAGAGATAAAAAAAACATTAACAGCTGTATGGATTCCTTCTTAAAAGGCATAGAACAGTTAGGTTTTGATATGGGTCGCCTGAGATTCGAACTCAGGACCAGCCGGTTAAAAGCCGGATGCTCTACCACTGAGCTAGCGACCCTTATGAATGAATGCCCTTAGGGGCCTGCATGAAATTATCACGTTACCTATTTGATAGGAAGGGTGCTCATTTTTTAGGCACCAAGTTTGAGTGACCACATAAAAAACCTTTCACGATGCTTTTTAGGAAATTTTTAAAAAGCGTAATTTAATTAAAAGGTTCAATTTTTTACATCTCTTATGTAAAATCCACTCGAAATCAATCCAACTCATGCTCAATCTAATAGTTGTAGTTCTTCCAATCCTTGCCGCAGTTACCTGGGTAGTATTCAATATCCAAAAACCTGCTAGAGAGCAACTGGCAAGACAATTTGATGAGAACAACAAAGCTTTCTAGGCAAGTAATTTTTAAGCTTCTAAAAACTTTTTCCCTTGAATCAGTCAGATTCAATAACTATTGTTGGCGCAGGCTTAGCAGGGTCTGAAGCTGCCTGGCAAGTAGCAAGGGCGGGTATTCATGTGGAGCTTTATGAGATGAGGCCCCTTAAAGCCTCACCTGCCCATCACACAGCAGATTTTGCTGAGCTTGTTTGCAGTAATAGTTTCGGGGCATTAAGTGCTGACCGTGCAGCAGGCTTGCTGCAAGAAGAACTCAGATACTTAAATTCCTTCGTAATCAATTCAGCAGACAAGCATTCCGTTCCTGCTGGTGGAGCATTGGCCGTTGATAGAAGTCGTTTTAGCGCAGATATCACTGAAAAGATTACCTCTCACCCTCTTATAACCGTCAAAAGAGTAGAGCTACAGAAGTTACCTTCAGAAGAACAGATAACGGTTATTGCTTCTGGGCCACTGACCAGTAAAAACCTTGCTGAAGATTTAAAAAACTTTACTGGAATTCAAGAATGCCATTTTTTTGATGCAGCTAGCCCAATCATTGCAGGAGAGAGTATCGATTTAAGGTTTGCTTTTAGAGGTAGTAGGTATGACAAAGGGGATGCTGACTACATCAATTGTCCAATGAATAAAAAGCAATACCTTTCATTTCGAGATGAGCTAATAAAAGCTGAACAGGCTGAACTAAAAGATTTTGAGAAAAGTTCTTCAAATTTCTTCGAAGGTTGTCTTCCCATAGAGGAGCTAGCCCGAAGAGGGGAGGACACAATGCGATATGGACCTCTGAAGCCAATAGGATTATGGGATCCTAGATGGGGTGACCTAAATAATCGAGAAATCCGTAGAGAGAAAAGAGCTTACGCTGTTGTACAGCTACGGCAAGAAGACAGAGAAGGCAAACTCTGGAATCTCGTTGGCTTTCAAACCAATCTCAAATGGGGTGAACAGAAACGAGTCCTAAGAATGATCCCTGGCCTTCAAAATGCAGACTTTGTTCGTTTTGGAGTAATGCATCGCAATACTTTTCTTGAATCACCAAAGCTATTAAACGCATCTCTTCAATTTAGAAAGCGTGCGAAATTGTTAGCCGCTGGGCAAATAACAGGTACCGAAGGATATGTAGCTGCTGTGGCAGGTGGATGGCTCGCTGGAACCAATGCCGCATTATTAGCAATGGGGCACAAGCCTATAATTTTCCCTAGAAATACGATGATTGGGGCTCTAACACATTTCATAAGTGACTGGGAGTTAAGAAGTGATTCAAATAGAAAGAACTCCTTTCAGCCAATGCCCCCCAATTTTGGGGTGCTTCCAAAACTAACTACGCAAATAAAAGAGAAGCGTGCACGATATGCTGCATATCGGGATAGAGCCTTGGATGAACTTAAAGCCTCAATTAGAAATCATACTTGCCTTGCTCAAGAACTTGGTATATCTAAACTACCGATCTATAGATCTTAGTAAAAGCCTACGTTCAATCAACTCAACAAAAAATATTGATTTGTCATGACCACCTATAACCAAAACAATCACTGGGATGTAATAGTAATTGGCTCTGGGATAGGAGGACTCGTTACTGCAACCCAACTAGCCGCAAAAGGTGTAAGAGTATTAGTTTTAGAGAGTTACACAATTCCTGGCGGCAGTAGTGGCGCGTTCTCTAGAAATGGCTACACATTTGATGTAGGGGCTTCAATGATTTTTGGTTTTGGGAAGGAGGGATATACAAATCTTTTAACTCGCGCGCTAGCAGATGTATCGGAGACATGCGATACGATCCCTGATCCAGCTCAACTTGCTTACCATCTTCCTGAAGGGCTCAATGTAGTAGTTGATAGAGATTATGAAAAATTTTTAACTGATTTAACTAGCCTTTTCCCTCATGAAGCCAAGGGGATAAGAAGGTTTTACAACGTCTGCTGGCAAGTATTCAATTGTCTTGATGCCATGCCACTACTGTCTATAGAGGACCCTGCCTATTTAACAAAGGTCTTTTTTAAGGCCCCTCTGGCATGCTTAGGCTTGGCACGATGGCTACCATTTAATGTAGGTGATGTTGCCAAACGTTATATTAAAGATAAAAGGCTCCTTAATTTTATTGACATCGAATGCTTCTGCTGGTCAGTTATGCCAGCCGAGCGTACACCCATGATTAACGCAGGAATGGTGTTTTCTGATCGACATGCTGGTGGAATTAACTATCCCAAAGGAGGCGTTGGAATTATTGCACAAAAGCTGGTAAAAGGCCTGGAAAAAAATGGTGGCAAGATTCTCTACAAATCTCGTGTCACCAAGATTCTGATAGAGAACAAAAAAGCTGTGGGAGTAGAAATCGCTTCAGGAGAGAAACTCTTTGCCAAGACAATTGTCTCGAATGCAACTCGATGGGATACCTTTGGAGGAGAAGGCGTTAAAGAGCCTTTAATAGACAAAGTTCATGAACCAAGTTCAGAGAAAAGATGGCGGAGTCGTTATAAGCCTTCACCTTCTTTCCTCTCGCTTCACCTTGGGGTCAGCAAATATTCCATCCCTAATAATTCCCATTGCCACCACTTGATCTTAAATGAATGGAATAAGATGGAGTCCGAACAAGGCGTTGTTTTTGTTTCAATCCCAACATTATTAGACCCCTCTCTTGCACCTGATGATCATCACATCATTCACGCATTCTCACCTTCTTCAATTGACGAGTGGAAACGACTAACTCCCTCGAACTATAGAAAAAAGAAAGAAGAAGATTCTAATCATCTAATTTCAAAGCTCGAAAACATCTTCCCTGAAATTTCCGGTAAAATTTCTCACAAGGAAGTTGGTACGCCCAGAAGTCATCGAAGGTTTCTAGGTAGACATAATGGAAGCTATGGGCCAATACCCTCAATGCGACTACCTGGACTATTGCCAATGCCTTTCAACACAACTGGGATAAAAGGTCTCTATTGCGTTGGCGACTCATGCTTTCCAGGGCAAGGACTAAATGCTGTTGCCTTCAGTGGGTTTGCTTGCGCTCATAAGATAGGTGCAAGGCTAGGAATTAACCCTTGGTCTCTTCCAGATTAATGATTCGGAAAGTCGCTAGAAATTAGCACTCAGGTAATAGAACCTAACTTAAGAAACAACGCAGATAACTTTCTTCATGATCAAAAGTGCTTACACGAGGAAAATTCTAAGAAATAGAAAATTTATTTTTTGTTCTCCAAAGTAATAGTCTTTTTGCTTGAATCATCTAAAAAGTTTCTTCCTAACACTTAGGCAGGCTTAATTTAATCAAACCTAAACCATTCTGGAATTGCGTCAAAAAAACCTGAATTAGAATGATTTTCGATTGCTTGTGCTCGTGAGCAGCAAGTCCTGCCTCCATCT
This sequence comes from Prochlorococcus marinus str. MIT 9211, assembly GCF_000018585.1. Lineage (NCBI taxonomy): Bacteria > Bacillati > Cyanobacteriota > Cyanophyceae > Synechococcales > Prochlorococcaceae > Prochlorococcus > Prochlorococcus marinus. Next base: position 543,673 of record NC_009976.1, on the reverse strand, counting down.
TTATCCAACAAAATTGAATTGGCCCATTCCCAAATTAACTTTGAGGTATATTCCATGCCAACATTTTCCATAACGCGTAAATCTAAAGCCTCCTGAGAGGAAAGATCCTCCCAAACAGAAAGCAAAGGGTCATCAGTATTAACTAGAAATGTATGATCAAATTGTTGTTTTAATTTTTTTTCTAGTAATTGCAAACTAGAAAAATCAACTACAAACCCATGTGCGTCCAACGACTTTGCGCTAAACCAAAAAGTAAAGCTTCGGCTGTATCCATGAACAAATCGACAATGACCTGGATGCTTCCACTGTCTATGGCAACAAGGGAACCCTTCGAAATGCTTGCTGCAACTGAAGTTCGAAACCTGATTAGACATCTAATCCATATTTAAGGAGACTAAGAGAGGATTCAAGCTAAAAAAATCCTGCACAAGAATATGATGCAAATGAACCAAGATTTCATAAAAAAACTTCGTTTTAATGAAAACGGATTGATCCCAGCAATTGCTCAAGATTGGCTTGATGGTGCAATCTTAATGCTGGCTTGGATGAATAAAGACTCTTTAGAGAAAACGATTCAAACGGGCCAAGTACATTACTGGAGTCGCTCGAGGGAAAAACTTTGGCTAAAAGGTGAAACTAGTGGAAATATTCAATGGCTTAAAGCTATTCGATACGATTGTGATGCAGACGCAATACTCTTAACTATTGAGCAAGTTGGCTCAGGGGCATGTCATACAGGCGTAAGAAGCTGTTTTTTCCAAAACGAAAACACAAAGTCTGAACAAAGTCCGATCTCTTTACCACCACCCTCTGATGCTTGTACTGAGGTTTTTAAGGTAATTACCAAAAGAACCTCAAATCCAGAGGAAGGAAGCTATACCAATAGTCTGTTGAAAGCAGGTGACAATGGAATACTTAAAAAGATCGGAGAAGAAAGCGCTGAATTTGTAATGGCCTGCAAAGATAATGCACCTAACACAATCGCCAATGAAGCCGCAGATCTGATCTTTCATTTACAAGTTGCTCTTGCATACCACGAAGTTGATTGGAGAGATGTACTAGAGGTTCTGGCTCTTAGAAGAAGTAACAAGCAAAGAAAGTAATCACTGCTCTAGATTTCAAAGGAGAATCTTAGCCCCACTGTTACAACTCAATAGGTTCCAGGGTAGGAAGATACTTAAAACGAAGTTCCTAAATAAAGGAACTAAAACAGTAATATGCCCGAAAAATTAACTGGCCAAATGCAGGAAATTAGTTAAAACCAAAATATGAATTTGGAACTATTCATTACAACCTAGAAAAGTTAACATTTTCGACCTACATTTTAAGAATCAAGGAGGTACAAATCGTGAGTTCTTTAAGTGACTTTCTTGGAGAGATCGGTCGCCATCATCTATTAACCCCAGAAGAAGAACTCACGATGGGTAGGAAAGTCCAAGCAATGGTAGCTCTACTCGAAAAGAGCAAGCTTTCAGAAGGCAAAGGGGAAGCATGTGAATATACAGATTTAGAAAGAAGAACAATCAGGCAGGGAGAAAGGGCAAAGAATCAAATGATCACATCAAACCTCAGACTTGTAGTAAATCTTGCAAAAAGATATCAAGGGAAGGGGCTTGATCTACTTGATCTAATTCAAGAAGGTACCCTTGGTCTAACTAGGGCAGTAGAAAAATATGATCCTAAGCGAGGCCATAGATTTTCTACATATGCTTATTGGTGGATTAGACAGGGTCTAAACAGAGCACTTTCTACTCAAAGCAGAACTATAAGGATTCCTGTAAACATCAATGAAAAACTTACTAAGCTTCGTGCTGCAAAATCACAATTAATGCAAGCCAATGGCTTGACTCCCTCGTCAGAGATGCTTGCAAAAAAAATGCATCTTTCTAAAGAGGAAGTGGAAGAACTTCTGGAATGTGAGCTTCGAAGTATTACAGTCAGTTTGCAAGGAGTAGTTCAATCGAAATCTGATCCCTCAGAGTTAGGAGATGTGCTGCCTAGCGAGGAAATACCTCCTATGGAAGTAGCAGAGTTGGCAGAGCGAAATGATTCGGCATGGTCATTACTTAACAAAGCCAATCTGACCCCTAAAGAGAGAACAATTGTCAGCCTACGTTTTGGCCTTGATGGATCAAATGAATGGAGAACACTTGCAGAAGTCGCCAAGCACATGAACTGCAGCAGGGAATATTGCAGACAAGTTGTTCAAAGAGCACTAAGGAAACTTCGAAAAACAGGTATCCAAAGTGGCCTTGTTGAAGTAAACCAAGTGAACCAAGTGAACTAATAGTTTATGAAAACTCCAAATAAGCTTTTACTTAATGACCTTACTAATCTTGTGAAGCTTTTAGGAATCAATCTACTAAAGCCTTACCAGAAATAACTCAACAAAATATGCAACCAGACAACGAACAACCCCAAGAAATTTTTGAAGCAGAAGTAATTGATAGCTCAGTTATTGATGAAGGTGTCTTTAGGAAAGTTCTAGTGAGGGCTGGACGCGTTATCGCAAAACCAGCTTTAGAAGCTTTTGAGATGGTTTTGGATACATCTACACCTGCCCAAGCAAGAGTTTCCTTACTCGCAGCCCTCACTTATTTAATAATGCCAATCGATTTGATGCCAGATTTCATCCCTATCGCAGGGTTTAGTGATGATCTGGTTGCACTAACTGCTGTAATAAGTCTATGGAGTAAGCACATGACACCTCAAATAAAGAGTAGAGCCCGTCGAAAACTTGACACTTGGTTCCCACTTTAAAGATGTCTAAATGGACAAAAAAAATTGAAGACGATCTAACACTTTTAATCAAAGATTGGCTTAAGCAGCAAAATAAAACACAAAAAGATCTTCGTAAGAGTCTGAACGCAAGTTCAGAAAGGATGCCTGCTTTAATAGCAATTCTACAAAAAGAATACTCACAAGGCGGATTACCAAAACTTGTCTCTAGGCTTTGTACTATTGAAAATGATTGGGCAAGCAATAACGATATATCGGGTAAAGAACCAACAACTTCTGATCCTTTTGGGCAGCTAGACCTTCTATTAGAAGAGCTCAAAGAAGATTGTAGTAATTAAGATGAAATTCTTAATTTTGCTTAAACAAATTATTCTTAATTCCCTCCAAACCTTTGAAATCGTGGTTCTTATTTTACTGTTTTCATTGTCAATACTATTTCTTCCTAGTGGGAGTTTTGCTCTTAGTGAAATGGATGGAGAAAATCTCTTCATAAAACATTGTTCAGGCTGTCATATAAATGGTGGAAATATAATTCGTAGGAATAAAACCTTAAAGCTAAAAGACTTACAACGTAATGGGATAGATACTCCCGAGGCAATTTCTAAGATTGCACGTGAGGGTATTGGAATTATGAGCGGTTATGAAGAAGTTCTAGGAGAAGGAAGAGATGAGGTTTTGGCACATTGGATATGGAAACAATCTCAGAAAGCTTGGGTCCAGGGATAAACATCTATAGAAGTCCATATTCCCTCCTTCCAGTAAATATCACTTTCTAAAAGTTTCTTTACCTCTTCAAGTGTCTTAGCTTGAAAGATTCCAAATACATAACGAGTACATTTAGTGGGACCTAAGGTTATGAGTATCCCTTGATCCTTGAGTTTAGAAAGCCTATCTAGATGCTGATCACGAAAAGGTGCACGCTTTGCAATAGCATTTTCACAGTATGTTCCAAAAAGTACAAATTGCTCCATCAATTCAAAGATTAAAAATCCAATGAAACTTACTATTAATGATTGCACAATTGGCAGGCTAATTGCTATGTTATTTAGGTAGATCAATTTATTACTTAATTATGCTCACTGGTAGCGACCTACTCACTAAAGTCAAAGAACTTGGTGATGTCAGTAAATCAGATCTTGTTCGTGCATGTGGATATGTATCCAACAAGAAGGATGGTGGCGAGCGACTAAACTTCACTGCTTTTTACGAAGCTCTACTAGAAGCTAAAGGTGTAAGCCTAGGAGCAACTGGTGTGGCCGGTATTGGCAAAGGTGGTAGAAAGCTTAGTTATGTTGCAACTGTTCAAGGCAACGGCAATCTTTTAATTGGTAAAGCATATACAGCTTTACTAGATCTAAAGGCTGGAGATGAATTTGAAATCAAACTTGGCCGTAAGCAGATCAGACTTGTTCCAGCTGGTTCAGAAGATTCCGACGATTAATCAAATTCGTGTGACTTGTAATTTACGCAAGACCACATAATTTTAGAACTTTAAAGCTTAAGGCCCTGGAATGTATCTAGGGCTTTTTTATTGCCAAGTAAAAACCTGCTCTTCTTTTTTAAGTTTTAACATTAACCTGCTGCTTTACGCAGCTCACTACAAAAATTACCAGCATCATCAACTGCACATCCAGGAGCTGAATTTGAAATCCTTTTTACTAATGCGCTACCAACAATTGCTCCGTCGCCCCCCCAATTCTTAACTTGAGCAACATCTTTAGAGTCGGAAATTCCAAAACCAACAGCAACAGGACTTGGGCCAAATTCTTTTAATTGTTTAATAAGAGACTGAACACGATTTTCTAATCCAGAACGCTCTCCAGTAACACCAGTAACACTTACCAGATAAGTAAAACCATTGCTTTTGCTAAATATCCTCCTCATTCTTTCATGAGGTGTGGTAGGTGCAACTAAAAGAACCAAATCTAGCCCTTTTTCTGAAGCAATTGGAGACAATTTATCGGCTTCTTCCAATGGCAGATCAGGTACAACCAAACCTGCAGCTCCTGCAGCAGAAGCCTCATCACAAAAACGTTCCATACCGCGATTAAGCAAAGGATTGCTATAAGTAAAAAGCACTAAAGGAATAGTTAGTTTTCCCCTCAAACTATCCAACATTTCTAAAACTCGTCCTGGCGAAGTACCCGAAGAAAGTGCACGCGATGCTGCTAACTGAATTATTGGACCGTCTGCAAGTGGATCACTATATGGAATGCCCAATTCAATAATGTCAGCTCCTTTTTCCTGTAGCTTTAACAAAATTTCTGCCGATGTTTGTAAGTCTGGGTCACCAGCCATAACAAAAGGCATTAATGCAATACGTCCTTCTTTCTTTAACTTTGCAAAGCATTGGCTAATGCTTGAGTTTTTTACAGATTGATTACTCAAAAGATTTTCCTGCCCAGTGATTAATGAAGATTTCTATAAGAAAAGCAGAAAACTTTGAAAAAGCATCTGCTAAATCATTTTTTATCAATTTCAAGCTCATTGATTAAGCGAATCTTCTCTTCTTCAGACATTGAATCAAATTTCTCTTCAAGAGAAGTTTTGGTTAACTGTTCGTATGCCTTTCTATAACGTTTCCGTTGTTCCATAAAAGTCATTTTACCGCTAACCACTCGGTAGAAATATGAACCTATCCAAGCTATAATCAAACAAACAAGAACTGCTTCCGAGGCAATTCCTGCCTTTGATCCATCCAGCCCTAAAGCAAGAAATATTCCATAGCCAACTGCACCTATAAAGAATGCAATTAACCCAATCTGAATAACATTAGTGCGAGTCAATTGCTAAATCTCTCCTTGCCCACGAATTCTTAGGTTTAAAAAAGGAGCAAATAAAATCAAACCAAGGAAAAAAAAGGAAAACCAACCCATATAGGCACAATCTTTCAAATTTATTCATAAAGTTCCATCGTATATTCATCCAAAAGTAAAGAAATAATGGGATTACCACCAAGTATAAAAAGCCAATAATTCCGTATGCTCCCAATACAAGCAAGGAGTTGCTGGCAAATTGGCTGGCCATAACAAATAAAGACACTATGAGAAGATCTACTCTATAAATCTAATATCAAGTTAGAGGTTGTCACCCAACCTTCTCAAGGGAGCATGGCGGAATTGGTAGACGCAGCGGACTTAAAATCCGCAGGTCGTAAAAGGCTGTGGGGGTTCAAGTCCCCCTGCTCCCATCTCAAGTAAAGAAGAAAAGTACCGTTCTTGGATTCCTAGTTCTCTTTTGGAGAGCTTATGGACCAACTTAAGGATTCACCAGCATGAAATGGGACTAAGTATTCATTTTTTGAAAATGACGAGTTCAAGTTGAATCGAATTGGCACTATATGAGCATTCTTTTTTAAAGTTATTGAAGTTTGATTGAGAGGCAATCCATAAAAAGCAGGTCCAAATTCACTGGCAAAAGCTTCTAACTTCTCAATAGCACCTTCTTGCTCAAATACCTCCGCATAACTTTCTATCGCATTTAAAGCATTAAAGATGCCTGCACAACCACAAGAGCTCTCCTTTGAAGACCTCAAGTGGGGGGCAGAGTCTGTTCCCAAGAAAAAACAAGGCTCTCCACTTGTTACTGCACGACGTAAGGCAAGGCGATGCCGCTCCCTTTTTACTATTGGCAAGCAATAAAAGTCAGATCGAATACCACCTTGAAACATTGCATTTCGGTTTATATGTAAATGGTGAGGAGTTATTGTTGCCCCCAACTTTGCGCTACTTGTTTTTACATATTCAACAGCGTCTTCCGTTGTGATGTGTTCCAAGACAACAGTCAACCTGGGGAAACGCCTAAGTAAAGGGTCTAAACAACGTTCTATAAAAACAGCTTCTCTGTCAAAAATATCTATATCTGAATCAGTCACCTCCCCATGAATAAGTAGAGGGATTCCAACCCTCTCCATCATCTCTAACGTCGAATTAATCTTGCTTATATCACTAACGCCATGAGCAGCATTCGTTGTGGAATTTGCTGGATATAATTTTGCTGCAAAGAATACTCCTTCTTGGAAACCTTCTCTTAGAACATCTGGAGAAGTTTCATCCGTAAGATATGCCGTCATAAGAGGGGTAAAAGCATAATCCTTTGGTAATGCTTTAAGAATCCTTGATTTGTACTCAATCGCACTCTTAATACTTGTAATCGGTGGGGAGAGATTTGGCATCACAACAGCTCTCTTGAAAACTCTTGCACTAGGAACAACAACAGCATTTAAAAGCTCATCATCTCTAAGATGCAAGTGCCAATCATCCGGTTGGCGGAAAGTAATTTGATGTTGGGACAAATTCAAATCAGTCAGTCCCAAATGGGATCTGTAGATTAAATAGCATTACTCTAAAAATAACTTGAATATTTACTAAAGCGAACAGCTAAGTTAAATCCTTTTGAAAGTAGAGCTGAAACGCAAAAAACAACTATCAACTTTTAATCGCAATGTCCACATTCATGCAATCATCTCTAGAGATAATTACAGGGATAATCTTACTTTTTGGCGGCGGTGAGCTCTTTGTTCAAGGTGCTACTGCACTTGCATTGCTACTTGGGGTACCTCAATTGGTCATAGGGCTCACAGTTGTCTCACTGGGCACTAGCGCACCCGAGCTATTCGTAAGCATGGGATCAATTTTGAAGAATTCAGATGCAATTGCTGTAAGCAATGTTGTTGGAAGCAATATTTTTAACGTCTTAGTAGTACTTGGCAGCAGTGCGCTAATCATGCCATTAAAAGTCGAAAGTCGTCTTGTAAAAAGGGATGTTCCTCTGCTTCTTGCGATATCAACAGCAGTCTGGGGCATGGCATCTTCAGGTCAAATAACCTGGCAAGCAGGATTAGCTTTATTAGTCGCATTAGTTATTAACACAATATGGGAGATTCGCACTGCTAGAGAAGAACCTCTAGGCATCAAAGAAGCAGAGCCAGAAATAAACATTAATCATGTCTCAATTGGTTGGTCAAAAGCAATTATTAACATAATAAGTGGGATAGTTTTGCTGGCATTGGGGTCTAATCTATTGGTTTCAGGTGCAAAGTTTTTAGCAAGTTCCTATGGCTGGAGTGAAGCAATTATTGGGTTAACGATAGTTTCTGCAGGCACTTCAATGCCTGAATTGATAACATCATTAGTAGCATCTATTCGTGGGCAAACTGATCTGGCAATTGGAAATGTAGTTGGAAGTAGTTTACTGAATCAACTGCTTGTACTTGGAAGTTGTGCCCTATTCTCAGGATCGAAAGGGCTAAATGTTGAGGCAATATTAATAAACAGAGATTTCCCAATAATGGTGCTTACTGCGTTAGCTTGCATGCCAATATTCTGGACAAAAGGGAAAATAAGCAGGCGAGAAGGTGGGATCTTATTGGCTCTTTATATTGTATATTTAGCTGATCAAGTTCTTCCTCATACTCTTCCAACAATGCATAATGAATTCCGTTTTGTCGTAATATTCTTTATACTTCCAATAACCTTAATTGTAATTACTTTTAAAACAGTAAAGTACTGGTTAAGGTTTAGATAATTTTTATGCAGGTTTTAGCCGCCTATCTTAATTTAGATATAATTTGTATTTGGTAATTACTAACGCATAGTTACAAATTCTTCTGCAATAGTTGGGTGAAGAGCCATTGTTTGATCAAAATCAAGTTTTGTAGCGCCCATAGAGATAGCTATTGAAGCCATCTGAATAATCTCTGCAGAATGTTCCCCAGCCATTTGGCAGCCTAGAATTTTATCAGTTTTAACATCAACAACTAATTTTAGTAAGCATCTCCTCTCACTTTTCTGAAGTGACTGTGACATTGGTCTGAATTTCGAGCGGTATACCTGTACATTTCCTCCCCCAAACTTATCTAAAGCCTCATTTTCAGAAAGGCCAATAGAAGCAATCTCCGGCTTACTAAAAACTGCCTTAGGAATCAAGTTATATTTGACTTTTCGATGTGTACCAGAGAATAAATTATCTGCCAATACTCTACCTTCTTCAACAGCTACAGGAGTTAGTTGTACATGACCTGCGACATCTCCAATAGCAAATATATTCGCAATATTTGTAGCATTTCCTGAATCAACTTTAATTCTTTCAGCCTCTTGAACTATCCCTATCTTATCTAAGTTCAAACCATCTAAAAATGGTTTTCTGCCAGTAGCAAAAAGTACCCCTCCACAATCAATAGCTTCATTACATTGGAGCAACACTTTCAAATCTCCTTGGCATCCTTCCAAAGCAGACAAAGTTTTCTGAAACTGTAAATCTATTCCTTCTTTTCGCATATTCTCTTCTAAAAACAACGAAAGCTCTTGATCAAACCCCTTTAATAAAGTATTTCCTCTAACCAATTGGACCACCTCAACCCCTAAACCGTTCATAATGCATGAAAATTCGCATGCAATAAAACCTGCTCCGACGATTACAACTTTTTCAGGCCAATTTTTCTGTAAAAACATATCGTCACTTACCCATCCCAATGCAGCCCCTGGGATGTCTGGTCGCACAGGCCTTCCACCAACAGCAATTAAAATATTTCTTGCATGAATTTCTTTATTTTTTTTCGATTTATCAGAACTTATTACCGAGATAGATGTTGGGCTAGTTATGCTCCCCCATCCGGAAATGATTTCTACGCCAGACTTTTCAAGCAATTCTACATGGAGTCTATTTAAACGATCCACCTCTCTTCTGACATTATTCAACAAGACACTTGAATCTATGCTTGATCTTGAGATCTCAATACCAAAATAATGAGAATCTTTTAGGTATTCATCATATTGAGATCCATATACCAGCAATTTTTTGGGAACGCAGCCTCTTATTACACATGTGCCACCTACTCGATCTCCTTCAACAATTGCAACTCGAGCACCATGACTAGCTGCCCTCTTTGCAGCCGCCAGGCCTCCCGATCCTGCACCTAAAACAATTAAATCAAAAGTATCTTTCAAAAGATTCAATCCAATTACTCACTTCCTCAATTCTCCTACTGATTCATGAAAGAAAACATAAATGCCCTCACTTGGGAAGAACTTTCAAAATTCTCAACCAACGAATCTGATCTTACGAATGGCCCAAACACTCCTTATGCCTCAAAAAGGCTTTTTGGTCATAATGATGAAGATATCAAAGTAACTCTTTTCAGGGATTATCATGCTTGGTGTCCCTATTGCCAAAAAATTTGGTTATGGCTTGAGTGGAAAAAAATTCCTTACTTGGTCAAGAAAGCATCCATGCGATGCTATGGGCAAAAGGAGGAATGGTATTTAAAAAAAGTCCCATCGGGGATATTTCCAGCAATCGAAATAAATCAAAAGGTTGTCACCGAAAGTGATCGAATACTCCTATTACTGGAAAGTATTTTTGGCCCTTTAGGCATGCAAATGGAGCATCCCGAGATAATGGGTCTTAGAAGGCTAGAGCGAAGACTCTTTCAATCTTGGTGTAAGTGGCTTTGTAATCCCTCTTTTAACAACTATCAAGAGTCTAAAAGAGAAAAGCAATTCATACTTCTAGCAAAAGAAGTGGATGTGTACCTCTCTAAAAATAATAGTCCTTGGCTAAATCCTATAAAAACCGGCTCAGAAGAATCCCTACCAGGGAGTGTTGACGTAATTTTTATTCCTTACTTAGAGAGAATGAATGCATCACTTGCTTACTACAAAGGTCTAAATCTACGTAAGGAATTTCCACATATCAATCAATGGTTCAGAGCTCTAGAAAAGCTTGATACATATAGAGGGACTCAAGGAGATTTTCATACACACGCTCATGATCTTCCTCCTCAAATGGGAGGATGTTGGACCAATAAGAACCCAAAACAAGAAAAGTTCTCTAAAGACATAGATCTTGGCCACGGACTCGGAGATTATGAGACGTCCTTCCAAAATTCACAATCTATTTCTCCAGAAGAAATTGCTCTTGGAAGAGTTCTTAAGCATCGCGTACCTATAATGAAAGCGAATCCGATCGGTCCTTCATTATTAGATCAGCCGTTACGAGCAGCTCTAAGCACAATGATTACAGGTCAGCAATACGTCCCCAATAAAGGAACTGCCTTAGGGTTACGCTACCTAAGAGATAGGATCTCTGTACCTAGAGACATGCCATTACTTTCGGCTAGAAAGCTTCGACAAGCCCTAGAGGCAACCGCTATTCTAGATGGTCCAGAGCAAGGTCCAGCCATACCTATACGAAATCGTTTCGACCAAGACCCTTCACCCTTCCTTAAATAATAAGAATCTGTTCAGAATATTTATGTTCAAAAAATTCCAATTTACTAGATCTGAATACAAGCAGATCTCAACTCCGAGTTCAGAAAGCGATCTCTTCAAGGTCCAAGTCAAGACTCTTTTGCCTACTCAAATGTGTATAGGCCTCGCAGAGGTGATCAACAGGAAAAAAGACTTTTTGATTGATAACAAAAGGGAAATACTTGAATACCTTAAAACAAAGCCTGTTCCTTTAGTAAGCAATGGTAATGGCAATTTTTGGATGCTAGATCGACACCATCGACTAAGAGCACTACTGGAAGCAGACGAGCATGCAGAAGCTTATGGATACATAGTCACAGAGGTCAAAACGAACCAAGTATCTCATATGCTTGATTTTCTTGATGAGCAAGGCTGGCTATATCTTTATAACAGTAGGGGTTTAGGGCCTCACCCTACGAAATACCTTAAGGAAAATCTTCTCGAGCTAGAGGATGACCCTTACAGGAGCCTTGTGTGGAAGCTTAAACAAGAAGGAATAATAAAAGCAAAGCCTTTAATCCCTTATCATGAATTCAGATGGGCTGCCTGGCTAAGGAAACGGCCTCTGCCTCCTTTTAATTCAAGAAATCTAACTCCCGCACTAACAAAAGCTCGCAAATTTACAACTTCTCAAGCAGCCTCAAGCTTAGCTGGGTGGACAGGAGATAAAATTTAGCGTTTACGTCTAGAATCGATTTGCAATAAATCTTTTACCTTTTGAACTTGACTAGCAAGTTGCGGATCAGTAGATAACTTCTTTTCAATCTGTTCAATCGCATACATAACTGTTGTATGGTCCTTCCCCCCAAACACTTCTCCAATCCTCGGAAGACTGAGGTCTGTACCATGTCGCATTAAATACATACCTACTTGCCTCGCTTGACTGACTGGTCGACGTCTACTGGAACTGCACATTTCATCTGAGGTAACAGCAAAGACTTCAGAAACTTTTTCCATTACTTGCTTAGGAGTAACTTCAACGCCTTGACCATTAGGGTCTAACATTGGAGCTATTGACTCAACGGTCATTGGCAAGCCAGTAATAGAAGCAAAAGCGACAGCCCTAGTAAGAGCACCCTCAAGCTCCCGAATGTTTAAAGTAAATCTGCCGGCAATAAACTGAATTAAGTCTCGAGGCAATCTAACTCTGTCCTGTTCTGCTTTCTTCTGCAGAATTGCCATCCTTGTCTCTAAGTCTGGAGCCTGAACATCAGCAATCAAACCCATTGAGAATCTCGAAATTAAACGCTCTTGCAACCTAGGGATCTGATTTGGAGGTCTATCACTAGCTAAAACAATCTGAGTGCCAGATTCATGCAGAGCATTAAAAGTATGGAAAAACTCCTCTTGCGTATACTCTTTACCCTCAAGAAACTGAATATCATCAACAAGTATCAAATCAGCAGCTCTATATTTATCCCTAAATGACTGCATTCCATCTTGCCTAATTGCAACAATCAAATCATTAGTAAAAGTTTCAGTCGAAACATATGAGACTTTAGCGCCAGGGTCTATTTCAAGCCGGTAGTGACCTATTGCCTGCATCAAATGTGTTTTACCTAAACCAACACCACCACAAATAAAAAGAGGATTAAACTCCTTCGCTGGTGCTTCAGCTACAGACATTGCAGCAGCATGTGCTATACGACTATTAGGCCCAACTACAAACCTATTAAAAACATATCGAAGATTTAAGGCAGGCTTTGAATCTGTCTTTTTTGAATCACCAGGAGGATGAAAAGCTGGGATGGATATTCTTGGTGGTAAAGAGGCTTCGGATTTCTGAATATCATCTTTTACCTTAACGATGACTTTTACTGATTCGCCAATAACAGCTTCAGCTGCCTCTTCAATTGCTCTCGAATAGTTATTTGTCAACCATGCACTAGAAAAGTCATTTGCAGCGAGAAGAGTTAGTTCTCCTCTCTCAAAATTACAAAATGTAGTTGGGCTGATCCAAGTCTCGTAAGAAGGCTTACTTAAATTGCCCCTAAGAGACTGCTGAACTTTGACCCAGACCTCATTCCCCGTTAGCACTTTTACCCTCTGATTAGACGATGAATTTAAGCATTTATTTGTTAAAAGGGATTCTTTGTTCAGAAGATGAGATTTAAAAAGATGTTCTCAAAGGCACAAGACTTCTTATAAAGCTGCTTCCCCACTGAAAAATAGAAGGTGATGTACCAATGAATAGACTGACAGATTAGGCTGAATCTGCAATTAAGAATTAGTGCAGACCACCCAGAGAATCACCCCAAGTAGTACAAATCGATTGCATGGATGATTTTTTAATTCATTCGACCCACGTAAGGCCCTTTAGCGATGCCAAAACCAGTTCTTGTAATAATGACCAGATGGCATGCTCCATATCGCTGTAAGAGAAGGCTTGCGCAAGAAATAGGCGCCGAACAAGCTGCATTGATACAAAAAAAATTAACCATTCACACAATCTCTGTAGCCAAGACAATGCAGAAAAAAGGGTTTATAGATTTAAGATTGGCCATTGAAGGAATTGGATTCAACAAAATCAAACAAGTAAGTAAAGCCTTTGGCATAAAGGACGCATTACCACAAGGAGAAGGGAATTTGGGAGTAAAAATGAAGCGGCAAGTCCAAAAAATACAAAAAAGAAATGTGCGCAACAATAGGAATGGATTGGCAACAATAATTATAGGTACAGATTTACCTAGTCTTTGTGAACTAGATCTAATACAAGCTTTAAAGAAATTAGACAAGGCAGACATGGTTCTAGGACCTGCTCAAGATGGTGGATATTGGTTATTAGGCTTGGCCGGCAAATCAATTAACCCTTTAACAACCACCCCATTTGATGGTATTAAATGGGGTACAAGTTCAGTGCTAAAGCAAACAATAACCAAAGCGAAAAAGAAAGGGATATGTTATGAGTTAGTTAATTATAAAAATGATCTTGATCAAATTGAAGATCTTGAACCATGGCTGAAATTAAAAGATTCCCAAGACTCTCTATTGTTATACCCACCGTCAACGAATCTGAAAGGTTAGCCATACTTCTAGCAGATCTGTCTATATGTGATTATGAATGCGAATTAAATATTGTTGATGGTGGCAGTTCAGATCAAACCATTTCAATAGCTCAGCTATTTGGAGCAAAAGTCTTCCGCATGGGAAAGCCTAATCGAGGTGCTCAATTACATCAAGGAGCTTTATTTGCAAAAGGCGAATGGCTACTTTTTCTTCATGCAGATAGCAGAATGGAAAAAGATTGGTCAAAGAAAATGGCCAAAGTAATAGAAAAAACATCTTCCAAAAATTATGCATGGTTCTTTCAGTTTAGAGTCAATAAAAAATCCCCAATATTCAAAATATTAGAGCTCGCTGTTCTGCTAAGGAGCAATATATTTAAAGAGCCTTATGGCGACCAAGGACTACTCCTAAGCAAAGAACTTTATTTCAAACTAGGTGGTTATAAAGAAATACATATTATGGAAGATATCGATTTAATTCAGCGTATTTCTAGACTGAACAAACTTAAAGGGTTAAAAGCAAATCTCATAACTGATGCTCGTAGATGGGAAAAAGTTAGCATAATTAAAAACACAATTAGAAATGCATTGCTTAGATATCGATGGTCAAAAGGAGAAGACCCTGAAAAGCTATTTAATGAATACTATTCTATTAAATAGATCTTAAATATTGCCTAAAAATAGTGCCAATCGTTTTACTAATTTGAGTACCAGAATGCACATCGTTTTCCTTTGTATTCCAGCAACCATCCCTGACTTTTGTAGAAGCTAACAACACCAGGGTCTGCAAATAAAGTAACTCTACCAACACCCATTTTCTTCAGATTTTTTAGTATATAGCTCATCAATTCTTTACCTAAGCCAGCACCTTGGTATATAGGGTGTATCGCTACATCCCAAACAGTTGCATCAACGAAACCATCACCTGTGCATCGAGCAAAGCCAACTAGTCGAGGAAATCTTGAGTCATGCCGCCACAGACCTACTTTCAGCAAACTATTGTCCAAGGCTTTCTTAACTCTCCTAATTGGCCTCCGACTCCAACCAACCGATTGCAG
Source organism: Prochlorococcus marinus str. MIT 9211 (assembly GCF_000018585.1). Lineage (NCBI taxonomy): Bacteria > Bacillati > Cyanobacteriota > Cyanophyceae > Synechococcales > Prochlorococcaceae > Prochlorococcus > Prochlorococcus marinus. The sequence continues at coordinate 528,622 of NC_009976.1, read as the reverse complement.
CAATTGTTCAAGCTCAATTAAATCAAAAGCTCTTGACTGGCTAAAAATAAAAGCAGTCTCCTTATCCGATGACTTACATTCACAAAAATCTGATCCATATATCTTTTCCATTTCAACATCTTCAAATAAACTGTTATTACCCTCCGACGAGCCAAGTAGTTTTCTCCAGGAACTATTTCTAATAATCATTAGGTAAAAAACATATTGACTGGTTCAAAGTCTCGCGAGGCCCCTTTCCTGTAATTCGGCCAACTGTGCATAAAGACCTCCTTGAGAGCGCAATTGGACATGAGTGCCTTCTTCTATCAATTTCCCTTTTCGCATCACAAGAATACGGTCAGCTGATTCCACAGTCGCAAGGCGATGAGCAATTACCAATGCTGTTCTTCTATCAAGTAACCGTTCTAAATCCGTTTGCAAAGTTGCTTCGGTAGAAGGGTCCATAAATGCAGTGGCTTCATCCATAATCAAGACATCTGGATTGCGAATAGCGACCCTAGCAACAGACAATAGTTGCCTTTCCCCAGAAGAGAGATTCCCACCTCGTTCTCTTAACAAGGTATTTAATCCATTAGGCAATCGCTTTAACAAAGAGTTCAGACCGAGCTCACCACATATTGCCTTTAGTCTTTCATCATCTATAGAAGAGTCTAAGCGAAGATTATCCGAAACATTCCCACTAAATAAAAAAGTATCTTGAAGAACCACTCCAAGCTTTCTACGAAGTGTTTGCAAAGGAATTTCTCTGATATCAATACCGTCTATAAGTATTCGTCCTTTCTGTGGCTCATATAAACGACAAAGCAATCTAATTACTGTTGTTTTACCTGATCCAGTTGGACCAACCAAAGCAACGTGCTCTCCTTGAGCAATTGTAAAGCTCAGGTCACTAATGATTTGCTCATCTGACCTATATGCAAAGCTTACGTTATCAAAAACAACTTCCCCCTTTGCTAGAGGTTCTAAAGAGTTATCGTCTACCAAGGGAGAGACATTTCTGGCTCCATAGTCGACAATCTCTACCTGTTCTTCTAATAACTCCCCAATCCTTTCTACAGCTGTTAAACCTCCCTGAATCTGAGTAAACCTTTCGGCTAATTGACGTAAAGGTTCAAAAAGTCGTTGAGAATAAAGAATAAAGGTTGTAAGTGTACCTAAGCCCATTGATCCAAGTGTGACCAACCAGCCTCCTAGAACAATAACAAGTGCCACTACAACTAAAGAAACCCATTCAACGAATGCAGAAATACTGCTGTCATAAAAAATAGTGCCATTCACCGCTTTTCTATAAGCCATTCCAGTTTTGTTGAATGATTTCCCATTCAACAATTCCCGTCGAAACATCTGCACAACTTCAATACCTTGCAAATTTTCTTGAAAATCTGCATTTAATTGTGAGAGCTCTTCACGAACTTGATAGTTTGCCCTTCTGTATCTTTTTTGGAGCCATAGAATCAGCCAGATCACTGGTACTTGAGTAAGTAATAACAAAAGCCCAAGCTTTAAATCAATTAAAAGCATCGTTATTGCAATAACCAAAAGACTGACAACGTCAGCAATTACACCTACAGCGCCACTTCCAAAGACCTCTGATAAAGCATCAACATCGCTTGTAAGTCGTGTTAGTAATTTACCCACAGGCATTGAATCGTGATATCTCAACGACAAGGCCATCGCATGAGAAAACAAGTCAGCTCTGATACGGGCAGTTAATCTTTGACCAACCCTCTGAATGTTGTATGACTGATAGCCCTGAAGAGCTAAGCGCAAAAGAACAGATATCAATAGAGAACCAACTAAAAACCTTATAGAAGCTTTGATTGATAAACCATTGAGCAATGAGAGAGTGGGCTCACCTTTCAAGACACTTATTGCTTGACCAACCAAAAGAGGCTGAATCGCTCCTGCAAGTGCCACAGGGATCATGATCAGAAGGATTATTGAAAGACTTCTTCTGTCCTTCCGAAGATATGTACCAAGTCGCTTAAGTCTCTGGAAATCCTTAAAAAACATTATTTAAAGGGAATTGATTTGTCATTAGTGTTCATCGCCTCGACAACAGAACGAAGGTCACCAGAATCTAAACGTAGCGAGAGTGGATGCCCAATTAACCGAGCAGTTGAGTCAAAAAGATGATCAATTTCAATTAAGCCATTTTCACGCAATGTCCTTCCAGTAGCGACCAAATCAACAATCGCCTCTGCCATTCCAGTTAATGGCCCTAGTTCCACTGACCCAGTCAAATGGACCAACTCGACTGGTAAATCAATATCTTCAAAGAAGCGTCTAGCACAATTTGTAAATTTACTAGCAACTCGGCAATGGGCAGGCAAATCAGCGGCTGATCTGTAATGACTGGTTTCCTTGACTGCTACAGCCATATGACACTCCCCAAAGCTAAGGTCAACTAAATTAGCGACTGGCATCTGATGCTCACTCAACACATCAAATCCAACAACACCTAATTGTGCTTGACCGTAAGCAACATAAACAGGAACATCCCCATTTCGAACCAACAATGCTTTCGCACGGCCACATTCTGATGGCACCATCAATTGACGGTTACTTGGATCTAATACAGCAGAAAAATCTAAACCCGCCTTAGCGAATCTTGTCACAGAATCTTTGAGCAATGCTCCTTTGGCCAAAGCAACAGTAATCATGAACTCAAGTCGAACTTAAATGTCCTTTGGAAGATATGACACAAGAAAAAAAAGATTTCACAATCCATGCTCTTCCTGTGCTGAAGGACAACATTATCTGGATTTGGGAAGCAAGCGGTCAAGCTGTCGTAGTTGATCCAGCAGTGTCGGAACCAGTAAAAGAATTCCTTAGCCAAAATAATCTAGCCCTCAATTCAGTATTACAAACCCATCATCATGATGATCACATTGGTGGAACAAGAGATCTTATAAGTAATTGGCCATCAGCCTCAATCATTGCCTGCAAAACTGATTTAGAACGAATACCTTTTCAAACTCATTCAGTAACTGATCAAGAAGTTTTTACTCTATTTGGGTATTCAGTCAAAGTATTGGAAGTGCCTGGACATACAAGAGGACATGTTGCTTATTATCTATCTGATACCAACGCAGACAACAGAAACCCAGCTCTCTTCTGTGGCGATACATTATTTGCTGGGGGTTGCGGGAGATTATTTGAAGGCACTCCCCATGAAATGTTTAAGTCACTCAAGCTGCTGAATTCATTGCCATCAAATACAAAGATTTATTGTGCTCACGAATATACAGAATCAAATCTTCACTGGGCGAATCATCTATACCCTGAAGATTTGTTAATAAAAAAACGCCTGGAATACGTTTCATCCCAAAGAGCCAATGGACTCTTAAGCCTCCCTAGCACCATTGCTGAAGAAAGAAAAACAAACTTATTTTTTCGCGCAAGGACTCTTGAGCAGTTCTCTCAATTTCGAAAGCATAAAGATAATTGGATGAGTTGAAAGATAGCTTTAATGATTTAAATCAGTAATTTCCTATGACACTTCCTTCAAAAAGAGCAGTCGAGACAAAATTTGCCCCTTCTCCTGTAGGTCCCTATAGCCAAGCAGTCATTGCGGGAGGATGGCTTTTTTGCTCTGGACAAATTGGATTAGACGCTTCTACTGGGTTAATAGTTGGAGAAGGGGATATCGAAGCAGAAACCCGCCAGGTTATAAAAAATCTATTGGCTGTTCTTCACGCATCAAATGCCAAGGCATCCCAAGTAATAAAGACCAATATTTATCTAATTAACTTAAAAGACTTTGAGTTAGTAAACAAAATTTACGCAGAGGTATTTAGTCAAGAAATTAGCCCTGCAAGGGCTTGTGTTGAGGTATCAGGACTCCCGAAAGGGGCATTAGTGGAAATCGATTGCGTTGCGTGGTTAGGTTGAAATCCAATGAAAAACCAATAATTATGAGAGGTTAAGTTTGCAAGTCGGCCACTCGATTGTCTAAATTAAATCTTGAACTGCGACAAGTTATGTCCGCAGCAAAGCTGACAATTGGTGAACTTGAAGCAGGGTACCCCCTCTACTGCAAGGCCTTAAGGCGCCTTCTAATTCAAGGAAGAACTGACCAAGAGATTCAAAGGACTGTCTGTTGGGGGCACCTTGAAACACTCAACCGGTGCCTACCAGGACGCTACAAAGCTCCTGCTTATTTAATGGCCTTGATCAAAAGGGATATTGAGGAACCAAAAAATTAAAGTCTTTAGAATCAACTATTTTATTGGCAGATTTGATCTATTTTTGAGGCAAGTTTCTTGTCATCATTACTAATTTCATCTGTTTCACCTTCATTACCAGAAGCCAAAGTCAAATTTACATAGGTTTTTCCAAAACTAATGTCAGGATAACGTTTTAGAGATTCGCAAAGCTTACCTAACTCATCTAAGAAATTCCTAGTTGCCTCATAACTTTCAAACTCAAATCGCCTTTCTAATCGAACAGGGCGAGTCCTTTCTTTCCATTGATGCATAAGTGGACCAAGCATTTACTTATATGAAGCTATAACAATCTGCCTATATTGAACAAAAAAGTCGTTTTATCGAAAAAGCTATAGCAAGCTTTTGTTATGAGCGACGAGAAGCTCCGCTTGATTTAAGTGCCGGCTCAACTTCTATGTGAGGCCTAGCAATAATGTGAGCAGCAACAAGTCCATCACCTACTCTTTCACAAGCGTCAGCACCTGCACGTACTGAAGCATTTACAGCTCCTGTTTCACCTCGAACCATCACTGTCACATAACCTCCTCCCACATATTCTCTGGCCACCAAACTTACCTCAGCTGCTTTGGTCATTGCATCTGCCGCCTCAATAGCAGGGACCATTCCACGTGTTTCTATCATTCCCAAAGCAATTCCTTGAATAGAAGAGGAGCTTCCTGGAAAGGATTTTAGAGAATCTTTGGAAGATCCACTTAGTCCTCCTGAAGATTTTGAAGGCTTAGACTTCGATGCTGTTTTGTTACTTGTACTACTTGCTGAAGTTACTTGCCGTGTACCAGGATTAGACCCTGCACTTTTCGAAGAATTACTCTTAGTAGTAGCCGGTTCTGGTACAACGTCAACTATTTGATTCGCTGGATCTAAAGAGCTTTGTGTTTTTGCTGTCCTAGGATTACGACGTGGAGAAGTGTTAGCCATTTAATTAAGAGAAAGTGTGATTTGAAAAGGAATTTCCATAGCCCTTGGACTAACCGTCAGGACTCCAAAAATCAATAATGCCTCCTATCGTAAGATCTGTTTGGGTTGCAGGGTTTGGGCAAGCAAATCTCGCTGCTGAACCACTTGCAGTGAACACCCAATTACCTTCACGAGCACCAACCGGATCAACCGCAACAAACTGCTTGCCTTTATTATTCCGAAGAATTCGTAAATTCATATGACCCAATCCCTCAACTCGTTGAGTACAAACCAAACGCCCCATAACTTGCATGATTTCCATTAACTTGTAGACCCAGCGGTAGGTTCCCAGTGATCAATAATCCCGACAATTGTCAAATCACTTGGATAGGACTTACTTCCAGCAGCCTCTCTTGCTGCAGAACTCCCGACGCAAATAACCCAGTCATCTGGCTTACACCCAACAGCATCTACAGCTACTTTCCTAGAAGTGCCATCTAAAACAACCTGTAAATGCTTATGCTCAAAACCAGGTATGCGATTGGTTGAAACAAGTGGTTTTAAAACCTTACAAATCAACATGTCAATGTGCCTCCTGAAGTGTAGGTTTAAGAGAAGACCCTACAACCTCTGCAGGCCCTTTTTTATCTCGGTCACGAATAGTAAGGCAAGTATGCAAAAGGCCATCATCTACTAGAGCTCGATAGCGGAAAGTTATAGCATTGTCTACCCTTTTACAATCTTGCAATGCCCTGTCTCGGGCTCCAGGTACTTTCCCCGAATAATCAAATCTAATAACTACTGGGATAGGAAGATCTCTAGAGACATTTAATCCCTTAAAAATCTTGATGCCTACATCCAAATCCGGTGCCCCCTCTTCAACAGTATCAAGATGTGAAAAGTAGGTAAGGTTACGAAGATGTACTTCTTTAAAACCAATACCTACACCAATAAAACGTTCTGCATGACCTGAATCTGGATAGGGTCCGTTATGAAGGTGAGATACGTAATCAAGTTGAGAGATATTGTTCTCTATTAATCTAGAGATGAAACTAACCATGCCAGGTGCTATATCTCCAGGAGCACTTCTCTTAACTGTATCGATAATCTTTAGTCGAGCTTGATCAATTGAAAGGTGCTTTGTCTCCTCATAAATATTGGCAACAGAAACCCATTGGTCAAGAACAATCTTTTTAGTTGTATCTGGAACATGAATACGTATTGAATCTGTATCTGTATCAAGCCCTATCAACAATATTTCAACTGAAGCCCCACAGCAGAAACTATTTTCAACTGACTCTTGAAAGTCAAGCAAACGTTGAAGGCCTGCTTTTGCTGCTTCTTCATCATTACTACCATGGGCCGCACAACCTTGATGGGAAGGATCAAGTGAACTAAAGTGGTAAATAACTACTTTTAAGTAACATGTGGATTCATTCGTAAAATTTGGTACCCCTTCTCTATAACGTTTGTGTTCTGTTTTAACCCAACGATTCACAGTGTTTTCTATATCAAATAAAGCACCTGCATGGGACCTTCTCCTAACTGAACTAAAAGGAATGCGTAAGGCATAAGCAATTGAATGAGCCAGTCTGCCATCAGCGCATGGAGTGACATCTAATAAATGGAAGCCACATTCTAAAAGAAAGTCTTGAAATGCTTTTGCCTCATTACTATCTTCTGAGCCATTTAAAGGGTCAGAATTAAAAAACTGATTACTTAGATGTTGATGAGATTGAAATACACACCAAGCGAACAAAGCCCTCATATCGAGAGGGCGAACCCAAGCCTTGTCCAAAATATGCTTTGGAAGTTGAAAGCCTAATTCTTGGCTTGCGAGTTGTTGTGCACAGTCAACAAAATCTTGTTCATGCTGAAGAGCTGAAACCTTCTGAAGAAATGGAACAATCTTGTCAAATCTTCCTTTGACTTGGATTTCATAATCTTGAAGTTTTTTGTTAGCAGAAAGGTTAGTAAGCGGATGAACCTCAGAATTATTTATTTGAAAAGTTTTTGATTCTGATGGTGACTGATCAATAGTCATATAACGCTTACTAGGAGCCGTAGGGCTTAGTAAGCGTGTTTTATTTTTGGCCGAATTTCGATAGGCCATAAACTACCTACCCCCTTGCTCCACCTGAAAAAGTAACAAGTTGTCCTTCTCTTGTGTTTCCACTAGAACCTGTAATTAAAAAGTCTGGTTTTGATATTTCCTCATTTCTTTTTAAATCTGAAGCAGGCATGGCATTCATTGCTCCGGGTCGAGATGGATTTCTTCGCCTAGCAGAAGCACCCTCAGTCCCTGTAACTCTGTCACCTCTGGCCCAATCATCTCCAGTAATATTCAAACCGGCAGATTGTCCTTCACCTGTAATCCTAGATGTAGGACGTGATCCATTTTCTTCACCACTTTGAGTGTCTGCTGAAGGTATCGATTGTTTTTGACGCTCATTTCTATCAAATCTAAATTGCTCTGTGCCAGTCACTTTATTAAAGGCCATATCAAAAGGGCCTGTAATATTTGCACCTTTCTCATAACTAGTCCCAGTTACACCAGAAATATCTTCACGGGCTAATTGGGCTGCTCTTGCTGGTGACTTAACACTAAATTTTGTACCTATAGAGGATTCAGAATTTTCGTGATACTCATGGCTACCTGAAGGGATGTTTTGGCCACAAGCTTCTACAAGCTGATCAGCACCAACATAAGGAGTACCAGTCAAAGCTTCACAAGCTCCTTTGTCCGCTCCAGTCATTACTCCACCCACTCCAGGTTGTATCCCAGTCATAGGAGCTCCAGGGGTACCTAATCTCCTTGGGGTTCTCTGTTTGATCTCATCTATCGAACTTGCACTGCACAATTGTCCTGCATCTTCTACCCCTGCATAAGGAGTACCTGTGACTGACTTACAAGTTCCAGGCTCATCTCCAGTGACAAGAGCTGAACGTCCTGTCATGGTTCCACTAACAGACTGAGATTTATTAGTAACACTTAAACCAACTTTCCCTGCTTCTGGCTGGGGCCTTGAACTACAGAAAGAGTCAAACTGCTGTGAACCTACATACTCATCTCCAGTGACATGCCTGCAACTGCCTGGCTCATCCCCAGTAACAGATGATGCCCTACCAACAGCTGTACCAGTAACACTAGAGCCGCTAAGTGTATTTAAAGAGCTTACTTTTGTAGCTGATCTACCATCAGGCAAAGGATCGGCTCCAAGGTACTGATCTCCAGTTAGGTTTTTGTCTGTACCAGCCTCATTACCTGTAACTTTTTCTGAACGACCAACCATTACACCGCTAACTTTTCGACCATCCTGAGTAATACTTTGACCAACCTTACGAGGTGAAGCTTCAACACCACCGCAATAAGCAGTGGATTGATTAGCAGAAATATATTCAGTACCTGTCAAAGCCTTACAAGTTCCTGGCTCATCACCTGTTACTTTTTCTGATCTGCCAACTTCGTTACCAGTAACTCTATTACCATGAGATGTATTAGTTACAGCAACCTTAGAAGGCTGATTATAAGAAGGTGGAGCCTCACAAAAGGTATTTATTGTATCTGCACCAAGGTATTGGGTTCCTGTTATAGAACGACAGGTGCTTGCCTCATTACCAGTAGTCTTTATTGATCTATTGGCTTGCGTACCAGTAACAACCTGTCCAGATACTGTCTGACTAGAACCAACCTTCCAATGAGCATCTGCAGCGGCAGCTTGCTTGGAACCATTTTTATTAGGGCCACATGGTCTTGTAGCACTTGATCGCTGCTTACCAGTAGCACCACTCTTACTACGTAACTCTCTTACACGCTGAGATATATCACGACTACTTAAGTCCGGATTCCCTTGGCGAGCAACAGCAGCCGCAGTCGTAGGCTGTTTGGAAGCAGATTTACCATGTTTAGATAACGCTTCACGTCTTGCTAAGACAAGTGCTCTGCTTGAGTTTTGAATAGCTTTTCGCTTGGTTAATAGTTTACGACTGGAAGCCTTAGAGCTAATGGTTATATTTCTGGGTCTTTCAGCAGAAGAACTTAAAGCTTTCTCTGCTGCACAAGGTTCACAACAAGCATTTACTTCCTGATTGGATGCACCTTCAGGAGAACGTGTAGTGGCGTTTTTTTCAACATCAATTCTTGTTCGATCTTTGCTCTTATCTGCAGACTTACCTCGAAGAGAAAGCGCTTCTCTACGAGCGAGTACAAGTTCTCGGCTAGGATTGGCAATACGTTTAAGGTTACGATTTGTCGAATGGCTACCAGACTGAGCTGTAGAGAAAGAGGAAGTCGAATGAACCTTGTTAATGACAGCATTAGAGTTCTTTACCGATGTATCGGTCCTTGTAGAACCAACATCATCAGCTGTCCTAACGCGATTAGGACTAGATGCACTTAATGAAGAGGCCTTTTTACCTCCTGTACTGAGAGCCTTACGGCGCTCAAGTGCTAATTCTCGACTTGATTGTTTTGCCATGTCCGCCCTTTAGAAAAATCGTAAGGAATGAAGAATGGAATCTCCACTAAGGAAACTAGATAGCCTCGAAAGAATCGAGGCTAAAAGAAAATAGGTAACTGAGAATCAGCGACCTTCGAAAACCACGAAGCAAGTGCCCTGACTTTGGGTATAAGCGTCGTAACCAACCATTCGAACATGGTGGTCAGGGTATGCGCGATGACAAGCTTCTAGCTCACTAACTACAACATTCAAATCCTTCTCTCCAAAGAAAGGTAACTTCCAATAAGACCAGTAGGTCTGCATAGAGCCACTTGGATGAACGTGTTCAATGACAGGGCTCCAGCCCTGAGCAATGATGTAAGCAATTTGGTCGTAAATTTCGTCCTGGGTCATCGGCGGTAAGAAGCCGAATGTTTCCAGGGTGGCAACTGTCTGATAGTCACCAACTGTGCTCTGGAAAGGCATGATGAACGTTGATTAGGGAATGTTTTGGGGCCGAAAATTCATCGGCTGCTTATCTGTTTGAGGATTGGAGAAGGCCAAGAAGCCTTCTCCTCTTCTTTTCTATTGAACGTCTAACTTGTCAACCGTATCGAACTCAAACTTGATCTCTTTCCAGGTCTCAAGGGCTATAGCCAACTCAGGGCTATGCTTCGCTGCTTCCATCAAGATGTCACGGCTTTCTTTCTCAATCTCTCTACCGGCATTACGTGCTTTAACACAAGCCTCAAGAGCAACTCGGTTAGCAGCCGCGCCAGCAGCAGATCCCCATGGATGTCCATGAGTACCACCACCAAACTGGAGACAAGAGTCGTCGCCAAAAATAGCTAACAGCGCTGGCATATGCCAAACGTGTATACCGCCTGAAGCAACGGCAAATACACCTGGCATAGAGCCCCAATCCTGATCGAAGAAGTTGCCTCGAGTCCTATCTTCAGGGACAAAGGATTCACGTAGGTTATCTATATAGCCAAGAGTGGTCTGGCGATCACCTTCTAGTTTTCCAACAACAGTTCCTGTATGAAGCTGATCTCCACCAGATAGTCGCAAGCACTTAGCCAATACACGGAAGTGAATACCATGCTTTGGATGACGGTCAATCACCGCATGCATTGCCCTGTGGATATGGAGAAGCATGCCATTCTTTCTACACCAGTTGGCTAGTCCTGTATTAGCAGTAAAGCCACCTGTTATGTAGTCATGCATGATTATGGGCATGTCGAGTTCTTTTGCAAACTCAGCACGCTCATACATCTCCTCAGGAGTAGTCGCTGTGCAGTTAAGATAATGACCTTTAACTTCACCAGTTTCTTGTTGAGCCAGCTTGACAGCTTCAGCTACAAATTCGAAACGCTCTCTCCATCTCTGGAAAGGTTGTGAGTTTATGTTCTCATCATCTTTAGTAAGGTCCAAGCCACCACGAAGACACTCATAAACTACTCGGCCATAATTCTTTCCAGAAAGACCAAGTTTTGGCTTAATTGTGCAACCAAGTAAGGGACGACCATACTTATTTAAACGGTCTCTTTCAACAACGATTCCATTAGGAGGACCACCACAGGTCTTAATGAAAGCCATTGGGAAACGAATATCTTCTAAACGAAGATGGCGTAAAGCTTTAAAACCAAATACGTTTCCAACCAAAGAGGTTAGAACGTTTGTAATGGATCCTTCTTCAAAAAGATCGAGAGGATAAGCTATAAACGCATAAAAAGACTCCTTGTCTCCAGGTACATCTTCAATGCGATAACAACGACCCTTGTAAAATTCGAGGTCGGTCAACAACTCAGACCACACAGTGGACCAAGTACCTGTTGATGATTCGGCAGCAACAGCAGCTGCTACTTCCTCTCTAGGGACTCCTTCTTGGCCAGTGCATTTAAAGCAAGCCAAAAGGTCTGTGTCTAGGGGTACGTATTCCGGAGTCCAGTAGGTGTCTCTGTACTCCTTAACCCCAGCGTCATACTTCTTACTCATGAGAAAACTCCGTTAGGTCGATATAAAAGGTTTGAAGTTGCACTTTTAGTAAAAGAAAGCGCAATTAACTTCAGTCTTTTTGACCAAGGAAGTTGCCATTGCCTAATGCAGGCTCAACTTCTCTATGAGGGCGAGCAATAATGTGCGCAGCAACAAGTCCGTCTCCTACGCGTTCACATGCATCAGCTCCTGCACGAACAGCAGCATTAACTGCACCAGTTTCTCCACGAACTAAAACTGTTACATAACCGCCGCCCACAAATTCACGACCAATAAGGCGCACTTCAGCAGCCTTAGTCATTGCGTCAGCAGCTTCGATAGCTGGTACAAGGCCGCGGGTCTCGATCATGCCGAGTGCGATGCCCATGGTTTCGTTAGCCATTGCCTAAACTGAGATAAAGGGATGGAATGTTCAACAGAGACAATGACTGCAGGGACCCGCTAAAGTCAAGAGCATTTCATCGAAAACATGATTACCTTATTTGCTTGCACTGATAAGCTCAGCTTATGACCCCTGGCATGACTGATTTAAAGGGCTATAGGTTTTTCAGTTAGCACCCCAAAACATTTAATTGTTTTATTCGCTCATAGTGTTTATTTTCTCAATCCGAGGCAGGTCCCTAGGTATTGCCAAGGGATGGAATGTTCAGCCCAACCTGCCTCCGATAACTTCTTAAAAACCTAATCTCAAAAGACCTTCCAAATTGAAATCTTATTTTAATTTTGACTAGACCAATTTTAACTATTGCAAGCAGCAACCCCAAGAAGGTTGCAGAGATAGAAGCAATGCTAGGTCCTCTTCCTATAGAAGTACATAAACAACCTCAAGATATGAATGTAGAGGAAACAGGAGAAACTTATTTCGAGAATGCCCTACTAAAAGGGACTGCAACTGCAAGAGAAACCAATAGCTGGACAATTGCAGATGACTCTGGATTGGAAGTTGATGCACTTAATGGCGCACCAGGTATTTACTCTGCTCGATTCGCTCAATCCAATGAAGAGAAGCTTAAGAAAATCCTCAATCAATTAGGGGACACCCCTTATCGAAGCGCTAGGTTCTGCAGCGCAATGGTTCTATGCAACCCAGAAGGCAACCTTATTAGTAATTCAGAGGGGATATGCTGGGGAGAACTACTTAAACACCCCGCCTACCCTAATGGTGAGTTTGAATCAATCTTTTGGGTAAGAGAAGCGAAATGTACTTATGGAGAATTAAGTAAAGAGCAATTAACGAAACTTGGTAGCAGAGGGAAAGCTGCAAGAGCTTTAGCACCTCATCTTTTGCAAGAGTTCAATCTTACCTCTTAAAAGTCCTTATTTATCTGGTCAATTGACCTCATAGCAGCAGCAGCCGCTTCTTCAACATCACCTTCTCTACCAGCAAGAGTTAACCGACCAAAAGCTCCTACGCCCTTTACATCAACAACAGTTATATTTGATGCCTTCTCAGCCTCATTTGCTGCCATTAATACATATCCCGCAGGTTCAGTTTCAAGAATAAACATACTCATTCCCGACTGAATCATTGATCCACGCCGGTTTTGTCGATTAATTAAAACTGCATGATCAGGTGTTATTGCCCTAATTACCTCAGTCCAACTTACTTGGGGCTTAGTACGTCTACCAACACTGCTACCAATAGCATCTAATACAACATCGCCAGAATGCAAGACTGTACTTTGATCACGGTGATAAAGAGCTAGTGATCCAAACGCTCTCTCAACCACCATCTGACCAAGCCTGACATTACTAGCTTTAAGTGCGATATCAGTAACTCTATGCACTGCCATTCCAGGAGAAACCTCCATCCAGAGACAAGCATCTCCTGGAATCGGAAGGAAACCTTGGCTGACAGTACCCATATAAGCCGCCAATTGAGGTTGTAAAGAATCTAAAAAAACATATGTCCTCAATTCGATTTGCTGGACATGACTTGCCTGCCTAGAAACTAGTGACTTCTCTGAATCAGTAGTAATTACACAACTAGCTCCTGATGACTGAGATTCAACCTCAGATCCAGTGACCAAAGCCCCCCCTGAGAGTCGTCGGTCACGTTTCTCAAAACTAGTGAGTCCGTTCATGGCGCAGATAATACCGGAAAGTTGGTCTTTTTAACTAATTAAAAAAATCTTGCGCACTGAAAATGAGCCGATAAGTTCAGGTGAGAAACCTAGGTACAAGGATGACTTCTTCCCAGAAAAGCACTTCTGCGTCACAAGCCATACCAAGCGATCTAAAGCCTGAACAGGCTCTTGGGTTAGTGGGATTAGGACTAATGCAGAAAATGTCTCATGGAGGAACTTCAAAATTAAGATTAGTAGAAGATAATGAAGAAAGATTTGATGTCCATGCATTAAGGCAACGTCTTGAGTTGATTGCCTTAGCAATACAAACTGGGGCGCCGTTAAGCACTAGCGAAGTAAGCCATCTCCTTGGTGCAAAACCTGGCTCAGCCAAAACAGAGCGAGGAGGATTAGTCGCCAAGAAAATCAGTAGGAATGTTTGGAAACTTTCTCAAGTGGACAAAGAATCTTCTTACTGGAGGAATTAAAGAAAGTTCTAATAATCGAAATACGGTATGAAATTAATTCAGAGTTAAAGAAAAAATAGAACCAAAGAATGCTAAGAAAATGCAACAAAACATATATTCAATCCCGAATTTTTTGCTTTTCTAATTGCATCTTTCTATTAATAGGCCCAATCTGAATATAGAGCTGATATTTACTTATGAGCGGCGCATCGCTGCTAAAGGAAACAGGGCCTAGAGAAGTCTTCTGTGGACTTACATCCATTGTTTGGCTTCATCGAAGAATGCCCGATGCCTTTTTTCTTGTTGTTGGATCAAGAACATGTGCGCACTTAATTCAAAGTGCTGCTGGCGTCATGATCTTTGCAGAGCCACGTTTTGGAACTGCCATCCTCGAAGAGAGAGATCTGGCTGGATTAGCAGATGCTCATGAGGAACTTGACCGAGTAGTAAAAAATCTTCTAACAAGGCGTCCAGAAATTCGAACTTTATTTCTTGTTGGCTCGTGCCCTAGTGAAGTGATCAAAATTGATCTAGCAAGGGCTGCTGAAAGACTTAATTCTCAATTCAATGGAAAAGTAACCATCCTCAATTATTCAGGAAGTGGAATTGAGACAACTTTCACTCAAGGAGAAGATGGTGCTCTTAAAGCTTTTGTCCCATTAATGCCATCTAGCGATAAAAAACAATTGCTATTAGTTGGCACATTGGCAAATGCAGTTGAAGATCGTTTAATCACAATATTCAAAAGACTAGGCATAGAGAACGTTGATAGTTTCCCGCCTAGACAATCCACGGAGTTACCTTCGATTGGGCCAGAAACGAAAGTTCTACTAACTCAGCCATATTTAACAGATACTGCAAGGGTCCTGAAAGACAGAGGTGCTGAAATACTTCCAGCACCTTTCCCACTAGGAGTTGAAGGCAGCAGACTTTGGATAGAAGCAGCCGCTAAATCTTTTAATGTTGACCAATCATTAGTTACTTCAACATTAGAACCTTTAATTTTACGTGCTCGAAAAGCCCTTAAGCCCTATATAGAAAAACTGACTGGAAAAAAACTCTTTCTTTTACCTGAATCACAATTAGAGATACCACTTGCACGTTTTCTACATATGGAATGTGGAATGGAACTTCTAGAGATTGGGACCCCTTATTTAAATAGGGACATGATGAAACCTGAGCTAGATCTTCTCCCTGATAAAACTCGAATTGTTGAAGGACAACACGTAGAAAAGCAGCTTGATCGTGTTCGTAAAAACCAACCAGACCTTGTTGTATGTGGGATGGGGCTTGCTAATCCACTCGAAGCAGAAGGCTTTTCCACTAAATGGTCAATTGAAATGGTATTCAGCCCAATCCATGGAATAGATCAAGCATCAGACCTTGCAGAACTTTTTTCAAGGCCCCTTCACCGCCACGATCTTTTAAATACCAAACAACTCACAAGCACTTAATCATTCTTATGGAACTAACACTTTGGACATATGAAGGCCCACCTCATATAGGTGCAATGAGAATTGCCTCTTCAATGAAAGGAGTTCATTATGTTTTGCATGCACCTCAAGGGGACACATACGCAGACCTTCTTTTCACAATGATTGAAAGGCGTGGCCAAAGGCCGCCGGTGACTTACACAACTTTTCAAGCAAGAGATCTTGGTGGCGATACTGCCGAATTAGTAAAAGGTCATATTAGAGAAGCTGTTGATAGATTCAAGCCAGAGGCCCTTCTAGTAGGTGAAAGTTGTACTGCAGAATTAATTCAAGACCAACCAGGGTCTCTTGCCAAAGGGATGGGATATGAAATACCTATAATTAGCCTTGAGCTACCTGCTTATAGCAAAAAGGAAAATTGGGGAGCAGCTGAAACTTTCTACCAATTAGTTCGTGGTTTACTCAAGGATTCTCCTAAGAGTGAATCAGAACATAATCCAAGTAAATGGAAAACCGAAGGAAGAAGACCAAGAGTTAATTTATTAGGTCCTTCTTTACTAGGCTTTAGATGTCGTGATGACGTTTTAGAAGTCCAAAAAATACTTGCCCATCATGGAATTGATATCAATGTGGTTGCACCGCTTGGTGCTGCTCCTGCTGATATAATTAGAATCAATGAAGCAGACGCTAACATCTGCTTATATCCTGAGATAGCTGAATCTACATGCATTTGGCTGGAAAGAAATTTTGGTCATCCATACACAAAAACAATACCTATTGGGGTTGGTGCAACAAATGATTTTCTAAACGAAATTCATCAACTCTTGGGGATGGAGCTTCCCAAACAAGAAGAAGAAGATGGAAGTCAATCAAGACTTACATGGTACTCAAAGTCTGTTGATTCTAATTACCTAACAGGAAAAAGAGTTTTTATTTTTGGTGATGGCACTCATGTTCTTGCCGCTTCAAGGATTGCTCACAAAGAGCTTGGATTCGAAGTGGTTGGCCTTGGAACATATAGTCGTGAAATGGCTAGGAAAGTTCGAGATGCTGCGAAAGAGCTTGGCCTAGAGGCACTAATAACAAATGATTATTTAGCCGTAGAAGAGGCAATTAAAGAATCTGCACCAGAACTAGTGCTTGGCACACAAATGGAAAGGCATAGCGCAAAACGTCTAGGAATCCCTTGCGCTGTCATAAGTACACCTATGCATGTTCAAGATGTGCCTGCACGATATAGCCCTCAAATGGGCTGGGAAGGGGCAAATGTAATTTTTGACGACTGGGTTCACCCTCTAATGATGGGTCTGGAGGAACATCTGATTGGAATGTTTAGGCATGATTTTGAATTTACTGATGGACACCAAAGTCATCTAGGACATCTTGGAGGCCACTCAACAGAAAAAGAAACAAAAGCACCTTCCTTTTATCAAGAAAAAGTTCAATCCTCTCGACCAGAACATTTTCCCCACTGGACCCCTGAAGGCGAATCAGAACTTGCAAAGATTCCCTTCTTTGTGAGAGGGAAAGTTAGGAAGAATACAGAGAAATACGCCAATCAAATAGGCTGCAAAGAAATTGATGGAGAAACCTTATTAGATGCCAAGGCTCATTTTAATGCGTAAATTATCGCTAGATATGGAATGCAATGGCTGAGTATTTAGACTTATCTTTATTATTCTCTTTAAAGTATTAGGCTTCTTAAACTTTAAAGATTCAGAGACATGTATCGAATTACTCAAACATTTACCAACGGCTCATCTTCCTGCTTGAATATAGATATATAACTCTTTTCGGAAGAGAAAATTAATGACTACAACTCTAGCCAGCCGTCCAGATGGCGAAGGAAGCGTACAAGTAAAGCTAGACCCTAAAGTCAATATAGAAGAGGGGGCACTAGTAATTGCTGTTTATGGCAAAGGTGGAATTGGTAAATCAACCACATCATCCAATCTCTCTGCCGCATTCTCAAAACTAGGGAAGAAAGTCCTTCAAATTGGTTGCGATCCAAAACATGACAGTACTTTTACTCTTACTCATAAAATGGTCCCCACGGTAATTGACATTCTTGAAGAAGTCGATTTCCACAGCGAAGAGCTCCGCCCAGAAGACTTTATGTTCAAAGGATTTAATGGAGTGCAGTGTGTAGAAAGTGGGGGGCCTCCAGCAGGCACTGGTTGCGGAGGCTATGTAACTGGACAAACAGTAAAACTACTAAAGGAACACCATCTACTTGAAGACACTGATGTTGTTATTTTTGATGTACTTGGAGATGTGGTTTGCGGAGGTTTTGCCGCTCCTTTACAACATGCGAACTATTGCTTGATAGTTACTGCAAATGATTTTGACTCAATCTTCGCAATGAATCGCATAGTTGCAGCAATAAATGCCAAAGCTAAAAATTATAAAGTTCGCCTTGGTGGAGTGATCGCAAATCGTTCTGCAGATTTAGATCAGATAGAAAAGTTCAATGAAAGAACAGGTCTCAAAACTATGGCTCATTTTAGAAATGTAGACGCAATACGCCGTTCAAGACTTAAAAAATGCACAATTTTCGAGATGGATCCAGAAGAAGAAGGTGTAAAAGAAGTCCAAAACGAATATCTTTCTCTTGCGAAAAAAATGATCGATAATGTCGAACCATTAGAAGTAGAACCCTTAAAGGATCGCGAAATATTTGACTTACTAGGCTTTGATTAAAAGATTTAGGAACTTAATCCAACAAGTCTCATGGATAAATCCCAAACATTCTGAGATGTTTTGGGGTCAGTAATTCGATCAGATAATTGCTGGGAGAATTGTTGCCGATTTTTCCGTTGCCTATTTCCCCAACTCCAATGAACACCTGAAACGCCAAATTCAGGGTCAGAAACTACTTGAGCGACTCTTTTTCCAGCTAAATCCTCACTAACAAACCCCCCTGTAATCAACTTCTGGAACCAGGGGAAAAGCCATTGGAATATCTTGGGTGTGCTTCTAAAAAGCTTTGTATTAGCAACGCAGCCTGGATAGAGCGAACTAAAAAGGATAGGAGAGTCTTTATAGCGTCTATGTAATTCTTGAATAGTAACCATATTGCAAAGCTTGCTGTCTTTATATGCTTTGCCAGGCTTAAAACGTTTTCCACTTGCCATGCTTATAGGATCTCTAAATCCTTGCTCAAATCCAGATAAATCTCCTAAATCTGCTGGAGCGGGTATAGGAATTTTACCGCCTAATTCTTTATAATTTGCCGTAACCGTGCCCAACATTACCAATCTTGGGGCTTCAAACCCCCAAGATCTACCTTGCCAAACAGGTCTTTTGGATCCACTTAAATGTTCCAATAAAAGTTGTATGAGCAAAAAATGTCCGAAATGATTAGTTGCCATAGAAAGTTCATATCCTTGAGCAGATCTTTTGGGTTTAGCAAGTCGGGGCATATAAACAGCTGCATTACAAACCAAAGCATCTAAAGGTTTTTCAAGCGTGTTCAAAAGGTTTTCGACACCATTTCGAACACTATCTAAGTCACCAAGATCCATATAAATATGCTGAAGCTGGCGGGGGCTCCCAAATGGCAAACCTAGCTTGACAGCTGCCGCTTCAGATCTCAAAGGGGATCTATTAGCGGTAACAACTCGCCAACCAAGTTCCAACAAGGCCTTGGTTGCATATAGACCAACGCCAGAAGTAGTACCTGTAATCAAAACAGTCCCTGGAGCAGCTTGAGATGAAGCCATATCTCAAAAATTCCTTATTTATATAGTCAATATGAAGATCAGCTAAAACCCAAGAAATGTTAGGAATACTTTTCAACGCCAAATTACTCTGATGCTATTAGGCATAATCCACTGACCTTGCTCCTCTATAAAACGATTTCTTCCACCAATTGTGAATAAGCTATCAAATCTTAAGTGCAATTTCTTATATTTAAGGGTTTCTGATCTAACAAGGCTAGTAAGCTCCATATTGCGCCTGATCCTTTGATGTGATGCGAATCCCAAGTTCAATAAACTTGCTATTCCTATAGACAATAGTCCAAGTTTCATTAAAGCTGCTATCAGGCTATAAATGAACTCTCTACTTTCTTCTTCAAGCTGAAGTGAAGAAGCCAAAGTTGCATAATCTACCCTTTGAGTCTTCAGTTTTTTAGACACTCTCCCAGTTCTCCTTGAAGAGGATTTATTTCTTCTTGAAGGTGTTGGGTTTTGGTTAGGAAGAGGTTGAGCCAAAAATTAAACTCATCTATCTGCTTCTATCGCAAATAGCTCAACAATGCCAATTTTTTAAGGTCAATCAAGCTTTAGAAAGACTTATCCCTAACCTCAAAGCCAATATTCCAGCATGCATCACAACCACTAAACAGAGGCCTGCTAGATCAATAGTTGATGAGGGAGCCATCGAAAAAACCTTTTAACTTTCCTATATTCTCATCGTAAATCGTGATAAATGTGCAAATTTAAAAAAGCTGTCATGCATTAATGCACTTCTATGCCAGCTCGATCATTGAAATACATTTTGAGTTATACCTCATGAAAAAAGTATTTACTTATCACTAATGCTAAAAGGACTTGTTCTTAACCCAGTTTCGTTAAGCGGGCCTGCTCAAATGGCCGCAGATGTAATGATGCTTGAAAAGTTAACATCAGACCCGGAATTATGTCTAATAAGCCGTTTTTATTCATGGGATGGGCCCTGGCTATCTCTTGGTCATAATCAAAAAAAGATTCCTCAAAGATGGATAGAGCTAGCCAAACAAAAAAGGCTAAATATTGTGCGAAGACCTAGCGGAGGAAAAGCTGTATTACATTCCAGCGGAATTACTTATGCACTTGCGTGGAAATCACCCCCAAAAAAGAAGCACCAAGCTTATATAGAGGCAAGTCAATGGATAATTAATTGCTTTTGTCAATTTGGCATGCAATTAAAATTTGGTCTTCAAACTCCTAAAAACCTTTCACAAAATTGTTTTGCAACTTCAACCAATGCAGACCTACTTGATGCAAATGGCTTCAAGCGTATAGGTAGTGCACAATTATGGCGCCAAGGAAATTTACTTCAACATGGCGAAGTACTCCTAAACCCTTGCGAAAGACTTTGGGAAGATGTTTTTGAAACACCTCCTCCAAAAACTAGTCTCCCTTCAATAAGCAAAAATGATTTAGAAAGTTTACTAACAAAATCATTGATTTCATATTGGTCAAACTTGGATTGGGAAGCAAGAGACCTAAGGAATGCTGAATTTAGATATATAGAAAAAGCTTCAAAAAATTACTTCATCGACTCATTGCTATTAGGTTCTTGAACTAATCCAGTGATAATCATTTCTTCGACTACTTGAACCAATGAGATGCCCAATGGATAAATGTTATTCTGCCTTGCCGTTTCGAGAAATGACTTTGGTAGTTTAAGTCCAAGTCTACTTAGGACTGCATTCCCAATATCTACTTTATCTAAAGTTCCAGAAGGCAAGCCTGCCGAATTAAAGACCAACAGTCTTGATGCCTTAAGCTTTTCTAAGGTTAGTACCGCGTGCCAAAGAGGTTCTTTGTCGCTTATCGAAGGCAACTCACTTAGTGGTTGACTATATTCCGATACCAAATATTTATCCCAATCCTGAACTGGAACATCCTTCAAAACTTTATCTGTTAAATAGCCAACCCATCTTCCTGCATTGCACAAAAGCACCCATTCAGATATCCGTTGATTTTCAGCCGAGCCCAAGTTCAACTCACTAATACTTTTTAGAGACTGATCCACTTCAAGGACTCTAAAATTTCTTCTCGAGGCTTGGCTAACATTCAATGTGCATAAAATTTCTTGTAATGAGAAAATCTGATTCTGAGATCGCGAAGAAGCAAGGCCAAACCAGCCAAGAATTATCAACCATATACCTCCGAAACCTCCACCTCTTAACCAAATGAAAGTCCCAAGAAAAACCGCAAAAACCGATAATAGTCGTCCTGAATAGTTTGCAACCTTTAATCCTTTACGCTGACTCCCAGAAAAGTGCCAAACAATTGACTTTAGTATTACACCTCCATCTAAAGGTAAACCTGGTAATAAGTTAAAGAAAGCCAATAACAAATTAATAGTTCCAAGCTGAGAGAATAAATTCGAGGCAATTAAACTTGTGTTAGATGCAACTTGAACAAAGGCCAAAAGCAAACCTGCTAAAGAAAGACTTACTAAAGGGCCCGCTATAGCAACTCTTAAACAAGACATTGCTGTCACACATTCTTTATCAATTCGCGCCACCCCACCCAACAAAAACAAAGTAATGCTTCTCACTTTTATGCCCTCGTGCATTGCCATAAAAGAGTGACCAAGTTCATGCAAAACAACTGATGCAAAAACAAGCAAAGAAGTTAGAAAACCGATCCCCCAACTCAATAGGACAGGCAATTCAGAATCAAACAGGTTCGATATCTGACCTTGAGAGGCACATGTAAAAACAAAAAGGATTAGAAACCAACTGGGATGGACCCTAATAGGTATTCCACGTATCCTCATGAACTCTAAATACTCCAATTGTCTCCTCCATATAACCTAAAAATGGTCTAAAGCTTTCTCAAACTTATAAAGATCATCTTCTATCTTCCATAACAATGAGGCATCAACCAACTGTAGCTGTAAAAATCTGTGGCATCACAAAAATCAATCAAGCTTTAGAGATAGCTTCTTTAGGAGTAAATGCTATTGGCATCGTAGGAGTTAAAGCTTCTCAACGTTATATCCCAAACAAACAAAGGCGAGAATTGTTTAGGGCTCTAGAAGAGAATTATCCGAAGACAGAAAGAGTTTGGGTTGTCGCAGATCCAAGCGAAAAAGAGATTTCAGAAGTTTTAAGTGGAGATGGTCGTCCATCAATTATTCAGCTTCACGGCAAAGAATCCATGGAAGTCTGTAGACAGCTAAAGAATAAATATCCTTTTTTTCAGTGGTGGAAGGCTTTAAGAATTCGCCAACAAGAAGATCTTCTTATTGCCCAGAAATATCAAGATCACGCTGATTCAATACTTCTTGATACATGGAGCAGCAAGGTTCTTGGAGGCACAGGGGATAGATTGCCACTTGAATGGCTAACAAAAATCAATTACCAGAAACCATGCTGGATCGCTGGAGGAGTTTCCGCTGAATGGATACCAGAACTTCTTTCAAAAGTTCAACCTTTTGGATTGGATGCGTCTAGCAAGTTGGAAGATTCACCAGGAATAAAAGATATTAAAAAAGTGAAATCTCTTTTACAAGCTATAAAAGGACAAACAATGAATTAGATATCTATAAATTGCAATCTATTTTGACTTTAAATTTCAAAGAACCCCAGCTGATGGCATTAATGTTATGTCTTCAATTATCTGAGTAGAAGGTTGCTCAGATAGATGTAAAAGTTCAGCAGCTACTTGATCAACCTTAAGCATGGACTCCCTGTCAAAATCACTTTGAACAGTCTCGGAATCCCAAAGAGTTGTATTAACCGCTCCAAGAGTAAGAGTACATGCTCGTATCCCATGTATTCTCTCTTCCTCTGCAAGACATTTTGTGAAACTAGCTAATGCAGCCTTACTTACGCAATAAGCGCCCCATTGAGGGAAAGCATTTCTTGAAGCATGGCTACTGACATTAATAATTAAGCCACCTTTTGCCCTCATTGAAGGCACTATTGCTGAACAGACCTGAAAAACACTTGTAAGGTTTACTTGCAACAACCAATCCCATTCTTGTAGGGGCATAGTGATCAATTCCCCCGTCCATGCTGCCCCAGCATTATTAATTAATACAGATGGAACAAGACCATTCTCTAGCAATTTAGAAATACCAGGAACTACATCAGCAGGATTAGATAAGTCCAAGGCTTCGAAAAATGTTTTTGAGCCTCCTAAAGACAATTCCTCAGACAAAGACTGAAGAGTGCTTTCACTTCGAGCAACCAAAAGGAGGTCCCAGCCTGCTTTTGCAAACAACCTTGCGGTTGACTCACCAATTCCTTTGGAAGCCCCTGTAATAAGAACTGTTGGCAATTAATTTTTCGATAAATATCAAAGACTCTACGTAATCAACTCTTCATCTAAAGAACTTGGCTCTAAGAAACGACCCATTTGCCTAAATTTCTCATATCTCTTATCTCTTAATTGCCTGATTGACAATGAATCAAGTTCACGAAGATTTCTAATCAATGATTCTTTCAGCACCTCGCCTGCCTTAAGAGGAGCCCAGTTATTGCCCCCAGAAGGCTCGCTTAGCACTTCATCCACTATACCAAGTGCCATTAAGTCTGAACCGGTAATCTTTAGAGCTGCAGCGGCATCTGGAGCCTTCCCTGCATCACGCCAAAGAATCGACGCACAAGCCTCAGGACTCGCCACTGTATAAACACTATGTTCAAACATAAGCAATCGATCTGCTACACCAATACCCAACGCCCCACCAGAGCCCCCTTCTCCTATAACAGTTGATATTATCGGCACTCTTAATCGAAACATTTCACGAAGATTAACTGCTATAGCTTCTCCTTGGCCCTGTTCTTCAGCAAGAAGTCCTGCATAAGCACCCGGTGTATCTATAAACGAAATAATTGGAAGCTTAAATCGATCAGCGTGATTCATTAATCGAAGGGCTTTTCGATATCCTCCGGGCTTAGCCATTCCAAAATTCCTTGCAACATTTTCCTTAGTATCACGTCCTTTTTGCTGACCTATTACAAGAACAGATTTCTCTTCTATCCGAGCTATACCTCCTATTAAAGCCTTGTCATCACTACAGTTTCTATCTCCATGTAATTCAACCCAATCATCACAAAACATCTGAATAAAGTCTAATGTGCTTGGCCTCTGGGGATGCCGAGCAACCTGTATTTTTTGGGCAGGTGTTAGAGCATTGAAAATCTCCTCTCTTCTTCGCGCAGCAAGAGTTTCAAGCTGAAGTAATTGCTGACTGACATCCACCTCAGAATCACGAGCAAGCTCCCTTATTTGCTCTATCTGCTTTTCAAGTTCAACTAATGGCTTCTCAAATTCCAGCAAATAGCGACGTGCCATAAGAGAAAATACAAATAAAGAAATCAGGCAATAGCTGCCTGGAGTTTAGGGTTTAGACCGATCACAGAAAAACCATGTTTCTCTGATGCCTGTCCAATGAAATCCATCTTCTCGAGAGTAATGTTATTCCTTCCCCAACTGAAATTGGTATGACATCCTTCAAACTCCAAAAGCATTGCCTCAGCAAAGCATGCGAACATTTCTCTTCTAGGTTTTTCCATTGCAGCAAGTTCCATCATTGACCATCCGATATCTGTAAAAAACTCAACTATTCCACCCTTTAAAACATGAACACCTGATCCATTGAACTTCTCATCAAGATTCTTTGGATAGCCACCGTCAATCATCAAGCAAGGCTTACGAAGTTTTGCTTTATCAATCTCTAAAGTTTTAGGTAAACTTGCAACCCAAATTACTACATCAGCTTCAGGCAGAGCGTCTTCTAAGCCAAGTATTTTCCCTCCTCCCAAACTTTTCTGAAGTTCTATTAAGGGCTGTTGTTGCCTTGCAACTAGTAAAAGTTCTTGAACACCAGTTCGCTCACTAAGCCAGCGACAAACAGCACTTCCAATATCTCCTGTTGCCCCAACAACTGCTACACGAGCTTTCTTAAGATCTATTCCTAAAAGAGGAGCATTAAGTTCTAATTGTCTACAGATAACCCATGCAGTATGTGTATTCCCAGTTGTAAAGCGTTCCCACTCAAGGGTTGTATTCCTTACTTGCTTGTTTTGCAGAAGATTGAAGTTTTCAAAAATTATGGACGTAAAGCCTCCTAAAGCAGTGATATTTATTCCTTTTTTCTGAGCAAGTTCCATTGCATTTAGAACTTTTCTCCTGGCAGTCTTAAAGCGACCAAGCATTTCTGGAACAAAGCAAGAATCTATATATGCACCTTCAATATTTTTACCAATGGCACTAACAATATTTACATGCTCAACGAGTTGAGGAGGGGCACTACACCATACGTCCAAGTCCCCTTGTGCAATATGGTCATATCCCAAGTCCATTGCCTTCTTTTTGGCATCATCAAAACTTGTAGAGTGTCCGATCAGTCCAAACATTGCCTAACAAAAATCGACTGGGAATTAATCCACTAGTAAAGGTAGGGACATTAACCCATCGTTGACCAAATTAAAGTAGCCTTTAGAAATTAATTAATTAATTAAAGCTTATATAAATGCTAAAAGGAACATCTCCTAAGAGATGAAAGAAAATTTCAAGCAATAGCCGCTAGTGCCATTCTTGCTATTTCTCTAGCATCTAAACCAATTTCCATAAGAGAATCCTGATAAGCAATCATGAATTCCTCCATCAACTCTTCTTTCTCCATATAAAGAACCTGAGCATCATTGGCAACCTGATCAAGCATGGAATTGATGAGAGGCAGATTTTCCTTATTTGCGGCAATCAATTCGTCCTTGCATGTAGCAAGATTGGCCTTAAGCCATTCTTGTCCATAATTCAAATGCAAGTATTCATCTTTTACGACACCTTCAGTAATTTTCTTAGCGAATGGATCTGCCACACGAATATAAACGTGGTAAGCAGATATAGCGAAAGCCTCTATTAGGATCGCCTGGATAAGGAAGCAAGTTGTAATCTTCCCATTTTCTAAAGCCTTCTGGAAGTTTCCATGCAAAGGTGCAAAAAACCTCTGGGCGAATTCCATATCAGCTACCACCCCAAGATTTTTGCCACATGCAGTAAAACCTTTCATATGGCGCAATTCCATAATTGCGAGTTTCTTTAATTCATCTGCCTTCTCAGGAATAACGGTCCCTATAGCAACATAGTTATCGTGGGCTTCCTTCTCCCCTTCAATAACAATTGCATTGATCCTGCTATAGGCATCTTTATATTGCTCTGTAGTGAAATCAGGAAGGGAGCCGTCTCTACCCTCTAAATCACTAATTACTGCAACCTCAGAAGATTCAAGGGTTGGCATAATTTCTACTAATGAATTTGTCAATATGAGGAACTTTACATAACTAATCAAAAAATGGGCAGCATATTTTCAGTCCTTATTGGTATTTGAATTTTTTTAGGCACCTAGCGAAGGCCAATTACTATTCATCAAGTTGATAAAAAGACTAGTCCAGTGCTCCACTAAAGCATTTTTCAATCTATCTCCAAGGTCAGGATTAGCCCCTCTACTATCCCCTATTACTCCTGTAATACTTAGATCTTTTGTCAGCCAGGCACATGGTGCAGCACCTTCCAAGCTCCATCCCTCTGGAATAGAAATATTATTTTTGGGAAAATTTTCATCCCCATCAAAAGGTCTTTGAATCCCAACCAATTCTGGCTTTATAGAAAGCATGAGACTTGTTTCAGCTAAAGCAGCATGAAGGCCCTCTTCAACTTCTCTATGAGGGATTAAATCTTTCAAAGATTCAATGCCACTCCACAAAAAGCATGGCAAAACAGCCATAGAAGGGCATTCAGCCCTTAATTGCCTGGCGACTGCCTGCAATAGTCCTATCTGTCCACCATGCGCATTAAACAAAACTAGTCTTTTAATCCCTAAATCTGCCAACTGCCTACCTATCTCACTAACAAGTTGAAGCATCAAATCAGCTGAAATAGATAAAGTTCCAGGAAACCCTAGATGCTCAGGTGAAAATCCAATTTTTTGGACTGGGAGCATCCAAATAGGAGTTTCCTTAGGCATTTGATCTAACACTTCAGTCAAAATTTCTTCAGCAAACAGTGCATCTGTAACAAGCGGCAAATGCGGTCCATGTTGCTCACATGCACCAAATGGCCAAACCAAAGTAGAGCCGTCCTTTGCGGCCGCTTCAGAAGCCTCCGGAGAGCTTAAATAATCAAAATGTCGGGAATCAGAATTAATTGAAATCACCTCAATGCGAAGAAATAACTTAACGTTGCCTGCAAGAATGACTAATTGACAACCCCCCCAGGGTCCTATGGCTGGATCAGAAAGCACTCAACCCAATAGACCCAACCCATTCGGGAAGGCAAGCGATCTGCCGCGCAAGCCACTGCAGGTAATGCATATCAGCCGTAAAAAAGAGCAAGAGCGTCTACGTAAAGAAGAAAAAAATGCTCTTAAAGAAAAAAAGTCAGCCGACCAAAAAAACGATGCAAAAGAAAGCATAGAGAATGCTTACCCCCCAAGTAGACCACCAAAATCTGATAACAAAACTTATACAAATGACTTAAACCTTGATGTTCAAGAGGGGGTCTCCATGGAAGACCTTCTAAAAGAAGAAACAATTAAATCGCCAGGTTTTAATCAAGCAGATTCGATGGAAAGAATCCTTGACGATTTTGATTTTGATGAAGAAGCATTCCTAGAAGCGCTTAACGAAAACGAACCTATCGGATCTACCGGAGAAATAGCCAAGGGATGCGTAATAGGTATTGAAAGTGATGGGGTTTATGTCGATATAGGCGGCAAAGCTCCAGGCTTTATGCCAAAAAATGAATGTGGTCTAGGCGTTATTACTAATCTTAAAGAGCGCTTCCCTAAAGGCCTTGAAGTAGAAGTACTTGTTACTAGAGAACAAAATGCTGATGGCATGGTAACGATCAGCTGTAGAGCCCTCGTATTGAGGAAAAGTTGGGAAACAGTAATGCAATTAGAGAAGGATGGAAAAACAGTAGAAGTAACAATAAATGGTTTCAATAGAGGCGGGGTCACATGTGATCTAGAGGGCCTACGAGGCTTTATTCCCCGTTCTCAACTTGAACAAACTGAAAATCACGAGTCACTTGTTGGTAAAAAACTTTGCGTAGCATTTATAGAGGTAAACCCAGACAGTCGAAAACTAATTTTGTCAGAAAAAAAAGCAGCTACTGCTGCAAGGTTTGCGGAGTTAGAGATAGGTCAAATAGTTGCAGGTGAAATTCTAGCCATTAAGCCTTATGGCTTTTTTGTCGATTTGGGTGGGGTCAGTGGTCTTTTACATCAATCAATGATTACAAATGGAAGCATTAGATCACTAAGAGAAGTTTTTAGCCAAGGAGAATCAATAAAAGCTTTGATTACTGATCTTGATCCTAAAAGAGGAAGAATTGGACTAAATACAGCTCTTCTCGAAGGTCCCCCAGGAGAAATACTCGTAGAGAAAGCAAAAGTTTTATTAGAAGCAGAAGACCGTGCCAAAAAAGTTAGAGGAATACTTAAGAAGAAAGAAGAGAGTACTGAAGAATGACCGTCAAAAATGCTGAACAAACCAATCAAGCCGATTGGGAGCTTGATTTTTACTCTCGCCCTGTAATTGAGGCAGATGGAAAAAAAAGATGGGAGTTATTAATATCCAGCACTGAAAATCTTTCAGGAAAAGAACCATTTCGCTGGGAGAAAAAATGTCCCGCGAATGAAGTCAATTCGATTTGGCTTTCAAAAGCATTAAAAGAGGCTTTGAAAGATGCTCAATCCCAAGGCTGGGGAAAACCCAAAATTGTTCGCTGCTGGCGCGCACCTATGAAAACCATGATTAAAAAAGCAGCAGAAAGTTTAGGGCTAGAAGTAAAAGAAAGCAGACGAACATACTCACTTTTAGATTGGTTAGCCCACAGAGAAAAAGAAGTTTATCCACTTCAATCCGGCTACCTAAATGGTCCTATTGCTCCTCCCCCAGCACGAATACTGAATCAACCAACTCCATTGCCTGAAGCAATAAGAGGAGATGCTTTAAGCTTTGCCTCTCTTGAAGTTCGTAGCTTGAGAGAAGCAAGAGAATGGCCAATTGAATTTCAAGGACTTTTACCCATAGCGCCCTCTATTGAAGAAAATATTTCGATACCAGGCCTAAGACTATTTAGCAAAAACAGAGCATTCGCTCTTTCTGCTTGGCTTAGCGGGCTTGAACCAGTAAAACTTATTGTAGAAAAAAACCAACTAATCCTAGAAGCAGGCCAGGAAGACAGATGGCTTGTTACGGACATGCCACAAGCTTCTGCAGATAATGCAAAAAAAGAGCTTTCAAATTCCAGAGAGAATGCTAATGGATTGCAATTTATTTCTATTCAAACCTCACCTAATGAGCAAAAATTTTCAGGCTTCTGGATGCTGAGAGATTTGGGCGAGAATTAAAGCTAGCATTTATATAACTTTTTAAAACCAATTCTTGAAAATCAAAGAAGAAGCAAGCTATTCAAAAGATTGGATTCAGGTATATATAAATAATGGAAGTTTAATACAAGCTAGCCTACTAAATAATTATGGCTTTCAACATGGTTTTTTTACAAAGGAATCTAAAGATTGTACCCCTAATTCGTTATCCAAGTTCATAAATAAATCCTCTAGTGTGCACTTTATCAAGCAAGTTCATGGAAACAAAGTTATAAGTGCATCAGAAACATCGAAATCTAACATTGTATTTGCTGACAGCATTATCAGCGATTCTCAAAATCAAGCTTTATGGGTATCTACAGCAGATTGTATCCCATTACTTTTTGCTGATATAAAGACAGGTCATGTAGCAGCAACACATGCAGGATGGAAAGGTCTCTCTAAAAACATTATCAAAAATACTGTCTTAAAGTTAGAGTCTGTAGGATGCACTCCTGAGAGATTATTAGCTGCATTAGGACCAGCAATATCAGGAATCAATTATCAAGTTGACTTAAAAGTAATAAGACTAATTATTGAAAGCTTTAAAAAAATCAATAAAGGCTATACTATTGATATAGGGAAAATGCATTCACTAGGGATTATTAAACCTGATGTTTTAACCAATAAATTCTTTCTGGATATTCGCTTACTAGCCAAGCACCAACTGCTACTATCTGGCTTAATAGAAAATCATATCAGCCTAAATAAAAACTGTACATTCTCTGAGCCTAATCTATTCAACTCTTGGAGAAGAGATAATCTAAGATCAAACCAATGGAGCTCAATTTCATCTTAGGAAAGAAGCCAATAGAACAATTACTAACTTATCGGTAAAAGTTATTTAGGACATCTAACTTTTGCAATTCCTTCATCTTGCATTAAAGTTCCTATATCATTATTAGAATTTAATTTTATAACTTTAGCTAATAAAGAACCATCTTTATAACCCATTGGTTTCAGATTAACTCTTGAATGTCTTGGGAGTTGTGATTTCAACCAACTTACAGCCAAATCTTCATTTTCACGATCAACATCTAAACATGCGATCTCTACCTTATAAATACGATTCTGATCTCCTATTTGAAGCGTGGAAGAGTTGCTAATCTGGAATACTTCTGCTGATACCCCCTGCAAAGAAAAACCAAAAAATATTAACAAGGTTGAACTTATAAATGCAACAAAGCTTTTGTTTAAATTGAAGAACCACATTCAGGGCAAAATTTGTTTTTACTCGATGAGGTAAAACCACAAGATGGACATTTTCGATTTGGATTAATAGCTAACTCTGGATGGGCAGGCAACCCTACCATCTGAGCATTGCTTTTCCCTGGAGGGACCATAGGATAACAATTCTCATCTCGACGAACATTTACATCTATGAGTATTGGACCAGGTTCTAATAAGGCCTCTTTAAGCTGGTCAACAAATTCATTTCTATTTTTAATAAGGATTCCCTTGATCCCAAAAGCATTTGCCAGTCCAACAAAATCTGGCTCGCCATTGAGCATATTCGTTGCAGAATAACGCTCTTCATAAAAACTTTGCTGCCATTGCCTAACCATTCCTTGCCAATGATTATTAATAATGATGATTTTCGTATTGAGCTTGTATTGAGAGATAGTTCCCAATTCCTGAATATTCATGAGTATGCTTGCATCCCCAGCTATGCAAACAACTTTTTCATTTGGCAGAGCTGTCTGCACTCCAACAGCAGCAGGCACCCCAAAACCCATAGTGCCCAAACCAGCACTACTAATCCATTGACGAGGTCCATTTCTTAAATACTGTGCTGCCCACATTTGATGCTGGCCAACATCAGTTGTTATATAAGCCTCGGGAACTATATCTCTTACTGCTAGTAAAACTTCTTGAGGGTATATCATTCCCTCAGCAGGAGGGACAACAAGAGGGTATTGCTTCTTCCATTTATCTATTAAACCAAGCCATTGGGAGGTATTCGGCTGTACTTTCTTTCGCAAACTAAGCTCTAATAACTGCTTAAGACTTATCCCAAGATCTCCTATTAGAGCAACATCTGCAGTCCTATTTTTATTAACTTCTGCAGGGTCAACTTCAAAGTGAATTATTTTTGCTCTTGGCGCAAAAGTATCAAGCTTTCCAGTCACTCTGTCATCAAAACGTGCTCCTATCGCTATTAACAAATCACATTCGGTTACTGCAAAATTTGCATATGCCGTACCATGCATTCCAAGCATCCCTACCGAAAGAGAGTCACGCTCATCAAAGGCACCTTTTCCCATTAACGTTGTAGTAACAGGTAAATGGTGTCGCTTGGCTAATTCAGACAAACTATTATGGGCCCCTGCAGAGATAACCCCTCCCCCTGCATAAACAAGAGGGCGCTGAGAGTCTTCAATTAGTTTTAAAGCTTTCGCAATAGACAATGAATCAGGTTCCTTGGGAAGTTGGAAACCTGGTGGGATGAGAGAACCAGGCTGAACAGGTTGATAATTAAAAAGCTCTTGCCCAACATCTTTGGGAATATCTATAAGAACAGGTCCTGGCCTTCCTGAAGCAGCAATAAAAAAAGCCTGCGCTACAACCGATGCAATCTCTGAAGGATCTCTAACAACCCAAGAATGTTTAACAATTGGAAGGGTAATCCCGAAAATATCTGTCTCTTGAAAAGCATCAGTTCCTATAGCAGGTCTTGGGACTTGACCAGTAATCACAACTATTGGAACGGAGTCCATCTGTGCAGTAGCTATACCAGTAACTAAATTGGTCGCGCCTGGTCCAGAAGTCCCGAAACAAACCCCAACACTGCCTGTTGAACGCGCATAGCCATCAGCCGCATGTGCTGCACCTTGTTCATGCCTAACAAGAATATGTTTTAACCAACCTTGCTTCTCAGCCTTGTACACGGAGTCATATATAGGAAGTATCGCCCCACCTGGATACCCAAAAATAGTACTTACTCCATGAAGGCGAAGAGAGTCCATAAGGGCATCGGCCCCTAAAATCTGAGAATTTTCCTGATTTTCTGAATCACCCAGATTGACAGGTGAAGAAGTCAGGGTCACGGTAAATGCTAGTTATTTAGATAAATGTTATACGGCTAATGCATTCTTTGCCTAGTGCCTAGAGAGTATAAAGATAAAATGCAAAACCCAACGCTTATATCAGTTTGCTCTTTATGTTCAGGCATTAATAATATTCAATAAAAAAAGACCCCTTGCTAGAGCAAGCCTAGATAGTGGAGTGGACCATTACCAATAACTAATTCCAACAAACATATAATAAAAACAAACATTGCGACTCTGCCATTCCATACTTCAGCACTATTATTCCAACCCCATTGCCATTTTTCTTGTGGATATAGCTTTACTCGATCAGGTAATTTAGAGGCTTCATCAAGACTTATTTCTGGGCCTTCCAAACACGAAGTAACCAAATCAGCGAGTCCCTTAATAAACATTGGGTAAGTATCTAATGCACGAACCCTCCGGAAATTATCTATACCATGTTCCTTAGCAATCTCTTTGTACTCAATATCAATTTCCTGCAAAGTCTCAATATGTTCACTAACAAAGCTTATTGGAACTACTACTAATTCCTTAGTTCCAGACTCCCCAAGTTCTGCTAAGACATCCTCCGTATAAGGCTGTAGCCATTCTTCTGGACCAACTCGACTCTGATAAGAAAGCGTATAAGGGTTGATATAGCCTAAAGCTTTTTCTAATTGATCGATTATTAAAATTGAACAATCCTCAATTTCATCTTTATAGGGATCTCCTGCCTCTTCTACATAACTCTTGGGGACTCCATGAGCTGTGAAAAATATATGTGCATTCTCTGGGTCATTACATAACAAAATCTCATCTTCGATTAACTTCGCCATAGAAGCTATATAACCTTCATTGTTAAACCAACTACGAATACACCTAATAGGTAATTTCCTGAACTGAGGGTCTGCTTCTCTTAATCGGCGAAGCTCTCTAAAGCTTGAGCCACTTGTACTTATAGAGAACTGAGGGTAAAGAGGAAGTACTACAACTTGATTTATTCCATCTGCCTTTATATCTGATACTGCTGATTCAGTAAAAGGGTGCCAATACCTCATAGCCACATAGCTTGTAGCATTGACACCTCTTTGCCTTAGCTCACTCTGCAATTCTCTTGCTTGCTGTTCGGTAATTCTTCTTAAAGGAGATCCACCTCCAATTGATTGATAGGCCTGTTGAGATCTAGAACTTCTAAGAGTACTTATTAACCAAGCTAAGGGTTTTTGAAAAAAAGGAATTGGGATCCTAATTATCTCAGGATCAGAAAAAAGATTGTACAAAAAAGGGCCGACATCTTTAATGCGCTCAGGTCCACCTAGGTTCATCAAAAGAATGCCTACTCGAGTCATTAAAAAACTTCTAGTAAGGCCTTGAGCCTAGCCCTTTATGACGTCAAGGTAAGTGTAAACAATGAAACTAATGAACTTAAATAAAGATCTAGTCAAAATAAACCAAAACCTAGCCTCTTCGGGGACAAAGCTAAGGATTGAGCAAAGAGGAAGTCGGCTCTCACTTAGAGGCCCCCTACCATGTCAAGAATCTCCAAAAGAATTTAAAGTCCAAAGGATTAGCCTAGGTCTACCATCCAACCAAAAAGGTTTGCAACAAGCCGAGAAGTTACTTCAACTAATTAACTTACAAATAGAACATGAGCAATTTAATTGGGAGAGATGGTCTAAGAAAAGCCCTCGAAAATTCCAACCCAAAAACAAAGTTGCTATAGAAGAAATAATTGAACAGTTTAAATTAGAATTCTTTGATATCAATGAAACTATCGCTTCAAAGGCAAGTAAAAGAAGCAATTGGAATGCAGCTTATAAGCCATACCTGAGAAGGCTCCAAGAAAAAGCTATTAGCAACAATTGCAGTCTAAATAAAGAGCTTTTCCTTGAAACTCTTACAAGTTATTCAGCCAACAGTCGTAGCAGGCAGCAGTGCGGGACAGCACTTAATGCTCTCGCCAATTACTTAAAAATCAAACTCCCAGACAATTGGAGAAAGAAATCATATGGATATGGATTGCATAAAGCACAATTTAGGAAATTACCAAGTGATGCACAAATTGAGGAAGCTTATCAATTAATTCCCAACCCTGAGTGGAAATTAGTTTTTGGGTTAATGGCCACATATGGCCTAAGAAATCATGAAGTGTTTTTTTGTGATATTTCTTGCCTCAAAAATGATGGCGATAAAATATTAAGAGTATTTCCTAATACAAAGACTGGAGAACATCAGGTTTGGCCATTTCCGCCTCAATGGATAAACCTATTTGATTTAAATCAACTAGGAGAAAATTCAAATACTCTTCCCAAAATTGAAACAGACCTCTCCCAAACAACCCTACAACAAGTAGGGAAAAGAGTCTCTGAACAATTTCGCAGATATAACCTCCCTCTTACTCCATATGATTTAAGACATGCCTGGGCAATTCGCACAATACATCTTGGTCTTCCTGACACAGTTTCAGCCAGAATGATGGGACATTCAGTAGCAATTCATACGCGTACTTATCATCATTGGATTACTCGAAGAGACCAACAAAAGGCTGTAGATGCTGCACTGGCAAGCATAACTAATTAAATATATATAGAGAAACTCAAATTCAAACCTTCTAGACTGAAATAATCTAATCTAGTCGCAATTCATCTTTTTATGATTAGCAATCAAAATAACAAAGAAAATATACTGAAGGATCTTGATAAAAAGTCCATTGAGATAGGTATGGGAGGTTTTCTTGAGCCCGATATTAAAGAAGATCTATACAAGAATAAAATGAAGAAGCGAAAAGAAGTACAAGGCAAAAGAGTTCAGAAAAGGAGTTTAGAAAAAGGTTTGGTTATTGTTTTTACAGGTCATGGGAAAGGAAAGACCACTGCTGCTTTAGGGATGGCGATCAGAACACTAGGTCATAATGAGCGAGTAGCTATTGTTCAATTCATCAAAGGTGGTTGGGAACCTGGAGAAGCAAAAGCATTAAGAATTTTTGGAGACTTATTAAAATGGCATGCTCTTGGGGAAGGTTTCACCTGGGAGACTCAAGATAGAAGTAGAGATAAAGAACTTGTCTCAAAAGCTTGGGAAACAGCACTAATATATTTAAAGAATAAAGAATATAAACTTGTAATTCTTGATGAAATCAATATCGCAATAAAATTGGGATATATATCTTTGAATAGAGTTTTAGATGGACTAAAAGAAAGGCCATTGTTAACTCACGTTGTTTTGACTGGCAGGAATGCACACCAAGAATTAATTAGCAATGCAGACTTAGTTACCGAGATGAGTCTATTGCATCATCCCTTCAAAGAACAAGGAATTAAAGCTCAGAAAGGCATTGAGTTCTAAACAGAGTCATCAAGAGCAGTTAAATCTTTTTCTAGAAGTTTTATAGAAGCTATCAACACTGACAATCCGCTTACAAGTATTGCCTTGTGAATAGAAGGCTCTTTCCAGCAAGCATGATCCTTAGTACTCCTTTCAATGGCAGAGATAGTAAGTCTTGCCATTATTGTGCTATCACAAGCTGAAGCTTCCAAAACAAAAAATGTTTACCTAATTAAAACGTAGGGTTAAAGATCTGACCAGCAAACCCATACAGAGGTAAAGATGTTCAAGGAACCTTGCTACTGTCATCTATATATTCACCAAGAATGGCTTACTCACGCGCTCTTATAAAAATCAGTGGGGAGGCACTTATGGGTGAAAAACCATATGGAATTGACCCAGAAATAGTTACTTCCATAGCAAAAGACGTCTCCAAAGTAGTTGAAAGTGGAACTCAATTGGCCATTGTTGTAGGAGGAGGGAATATCTTTAGAGGGCTTAAAGGTTCAGCGGCTGGAATGGACAGAGCCACTGCTGATTATGTTGGCATGCTTGCAACAGTTATGAATGCAATAACACTTCAAGATGGTCTAGAGAGAGCGGGAGTAGAAACAAGAGTTCAAACCGCTATTGAAATGCAACAAATAGCCGAACCCTATATTCGTAGGCGAGCTATTAGACACCTTGAGAAAGGAAGAGTAGTCGTTTTTGGTGGTGGTTGTGGTAATCCTTTCTTCACGACAGACACAACAGCCGCATTAAGAGCAGCTGAGATTAATGCTGACGTAATATTTAAGGCCACAAAAGTTGATGGTGTTTATGATCGTGATCCAAAGAAATTCCCAGATGCTATTAAATATAAAGAATTAACTTTCCAAGAAGTTTTAACTCGAGAAATAGCGGTTATGGATAGTACAGCTATTGCACTATGCAAAGACAACAAAATACCTATAGTTGTATTTAATCTTTTTGAAGCAGAAAATATAAACAAAGCAGTCGCTGGCGAAGAAATTGGTTCCCTTATAACAAATTCACGCTAACTTTTTATTGTTTTCTAAGTTACAACTCATAGCTTATCTAAGTTCAATGATTACAAAAGAACTCGAACAGAACATGCGTAAATCGGTAGAAGCCGCACAACGTAATTTCAACACAATCAGAACTGGGAGAGCCAATACCTCTCTACTTGATCGATTAACCGTCGAATATTATGGAGCAGATACTCCATTGAAATCTCTAGCTACAATCTCTACTCCAGATTCGCAAACAATCTCTATTCAGCCATTTGACTTGAGTTCGTTAGTGCTAATTGAAAAGTCAATAGCAATGAGTGATCTTGGATTTACACCAAATAATGATGGAAAAATCATTCGTATAAATATTCCACCTCTTACAGAAGAGAGACGAAAAGAATTTTGTAAATTAGCTTCTAAATATGCTGAAGAGGGGAAAGTAGCTCTTCGCAATATTCGTAGAGATGCAATTGAAAGAATTAAGAAGTCAGAGAAAGAAAGTGAGATCTCAGAAGACCAAAGTAGAGACGAACAAGACAATGTTCAAAAACTAACGGATAGGTTTATAACTGAAATAGAAAAAAATCTTTCTGATAAGGAACAAGAAATCCTCAAGGTTTGACTATAAGAGATGTTGTCATTATTGGATCGGGAGCTGCAGGATCTTCCGCAGCTTTTCACTTGGCTAATGCTAATAAAAAAGTAACTATTGTTGAGAAAGATCTTTTACCTAAATTAAAGCCCTGTGGAGGTGGAATAGCAGCTTCAGTTCAAGAGCTATTTCCATTTAGCCTAGAACCAATTATTGAAGAGGTTATAAAAAAAGTAGAGTTTAGCTGGTGTCTATCAGACAAAGTAATTGCAAACCTGCCTGGCTCAGCTCCTTTTTGGATTGTAAGAAGAGAAAATCTGGATCTTTTTTTAGTTGAGCAAGCTATTAATCAAGGAGCTGAATTATTAAAGCCTTTTGAAGTTTCGAAATTATATAAAGAGGAAGGTTATTGGGTAATTAGTTCAAAAGAGAACAAGAAATTAAAATCTCGAGCGGTAATACTTGCTGATGGATCGCAATCTCCTTGGCCAAAGCTTTTTGGAATAGGGCCTAAGAATCTTCACCATGCTTCTACGACTTCTGTACGTCTTGAGGGGAGAGGATTATTAGAAGAAGGGACTTCTAGGTTTGAATTTGGTTTGGTGCATCATGGATTTGCTTGGGCATTTCCTCTTAAAGGCAACGTAAATGTTGGAGTTGGAACCTTCATTGGGGGAAGCTCAATTAACATCGAAGAAATTCTTGAAAAGTTACTTCCAAGTCTTGGATTTGACCCCAAAGAAGGCATTAGACAAAACTCTTCCTTAAGAGTTTGGAATGGTCATTGCAATCTCCATAAAGATGGGATTGTCGCAGTTGGAGACGCAGCTTCGCTTTGCGATCCTTTTCTAGCGGAAGGTCTACGTCCAGCATTAATTAGTGGATACAAAGCAGCATTTTCTTTAAATCTTTGGCTAGAAGGAAATGTTAAAGACTTAAGTGATTACACAAACTCAATGAAAGTTACTTGGGGAAATTCAATGGCCTGGGGGAGGAGGATTTCACAAATCTTTTATAGATTTCCAAAAGTTGGTTATCAGTTAGGAATTAAAAGACCTACTGCGCCAGAAAGAATTGCCCAAATACTCTCTGGGAAAATGAGTTATGGAGATATTGCACAACGTGTAATCAAAAGATTACTTTTTAAGAAGTAGTCTAACAATAGATGAATCTATAATTACTTGTCGATTTGAAAGATAGTTCTATTTTATATTAAGCTAATAGGAAATGTGTTGGTATTTTTTTATCTTTAAGAGAGAAGATGGCTATAGTTCATTTCTTTGATTGCTTTATTCCCAAAAAGAAAAACTATGTTCTTTATTGATTAATCTGTTAAGAACTTATAGCGTTGCCACTCAAGGCAAAAGACTTACCTTCTTCAAGGATGGCAATCCTTTCAAGCAGCCTAATCTCCAAGTCATCAATTGCCTTGCTGAATTTTTTAATCCCTTCATCTAACTTCTCAAATGCCATAGAATCAGAATTCATCATTGACTCGAATTTTTCATGGTCAATGTCAATCTTTTGCCCAACAGGCTTAGGATTCAAAGAGTCAAGCTTCTTTTCAAGTGGAACATTTGTATTGCTTAACTGATCAAGCAATTTTGGTGAAATTGTAAGCAAATCGCATCCAGCCAATTCAACAATCTCTTCAATATTTCTAAAGCTGGCACCCATAACTTCAGTTTTATAATTATTAGATTTGAAATAATTAAATATCTTAGTAACCGAAATTACTCCTGGATCTTCAGGGCCTGGATAATTGGCTATCCCCGTATTTGCTTTATACCAATCGAGTATGCGTCCTACGAATGGAGAGATAAGGGTAACTCCTGCTTCTGCGCATGCAGCCGCTTGACAGAAATTAAATAGCAAAGTGAGGTTACAGTGAATTCCTTCACGTTCCAGGACCTCAGCAGCCTTAATACCCTCCCAAGTAGAGGCAATCTTTATCAAAACCCTGTCATTTTTTATTCCAGCTTTGTTATAAAGCCTGATTAGTTTACGAGCTTTTTCAACTGTTGCTTGAGTATCAAAGCTAAGACGAGCATCAACCTCAGTTGAGACCCTACCTGGAATATTTTTAAGTATTTCTTTGCCAAAAACAACACAAATCTGGTCCAGCGCTTCTTTAACTACTTCTTGAAAAGAGCCTCTAATTCCGATCTCTTCTCTAGAAGATTTAAGTGCCTCATCAATTAACTTTTGATAGCCAGGAACTTGAGCGGCTGCAAGAATTAGTGAGGGATTAGTAGTCGCATCTCTGGGCTTAAAAGTCCTTATAGCCTCTAAATCACCAGTGTCTGCAACAACGATCGTCATTGAAGAAAGCTGTTCAAGTAGCGATGACATGATGCTTACCAGCCCTTTGAAAATCTATACATATCAAGCTAGCTATGTTCCTCGGTTATTTCACCCTTATATTTGGTCTATAAAACCATTCTTCTTCTAAAAACTAATCTATCGAAGAAATTATATTCTTAGAAGTGTTTGGTGGGATTTTCTCAAGAACAATTAAACTCTCGATAATTTTCTTTGCCACTGGCATGGCCACAGTTGAACCATATGCATAAGGCTTTTTAGGCCCATCAATCGCAACAACTACAACAAATCGAGGGTTCTCTATAGGCAAGATTGCTACAAAGCTACAGATTTTAGAGTTATAAATTCCATCTTTTGCTTGATCAGCAGTACCTGTCTTACCACCTATCCGATAGTTATCTGTTTTAACACTATTTTTTCCATAACTATTTACAGCTGACTCCATCCAGCGAAGAACTATCTCAGTAACTTCAGGGCGTAACAATTGATGGTTAGATTTTTCAGATATTTTTTTTGTTAATGGAAGCACGGATCCATTAAAACCTTTTGTGATGTGGGGAGTTACTAGTCGACCTCCATTAGCAATAAGGGCATGCAATTGAGCTAATTTTAATGGGGTTATCGAAAACCCTTGTCCAAAAGAGGCCACTGCTTGGTGAATAGGTTGATCAACAAATAATTCTTTGCTCTTCAATTGACCACCAATTGCGCCTAACAAATCAGTGGCTGGTCTTTGGTCTACTCCTAATTTTTGAAGCCATTCCCAATGAGTCGATCGATTAAGTTTTTGCATGATCTTAACCATTCCAACATTACTTGAAACCTGAAGGACCTTGGCATAGTTAATCACTCCATTCGGCTTATTATTCCAATTACCTAAAGACCAACCCCCAACATTTACACTTCCAGAGTCATAAACAATTCCATCAGGGTTAATTACACCTTCTTGAAGAGCTAACGCAAGGTTGATCGGTTTAAAGGTAGACCCAGGCTC
Source organism: Prochlorococcus marinus str. MIT 9211 (assembly GCF_000018585.1). Taxonomy (NCBI): domain Bacteria; kingdom Bacillati; phylum Cyanobacteriota; class Cyanophyceae; order Synechococcales; family Prochlorococcaceae; genus Prochlorococcus; species Prochlorococcus marinus. Next base: position 487,716 of record NC_009976.1, on the reverse strand, counting down.
AAACAACTCTTGAACAGACCACTCCTTATACAAAGCCGAAGAATATTCCCAATACTTATTAGGATTATATGTAGGAGCTGATGCCAGTGCTATAAGCTCTCCATTGTCGACATTCATAACAATAGCAACAGCTTTCTCAGCTCTCCATTCATCTAATTGATCTTTAATAGCATTCAGAGCGACCTCCTGGAGTCTGGCATCAATGGTAAGTTCTAAGCGTAAATCATCTTCAAAAAATACACCCGGTTCTATATCATTGGGGAGAGGGGTGCCATCTCTACCATATCGAAGTTTACGTGTTTTTTCCCTACGAGACAGTCTCTTGTTTAAACTTAATTCTAATCCAGCCTGAGGATTTCGATCGTAATCTAAGAAGCCTACTACATTTGCAAATAGGTCATTTTGGGGATAAACACGCTGTAGATAAGGCTCAAGATCTAAGCCATTAATGCGAAGTCGCCTAATTTCCGAAGCAGTCTCAGTAGATATATTCTCAGCAAGCTTAACGCCCGACCTCTCATTACCTAAGATATCTACCAATTGATAAGTAGATAAAGATAGAGGGGCAGAAAGTTTTTTTGCAACCTCAAATGGTGTTCGAGAAACTCCTTGTAGATCTCCAGAAAACTTAAATTGCCTAGGATGGGCATATAATCTGAATCTCTTTTCATCAAGAGCAATTAATCGGCCCTTCCTATCAACTATTGAACGTCTTCCGCCTAAAGGTTCCACTTTCCTAGTCTGGAAATCTCGAGCTCGAGCCTCTAAGTAAGGCCCTTCAAATAATTGAAGCCAAGCCAACCTCCCTATTAAACCCAAAAGAGCTAAGCAAAGAATAGTGAATGTCAACTTCAGCCTATAAGCAGGTATCGGAGACAATGAGGAGATACGCAACTTCTTACGCCTTATACCTCTTTGAAGTCTGTTGTTAGGCACTAATCTCAATAGCCATGAGTAATTGGATAATGGGAAAGGTTATAGTAATTATCGCTTGTTGAGATATTAGTATTAGAACGACTATCGGCACGAGGAGCATCTAGGTAAATAAGATCAGCTGACGTAGTCTTAACCATGATTTTTGGCAAGACAATACTATGTAAAAGATAACGCTCTAAATTGGCAATTGACTCCTCTAATTTATAAGTTAATTCGCGAGTATGTTCTAATCTAGAAAAGGAGATTGTCCAAAGGTATTGAGAGTGTAATGCTAATGCAGACATTAAGGCTGTGCAAAGTAATACTCCTACAAGGCCTCCATCAATTCCTCTATGAAAACCAGCAAGTATTGGATATCTTCGTGAAATTTTATGAGGAGAGAACGGACCTTTCATAAGGATCAAGCCCTTTTTGAGGGTTTTACTGAAGCAATTGATTTTGACTTTAGATAAGGGTTTGCCTAATCTCTACAACCACGTAAAATCAACAACTAGCATAGTCAACCATCCCCTGGCAGTCCCTGCAAGGTCCAATATAAAGAACCAGTCCAAGAAGCTACCCGCCTAATAGTAATAGGCTTGCGAAGGTAACTCCATTCCATAAAGAATGCATAATCACACAGGGGAAAAGTCGCCCTGTACTTATCCTTAGGAGAGCAAGACCAATCCCTAGAACAAGCAATGGAGGCAACTCTCCAATACTGAGGTGAGCTAATGCAAAAACCAAAGCGCTTAGAATCACTCCAAATGCTCGTCCTTGACTTTTAACTAAAACTGGTAAAAGCGCTCCTCTAAAAATAAATTCCTCAAACAAGGGTGCTAATACAACAGTAGTAAGAAAGAGAATTGACAATGCCCAATAGTTCTTACTACTTAAAACCATCTCAAGTAAAGGATTACTTCCTCCAGGGTCCTCTAGAAAGAAGCCAACCAGCCAACTTGTCAACAGTACAAATGGCATCACCATTAACCATCCCTGTAATGCCTGCATTACACCCTTATTAACCGGCTTGATGCCCCACTGCATCCACCCCCTTATAGGAGGTTCCATCCCTTTGAGCATTCTTAGTTGCTGTCTAAAAATAACTAATGATGGGAGAGTCATTGCACTATATCCAACAAAAACAGTCAATGATTCTTTTGTTGGACTATGGATGCTTTCTGTAAGTAGTTGACTAGCAGGTATAGCAAATAAAGGAGTAATAACTTCCCCAAGAACAACAAAACCACCTGCTACCAGAAGCACCATATCGATTGCAGATAATGGCAAAGAAAAATTTTCAGGCCATGATGAGCTCTCCCTACGGTAAAACAACCAACCTTGACGAAGACACAGCCCAATACCAAAAAAAGTTGCCAAGGAAGGTAATAATTGACTGGCTACTAATCTGAAAGCCATTCTTTGAGAAACCGTTTCCTCAACACAGACTTCTCGACTACTAGCAATCGCCAAGCAAGACAGCCTATACATCAGAGGGTCTTCCTTTAAGAATTCAAGTTCATTAGTGATTGCCTTAATATTTCTATTTTTATTGCGACTCTCTAGCAAAATCTCTTTAGCTAAATTCCAATTACTCTCCGTGAAAGCAATTTCATTAAGCGAGTTACTTTTCTCATCTGATTGGTCCACTAAAGTAAGCAGCAGGTTTTCACGTTCCTTCCTATTTTCAGGAGGAATCTCACGAATGATTTCCTCAAGTTCTTTTTCTGGGTTAGAGCCCACGAATATTGGTCTTAACGGCTTTGGCATAGCAGGAGATGCCAAAAGAGCCATCTCATGTTGCTTAAGAGAAAGCATTGGTGCAACAGAGGGCCTATCAAAACTTTCCTCAAGGCCTTTTTGCCAAATAAAAGCTGTTAACAAGACTGAGAAAACAGCCAATAAAACTTTCCATTGAGGGGTGCCTTGTTGTCGCATAGAGTCTTTACTCACTGGAAACAAAATGAGGAAAAACCAATTCTCATTCCTCAATCAAGATTAGGCTGGCAGAGTATTCATAAGATGAGTTCGTAAAGAACCTCTGCCAATGACTTTGCGCCTGCTGCTGATTAGACATGGATTAAGTAGTTTTAACCTACAAAATCGAATACAAGGTCGCAATGATCTTTCAACACTTACAGATCAAGGAGTTGCCCAAGCTCAAAGAGCGGGACAGGCACTCTCTGCAATACCAATCCAAACTGTATATAGTTCTCCACTGAAAAGAGCTGCTGAAACAACAAAAGAATTACTTAGATACAACAGCAAAAAAATCAAACCAATCTACGACCAAGACCTATTAGAAGTGGACTTGGCCTCATGGAGTGGACTAACAAATGAGGAAGTACAATCTCAATTTCCAGATGAATATTTTACTTGGAAAAAAAGTCCTAATAAACTTGTTCTTAAACGCGAAAACGGTTCTGAATACAATCCTATAGAAGAATTAATGCATCAAGCAGATAAGTTTCTAGGGAGATTATTAGCGCATCATAGTTTAGATAGTGACGAGAACATCTTGATCGTTGCTCATAATGCAATCCTTAGATGCATCGTACTGAGTTTATTAAATAAGCCTCAAAATGGTTTCCGGCGAATCAGGTTAGACAATGCTTCTATATCGGTTATCAAGTTAAATTCTTGCTCAAATCAAACGAAAGAAGTTCAAATAGAAAGCCTCAATAGTACGGCTCATTTAGATCCCCCATTACCTAAGAAATCCTCTGGGGCTCGACTTATCCTTGTAAGACATGGTGAAACCAATTGGAATAAAGAAGGTAGGTTTCAAGGACAAATCGATATTCCATTAAATGAAAATGGTAAAGAGCAAGCAATGGCTGCAAGCAATTTCCTACGCAAAGTTTCTTTCAACAAAGCCTTTAGTAGTTCAATGTCTAGGCCCTTTGAAACAGCAAAGATCATCCTAAATAATCACCCAAACTTACGAATAGAGTGCCTCAGAGGGCTAGTAGAGATAGGACATGGTCAATGGGAAGGGAAACTCGAAACCGAAATAAGAGAAACTTGGGGGAAATTGCTTGATAAATGGAAAACTTCTCCTGAAACTGTTCAGATGCCAAATGGAGAAAACATTCAAGAAGTGTGGACTCGTGCGACAAATTGTTGGGAACAAATAAGTGAAACCCTCAGTCAAAATGAAACAGCACTAGTTGTAGCTCATGATGCAGTTAACAAAACTATTCTCTGCCACTTGTTAGGCTTAACGCCCAAGAACATCTGGATGATTAAACAAGGCAATGGTGGCATTACAGTAGTAGATATTCCTACCGATCCTAGTCAACTCCCGGTAGTCACATGCCTCAATATTACCTCTCATCTAGGAGGGGTGATTGACGATACAGCTCAAGGAGCACTCTAATAACATGACAAACACTTACTTATTAGATCCAGTCAAAATCCTATCAAAGGAGCAAGAGAGGCTATCTGAGGGTGCCGTTCTCGTAATCGACAAGAGAATAAAAGCCTTTGGAGAGAATGCCCGTGATATAGCAAGAAAGCATGGATTTAAACAAGTCCAGGCCCGAAATAAAATTTTTGCGCCATGCCTCGTAGACCCACATTCTATTCTTCAAGATCCACTCAATGGATTCAGTGAAACATTAGTCAGCCTGAGACATAAAGCATCATTGGCTGGCTATGGGCAAATAGCCATTCTTCCAAGAGGTCTTTCATGGAGGGATCGGCCTGAACGACTACAAGGTTTTTCTAATCCCAATGAAAATGTATTAATACATTTATGGGGAAGTTTTAGCTTGGAAGGGTATGGCAAAGACCTCTCACCACATAAAGATCTTATTGATTTTGGGGCCATTGGCTTAGCTGAAGATGACTCAATACTTTCAAGCGAAATAATGCAAAAAGGTTTTTTGCTTGGTCAAATGGGTCATGCTCCTGTTCTATTTGCACCAAGAGATAAAGGTATTCAAGGGAATGGCATTTTAAGAGAAGGTGTAGAAACGTTGAGAGCAGGGTTTGTTCCAGATCCATTTGCAAGTGAAACAATCCCTATCAAGGTGTTACTTGAATTGCAAGAGCAACACCCAGAGATAAATCTAAGGCTAATGAATTTATCAACAGCCAAAGGAGTATCAATACTTTCCAACAGTCCTATAAAGCCCATGGCAAGCGTATCTTGGTGGCACCTTCTAGCAGACACATCACAAATTGAACTTTCAGGACAAGGTCTTCGAATATGTCCCTCACTTGGGGGAGCAAAAGATCGAAATAAACTCATTGAGGGACTGCAGAAACGCATCATTACTGGCGTAGCCGTTCATGCAATTCCTTTAGAGCAGGCAGAAATTAAAAAGCCTACAGACCAAAGATCGCCTGGCATATGTGGCCATGATCTAGTACTTCCCTCTCTATGGAAAGAACTAGTAGAAAAGCGTAATTGGACAGTTGAGCAATTATGGGAAGCACTAAGTTTTGGCCCTTCAAAAATACTGAACTTTCCACCAGAAGAACTAAAGTTGGAGAGTAATCGATGGCTGCTTTTTGATCCTAAAAAGCGCTGGATAAAAACTTTCCCAAAAGAAGAAATTCCTTATCCATCTAATCAACCTTGGGAAGGGAAAGAAATTATTGGCGCAGTTGAGGATTGCGGCTTGATTAGCGAAGACCTCCTATTCGATTAATTGGCCAGAATCTCCAGGTAGCTCTACCTATGATTTCTTTATGTGGTAAAAATTGACTGCCAGGCCAGAATCTTCCGTCCCAACTATTTCTACGATTGTCTCCTAAGACAAAAACATGACCTTCAGGAACTTTAGCTCTTAAAGATTTGCAATTACCAAGATTGTTCGCTGATAGTGTGCAGAACCTTTCTACATAAGGTTCATTAACTAACTGACTATTAACAAAGAGTTCGCCTTGGAATCCGACAAAAACTTCATCACCAGCAACTGCCACGACCCTTTTGATATAAGCATCACATGCTGGATCTCCAAGACCAGGAATTAAATTTATTAAAGGCAAGCTTAGTAAAGTGCACTTAAGGGTTGAAGGAAGTTGCGTAGATCGTTCTGATATTAATTTTTGATCAAAAGAAAAAGGGGAATTGAAAACCACTATTTCACCTCTCTTAGGAGGTCTTCTTCGAAAAGTTAGCTTTTCTATCACAAGACGGTCATTAATCTCCAGAGTTGGAAGCATTGATCCTGAAGGGATATACCTAGCTTCAGCAAGGTAATTACGAATACCCAAGTAAAGAGTGAAGGTAATAATTACCGGCCCCCAAAAATCCCAAAACGCAAAGAAGCGTTGAGCCATAGCCTGATTAAGGACATGACTAATCTGCTGAGGGTTAGACGCTTTCTTTTTTAACAATTCAACTCCATAGCATTTGGATGAATTTAATAACCCAATATAGTCACTTCCTATATACTAATAACTTGGAATGAAGATTAAGTAATTATGATTCGACCTCGTTGGCAAGATGCTAAAGAAAGGTCTAACCAAAGATTTTTGAATAGATGGAATAAAGCAATAGCAATACTAGCAATGGCAAATATTTCTTGGGTAATTTTTGATATTAACTATATCCCATTAAGAAGTTTCTTAATTCAGCCAAAACTAATCGTGCTTAAATCAAATTTAATAAAAGTTCCTAATAATAAGTTTATAAATCCAATAAAAATTTACGACAGAGCGAAAGGGATAAAACCACATGCTAATAGTCAAGAGTATATCGAAAGCTTCAATCAGCTAAGTGAGTTAATATCAAGACTAGGTATTAATAACACCAAAACAATGTCAGCCTTAGGGAAACACAGTTTATTAAGTGTTGAGTTTCTAAAAGAAATGGAAGTTAATTCGATACCCCATAACCGTAAAAACCTCCTTGCAATTAATAACCGACTCAGACAGAAGTCTTCTGAGATTAACAGAATAAATGCTATCAACAAGTTATTTTCAGTTACATATCTCGAGAAAGTTAACTGGGAAAATGAAAAACTATTTTGGGAAGGCCAAATAATAAATAGATTAAGAAGCAATTATTCATATAGATTTGATAGCAATGGGAACCAGATAAGTAATTCTTGGAAAATAGATCTGCCTTTTCAACTAATATTCCTAATAGACGTGATATTCAAGACATATAACTTAAAAAGAAAGTTTAAAGGTATTACGTTAAGAGATGCATTTCTGAAAAGTTGGTTAGATATACCACTATTTCTACCTGTATTCCGCATACTGCGAATAGTGCCTGTTACTGCAAAACTTTCTAATGCAAAGTTAATTCAACTAGAACCTATAAGAGCAGTAATAAGTCAATGGATAGTAGCTCTTCTGGCTATAGAGATTTTCGAGGTACTAACACTAAGAATTATAGATTCTTTTCAAGTTATAATCAAGTCACCTAATTTAGCTTCAAAAGTTAGAGGTTTACGTAGTCATCAATCCATAAATAAAGATAAAGCTAACAATTTATCGGATTTTTTAAGACTTTGGATACCTTTATTACTTCAGAAGGTAGGTCCTAATCTAAGGCCTCAAATCATTGCTTTATTGAATCATTCTCTACAAAAAAGTATGAAAAGCTCTTCTTTACCTATTGCATTTAAAGGAAGTCCTTTAATAGGAAAAGCAGAGTCTGCGATAAGCCTCCAATTAGCATTAGGAATGACAGATGCAATCCTAGATTTATCAAAGAATACGGCTAATAAAATATCCGAGAAAGATCTAACGCTTAATAAATTAAGCGTGGATGTTGTCGATCGATTTTGGGAGGAGCTGGCCTATCTATTAGAGAATGAAGTAATTAGAAGACAAAGCCAAGAGTTGATAACTTCTTTCCTTGAAGAGTTAAAAATCTCCAGCTTCCGTCAATTCAAAAATCAATTAGAAGTCAATGAAATAATTAAGGAGTTAGATTTACTAAACTTCAATTCTGAAAGAAATCCTTCCAACTAGGTTCTTTAAAGCCAACTAAAACTCTTCCTTTATTATCAACTAGAAAAGGTCTTTTTATTAGTTTCCCATCAAGAGCAAGTAGATCTATCACCTCTTCATCTGTTTTTGATCTAATCGTTTCTCCACCTAGCTCTCTATAACTCTTACCACTGGTGTTAAGTAAGAATTTCCTACTTCCTAGCTGTTCTAAGGCACTAATAATCAGTTTTCTAGAAGGTGGGTTTATTGTTATATCAATTAACTCATAATCAATATTGTTTAAATCAAGCCATTTCAGGGCTTTCTTACATGTTCCACATGCTGAATAGCTATAGATCTTGACACGCATAGTAATTAATTTTCCTTAATTATATCCTAGAAAATTTAATTAAGAACTAATTATTAGATTCTGCGTTATTCTTAGCTTCTATACAAGTTTGAAGTAAGTCATCTACTGCATCAAAATCCCTCCAACCATCTATCAAAACAACTCTACCCTCCAAGCTCTTATATGTTCTAAAAAATTCAGCAACATCTTCAAGTTGGTTGGGAGCAATTTGTCGAATACTATTAATATCTTTCTGACGAGGATCTGCCGTTGGAATGCACAATAGTTTTCCATCATATGCACCTGAATCATGCATATCAAGTACTCCAATAGGTCTTGCCTGAATTAAACATCCTGCAAATGTAGGTTCTTCCATAATGACCATTGCATCTAATGGAGCACCATCCTCTGCAAGTGTGTTGGGAATAAATCCATAATCAAAGGGGTACCGTACCGATGAATGCAAAACCCTATCCAGAGCCATTACACCAGCTTCTGAAAAGTACTCATATTTATTCCTACTTCCAGCAGGTATTTCAACTACCAGGTTTACTAAACCTTTTGATGGAGAAGGAGGGATAGGGCTTAGATCCATAAGGCTCTAAAGCAGTTGGGATGGTTTCATCATTTGCAGAAGGTTGATCAATTACTACTACTGAAAGTGGAACTCCAATCGAAACTATTGCAATCGCCAAGCCGAATAAAGCATTTGAAGTTCCATTCCAACTATAGGGGTCATCATCATCTACCTCAGTAAGATCTCCTGCATTTGCAAGGGGTGAAGATTCCGTCTGATAGGAGTGTCTGACTGAAGTTGATTCTGAATCCATTCAGATTGATTCAACAATAAATGAATTAAAAGAGATCAAAAACTAAATCTCTCAAGAATTGAAAGAAAACCTTTTTTTGATTTTCTGCATTGTATGTATTTTCTCACACTTTTTTCACATTAGGCGGCTGGCCAGTCCTTTCTCTCTCGATTAGTTAAAAACTCCTCAGAAGCAGGTGAGGTTCCCTCCAGTTGAATTCTTATTAGACGCAACTCTTCCAGAATAGAAGCCAAAACATTCTGAGTCTCTGTAGAAGGTGAATTTAATACTTCAACAGTAACTTCTTTAATCCTAAGTATGTCTTTAGCAAATCTAGCCACCTCATTAGGATGAAAAAGAAGGGGATCTTTTTGATCACTTCGGTATTCAGGGTTTAGTTTCCTTGGGTTAAAAGGAGGGTTTAAATTTCTAGTGTCAGTATTTGTGTACCTATAAACAGAGGCCCTTGAGCGATTAAGTGCCTTCTGTACTTCATCTATACCGATAAGTGAGTCTGAATTGGTCATGCCAGTCTTGTAATCCTTGAGATCAGCTGTTATGTCTAACGGTTGAGAATCATTTGAAGCCACATCACCATTAAACATGATCTATTTACATGTCAGAAAAAACTTTGCAGAAGTTAGCAGATAAATACTTCAAAGATCTATCTAGATTGATACATCCATGACACTTTAGTGGTTAGTCACACTGTTTCCCTTCAAGGGGATAGGATCGGTATTCAGTCATAAAGGAAAAAGTTTATGCGCGTCTCCCGCCTAATGCTGGTGACGCTGCGGGATGCTCCCGCCGACGCCGAAATAATCTCCCACCAATTACTCATCAGAGGGGGCTTTATAAAACGAATCACATCAGGGATATACGCTTATTTGCCTTTGATGTGGAGAGTTATTCAAAAAATCAATTGCATTATTCGAGAAGAGTTAAATGCAAAAGGATGCTTGGAAGCTCTATTACCACAGCTGCATCCATCAGATTTATGGAAAAAGACTGGCAGATGGGAAGGATATACGGCAGGAGAGGGAATAATGTTTAATTTAAAAGACAGGCAAGGTAGAGAACTAGGACTTGGGCCTACACATGAAGAGATTATCACCCAAATTGCTGGAGAAAGTCTCCATTCTTATAAGCAACTTCCAGTAAATCTTTATCAGATTCAGACTAAGTTTAGAGATGAGATACGGCCAAGGTTTGGTTTAATGCGAAGCAGAGAATTTATTATGAAAGATGCATATTCTTTTCATGCTAATGAAGAAGATCTAAAGACTTCTTATGCATCAATGGATGATGCATACCGAAAAATTTTTGAAAGGTGTGGGATAAAAACAGTTGCAGTCGAAGCAGATAGTGGTGCAATAGGGGGTGCTGCATCTCAAGAATTTATGGTGACAGCAGATGCTGGAGAGGATTTAATACTTATTTCTAAAGATGGAAAATACGCTGCAAATCAAGAGAAGGCTATTTCTATACCTAAGGCCGCTATCCCTCTAGAAAAAAATGCTCCAATATTAATAGAAACAAAAAATCAAAACTCTATAAATGAACTTTGCTTAAATCAAAATTTCCAAGCGGATCAAATAATAAAAGTGATTGTCATGCTAGCCATACTAGAGAATGGGAGAGAGCAGCCAGTTCTAATAAGCATAAGAGGAGATCAAGAGCTTAATGAAACAAAGCTTTCGAATGAAATAAGTAAGTTTCTAAATAAAAATTTAATTGCACTAAAGTCAATTACAGAGGATGATTTAGATAGACAGGGCTTGATCAATATACCTTTTGGATCAATAGGTCCTGACTTAGAAGATGTAATGTTATCAAATGCATCTAGCTGGAATAAAAAATTTGTTAGATTTGCAGACAAGACTGCAGCAGAGTTAGAATTATTTGTATGTGGTGCTAATAAAACTGAACAACATAGAGCATTCTCAAGTTGGTCTGATGTTGGTGGTTTACCGAAAGTAGTTGACATTAGAAAAGCAAAACCTGGTGATCAATGCTTTTATGATAATAAGCAATTTTTAATAGAAAAAAGAGGAATTGAAGTAGGTCATATCTTTCAATTAGGAAGGAAGTATTCCTCATCTCTTGAAGCCAATTTTACTAATGAGAAAGGTAGCTCTGAGCCTTTCTGGATGGGTTGTTATGGGATAGGAGTTTCTAGAATTGCACAAGCTGCAGTTGAGCAAAGTCATGATCAATCAGGAATAATTTGGCCATTATCTATCTCTCCCTTTGAGGTAATTATTGTCATCGCCAACATAAAGGACGAAGTTCAAAATAGGCTTGGCGAGGATATATATAAGCAACTAAGGCATAAAGGTATTGATGTACTACTGGATGACAGGGATGAAAGAGCCGGTGTGAAGTTTAAAGATGCTGATCTAATAGGAATCCCTTGGAGAGTTGTAGTTGGTCGCGATTCGTCCTCAGGCAAGGTAGAACTGCTCAAAAGGTCTGATAGAAGTGTAAAGCTAATTGAATCTGAAATTGTTGTAAAAGAGCTAATAGCAGAGATATCTAGAAAGAAATCATCAATCTCCTATTAATTCTTCTAAAGTTGGAGCAATTGCATATATCAAATGTTTTCTAACTTTCATCAGCTTAAAGAAAGGTTGATGAGAGCTGCTTGGGCAATTTGCTTAGGCCTCTTACTACTGGTTTTACCTTTTGGACAAACTGCTCAAGCAGCAAAATCTTCCATGTCAGGAGATTTTGTAGAAGATACAGTCTCAGTGGCTCAAACTCTCAAAGAAACCATTGCTATTCCAGATGATTCAGAGAATCGATCCGAAGCCAAAGACGAGGCTTTAGAACTTATTACACAGTACATTTCCAGATATCGTAATAGACCTCAATTTAATGGGACAAATTCCTTTACGACCATGCAAACGGCCTTAAATGCTATGGCTGGTCACTACAAGACCTTTGCTAATCGGCCTTTGCCTGAAAAGCTGAAAGAACGTCTTAAAAAAGAACTTTCGAGGGCAGAAAAAATTGTCGTCAAAGAAATCTAAAAGATAATCTTTAAACATTTTTTGACTTAAAGAGGAAAATCTGAGATCCTAAGCAACTGTGCAGTTAGGCGGTTTCGTACCGCAATTTCATTGGCAAATGTTGTAGTCATAGGTGCTCAATGGGGTGACGAGGGGAAAGGGAAGATCACAGATTTACTAAGTAGATCTGCAGATGTTGTAGTGCGTTACCAAGGTGGTGTTAATGCGGGCCACACAATAGTTGTAGAAGACAAGGTACTTAAGCTTCATCTAATTCCTTCTGGCATTTTGTATCCAGAAACGATTTGCCTAATTGGATCAGGAACAGTAGTCGATCCCAAGGTAATGCTTAAGGAGATCGAAATGCTGATTGAAAACGATATTGATATTTCAGGTCTTCAACTTGCTTCCACGGCCCACGTAACAATGCCATATCACCGATTAATAGATCAAGCAATGGAAAAGCGAAGAGGTGAGCAGAAGATAGGGACAACAGGCCGAGGGATTGGTCCTACTTATGCAGACAAAGCTCAAAGGAATGGGATTCGAGTTATTGACTTGTTAGATGAACAAAAGTTAAGGGAAAGGCTAAGGATCCCTCTTGCAGAAAAAAACAATGTACTTCAGAAAATTTATAAAGAGCTCCCTCTAGACCAAGAAAAGGTCATTGAAGAGTATTTAGAGTATGGAGATCGCCTAAGGCCGCATGTAGTCGATTGTTCTAGGGCAATCCACCAAGCTGCCCGTAATCGAAAAAATATTCTTTTTGAAGGAGCTCAAGGAACTCTCCTAGATCTTGACCACGGAACATATCCATTCGTAACATCTTCCAATCCTGTCTCAGGAGGCGCTTGTATTGGAGCAGGAGTTGGACCAACATTAATAGACAGAGTCATTGGGGTAGCAAAGGCCTATACAACTAGAGTTGGAGAAGGTCCTTTCCCTACTGAGCTAGAAGGCAGTTTAAATGACCAACTTTGTGACAGGGGTGGAGAATATGGAACAACTACAGGGCGTCGAAGAAGGTGTGGTTGGTTTGACGGAGTAATTGGCAAATATGCTGTGGAAGTAAATGGGTTGGACTGTATCGCCATCACCAAACTTGACGTACTTGACGAGCTTGAGGAAATTAAAGTGTGCGTGGCTTACCAATTAGACGGACAAAAAATCGAATATTTCCCAAGTAGTGCGGAAGATTTTAGTAGATGCAAACCAATCTTTAAATCATTACCTGGCTGGAAATCCTCAACAGCAGAGTGCAAACGCCTAGAGGATCTACCACCATCTGCCATGGCCTATCTGAGATTCCTAGCAGAGCTTATGGAAGTCCCAATTGCAATAGTCTCACTAGGAGCAAGTAGAGACCAAACTATTGTTGTAGAAGATCCAATCCATGGACCCAAACGTGCTTTATTAAATATATAACTAAAAAAAATTACTTTAATTGGAACAAAAAGGAATCAACAATCATGAAAAAGAGATAGACGTTGTAGCGATAGGGAATGCAATAGTAGATGTTTTGGTATACGAAAGTGATTCATTTCTTGAGAAAAATTCATTAACAAAAGGGAGTATGGCTCTCATCGATGAAGATGAAGCTAATAAGTTATACAAGAGCTGTGGCCCTGGTCTAGAGACCTCTGGAGGTTCAGCAGCCAATACTATGGCAGGCTTATCACAATTAGGTGGCAAGGCAGGATTTATTGGACGAGTAAAAAAAGACCAACTTGGAGAAATTTTTACCCATGATATTTGCTCTACAGGAGCCATCTATACAACTCCAGCGATAGTAAAAGGTCCATCTACTGCAAGATGTTTTATTTTTGTCACCCCTGATGCTCAGCGAACAATGTGTACTTTTCTTGGTGCATCAGTTTTTCTAAACCCAGCAGATTTAGATCTTTCATTAGTTAGAAAAACAAAAGTCCTCTATCTTGAGGGCTATCTATGGGACCATGATGAAGCAAAGAATGCATTCATCACTTCAGCAAAAGAGTGTAAATTAGCTGGAGGTAAAGTAGCTTTATCTTTATCAGATTCTTTTTGCATAGACCGTCACAGAGAAAGCTTTCAAAACTTAGTCGAGAATCATGTAGATATACTTTTCGCAAATGAATCCGAGATAATCTCATTATATGAGAGTAATGATTTCGAATCAGCAAAAAACATTATAAAAGGAAAGTGTGAAGTCTCAGTTCTTACAAGAGGTAAAGACGGATCATTAATCCTTCATAGAAGTAAAGAATATATAGTTAGGCCTTATAAGTTAGGAGAACTATTAGATACAACTGGTGCAGGCGATATATATGCAGCTGGCTTTCTTTATGGCTATACAAACAATAAAGACCTCTACACATGTGGGAAAATCGGTTCTTTCTGTGCAGGTCACATTGTCACTCAATTAGGGCCTCGTTCTCGCGAATCTCTTGTAAAGCTTTTAGACGAGCAGTTACATCTAAAAGATGTTAATAATCCAAAAGAGATTGATTAAGCCAATTAGCATATTCCTTATCGCAAGAAGCACTCCAAGAGATAATTTCAGGTAAGTCATAAGAGTGCAAAGATTTAACCTCCTTTAAAAGAAGATTAAACTTATCCTTAGAAGTTTTAATTTGAAGCTGGACTTCATTACTTTCTTCTAAAGAGTTTTCCCACCAATAAATAGATCTGACCTCTTTGAAACTTATACAAGCTGCAAATTTCTTATTTAATAAGCTCCTTGCCATAGACTTTGCTTTTGCAATGTCCTTCTCGGTTGTAACCACTAAAATGAACTGATTACTTTGCAAAGGTTCGGGCATAAATAAGCAAGAAAAATTAATGAGGTATAAATATATTAAATCTCCAGGCATTTAAATAAAGCTTCTAAAGTATTTGCAATCTCTATCCCTGAAGGAGAAGAAGGTCGAGCAATCATCCATAAGTCTATTTTTTCTTTTGAGCAAATTGATTGCCAAATTTCTTGTGTCAACCCGCCAGATTGCCTACATAAGACTCCATCTATAGACCATTTCCTGCAAAGAGCCTTTTCTAATAAGCCTAACTTAACGCCATCACTTGGCTGAACAACCGCCAAGTGATCTTCTGGCAACTGAGAAGATAAAGATTTTGTCAGGCTAGCAACTCTAGGCAATACCCTTGCAAAAGGTATTGCACCAGCATTGCGAACAACAATTACAGCCTGAGACAAATATTTAGATCCAATAGCCAACAAAAGTTTTTGTCCTGCCAAGTTGAAGCCAGACAAATCTTCAACACTTTTTATCTATTTTTGCTTCAGACAAATTTCCAACAAAAACGTTCATAACGAATAAGCCGAAGGCCATGGATTGAAGACGCTATTTTGAGATTTGCGCTTATTACACCTGCGAAGGGATGCGTTGCATCAATGATGCAATCAAAACCCTTACTAGCTTTATCCGCATTCTTTAAAACAGCAGAAATACCTTCAACCCCTTCTAGTTTGCCAACCCACAAAGATTCAAGACCCAATCCAAAATATGACAAAGAAGCTTCGTAAGAGACAACACTGACACTTACTTGCCACCCTTTACCAATAAAGGCTTTCGCAAGAGACGGTCCCTCTCCAGTTCCGGTTAACAACCAAAGACGACGCTGGCAATTTTTTCGACTGTGCATCAAGATGAATCTCAGTGCTTGAAATTGAAATGAATCACTGCTTACTAGAAGTTGTTGTAAAGCAAGCCCCGACAATCCGATATACCCAAGACAATAAAACTCCCATAGCAGAAATGGAAGTTGGTTTTGAGGGCCTACGTGCAGACGCTCCGCAAGGGTTTATAAAAGTTCTTGGGTGGGGGAACCTGGCACAAGAACTTCAAAATAATATCCAAGTTGGGCAAAAGCTTATTCTGGAAGGGCGATTAAGGATGAATACAGTTCCACGTCAAGACGGGACTAAGGAAAAAAAAGCAGAGTTCACCCTTAGCAGGTTTCATAATGTGTCCCAAAACATTAATAATTCGAATGCAGGGACAAAATCGAATACTCCAAATCCTGAACAACACAATCAAAGAACTCAGTCCTCTGCCTCACCTGGTAATAACCCAGAGCTAGCTAATTGGGACAGCTCCCCACTAGTCCCAGATACAGACGAGATCCCATTCTAAGTTTTCTATGCATCAGATTGAAGCCTCTCAGCAGCGAGGCTTAAAAGCCTACTCAAGTCTCTTTCCAAGGCCGCCAATTCATGTCTAAGATCGGGCCAATCACCTTGATCCAGCTTTGCCAAGATAAAGGCCCTGTCTTCATTCAAATGATTTATTAATTCATGCAGATCATCTGATTTTTTTTTAAATGAGCCCATAGGTCTTTCCTCTCAATGAAATCTTTGAACAACTAATGCCAAAATAATTAATATGAATAAAAATTTTTCTCCAGCAACTATCATTTCCATTGTAGGGGGGGTGCTTGCTGTAATTGGCCTTATTTCGTACTTCAGTAATGCTGCCAATTTAAGTGTGCCTACTTTTTTTTATGGCGTTCCGATACTCCTTATAGGACTTGCTTTAAAGAGTTCAGAACTTTCTCCAGCTAAATGCAAAAACTCATCTTCAGAATTTAAGGCCCTCAAAGAAAAACTTCCAAAAGAGATACAAGACCTTGTTAATGATGTAACAAGATTTCGCTATGGACAAAGAGTTCACCTTGAATCATCTCTACAGGTTTTAAAGCTCTGGAATGAAGCCAAGCCTCCTCAACTTCAAGAGATAGAGCTTTTAGAAAGAGGAAATGGCTATGGAATTCAGATGAAGTTTAAATTTAATGGGGTGCCAATAACAAAGTGGGAAGATAAAAAAGATCGTCTAGGAAGGTTCTTTGCCAAAAACTTGAATGCGAATATAACTTCCGATACTTCAGGAGAAATTGAACTCACACTTCTTCCCAAAGAAACTCTCACAGAAAACTCTAGTCAAGCCTCTATTCAATAATTTCAACTACTCGTGGATCAATCATTTTCCAGCCATCAATTTGAACATAATCATTCTGAGAAAGATTCAACAAGAGTCTCAGTACTCAGTGAAGCCCTTCCATACATACAAAAATTCGTAGGGCGGCGAATTGTTATCAAATATGGTGGGGCAGCAATGTCAAGCGAAACTCTTAAAAAGGCAGTTTTTAGAGACATTGCATTGCTTACAAGTGTTGGAGCCCAACCAGTCATAGTTCATGGTGGAGGTCCTCAAATCAACCAATGGCTGGAGCGATTTGGCATCAAAAGTAAGTTTCGTGATGGCTTACGGGTAACTGATGAGCAAACCATGGATATTGTCGAAATGGTTCTTGCAGGAAGAGTTAATAAGCAGATTATTAAAGGACTAAATCAGCTGGGGGCCAAATCCGTTGGATTATCTGGAATTGATGGAGGTTTAATTGAAGGCCGCCAACTAGACAATGGCAGTCATGGCCTAGTCGGTGAAGTAGCCAAAGTCCATACAGAAGTAATTGAACCTCTTCTATCCAAAGGCTATATCCCCGTCATTTCCAGTGTTGCAGCTTCAAAGCAGGGGGACTCCTTAAATATCAATGCAGATACAGTTGCAGGAGAAATTGCTGCAGCTCTTGGTGCAGAAAAACTAATCCTACTCACAGATATCCTAGGTATTCTACGGGATAAGTCTGACCAAACTTCACTTATACGGCATATACGTCTACAGGAAGCAAGAGAACTCATTGAGAAAGGAATAGTTAATGGTGGAATGATGCCTAAAATCGGCTGCTGCATTCGAGCACTAGCTCAAGGAGTTGCTGCCGCCCATATTATTGATGGCCGCATACCACACGCCTTACTACTAGAAATATTTACCGATGCCGGCATTGGAACAATGATTACAGGTAGAGGTTAATTTGGAGGCGTCCGAGCGCCTAATAGTTGCCGAAGCTGCCCTTGAAAGCGGTGATTATGGGCAGTGCATTTCTTTGTTAGAAAAAGTCTTAAAAGGTGAAGGCTTGTCAACTGAATATGAGGGACAAGTTCAACTCCTAATGATTACGGCATATATGGGGCAAGGGAAAGATCAGGAGGCAATCTCTATTTGCAAGAGTCTTTTAAAAAATACAGAAAGTTCACTTCGACAGGAAGCGAAGCAGCTACTTTCTATTTTGCAAGCTCCAGAGCTAGAAAGGCCAAAAAGCTGGTCTGTAAAAATCCCAAACCTGAAAGATGCCCTCATAGAGGAATCGTCTTATAGCTACAAAAAAGCCTTTGAACCTAAGCAACCCAAAGAGCCTCCAACTGGTCCAACAAAGGGGTTAGAGCTTGGTTTCACAGGATTGGTATTAGCTATATTTTTAGGGTTGACAATTCTTCTAAGTGGTTGTGTACAGTTCACTACTGAAGTACAGCTAATAGGTCCAGACAGATTAAAGCTAGCATTTGATATAAACAGTAATTCAAATCAGCTACTACCTTGGCAAAAGCAATTTGAAGCCTCTCTAAAAGAATTAAACCCTAATATCACAATTCATAGTTCAAGCAACGGTAGCCAAGTCATCGAAAGTCCTTCTATTAACTCGCAAGAAGCAAATTCTTTTATAAAATCAACTATTGCATTAGCCACAGAAGCTGCTGGCATTGAAATCGTCTCTCCTCAGATCACTTTAAAAGAAAAGAATTGGCTAGTTGGATTAGAGCAGCGATTAAAAGTAATTGTTGACTTAAAAGACCTTATAGAAATTCCAGGCTTAAATGTCTCAATGAGTGTAAGTCCTGTCTCACATAAAACAAAACTTAAAGGAAGTCCACGACCAGCAATTGAGAAAGAATCAAATATCTACTGGGAGCTTGAAAGAGGTGTTTTAAATGAAATAGAAATTCAGGAATGGCGATGGAATAGGCTTGGACTAGGAATAGTTTTTGTTCTCTTTATTTTAGGGATAGTCATTATTATGCAAAGCCTGAAAGTTAGAATGGGCTATGGGTTCCCAGAGCTTCCGCCCTGACATTTAATTAAAGATTAATTGGATCTGGGTCTATAGATAAATTGACACCTTTTGATAGACATGACCACAATTGTCCTCCCGAAGGGATGGGTAAAGGACTTGACTGTGGACCATGTAATAAAAGTTGCCAACGACTTTTTCCTGCAACCCTTTCAACCATTGCTGGAGCTGGGCCCACTATGGTCCACCCATTAGATTTGCAAAAGGGTTTTAGATATTCTGCTAATGCAGTAGCGGAAGTAGCTGTAACTGAAGCAGTTTCTCCTGAGACACGAAGTAAGCAAGCGCGACTATATGGGACCAACCCAGCTTCACTGCGTAATTTTGCCTCCTTCTTAAGAAAACTCTCATAACACCCATCAACCAAATGTTTAATTACTGGATGCTCTGGAGAATAGGTCTGGACAAAAACTTTTCCTTTCTTTTCACCCCGTCCAGCTCTACCAGCTAACTGCATAAAAAGCTGCAAGGACTGTTCTCCTGCAAACAAATCTGGTCGATGCAATAAACCGTCAGCAGCAAGCACCACCGCTAAAGTGACACTAGGTATATCCATGCCCTTGGCTAGCATTTGCGTACCTACAAGGACGTCTGCTTTACCAGCAGCAAATTTTTCTAACAAGCGACGATGACCATCTCGACCACCAGTAGAGTCCCGGTCGAAACGTAATAATTTTAATTCCTTTAACTCCGTAGCAAGATGCTCTAAGACTCGTTGCGTACCTGCTCCAAAAGGCTTGAAAGCCTTTGAGCCACATTGATTGCAGTTAAAGCCAATATTGGCTCGATGATCACACCAATGACATCTCAACCATTGAGATCCTTGACGTCCTTGATGAACAGTTAATGAGACATCACAGTTTGGACATTGAACAACCTCCCCACAACTTCGACAACTCAAAAAAGTACTGTAACCACGCCTAGGGACCAAAATAACTGCCTGTTCGCCTAAGGCTGGCAGTGCTGAAAGTCGATCCATTAGTGGTTTGCTAATTAATCGTCTATTGCCATAGGCCAGCTCCTGCCTCATATCAACAACATGTACAAGAGGCAACGGCTTATTAGCTATGCGACGAGTCAAGCGCTTGAAAGAAATAGGGCCTCTAGGAGACAAATCCTTCCACGTAGCAAGTGATGGTGTGGCACTGCCTAACAAAACCTTTGCTCCAACTCTTTGAGCACGATCTACAGCCAAATCTCTGGCGTGATAACAAGGCATAGGAGATTCTTGTTTATAAGAACTATCGTGTTCCTCATCAAGAACAATAAGACCCAAAGGTGTCAAAGGAAGGAAAACAGCCGAGCGAGTTCCAACAACAACAAGTGCTTGAGAGGTAGTTAATGCTTCCCTCCAAGCCTTAACTCGTTCATTTTGTGTACAGCCACTGTGATACTCCAAAACGCGAGGACCAAAACGCTTCACCAAGCGATCTACAAGTTGAGGAATCAATCCAATTTCAGGCGCAAGTATTAGACAATGCCTACCTTCAGACAACTCCTTTGCCACTATTTGAAGATAAACCTCTGTTTTCCCAGAACCAGTTACACCCCATAACAAAAAGGTTGATCCTGGTGGCTGCTCAAAGAAAGCCTCCATCGCTATTTTCTGTTCGTCAGTCAAGTGTCGAGGACTTTCTTGATTTGCTTTGTCGAGGAAAGGTTTTATAGCCGTACTTTGTCTACTAATAAGGAAGTTTCGTTTTTCACGGGAAACAACACCTCTCGCCAAGCAGCTCTTTAACACACTTAATGAGATCCCTTCGATTACAAAATCCTTCTGCCATGATCCTCCTCCTCGGGATTGAAGAAAATTGACAACTTTTTGCTGTTTGAAAGAAAGTTCTGTGTCGATGTCATGAGGAGTTATCAAAGAAATCCACCAATATTTTTTCTGTTCAGAACTCTTGAGATTTCTAGAACCCAGCCAACCTGGAGGGAGAGCAGCTTTTAGCATCCTGAATAAACCTGTATGACATTTATTCGCTGATGCTTCCACCCACTCACGCCACTCTGGTTCAACTGCTGCTTTCTGAACAATTGATTCAATATCAGTCAGAGAAAAGTTCTTTTTTTTAAGACTTAGTTGCTCTGCTTCTGAGTTCAATTGCCGAACTCTTTTCCCTACAACAAGACCATGCATACGCCTACCCCTCAAGCCAACCAGAACAATGTCCCCTAAATCAATGCCTAATTGCTTACTATCTCCATAAGAAAAAGTACGCCCCTCCCTCCCCACTTCAAGCCATACATCTATCTCCAAAAGTCTCATAAAAAGAATAGTTGCTAACTTCGAAAAATTTTCTTAGCATTGGAACGTGGGCTGCATAAATGCGCTCACTTAAATCATACAGAGTTTCGTTCAGAGGGAAGGCGCGAAGTCATTGCTAATCAGGATTCTCCTGTCAGCTTGACCCTCCTAAGAAAGCCCCTAACAACGCTGTAATGATGATAAATACCTTTATTCAATTTCAACAAAAGCACTAAAGTAGGTTTTTAAACTCACAGACTCAATTCAGTATTAGTTCCAAACTATTACTAATGCTTCCTTGTCTAATCTTAAAAATCTAAGAATTCAATTTGTTGTAATTGAAGCTCAAGGTCGTTTCCTATAAATAATCTCTTCTCTTCATTATTTCGCCATTCTTTGAGTTTCAAGCAATGAGTCCTGTCGCCTCCAAAAAAACAGTTGCAAAGGCTAAAACCAAAGCAACAAAAAAGTCCAGCACAAAGGCTGGTGAGAGTAAAACATTGAAAAAAGGGAAATCAATCTCCGTTACAAAAAAATCAAAGCCTAGCTCTACGAAGAAAGCTTCCTCATCGCAAGACAAAGACTTAGATCTCGCAGCGGACCAATTACTTGCAGAAGCTAATAACAATGAAATCAATCCAGAAACAGAAATAACCTTGAATATGAATTCTCTGGATGATTCAAATGACCAAGAGGCTAGTGACAAAACTCTTGCAAGTATAAAAATTGGACCAAAGGGAGTTTATACAGAAGACTCAATCAGAGTGTATTTACAAGAAATTGGCCGCATTAGATTACTTAGGCCTGATGAAGAAATTGAACTCGCAAGGAAGATTGCAGATCTTCTAAATTTAGAAGAAATCGCTATCCAGTTTGAAAGCGAAAATGGACATTACCCCTCCAAAAAAGAGTGGGCTGCGTTGGTTGAAATGCCAGTCATAAGGTTTCGCCGGAGACTAATGCTTGGAAGGCGTGCGAAAGAAAAAATGGTTCAATCAAACCTTCGCTTAGTTGTTTCAATAGCTAAAAAATATATGAATAGAGGACTTTCATTCCAAGATCTGATTCAAGAAGGAAGTCTGGGGCTTATTCGTGCAGCAGAGAAATTCGACCATGAAAAAGGCTATAAGTTCTCCACTTATGCAACTTGGTGGATTCGTCAAGCAATTACAAGAGCGATTGCAGATCAAAGTAGAACAATTAGGCTTCCTGTCCACCTTTACGAAACAATTTCAAGAATCAAAAAAACAACCAAAGTTCTAAGTCAAGAATTTGGGAGAAAACCTTCAGAAGAAGAAATTGCAGAGAGTATGGAGATGACTATTGAAAAGCTTCGCTTTATTGCGAAGAGTGCTCAGTTACCGATTTCTTTAGAAACTCCTATAGGTAAAGAAGAAGACTCACGTCTTGGTGATTTCATTGAATCAGACTCAGAGAACCCTGAATTAGATGTTGCCAAAACACTACTTCGCGAGGACCTAGAAGGAGTTCTCGCAACTCTGAGCCCAAGAGAACGAGATGTCCTAAGACTTCGTTATGGACTTGATGATGGTCGTATGAAGACCCTTGAAGAAATTGGGCAAATATTTGATGTAACCCGCGAGCGTATCCGTCAAATTGAAGCAAAAGCTCTACGCAAACTTCGTCATCCAAATCGCAATGGAGTGCTTAAAGAATACATTAAATAAACTCAACCAATCAAGAGGAAAAGAAGATTGACTTTAAGAAGAAACTCATACCCATCCCATTAAGACTTATAGGAATAAAGATCTATATATAAACATCAGACTAATAACGTATTGCAATATCAAGTAAATAGAGTTCCCTCAAGTGGGTAAGGTAAAAAAAAGATAAGTACCGCTAATGGTTCTAGACCAATTGCGCATAGCCACGCGCAGAAGCAAGCTAGCAATGGTTCAGACTCACTGGGTAAAGGAACAGCTTGAGAAAGCCCATCCAGGCATAAATATTTCTATAGAAGCAATGGCTACTCAGGGAGACAAGATTCTAGATGTAGCACTTGCCAAAATTGGGGACAAAGGCCTTTTTACAAAAGAGCTTGAAGCCCAAATGCTTATTGGTAGAGCCGACATCGCTGTTCACTCACTCAAAGATCTTCCTACGAATCTCCCAGAAGGATTAATGCTTGGCTGCGTCACTGAAAGAGAAGACCCCGCAGATGCGTTAGTAGTAAACAAATCTCTTAAAGACAAGCAATTACATGAGCTTCCACCTGGAACAATCCTTGGTACAAGCTCTCTTCGCCGTCTAGCGCAGCTCCGTCATCATTACCCGCATTTAATCTTTAAAGATGTTCGAGGAAACTTAATTACTCGGCTTGAGAAACTGGATGCCGGAGCCTATGACTGCTTGATTCTCGCTGCAGCTGGCTTAACTCGGCTAGGTTTTGGAGATAGGGTCCATCAATTAATTCCATGCGAAATTTCTCTACATGCTGTAGGACAAGGGGCCCTTGGGATTGAATGTGTGGAGAATAAACCAGAGGTTCTAGAAATAATTAAAAGTCTGGAGCATGAAGAAACTTCACAAAGATGCCTTTCAGAGCGATCATTCTTAAGAGAGTTAGAGGGAGGGTGCCAAGTACCTATAGGCGTCAATAGCCAAATTTCTGGACAAGACTTAATTCTTACCGGTATGGTCGCGAGCTTAGATGGTAAAAAACTGATTAAAGATTCAAAAAGAGGCGATAAAAGCAATCCAGAGCTAATTGGCAAAGAACTTGCCAATGAACTTAAATCCCAAGGAGCAATGGAGATCCTTCAAGAAATTTTTGATTCTGTAAGAAAGGATTGATGAGTTAATTAATCAACCAAGGTTGGATCAATTTGAGATAAATAACGAGTCTCACAAGATTTAATAATTTCGATTGCTTTTTCGACGCCAAAGAACCCATTAACTCTGCATGTACCAGGCTTTTTAAGATCTTTATAATGCTCCCAATAATACTTTGTCTCCTTGAGCCAATGTTCACCTAACTGCTCAAAACTTTTTATATGGTCTAAGCGCTTATCATCTGCAATGACTGCAATAACTTTGTCATCAACTTCTCCTCCATCATCAAAAGTCATTATTCCGATGATTCGAGCCTCAACAATCGAACCTGGTATCAATGGTTCAGTAACTTGAACTATTTCTATATCTAAAGGATCTCCATCCTCATCCCAAGTTCTAGGGATACAACCATATGCAAATGGGTAAGACAATGAAGAATATCCAACTCGATCAAGCTTTAAATGTCCTGTCTCTGTAATTAGCTCATATTTATTAATTGTGTTGGAGTTAAGTTCAACAATTGTGTTAAGCCTTAACTCCTTCTCATTAGCGAATGCAGGCAACACGTGCAATAGATTCGGCATTAGCCTTTTTGGTGCCTGATCGAGATTGGCCATATTCAAAAATATTTTCGTGTCGCATCCTACGGGGTGCTGGTCATTTGCTCTAGCTTATTTTCTAAATAAGTTAAGAATGCTCTGCTAGAAAGAGGCTTTTTCGTAACTTTTTCAACTAGTTGTTCAGCATTTAGTTGGCGTCCGTAATGATGGACTTCTCTTCTTAACCAAGATAGAAGCTTAGATTCAGAAGCATTCGTAATACATTCACCAATGGGATCTTCTCCTTGAACCCCATCATTAGCAAGCCCTTCAATCATTGCTTCTGAGAGTTGAGCACTGATTAAATGACCAATCAAATAAGAAGGAAAGTAACCAAATGAGCCTTCGCTCCAGTGAACATCCTGAAGACATCCTTCTGAGTCATTGCTAGGAACAACTCCAAGCAATTCTTTGTATTTTTTGTTCCATTCAGAAGGAATATCATTAACTTCCAATCCCTCTTCAAGAAAAGCAATTTCCAATTCAGTCCGAATTAGGATATGAAGTCCATAACTAAGTTCATCAGCCTCAACTCTATTCAGGCCAGGAGTCAATGGATTCATTGCTCTCCACAAGTCATGACCACAAGTCAACGGAGCCCCTGCTTCAGCAAAATACTTCCAAAAACGATATGAAAATGCTCGACTTCGAGCTACTCGATTTTCCCAAAAAAGTGACTGGCTTTCATGTACAGCCATAGAAGTTGCTTGACCTAAAGGCCATGCAAACCACTGATGAGACTGAGAAGGTAATCCTTGCTCATAAAGAGAGTGTCCCCATTCATGTGCTGTTGCAAGGAAGCACGAAAGAGGTTGACCTCGTACAACACGAGTAGTCAGACGAAAGTCTTGAGGTCCAAGAGTAATTGAAAATGGATGAGGAGATCTTGCTATAGACGTAACTTGGGGATTCCTACCCCATTCTTGAAGTAATCGCTCACAAAGATCTTGTTGTGATTTTTCCTCAAGGTCCCATTTTTGTTGATTAATATCTTTGGCAAGACAGTATTTAGATATTAATTCTGGCAATCGCTTCCTCAAAGGAGTAAACAATTCATTGAGGCGTTGAATTGTTAAATCGGGTTCAAATGGCTGTGCAAGTGTTTCCCAGCAACTTCGGGGCTCATCAAGCTGTTTTGCCTGTTCCTGCCTTAGTGAAATCAGATAGCGAAGAGCAGGAGCAAAACATTGAAAATCATTCTCCCGCCTTGCTTGTTGCCACAGTGAATACCCATTGGTTTGGGCAGTTGCAAGCTGAGTAATTAAGTCTGGATCAAGCCTCTTTTGACGATGAAGCTCCTGGGTTAATAATTCCAAATTCCTTTTCTTCTCATTAAATTCTTTGGAAACTAAGGGTTTCAGACCATAATTTCGTTGAAATTCATCCTTAGCTTCATGAAGCAGTTCCTCAAAACGTTCGCTGCTTTGCCTTGCATGCAGCGATCTGGCCAAAAAACTTAATTGGTCGCCTCTCCACTTAGCACCATTAATAGGCATCGAAGTGTTTTGATCCCAGTAAAGAGTGCTATGAATTGAGCCCAGAACCTGGGTTTCTTGAAGGTAGTCCCCAAGTTTCTGCCAAGCGATATCAGGCAATGTTCTGTAGAAAGTATTTGCTAAGCCTAATCTGAAGATAAGGCCTATAGTCTTAAATATCCGCCTTTATGTTTATCTCTAATTGACTTTCCCTCAAAAAGCAAAGAATCTTATGTCTTAATAGACGACAAAATATGAGCATCAACTCGTAAAACTACTTTCTTTAGACATTTGAGATTAATAATCCTAAATACATATTTTAGAAAGTTTCTTACGCATCTATTAAGAGGAGTTTAGGATTTCAAATCATAATTTCTCTTTATAGATAGACTGGTCACGTAAATTAGATATATTTACTATAGAGTTTAATAAAAGTAATTAGCTGTTAGGCAAAGTCTTTTATTAAAGATAAGTCTTTTATTATTATTTTCTGTGGAGCAAATTCTATCTGAGCTTTTAGTTACAACAAAAGGAGAGGGTTTTACAAACATAACTCCTAAAATAAATCAATGGATCAAAGAATCAGAGATAAGTCAAGGAATTATTGTAATATCGACAAAGCACACAAGTTGTAGCCTTATAATCAACGAAAATGCAGACCCTAATGTCTTAAAAGATCTCTCGTCTTATATGAAGGCTTTAGTTCCTGAAGAAGAGTTCACATCAATTAATGCGAAGTCTCAAAGCTATAAATACCTTCACGATCAAGAAGGTGTCGACGATATGCCCGCTCATATAAGAACAACACTTACTTCAACATGTCTAAGTCTAAGCATTAATGAGTCAAAACTTCTTCTTGGCACCTGGCAGGCAGTTTATTTATGGGAGCATAGATATTCAGAAAATTTGAGGAAATTAAACTTGCATGTAGTAGGCGAAGTAAAGAACAACGAATCTAACAAAAAAAAAGATAGTCTGAGCTCAATTTTATCAAGGACCAATCCAGAAAAAATAAACAGCTTTTTAAACAAGAAACACACACCAAGTATTACTACCTCTGAAGATCAAGCCGAAACAAGTTTAGACTTACTTATTGACCGCATACATGAATTAAGTAGTCAGTCAGATTAATTTGATTTCTATCATCATGCAAAGAGAGCTCCTAAACAAAAAAGAGATCGATGAACTTCTCCTATCACTTCCAAGATGGGAAGTAAAGGATAATAAGCTCCAGAGAGACTTCCGTTTCCAAAACTTCGTTGAAGCCTTTGGCTTTATGACACAAGTAGGGCTAATTGCAGAATCATTAAACCATCATCCTGAATGGAGTAATGTTTATTCCGAAGTAACCATTAAACTAACAACACATGACTTAGGAGGACTCAGTACTCTTGATATTAAGCTCGCGAAGTTAATCAATAAACTTGTTAAAGATTAAATCTTTTGAGCACAAAAACTACTACTGTTTTGAACTTCTCTACTCAAAAATTACTAGAAGGAAGAGTCCTATTAAATGTAATTGCAATACTTCTCAGTTTTTTCATACTTTGGCCTCTTTTCGGTCTTCTATATGAAGGAATTAATGGAGTTACTAAAGGAGTAGTTCATTTAGGGGCTAATGGAATAAGTCAAATAAAGGGAACTTTTGTATTAGTTCTTTTCACCTCAATACTTGGGGGGATTCTTGGAACAACCAATGGATGGCTGCTAGCAAACTGTCGGTTTAAAGGAAGAAAAACATTAAGACTTGCCCAGCTTTTGCCATTAGCGACTCCTGCATACCTACTTTCAGCGACCTTAATAGACCTTGGAAGTATTTTTTCAATAAGAATTCATGGGATGCAATGGGGTGTATTAGTTATGGCATTAACCACATACCCTTACGTCTTCCTTTTGAGTACAGAAAGCTTCTCAAAAGCTGGTAACTCTCAACTCGAGGCATGCAGAAGTCTTGGTATTGGGCCATGGAAAAGCTTTGCCAAAGTATCTCTTCCAATAGCAATGCCTGCTATAGGTACAGGGCTTGCTCTTGCAGGAATGGAGGTAATCAATGAACTAGGAGCTGTAGAACTATTAAATATCCCAAGTATCTCTGCAGGAATTGTCGAGAGTTGGATCTCAGAGGGCAACCCTGCTGGTGCTATTGCTCTTGCTTTGATTGCATTAATTATTGTTTTAGTTCTTGTTGCCTATGAAAAAGCTCTCAGGAGGAAAAGTCGTAGATGGTCAGAAGGTATATCTGGAGCTGAATCGCCTGCTTGGGAGCTAAAAGGAATAAAAATTGTTTTAGCCCAAATAATTACACTTTTTCCTCCTTTATTTACTCTTGGGATTCCCTTAGTTTGGGCAATTGTCAATATCGATCAAATCCATCATGGTTTAAGTATTGAACTTTTTGCATTAACCGCTAGAAGTCTTGGCTTAGGTATAATTGCATCCAGCTTGGCAATGGTGATTGCAGTATTGCTTGGAATTGCTAAAAGATGGAATCCATCTACTTGGATGAAAAGCATTTCGTTTCTATCTGGAATTGGCTATGCAATCCCAGGTGCAGTTTTAGCTTTAGCTCTTCTATCTTTTCGTGGGGAACCCTGGAATATTGCTCCATTTTTTCTATTGTTATGGGGATATTCGAATAGATTTCTAGCTGTTGGAAAGGGTGGGATAGATTCAGCTTTCGAAAGAATTAACCCCAATATTGACGAGGCAGCTTCTAGCCTTGGGTCACGATGGAGAGAAATTTTAAGAAAGATACATTTGCCCTTACTCAAAGGCCCTATTACTGTTGGTTTCTTATTAGTTTTTGTAGATACCTTAAAAGAGCTTCCATTAACTTTTGTCTTAAGGCCATTTAACTTTGATACTCTTTCAGTAAGAATCTTCCAATACGCTGGGGATGAGAGAATGGGAGAATCGATTATACCTTCACTAATAATACTTTCACTAGGTCTAATAGCTTCAATTTCCCTAATTCCAAGTTTAGATTATAATGATAATTAGTATGAATTAATTTAATTAGTAGATAGAAGTCTAATCTGATTCTTTGGTATAAAGATAGCCGCAAAAAGATCAGCCAAACTTACAATAAGTCTATAACACAACAATGCAGAGATAAGAAGAGGCTCGGAGACTCCATCACCAATTACAAATAGAATGAATGCCTCAAACACTCCTACGCCGCCTGGTGCTGAAGGAACAATGAGTCCAACCATCCAAGAAAGGGAAAAGGCAGAAAGCCACTTTGTAAAATAAAGACTATGGTCTATTGAAAAAGCTTTAAGGCAAAACCAAAACCCCGTAAAACGCAAAGCCACAAAAAATATCTCTGCTAATACAGCTTCGTAAGGATAGTTAGAAGAAGTTATTGGGATTAAATTTGAAGATTCATTTAGTGATGATATTGAGTAATGTTTACGGAAATCAGAAATCTTCAATCGTTTAATAGCCAACGCAAAGGGTGTTATAAATCGATTGGATAAGAAAAACAATGGAGAGAAGCATAAAATAAAAACTATAAGGTTAAAATCACCAAAAGGAACCCAAAATAATGCAGCGAATATCATAAAGAAAGGCTCTAATAAAACGCAATAAAAAGCTTTATCTGATGGCATCTTCTTTCTAAGCAGCCTAAATCTTTCCAAAAAATGCCAAACACCTCCTGGCATATATTTTAAAAGATTTGTACTTAAAAATATAGGTATAATTTTAATCTCGTTAGAGTTATAACCTAACCAAGAAATAATCTTTTTCCATGCGATTGCATTAATTATCAAGCTAAGCCAGCTTACAAGAAAGCCACTAAAAATAAATAGCAAGGATAATCTTGAGAAAGATTGTTGTGATAGTTGGCCAAAATTATTAAATATTGAATAACCTATAAACGAAAAGCAACAAAAGGTTACCCAAAGCTTTAAACCTCCTGGTAAGTTGATTTTGTTTTTAAATTTACTTACAAAGTAATAGAAATTAGTTAGAAAGTTCATCATTCAGACCACTCTTCAGTTGGAGAAAATGAACTGGACTCACTAATAACTTTTGTACGAATCTCATCGAAAGACAATCCTGTTTCCAAACTTATTCTAGTCAGATCGTCATGCTCAATTTTCATACTAATATTTCCATCAGGTCGCCTTACTTGTTTTACCCTTATCTTACCAAAAATAGTTAAGCAAGTACCTGATCTTCGAGGCAAAAGCCATCGCCCATCTAGACTTTCTCGGAACCCAATAGTTGTTCCATGTAAAAACCATATTGATCTAAATTTGCCGACATCTTTTGGTCTAAGAAGTGCTTTAATACATTGTCCATTACGGCCTTTCTTCATCTGAATAGAATGACTAGTAACATCAAGAGCTCCAGCTTCTCTTAATCGATGAATTAGGATCGATATATCTTCAGGGCTAGCATCATCTACCCAAGCCTCTTGCGTAACAATTTGCTCCCAGTAAAAATCTTCTTTAATAGATGCCAGAGTGTTGCTTTCTGAAGAATCTAATAAACATGCTCTTAATACATTAGGTCGATCTAAAGTTCTACTTCCACAACCAACTCCAATCGATTCAAGACAAAGAGATTGTGGTCTAGTAAATTCATCTGCCAAAACAATCATCAATGCTAGCCCCGTTGGTGTAGTCAACTCTCCTGAAGGCTGATTAATTTCTGACAAAAGCTTTATTTGATGTTTTTTTGCTAACTCCAATACTGCTGGAACTGGAACAGGTAAAGCACCATGAGCGGTTTCTATAAAACCTTTTCCTCCTGGAGGGGCTGCACAATAAACCCTCTCTAGATCTAAATGATCTATTGCCGAACAAACACCTACTACATCTACTAATGTATCGATCGATCCAATTTCATGAAATTCAACTTGATCAATATTAATTCCGTGAACTGAAGCTTCTGCTTCAGCCAAAATTTCAAAAACCATTAGAACCTTTTCTTGAAGATTACTTTCCATAGTGGCTTCTAAAATTGAATTTCTTATCTCAGCCCAACGGCGATGCTTTGGTTGAGCTTCTAGCGCTTTTATAAAGACTCTTTTACCTCGCAATCCATAAGTTTTGGTTTCTTTTACATCTAAAGAGTATTTTTCCCCCAGTCCCATTTGAGCTAAGGGTCTGGTGATTACATTTTGAGGAGTGCCTAAGTCAAACAAAGCTCCAAGTAACATGTCACCTGAAAGACCTGTTGGGCAATCAATAAATAGTTCTTTCATCTTTTAATAAGATTGAGAAAGAAAAAGACATTCTATTAAAACAGGCAAGAGCAATAAATTATCTTACTTATAGAAAAGAAAAGATAGTAGTTGCAATCATCTTATGCAGAGTAAGTGCAAATTCAAACCATAAGCCTGATTAACATAATAAACTATTTGTTTTTGTTTAAAGATAACCCTTTGCTCTTGTGCTTACCACCTCTAGTTGGAACTGGAGCAATCACTTCGTGATTTTCCAGATGAAGCAATTGGCCTTTTCTACGAACATCCAAGCTTACAAAAGTTCTTAAAGATTCCAAAGGAATAGTACCTTTTAACCGAAGCTTAAAAGGAAAAGGTCTATCACCATTCGATTTGATCTTTTGTCTCACTTTAATAACTAAATCATTACTTTCTGGCTTTGTATAAATCAACTCACCTCTAATAGAGAAATAATTATCTCCTTCCTCAACTTTATCAAGTGGAATGGCAATGCCATTATTAGAAACCATTGAATTAGGTTTATCTTTTGTAGAAGATCTCAAGGTACTGGGCTCCCAAATCCCACTAATTTGAAGGTGCAAATGGTCTGAATCCCTACAGCGTGGATAAACGACCCAAAGGTGGGGAGATTCCATCAAAAGATAACGTTTCATAAGATTCATCATCCTTCCAAGAACAACCGCTTCTATTACTTCACCTTGCTCATCCACTAAGCAACCTTTAGTAAAGCATTTTGAATCTTCTGGTTTATATATTCCTCTAACAATACCTATTGCCCGATATTGCAAGGGTTCTGTAACTGGTGGGATTGGATGATCTCTCATAACTAATATTTACCTGACCAAGCTAAAAATCTAGCGAGATGATGAGTCTTCACAAAGAAGATCAATTTAAAGGTAAAGCCGTATCCTCCTTATCTGCGTTTTCAAAAGCTTGTATCGCCTCATCCAGAGCATCTGAAGGACTAGTCGCTCCATCCATAGCAGTAGCTCTTCTTAGAACATTCATTAATTCTAAAGGGCCTGAAGGCATGCCAGGCTTATTGGAATCCTCAAAGCTTTTTTCTACCTTTCCTCTTTCTTCATCAAGGCGATCAAATTCCGCCAAAGAAAAAATTTTATATTGAGGGAATATATCTCTAGATCCTGCAACAAGAAGTATCGGAAAACCAATACAAAAAAATCTATAAATATTTACCAAGAAGACTTTCATTAGAGCAGCCATCAAACCCAGAAAATATAGCTAGATTATACCAATATATATAACGTTATTAGATTGTGCTTATAGCTACTTGGAATGTAAATTCAATTCGAACAAGAATAAGTCAAGTTGAAGCATTCCTTTCCGAAGTCAACCCAGACTTACTTTGCCTACAAGAAACAAAAGTTGAAGATGCATCTTTTCCCACAAAGATCTTTGAAGATAAGGATTATCATCTAAGTTTCTTTGGTCAAAAAGCTTATAATGGTGTAGCTCTGATAAGTAAGTCACCACTTAAGGATGTTCGTTTTGGAATGAGTGGAGAATTATCAAATAACCCAGAAGCACAATATCTAGATGAACAAAAAAGAGTTATAAGTACTTTATTAAATGGTGTGAGGATTATAAATGTATATGTTCCTAACGGTTCTTCATTAACTTCAGACAAATATGAATATAAGCTTCAATGGCTAAATTGCTTAAAAAACTATCTGGATTGTCAGTCAGAAAGAGATGAGCCAATATGTCTTTTAGGTGATTTTAATATTGCACTAGAAGATAAAGATATACACAACCCTAATCGTTTATCAGGAGGAATCATGGCTAGCGAGCCCGAGAGAAAAGCACTAAGAAAGCTTTTAGGGGAAAGGCTTGAAGATATTTTTAGAATCTTCGAGCAGGGTACAAATCATTGGAGTTGGTGGGACTATCGAAGCGGCGCTTGGGATCGGGATAGAGGCTGGCGGATCGATCACATATATCTCTCAAAAGAACTTATTAATCATTCTAAAAGTTGTGTAATTCATAAAAAATCAAGAGGAAATATTAAGCCAAGTGATCACGCTCCAGTCCTTGTCGAAATCGATTGGCCGTCGCAAGAGAGTAATGAAGAACCTGATTTTTTTCTATAGAGGCACCTTCACAAACAAATCTTTCTTTCTTTCTTTCTTCATAGGGTCAATAAAATAGATTTCTGGAGGCTTATGAGGATCTATTCTCAAATCATCACACTATTTGATACATCCAACTTAATGTTTGTTTTCATACCATAAAAAATTCATCATATCTCTATGAATGCAGTGATTCCAATGCTTCTTATGCTAAAGAGATGTATCGTTTTTCGTTCAAAAATAGACAAATTTACCCATGGGATTTAGAACAAAAAAACAATTACGAGACGAATCGGACTGTTTTAGGCCATTATGGCCAACTGTGTTAGCAGCCCATTTGATTAGTTGCCGTGACAAACGCGTTTAACACAAATCTCTCTCAAGCAGTTTTTAATGCTGCACAGGATCTAATGCCTGGTGGAGTGAGTTCTCCAGTTCGAGCTTTCAAATCGGTCAATGGAGATCCAATTGTATTTGACCGAGTTAAAGGACCATATGCATGGGATCTTGATGGCAATCGATTTATTGACTATGTAGGGAGCTGGGGGCCGGCCATATGCGGCCATTCTCATCCAGAAGTAATTGCTGCACTTCAAGAAGCCCTTGAGAAAGGAACAAGCTTTGGTGCCCCTTGCGAATTAGAAAACAAACTTGCAGGGATGGTCATAGAGGCTGTACCAAGCGTGGAGATGGTCCGTTTTGTTAATAGCGGTACAGAAGCTTGCATGGCAGTCTTAAGGCTAATGAGGGCCTTTACAGGCAGGGACAAGTTAATAAAGTTCGAAGGTTGTTATCACGGACACGCAGATATGTTCTTAGTAAAGGCAGGGTCTGGAGTCGCCACACTTGGTCTACCTGACTCACCTGGTGTTCCAAGAAGCACAACTTCAAACACTCTTACAGCTCCATACAACGACTTAGAAGCTGTTAAAGCATTATTTGCAGAAAATCCTGATGCAATTTCTGGAGTAATCCTTGAGCCAATAGTTGGGAACGCTGGATTTATACCCCCAGAACCAGGTTTCTTGGAGGGGCTGAGAGAACTTACCAAAGAGAATGGGTCTCTCCTTGTTTTTGATGAGGTGATGACAGGCTTCAGAATTAGCTACGGTGGCGCCCAAGAAAGATTTGGGGTAACACCAGATCTAACCACAATGGGCAAAGTTATTGGCGGAGGTCTACCTGTAGGTGCATATGGTGGTCGCAAAGAAATTATGTCAATGGTTGCTCCGGCAGGGCCTATGTATCAGGCTGGCACTCTAAGCGGGAACCCCCTTGCAATGACTGCAGGAATAAAAACGCTAGAACTCCTTAAGCAAGAAGGCACCTATGAAAGATTAGAGAGCCTTTCTCAACGATTAATCAATGGAATTTGTGAATCTGCCAAGAAAGCAGGTATCCCTATTACAGGAAGCTTTATTAGTGGAATGTTTGGTTTTTACCTATGCGAAGGCCCTGTGAGAAATTTCCAAGAAGCTAAGCAGACAAATGCAGAGCTATTTGGCAAACTTCACAGGGCCATGCTTGAGAAAGGAATTTATTTAGCTCCAAGCGCCTTTGAGGCTGGGTTCACATCATTAGCCCACTCTAATGATGATATTGAAACAACCATAAAAGCTTTTGAAGCTAGCTTTTCAGAAATTGTCTGACGAATTAAATTAATTACCTTTTGCCACCAACAATTACTGGTGGGGTTCCAGCCTTACTACCTGGAAGTGCAGGTACTACTTGTGTTTTACCGTCCCACTTATCCAAGAATAATTTAAATAAGACCTGATCATCTAAACTCCTAGTAAGAGTTTCATATCTCAAAGCTTCCTGTTCAGCAATTTTGACTTCTGTTTGAGCCTTAAGAAGTTGTTGTTCTGCTATCTGTTTTTGCTCAATAGCCGCTTTATATTCATCAGCAATTTTTAAATTTGTTAAATCAAGAGCCTGAACATCGACATAATCAAATTTGCTTAATTCTTCTGAAACAGTTTTTTCTACCAACTCTGAAATATCACTCCACTGGCTTGCAATAGTTACCAGCTCGTATTGAGAAAAGACAGATTTTAGTGCTTTAAGCAAAGAGGGTTTAATTATTTTTGAGTAAACCTCCCTATCGCTATAAGTAATAGTTCTAAAGACTCGGCCAGCTTCACTTGGTTTCAAAGCATATTTAACAGTCGCATTAGCATCAATCACCTGTAAATCCTTAGTTAGGGAGCTAAATTTCTCATCTTGAACTTGAGTCCTAACATCAAATGGGTATACAGACTGGACAAAAGGAATCTTGAAATTCAGTCCAGGTCTTCGAGAGCCTCCGCTCACTTTTCCTAGAGTCGTTACCACACCAACTTGACCAGCTGGAACTATAAATAAAGCCTGAGTCAGTAGGAGAATCCCTGTAAAAGAAAGGATCAGCATTAAAGTTGCTGCTCCGCCTGATCCCCCAGGGGTTACGTTTCGAATAGGATTAGTCATGAGATCTTTTGAATTCTTAAAGGATATCTTTATCTGACTGTTTGTGTGATTTTTTTCAACCTAAGTAAGCAATCCAAGGAAATTAAAATCAAAGTTGTCCTTTAACCCTCTCTAGCACTTTGAGATAAAGGCTCTCGTCAATTTCTCTAATATCATATTCTGAAGGTTTAGCACCATTGCAATATTCATGCACAACAACCCAACATGTTCTCTCTATTTCATTCCTAGATTTACCAATGATCTCTAAGGCATTAATAGTTAGTTGATTGATTATCTGATCTGTAGTCAAATTAGTTTTAAAAGTAGTTCTATAAGATTAGAGGAAATTTATACGCTAAAAAAATCAAGAAATAATTCTTAAAAATTCTTTTTAACAAAAGAAACTTACCTATAATTTTCAAATTGAAGAGGAATATCTAGCTCTTCCTCTTTCTTCCTAAAGATTTCTATCGCAGACTGCAAATCATCTTTACTTTTTCCTGTAACTCTCAAGCTATCACCCTGAATAGAAACTGTTACTTTCTTTAATTGGTCTCTAACAGCTTTACTCAGTTTCTTCGCCATATCTTGAGAAAGTCCCTTACGCAGATTCACAATTTGCCTGACTCTGTTACCAGAGGATGTTTCAGATGGTTGAAAATCAAATATTTTTAAAGATAATTTTCTTTTAGTTGCTTTCTGAAGAAGCACCCCTTCGATTGCTTGCAAAGTCATGTCACTAGAAGTAGTTATAATTATTTTTTCTTCTTCTAGTTCAACTTCACTGTTGGATTCTTTTAGATCATACCTTTGGCTGATCTCCCTCTTTAATTGATCAATTGCATTAACCAATTCTTGATGGTCAAAATCAGAAACGACATCAAAAGAATAAGTGCTTGCCATAAAAAATAAATTATTCCTCTAAGACTACAAAAAAGAGCGAGATAATCCCAATAAAATCATTCTCAAGAGAGCTATTCTTTTAAATTAATTTATTTTTCCTGCAATATGCAAGATTCAATCAAAAAACAATAAGCTAACAATTTTCCCCATATCTTCAGCGCTATGGCAACTACTTAATAGAGTCTCGCTGTCATGAAATGCAAAGCAAATCAACTGGTCACATCGAGTAATTATTTCCTGATTACAGAGGCTGCTTGCCATTGGCAAAGAGAGATAATCATTATCAGCCTTTTCAATCAAATGCAAAACTTGCCCTAGCAAATCGCGTATTTCTGGAGTTTGGCGGTCGAGACTCTGAGGAAGCAGAACGGTTAGCAAAGAAGAGTCGACTTCTAAAACAGCTCGAATAACAGCAGCATTTACACCTTGAGAGCCAGAGGTGATTAATGAATGTCCCTCTTGCGCTAAAGACCTAGCCATCAACTCCACTAAGTGAATAGCCACAACAGGTACATGTCTACTTCCAAGAAAAGCTATTCTTCTTTTTCCCTTATCTTGCAATAAGGCTAATTCCTGGGCCAAAGTGTCAATTCGGCCAAGTGGGGGGATATCAAGGGAGCGACTCAAGGGCATCCCAATAAAGGTGATTTGAAATTAGCAGTAATCATGAGCTTAAAAAGAAATTCCCAAAGTTTCTAGAAGGCGATCCAAATCACAATGTTCCTGAACCAATCGAAAAGCATATTTAGCTTTAACAGTTTCATGAAGTCTTACATGGCCAAATGCCTGTTCAATAACTTCAACGGTGGAAAGGGTATCAGTATCAACTTTCAACAAAGGAACATCCAACTCTTCAGACCTATTTATCAATTGAGGTAAAGGCTCCCCAGCACCTGTGAGTATTAAACACTGAGTGGAGGCCTCTAATGCTGCAAGTTGTATATCAGTTCTATCAGCACCAGTTACCACAGCCATATTGCGCCTCTTACGGAAGAATTCCATAGCAGAATTAACATTCATAGCTCCAATACTTAGGTTTTCAACCATCAACTCAATTTTATCTTCACAACAAATTACCCTTGCTTTAAGTCTCCTTACCAACTCTTCCACAGTTACACTTCTAAGCAAAGGAGAGCGAGGCATAACACCAAAAACATCAAACCCCAAAGCTTCCAAAGCTGGAACCACTTCTCCCTTCAGAGTATTTAAATCATCTGGCGTTACAGCATTTAGAACAACTCCAGCTAAATTTTCTCCCAACTGCGCTTTTGCAGCCAATAAAGGTTCTACACTTCGACTATCTTCCCAAAGATGAACTAATAAGACCTTTGCATTTAAGTTTTTAGCAACTTGAACAAGACTTAAGCCATATAAGAGGCCTTCATGAAGACTACCAGCAGCTTCAAGGATGTTTAAGCCCTCAAAGTTTGAATTAAGAGTCTTTTTTATTACTTCAAACTCTTGAGCTGATTCCAATCTGGATGCTGCCAGTCGTTTATCCGCAGTTTCTGCAGACAACAAGTGTAATGAAGGTATTAACTGATCTTCAGACAAATCAAGAAATGACCCTACAAAACGAACATCATCATCAACTAAAGGAATTAATTTTGATTCATTTGTGACCTCATGCTCAAAGCTTGTAGCAAGAGGCTTCCCAAAGCGTACTGACTTGCCTAAATTCTTTAAATACCTTCCAATGCCGAGAACCAGTGCCGACTTACCACTAAACGGTTCACATGATCCGATCATTAAGGTCTTGCCCATGACCGAGTTGCCTACCTACTCAAAATATATAATTATCAATCTTAGTCGACAATCAACTTTTTAAAAAAGCAATAGGGAAAATGCTTTGGTATCAAGAATTAGTTCTATGGAATAATCTGGCTAAGAATATTTATTACTATTAGAGATTCAGAGTTTTCTCTAATGAAGATAAGCATCTTTATTTCAAAATGATTAATGAATCTCAAGACTCCTCCTCCAATAAAACCCATCCAATTAATCCATGGGCTAATCGCCGAATAGGAATCACTGGAGCAAGAGGAAGTCTTGGAATTGCCTTAACAAAAAAATTTAGATCGCAAGGGGCTTTTGTTATAGGACTAAGTCACAGATCTATATCACATCAAAAGAATTCAATTACCTCTCCCAATGAATGGGTTCAATGGGAATGTGGACAGGAAGTAAAGCTTGACAAAGTGCTGGCAAGTCTAGACATTCTTATTCTGAACCATGGAATAAACCCTGGTGGAAGTTGTGAGTCAAAAGATATCAATGAATCACTTGAAATCAATGCACTTAGTTCATGGAGACTATTTCAGCGCTTTGAAAATATCTGTCTGAATAACAATCATTCGTCTAAGAAAAACGAAATTTGGATCAATACTTCTGAAGCAGAGATTCAGCCTGCACTAAGTCCTGTATATGAAATTACCAAGCGATTAATTGGCCAACTTGTTAGTTTAAAGGGGAGTTCAATAACTAAAACGCAAAGATCTAATTTAAGAATTCGCAAACTTATCCTTGGCCCTTTTCGTTCCGAATTAAATCCTTTAGGTTTAATGAGTCCAGACTGGGTGGCAGGCCAGATAATCAACCAAGCAAGTCTTAGTTTGAATCTAATTATTGTTACGCCAAACCCTGTAACTTATTTTTTGGTACCTCTAAACGAATTCTTTAGAGCAATGTATTTTAATTTATTTAAGAATAAAGGCGATATTAATTAAATAGTGCAGGGATAATCAATGACTACTTTGTTCTATCAGTTAAAATTTCACATCCATCATCTGTAACTAGAATTGTATGTTCCCATTGAGCAGACCAACTATTATCTTTTGTAACTACTGTCCATCCATCTTTTAGTGTTCTGCAGGCTTTACTACCTGCATTTAATATAGGTTCGACGGCTAATGTCATCCCCGAGCGTAATTGAATATTGGGTAATTCAGTTGTCCTGAAATTAAATACAGATGGTTCTTCATGTAGATTCCTGCCAACCCCATGGCCTGTGTAATCTTCAACAACACTAAATCCGTGTGCTTTGACATGGTCTTCAATAGCACCTGCTATATCTAAAAGAGTATTTTGTGGTTTTATCTGAGCAAGCCCTGCCATCAAAGATTCTTGAGCTACTCTACTTAGTTGTTTTGCTTCATCCGATACATCTCCAACACAAATAGTGATACAGCTATCTCCATGATAGCCATCAAAATAAGCTCCAGTATCTACTTTCAAAAGATCCCCACGCTTGATAATCTTCTTAGAACTTGGGATCCCATGAACAACCTCATTATTAATACTTGAACAAATACTTGCGGGGAATCCGTGATACCCCTTAAAGCTCGGCACAGCTCCCATTTCTCTTATCCTAGTCTCTGCATATTTATCAAGATCCTTAGTGGATTGACCAGGTTCAACCATTTCATTGATCTCTCGAAGAACTGTTGCCACTATTTGACTAGCCTTACGCATAATTGCCACTTCTCTAGAGGATTTTATTTCCACACCTCGTCTTTGCTGAATACGCGGCCCTTGATTGATCTGCTTGCCTAAAGCACCAGATGAAAGCAAATCTGCAAAAAGTTTTGACATTCCGATAAAAGGCAAAGATTTCTAATAAGCCAAGTCTCCCAAAAAGGAGTTTCCTTAAAGCTGATTTCAAGATATCAATAGTTAATCTATACGTCCTGGTAAATAAGAAAGAAAAAGGGCTTCAATGAGAAGCAGGTTTTCTCTTACCTAGTACTGTTGGAGTTAAATGGGCCCTAAAAGCTGGAGGTAAATCGGTTTTTTAAAATCTAAAACTTAAGAAAAAAGAGCAAATGCCTGAGGAGAATGATTTGTGAAGAGTTACAATAGTTTTTCGGCAAATAAATTAAAAGGTTCGGATGACTGCTGATTTACAAAATACCTCTTCAACAGAGGAATCAAGCAGTGGTGGACTAACAAGTCCACCAGAGAGTGATTCACCCAAAGAAAAGAAACCAAGCTCTTCTTCTGGTT
Organism: Prochlorococcus marinus str. MIT 9211; assembly: GCF_000018585.1. Lineage (NCBI taxonomy): Bacteria > Bacillati > Cyanobacteriota > Cyanophyceae > Synechococcales > Prochlorococcaceae > Prochlorococcus > Prochlorococcus marinus. The sequence continues at coordinate 447,023 of NC_009976.1, read as the reverse complement.
TAAAAACTCATAACCAAAAGGGTGAAACTAAAGATCTAATTAAAGAGTTTGAGCTTTCACAACAGAAAGACAAAGTTCCAGAAGTTTACGTAGGCGATACCGTCAAAGTAGGAGTTCGCATAAGTGAAGGGAACAAAGAACGCGTTCAGCCTTATGAGGGTGTGGTTATTGCAAAACGTCACGGGGGCATAAACCAAACCATTACTGTTAGGCGAATCTTTCAAGGTGTAGGGGTTGAAAGAGTTTTTATGGTACATAGCCCTCAGGTCGCCTCAATAAAAGTCGAGCGTCGCGGTAAAGTTAGAAGAGCGAAGCTTTTCTATCTGCGCGAACGTGTTGGCAAAGCCACTCGCGTCAAGCAGCGCTTCGATCGCTGAGGTCTCGACCTCGTTCAATCCAAATACCATTGTCGCAACTTTGGTACTAGGGCATCTAAAATGCGCCGTTAGTTCAGTTGGTAGAACGCAGGTCTCCAAAACCTGATGTCGGGGGTTCAAGTCCTCCACGGCGCGTTCGATCACCCTTACAGCAGTTTCTTAGTTCTGAGAATGGAGTTAGATCTTCAACCTGGTGATGTCGTAAAAGTTCTTGAGTCAGCTGCTCTCGGCTGGGTCAGAGCCCGTGTTATTCGAGTCAAATCCGGCGGCAGAGTTGTTGTCCAAAGTGATCAAGGCAGAGAATTCACTGCTCGCGGCAACCAAGTCAGACTGATTGAACCTGCAGGGTTTCGTCCCTGATTCAGAAGGAATTGTCATACTTAAATTCCTTAAGATGACAATTTCTAAAACCCTAGAAGCCTTTTATTCATACCTTTTGTCCAATTTGACGGGAGGCATGTTATACATTGATACTTCTTTGGTCATTCCTAAGACATATAGGCTAGTCCTATAAAACTTGGGACCGTAGTTCAACCGGTTAGAGCACCGCCCTGTCACGGCGGAAGTTGCGGGTTCGAATCCCGTCGGTCCCGTATCCAGATCTGAAAAAAGCCTTGGCAATAAAAGTAAGACTTGCTCCTAGCCCAACTGGGAAGTTACATATAGGCACAGCAAGAACAGCTTTATTCAATTGGTTGTTTGCCCGAAAAAATAATGGCAGCTTTCTTATTCGCATAGAAGATACTGATAAAGAAAGGTCGCAAGAGGAGTACAAAGAAAATATTCTTGAAGGTCTTGATTGGCTTGGCCTTACTTGGGACGCAGAACCAATAATTCAAAGCAATCGTATTGAGCAGCATCGCGAAGCAATTAAATACTTACTTGAAAAAGGCCTTGCGTATAGGTGCTTCACAACCGAAGAAGAGCTTGCTGCAATGAGAGAAGAGCAAAAGTCAAGAAATAAGCCCCCAAGGTATGACAACAGGCACCGGTCATTAAGTACAGAAGAAGAGTCAAACTTTTTATCTGAAGGCAGAACTGCTGTTATTCGTTTTCGTATTGATGATAATGAATCCATCCAATGGAATGACCTTGTTCGGGGACCAATGAATTGGACAGGGAAAGATCTTGGTGGAGACATGGTGATTGCCAGAAGAGCTCCAGCCAATGAGATTGGAGACCCTCTATATAACTTAGTTGTAGTGATAGATGATGGATATATGGGCATTACGCATGTCATTAGAGGAGAAGACCATATTGCCAATACAGCGAAACAAATACTTCTTTATAAGGCACTTGGACTAACACTCCCAAAGTTTGCCCATACCCCATTAATTCTTAATGCTGAAGGCAAAAAATTATCTAAGCGCGATGGCGTAACTTCCATAAGTGATTTCAAGGAGATGGGATATACCTCTAAAGCAATGTCCAACTACATGACTCTCCTCGGTTGGTCTATACCGGATGGCATGGATGAAAAATTTACTATTGAAGAATCTTCAAAAGTATTTGATTTTGATCGTGTAAATAAAGCGGGTGCAAAATTTGATTGGGAAAAACTCAAATGGCTCAACTCTCAAACAATTCATGACTCATCCTCTGAAGAAATTCTTAAAGCTGTTGAGCCTCTCTTTAATAAAGAAGGTTGGGATCTACCTAATTTGGAATGGTCTCTAAAGCTTATTGAACTTATAAAACCTTCAATGACTCTATTGACTGACAGCGTTGAACAAAGTCGTTTCTTTTTTGAAGACCCATTATTAAATCAAGATGCTATTAATCAATTAGAGATAGAAGGTGCTAAAGACTCTCTAAAAATTCTTTTAAAGCAAATAGATACCTCAAAAATAAATAAATTAACTGTTGAGCATGCAAAAAAACTAATTAATGATGCAGCAGTTTTTGGTGGGTTTAAGAAAGGGTTAATAATGAAAAGCCTCAGAGCAGCACTTCTAGGATGCTTGCAAGGCCCTGATGTAATTAATTCATGGATACTTCTTTCAGAAATCAACCAAGACAAATCAAGAATAGAAAGATGTTTATAGTTCTTTTTAAGGAGTTTGCTCTTGTTTTGCCAACAAACCCAATCCTTTAGCCAATGGCTTAGCTGTAAGACCTTGAATGCCAACGGTCATCAAAATCGTTAAGAAAACTAATCCCTGAAGACGTCCTGCCCCCAAAACTCCTGCTTGTTCTAATCGAATAGAGAAAAGGGAAGCCACTGCTGCAGTGACAATCCCTCTAGGAGCTAACCAACCCAAAAACAATCTTTGCCTAAAATCCAAGGGCAGTCCAATAGTTGCAAGGCTTACCGCTGCAGGTCGAATAATTAACATTAAGACCAAAACACAGCTGATTCCACCCCAGCCCAAAGGACTTAGTTCTCTCCATGACACATCTGCAGCAAGTAATGGGAATAACATTGTGATTGCTAATTGGGCTAACTCTCTAATTAATTGATCTAACTGATCTACTTCAATAGATTGCCTTCTACCAACTATGAAACCTGCTGCGACTGAAGCAGGCAAGCCTGACTCAGGTAATAACCATTCACAAAAACCATAAAGTAAAAAAACTATGCCCAGAGTCAATTGCAACCTTATGCCTAAAGAAGCATCCGTTTTAATTCTTTGAAGAGCTTCGGCAAGAATCCACCCTGCAAACAAGCCCATAATCACGCCTCCTCCTAACCTTGCTAACAAACCGAAAGCGACTTCCCTAAGACCATGTAAATCGCCCACAAGGAGTTCAAGGAGAAGCAAAGCTAAAACAGCCCCTATGGGTTCAAGCACCAAACCTTCTGCTTCAAGGACATCACCCAGAGGAGAGGCAAGACGAATCTGCTGAACAAGTGGAGTTACAACTGTTGGCCCAGTTGCAAGAACAATTGCGCTATATACGGACGATACTGACCAAGACAAACCGGCTAATAGATGAGCAGTTACCAGCACAGCCGCAAAAGATATAAAAATCCTTATAAGTGAGATACGCAAAACAGTTGCCTTAATAGTCCCCCCGGGCAAACGAAGATTCAGCCCCCCATCAAAAAGGACAAGGCTGACCAACAAACCAACAATTGTCTCAAGACCTTGGCCTAAATCGAGTGGCTCAACTAGTCCAAGCCCTGATCTTCCAATCAACAAGCCAGACAAAAGCAATAGCACAACACCTGGCAATCCAGATATCACAGACAAAACCCTTGCCCCAGCACCAGCAAAAACTGTGATACCCCAAAGTAGACCTAGCCTCTCAGGAGTCATCGCACTCACAAAAATGCATGTTGCGACTCATTTCATCAATTTCATTGAAAAAGTCATGTGCATTGATATAAAGCCTGTACGGACAGTTCTCTAAAAGACCTCTCAATTAAAACAAACAACATATTTACTTATATAACCCCTCCAATAATTAAATGGTAGTACTAATTAGCTCCTTTTTTCTTTATAGAAATAATTAAAGGTTTTTATCAAATCTCAAATGCTTTTAAAAGTTTGCGTTTAGACGAATAAAGAGGATGCATTGGGTGACCTCCCTTAGTTACTCCTATTGCTAATGGCCCTAAAGAATTTGGGAAGTTATCAAAACGAATATGTGAATATTCTGCCAATAATTCAAGCACTTTTAGATTTCTTTGTTTAAAAACGCCATTAGCACCCCACCCAAGCCATAAATCCCAGTCTGAATTATTTGCCCATAACGAAGCTCTATATTTAAGCTCAGAATTATTTTCAAATCCAACTGGATCAGCACAAAACTTGAGTATTGATGGAGACTTTCCGATTCTTGCAAATAAATTCACAACAATAAGACTTCCATATTTCCACGATCTACAAAAACCTATAAGCCTTTTAAGAGTTGGATCATCTCTTACAGAATTTGCATTGGAAGGATTTAAACCAATAAAAAGCAATTTTCTTTGCTCACAACCAATCTTTCTTGTGAGCCACCATCTATATGAGCCACAAACACTAAAGGCTTCTCTGCTGTCTTCTAAACTTAAATTTAAATTTTTCAAAAGGAATTTCGATATTTTCAAGCTAGAAAAAGAAATTTACTAGAACTAAAGTACCTACTCCCAAAATAAGTCCAATAGTTGCCATCCTTCCATTCCAAATCTCAGCTTGAGGAGTAAACCCTCGTTTCCATGAATTCAACTCTTGCTTACTGACAGGCTCAGCAGAGTTTGCAATACTTGGCTTTTTTCGAGAATTCATATCAATATTCTAGCGATCCAAAAAAATTCGAAAGAAAGTGTCAAAAAGGAGGCTGGTCGTCATACAAACGAGAAGCCTCTTCAAGGCCTAAACGAGCACAAACACCCAATTCCATAGAACTAGGACTACCGCCAGAAATCAAGCGAAGCAATGCTGCAGTACCAATCATTGCTGCATTGTCTGTGCAAAAAGATTTTGATGCCAAATAAACTTTCAGAGAAATATCCTTCGAACTGGTCATCATTAGCTCTCTCAATCGATGATTTGCAGCCACACCTCCCACCATTACTAAAGAGTCGATACCTTGCTCTTCGGCACACTTCAGACTTCTTTCAACAAGCACTTCTGCCACTACCTGCTCAAAACTTGCAGCAAGATCACTCAAGGGAAGATCGATATCCGATTTTTTAAGCTTCTCGACCTGACGCAATACAGCTGTTTTAAGACCACTAAAAGAGAAATCATATGGGTAATAGCCTCCTCCTGGGTTGGAGACCCTTCCCTTAGGGAAAGAAAATCTTCTAGGGTCACCTCCTTTAGCAATTTTTTCAATTGAAGGTCCACCTGGATAACTCAGGCCCAATAATCTTGCCACCTTGTCAAAAGCCTCCCCCGCTGCATCATCATGACTTCGCCCAAGACGTTGATAATCAAAATTTTTGTTTACTCTTATAAGTTCTGTATGACCACCACTAACCAATAGAACCAAAAAAGGAGGGGTTGGGACTTCATCAGAAAGCAAAACAGAAGCAAGGTGTCCTTCCAAATGATGCACACCAAAGAAAGGAATCCCGTGAAGAGCAGCAAGACTTCTTGCCGTTAAGGATCCAATCAACAAAGCCCCTGTAAGCCCTGGAGCCACAGTCGCTCCTATTAAATCAATACTTTCAAAGCCTGTTTTCGCCTCAATCAATGCTTCTTTAATTAAAAAAGGCATTAATTCCAGATGTCGTCTAGAGGCTATTTCGGGAACTACTCCCCCCCATTTTGAATGCTCATCAGCCTGAGAGGCAATGCAATTAGCAATTACACGGAATTTTCCACCTTCGAATTGGACTAATGCAACGGCAGTCTCGTCACAACTTGTTTCGAGGGCAAGTACAGTTTGCATCATTTGGTCGTATCTCATTTAACTTAGGTAATGTGAAATCCTGCTTCTAAAAAGTCAGGTTAAAAAAGGCTTCGAACTAATGCGTCGTCTCTTCTCAATTCTGCTATCCGCTTTCCTTCTTCTAGGTTTAGCACCTGTAGTAAATGCAGCTGGTGAAGCTGTTAACGCTGACAGGGGTAGCACTGAATTTACTGCCAATGGTCTTACCCTATGCGCAGACAATGCTCGTTTCCAAGAACGAGCAAGTAGTGCATCAACCGCCAAAGATATAGCTAGGTTTGAACGCTATAGCAAAGCATCATGCGGAGATGATGGACTTCCTCACTTGATTATTGCTGCAACCATTGAACCTTTTGGCGCTTTGGCCAACCGTCACCATGAAGGTGACGTACTAATTCCAGCCCACATCTTTATCTATATAGCTGGGATCATTGGCTGGTCAGGTAGGGAGTACCTAAGAGCTTCAAAACTTACAAAAAACCCAGCAGAAAACGAAATAATCATTGACTTTGCTTTGGCAAGGGAGTGCCTCCGTAAGGGTGCAGCATGGCCATTAGAAGCCAATAAGCAGGGCAGAAGTGGTGAGCTAAGAGAAAAAGACGAAAACATCACACTAAATGGCCCTCGTTAAGTTCAATATCTTTTCAGATCCACACTCCTAATTAAAATTTACTAACCCACATCTAATGTTCAAACTATTCTCAACAAAATGGTTCAGATCTGCCCCAGTAGTAGCAACCATTTGGATTGTTCTTACTGCAGGTATACTTGTTGAATGGAATCGTTTCGTTCCAGACCTTCTGTTCCATCCAGGGTTATAAGAACTTTTCAAGAATTAAGAAGCTTTAACAAGTCTTTCTATTTCTAATAGAGCCAATTCAATGTGGTCATTTATAACCACGGCATCAAATTCCTTTATTGCATTTATTTCTTCTTTTGCCCTAGCCAAGCGCCGTTTAATAGCGTTCTCAGAATCAGTTCCCCTACCTCTAATTCTTTGCTCAAGTTCCTCAAAGCTAGGAGGAGCTATGAATATTTGGAATGATTTATCACAATTTTTTCTAACTTGGCGAGCTCCTTCGAGTTCGATTTCAAGCAAGACTTTTTTACCTTGGGAAATCTTTTCATCAATTTGTTTTTTAGGCGTTCCATAGAAATTTCCTGCAAATTCTGCCCATTCAAGAAAGCCACCTTGTTCTTTCACCTCGCTAAACCTTTTAGGTTCTAAAAAGAAATAGTTTTTACCCTCAACTTCCCCTTCCCTTGGGGAGCGAGTAGTTGCAGATATAGAAAGCCAAAGTGAACTATTTCTTTCAAGTAACTTTTCTACTAAAGTTCCTTTACCAACTCCACTTGGACCTGTAATTACAATAAGAGAGCTCATTGAAGTCATAACATTATCTATGAATTAATCGCAAAGCCAAAAATTCCCTGCGATTACTGTCCAAGCTAATTCAATGGACAATTCACTGCTACAAATAATGGACCTGACCAGTCTCAAGGCTGTAATGGTTGATATGCGTACAAAAATAATTCCAAGTCGTTTCGAGAAAGCTCAACAAGTAGAAGCAAATACATTGCAATTATCTTTCCGCACAGTAACAAGCGTTGTCTGGGTTGAACTCAGCTGGGATGCATCCTCGGCAAGGTTAGTAGAAATAAACTCTCCTCCCAGATCCTTTGGAGAAAGCACACTAGCAAAGCAAATTAATCATGGACTTCGACAAATGGCATTGATCGAACTAAAGCAAGAAGGGTTTGAACGAATAATAGAATTTGGCTTTGCATTAAGACCAAATCAAAAATTACAAAGATTTTTAATCCTCGAATTAATGGGAAGGCACAGTAATTTCTTTATGCTTAATAAAGAACGCAAGACAATAACTCTTGGTAGGCAAATCCGTAATCACCAATCTCGATTAAGACCCATTAGCACGGGTGATCCATATATCCAGCCACCCCAGCCAAGAGGAGTAAAACCAGATAAAAATGAATCATTTCTCCACTGGAAGGAAAGACTTTGCCTAGTACCTATCAAACTAAAGGATGCTTTTTTGCAAAATTTTCAAGGGGTTAGCCCTTCTTTACTACTTCAATTGGCTAGTGAAGAAAAAGAATTAGCCAAAGAGATTATAAATCTTTCAGTTAAGGAAATTTCCGAGGAAACATGGCACCTTCTCTACAAAAGATGGCTGATTTGGTTAGATCATATAGAAAAAGAAACTTACTCTATATTCTTTGAAGGGCCAACGGCTTATAAAGTATGGAACTACAATAATGATGCCTCATCAGAATTAAAAGAAGTCAGTCTTGCTCTTGGCTATTACTATCGTACGAAATTAGAATTAAAAAGATTTAAGGAGTTGTCCAGTGGGCTTAATAAGAAGCTTCTAAAAATAAAGGAATCTGAAGAGACTCAGATGAAAAAACAAAAATATCTACTTGAAAATATTCCTAAAAATGATCTTATAAAAAGACAAGCAGATAAAATCCTTTGTTCTCAAAAACCAAGCAAAGATCAAGTCAAGGAAGCCCAGGACCTTTATCAGAAGGCGAAGAAAATGAGGCGTTCTGAGTCTGTCCTAATCGAGAGAATCAATCACCACACAAAAAAACTTAATCTTATTAATGAAAGCGAACTTTTTCTTAACGAAATCACTTCAAGCCAATGTGAAAATAATTCAGAAAAAATAAAAGCAATAAGCGAATTAAAAGATGAGCTTGAAAAGCACTTATTCAGATCTCAAATTAAAGCTTCTTCTACAAATTCAATAGTTCAACCATCTCTAATACTTGAATTAATTAGCCCTAGTGGCTTGTCAATACAAATTGGAAGAAATCACCGGCAGAATGAGCTTATTAGCCTCAAAGAATCTCGAAAGGGGGATATATGGTTTCATGCACAAGAATGTCCAGGCAGCCATGTAGTCATGAAAGCATCAAATGGAATCTATGAAGAAAATGATTTGCAAATGGGTGCTGATCTCGCTGCTTTTTTTAGTCGAGCAAAGCTAAATAAAAAAGTTCCTATAATTATGGCTCAAACAAACCAGCTTAAAAAACTAAAAGGCGCAATCCCTGGAACGGTAAAGCATAAAGGCGGAAAAATTCTTTGGGGGAATCCATTAAACGGCGAAGATCATTTCAAAAGAGCTACAGCAAACGCCCAAAATGCTCTATCATCAGCACCCAGTTAGTACGAGTGAAATGTTTGAATTTCTACTTGGCACGCATGAATTTCTTGGCAATCATACTTTCCCAGAATTCTTAGTTGGCTACATCTTCGCAGCTGCGCTAATTATTGGTGCCCCAACCGTTTTCCTTCTCTTAGCTTTCATTAGTGCATTGATGAAAACAAATGGGAAAATGGGGGGTTATAGAGAGTACGAACTATATGGCGAATCGTCCCTAAATGAATGTCCACCATTTTTACTCCCCGACCCAACAAATCCTTCAAGGAATATCAAAAAAAGATAGTAGCTAGGTTCAAAGAGAAAAAGATTGCCTTATATAGATAAATCTAAACTCAAAAAAAATTTCGATTGTTTAGAGATAAATGACAAAGAACAGATTTTAAGTTGATGGCTCTATTTTCCCAAATCACTTAGCATCTCTTAAGATCAACTTGGAGTTTCTTAGGATTCTCTGAAACAACCTGAAAAAACTAAGAGTCAAATCTGGCCAATCTCTATGGCAACTCCATTGAAAAGCAAAGCCATAGAAAGTGAAGTTGATAATGACTTAAAAATGCCTTTTGTTGATCATCTAGAAGAATTACGGCAAAGAATTCTTAAAAGTATAATTTCGATAGTTGCTTCTGCAGTATTAAGCCTGATATTTGTAAAGCCCCTAGTTCGTTTACTAGAAGCTCCTGCAGGCTCTATTCGATTTTTACAACTTGCACCAGGAGAATTTCTTTTTGTATCCGTAAAAGTTGCTGGATACTCAGGTCTTACTATTGCTCTCCCTTATTTAATTTTCCAACTTCTTGGATTTATTTTACCTGGACTAACAAAACCAGAAAAGAAATTAATTGCTCCTGCTGTTGCTGGGTCAGCAATTTTATTCATAGCAGGAATATTTTTTGCTTGGTGGGCTTTAATTCCTGCAGCATTAAAGTTCTTAGTTAGCTATGGAGCAGACGTAGTTGAACCACTTTGGTCAATTGAACGTTATTTGGATTTTGTTCTATTACTAATGGTTGGGACAGGGCTAGCATTTCAACTACCAATACTTCAACTGCTCTTAGGAATATTTGGTCTTATCAACTGGAAGCAAATGATTGGCGCATGGAGGTGGGTATTAATGGGATCCGCAGTTGCCGGTGCAGTCTTAACTCCCTCAACTGATCCAATAACAATGTTATTACTTGCAGGCTCTATAACAGCGTTGTTTTTTGTAGGTGTTCTTCTTGTACTCCTGAGTACGCAATTCAGAGAACGAATTCCTTCAAAACCTCCTTTTCCCCCTTCAGCTTCAAACTAATAGCTTTACCAAGCCTAGGCTTTGAAGAACAATTCAATAACCAGTTTCTAACCACTGAAGCCTGACCTAATCGATTAACCACATCAATAACATAAGCAAGTGATTGCAAGTATTCTTCCTCTGTAAGGCCGAAAGACTTTTGTTCAAGATATGCCCACATGATATGCAAATAAATACCATTACCTCTTATGACAAGCCTGAGGTCGTAACTGACTCCCCAATGACCTCTTATAAGTGTCAGCACCTCTCTGACACTCAAAGATTTCAAGGAATTTTCTGGGGGCCCAAAGCTCATTTAAAAAATCAAATCATTGAGATCCCTGTATTTAAAAAGCACTACTGGACCATGGCAGTACATAATAGTTATCAATAAGGACTGTTAGAACATCAGGCATGACACAAATGACTCCTAGCGATGTGCCCTCAATGGGTCGCAGGCAGTTCATGAATCTACTTACATTTGGGACTGCAACTGGCGTCGCATTAGGCGCACTTTATCCAGTAGCCAATTACTTCATGCCTTTACGAGCTGGTGGAGGTGGAGGTGGAACTTCTGCAAAAGACGAACTTGGCAACCCAATAACTGCAAGTGGCTGGCTTTCTAATCATCCTGCAGGAGATAGAAGTCTTGTCCAAGGTCTCAAAGGTGATCCAACATATTTAATTGTTGAAGGATCAGAAGCAATTGGGAACTTTGGAATAAATGCAATCTGCACTCATTTAGGGTGTGTTGTCCCTTGGAACAGTGGAGCGAATAAATATATTTGTCCATGTCATGGTAGTCAATACGATGCTAATGGAAAGGTTGTAAGAGGTCCTGCACCACTATCATTAGCTTTAGCCCATATCGATGTAGAAGATGACAAAGTTTTTGTTAGTCAATGGGCAGAAACTGACTTCCGAACCGGGGAAAAACCCTGGTGGACATAAAACTTCTATAAATTTCGCTCCATTTAGCTTCTACAATCTGATCATGCGTCGAATTTTCACACTCTTTCTAAGCTCTCTTCTTATAGGCTTTTCTTTAATTCTTATGCCATCTTCAAGTTGGGCATATCCCTTCTGGGCACAAGAGAATTATGAAAACCCTCGAGAAGCTACAGGGAAGTTGGTCTGTGCAAACTGCCACCTAGCTCAGATGCCCACTCAAGTTGAACTTCCTCAATCGGTAGCTGCAGACAGTGTTTTCACAGCCTCAGTAAAAATCCCGTACAAAAAAGGGACTCAAGAGATTGGAGTAGATGGCAGCAAAGTACCTCTTCAAGTTGGTGCATTGGTTATGCTTCCAGATGGTTTCAAACTTGCGCCCCAAGATCGCTGGAATGATCAAATAAAGAAAGAAACTAGTGGTGTTTACTACACTCAATACAGCGAAGACAAAGAAAATATTATCGTTGTAGGTCCCTTACCGGGTGATCAAAACAAAGAAATCGTATTCCCTATACTTTCACCCAATCCTGCTACCAATAAAGATATTCACTTTGGCAAATATTCGATTCATGTCGGAGGCAATAGAGGTAGGGGACAGGTTTATCCAACGGGAGAAAAAAGTAACAACTCAATTTTCACATCTTCAAAAGCGGGAACAATCTCATCTATAGATCTTAACGATGATGGGTCTTCAAATATAACAATTCAAACCAAAGAAGGAGAATTGGTTAGTGAGTCAATTCCTGTAGGCCCTACAGTAATTGTGAAGGAAGGCGATGAAATAGAGCAAGGTGAAGTTCTTACAAATGATCCTAATGCAGGTGGTTTTGGACAACTAGATGCAGAGGTTGTTCTTCAAAGTCCAGGAAGGGTTTTAGGTTTAATAGTTTTCTTCTGCGGTGTTGCTTTAACTCAGATATTACTTGTTCTCAAGAAGAAGCAAGTTGAGAAAGTTCAGGCTGCAGAGGGCATTTAATTAGATTATTTTAATAATCAATCAAAGAAATGGAAGCCTATTTTGCGACCTTTAGGTCCCCAGGTCCAGAACTATTAAAGGTTGGTTTCTTTACTCTAAGGTGGTATGGCTTATTAATTGCTTTTGCCGTTTTAATAGGTCTAAATCTATCAAATAAGCTTGCTTCAATAAAAGGGTTATCAAAAAATCTAATAAACGATTTACTTCCAATACTTGTTATTTCTTCAATTATTGGAGCAAGAGCATATTATGTAATTTTTGAATGGAGAAACTATAGTGGGTCTAATTTCTGGAGCTCTATACAAGCTTTTGGATTAACCATATCAATACCTACCTTTATTAAAGTTTGGCAAGGTGGTATTGCTATTCATGGTGCTTTACTTGCAGGAACAATTGCTATCTTAATTTTCTGCAGATTAAAGCAAGAAGATTTCTGGGATGTTCTTGATGTACTTATTCCATCAGTTGCATTAGGTCAAGCTATTGGTCGATGGGGTAATTTTTTTAACAACGAAGCCTTTGGATTACCAACTGATCTTCCATGGAAATTATTTATTCCTTACCCTTATAGACCTGAATTCTTTTTAGACAACAATTATTTTCACCCTACATTTCTATACGAGTCTATTTGGAATATTCTGCTTTTTCTTTGTTTGATTTCTTTAATCAGGCTCAGCATCAAAGGGAAACTTAAACTGCCTTCTGGGTCATTGAGTTGTGTATATGCCATTATCTACAGCCTAGGGAGAGTTTGGATAGAAGGGCTTCGGACAGATCCACTTTGTCTTGGAGGTGTTCCACCTTTTTGCATAGGAGGAATTCGTATAGCTCAATTAATTAGCACAATACTTTTTGGCCTTGGGTTACTAGGTCTTTTTTGGATATATCAAAGGAAAAAGAAGCTTCCTAGTTTAGGCATTATAGGGAGAAAGCATCAATGAATCTGCTCTCAATAGTTGGTGCAGGGCCTGGAGCACCAGATCTACTTACGGTTCGTGCATTAGATCGAATACAAAAAGCAGAAATTTTAATATGGACCGATTCTTTAATCTCTCCTCAAATAGCAGCACTTGCACCAAAAAACTGCCAGAAGATAAAAACTAGTTCTTTAACCCTGGAAGAAATTATTCCTTTACTTATAAAAGAAACCAAAAAAGGGAAAAAAGTTGTCCGCCTACATGATGGTGATCCAAACCTTTTTGGTGCTATTTCAGAGCAGATATGTTCCCTTGCTGAAGCCGGAATAGAAGTCGAAGTAATCCCAGGGATAAGTGCTTATCAAGCAACAGCCTGTGCATTACAAAAAGAACTTACAATCCCTGGAGTTGTGCAAACAATTGTTCTTAGTAGAACAGAAGGTAGAACAGCTATACCTGAGAATGAAAAACTAGAGAATTTAGCATCCCTAAAAGCTACGCTTTGCCTTTATCTGAGTGCTAGACATGTAGATAAAGTTCAAGCAACATTATTAAAGTACTATTCAGATGATACCCCTGTAGCAATTGGCTATAGGGTTAGCTGGCAAGACGAATGGCTAACAATAGTTCCTCTAAGAAAAATGGCATCCGTCTCAAAAAAGAAAGGGCTTTTCAGAACTACTCTTTATATAATTAGCCCAGCATTAAACCCCAATAAAAGACGTTCAAGGTTATATAGCCCTGATCACAAACATCTTTTTCGCCAAACTTAATTCTCTGCGCTAGATTTAGAAAAAAGTTTCTTCATATAGTGAAAAATATTGAAGATCAGAACAGTAATCAAAAAATAGATCTATCTATTAAGCCATCTCTTGAAAGGGTTGGTAAGCTTTTAAAAGAAGCTAGACAGAGTAAAAATATATCCTCAAAGGAATTATCAGAAATTCTTAGGATGGGAGAAGAACAAATTATCGCAATAGAGAATGGGCAAGAAGACCTCTTACCCGAAAAAGTTTTTATAAAAGGAATGATTCGAAGAATCTCTGAGAAGCTTGGAGTGGAGAAAAAAATTGAAAAAGAAGGGGTTTTAGAAGACACTTTATTAAAGTCTCCACCTCAACATTCAAATGATTCCAAAAAAGAAATCCAACATCTGTTAACTATCCCAAAACTATTAACTCTTTCCGGAATATCCCTAATAACTTTATTGATAGTAGTTTCAATGCCAAAATTAATAACTAAATATCGCTACAGAATAATCCCTTACGATGGCAGTGTAATTTCACCCTCTAGCAAAGAAACTTCAAAAAATTAATCCAATAAAATCTTTAATTCTACTCCCGTTAAACTCTTTACTAATGGGATGCAATTGCTTAAGCTCCACTGTTCTAAACTTAAGCTTTGAGTTGATTGTTCTGGAATAAGTTTAATAGTAACTTTATTCTCTTCGGAAGCAACATCTATAGAAGCAACTACTGGTTGAGGGCGTCTATCTACAGCAACTGACAAACGAAGTAAAAGTGCCATTTCAGAAACAATCTTCCGTTGTTCTTTGCTACCCAAGGCTTGCCAAGCATCATGACGTTTTTTAGGGAGACTCTTTCGATGATATCGAGCTATAGCTGCGATCATTAAATGCTCAGAATGTGAATAGCCCAGTAATTCTCCATGACGTATTAGGTACCAAGAGTGTTTGTGATAAGCACTTAGATTTATATGTTGACCACAAGCATGAAGCATTGCTGCAGCCCAAAGCAAATCTCTACCTTCACCTTTGTCCCGATGCAAAACACCACGAGAATCGTCATATAGAGCTAGAGCATGGCTGGAAACTCTCTGAGCCCGCGAACTATTAACCGCAAATCTCTGAGCTTGATGGAGCACAGTACGCTGCCGAATGCTTCCTTGCAAACTAAAACGATCTTCTAACAATCCTTTCCTAAACATCCAATCAACTACCAAACCTTCTCGCAATGCCCTTTCGCTGAGAACAACCTCCTCCACTTTCATCATCTCCATTATTGTCTGAAGAATCAAAGCCCCTGGAACAATTATTTCAGCACGCCGATCACTTATTGAAGGTAACTTTTTCCTTTCCTCAGGATTTAGTACTAAGAGTCTTGAAATGATTTTATCCAAAGAATCCTTGGTCAATTTAAATCCATGTAATTTCAATACAGAAGGATTGGCATCTTCAGAAGCTATTGCTCCAATAGCCATTGCAGTACCACTTGTCGCAACCATTACAGGAGTCTCCCCATACTTCATTCTTCTTGCGATTTTGGTTGCAGCTGGCTCCAAAGAACCCTGAATAAAAGTCTGCAAAAACTCTTTTCTTTCAGGTGGTATGGGTTCATTATTAATAAAGTCTCTTTGAAGACGAACTGCTCCAACACGAGTGCTAGTAAGTGCCTTGGCATCTCGTCCATCTGCGAGAACCATTTCTGTTGACCCACCTCCAATATCAACCAAGAGATGAGGGCGGTCTCCAAATGGCATTCCAGAGAGAACACCTAAATAAATTAACCTTGCTTCTTCTGCACCACTAACCAACTCAACATTTAGGTCAAGCTCATTTTGAAGTCGATTTACAAATTCTCTTCCATTAGGAGCCTCTCTCACAGCACTAGTGGCAACAATAATTAAATCTTCGACTTGATGGCTAAAGGCAAGATCCTTAAATCTCTTCAAAGCATCAAAAACCCTTTCCATAGCAACAGCCGTCAAATTGCCAGAATCAGGGTCCCTCTCTCCCAGCCTTGTGGATGATTTTTCCGCAAGGTCAATGCTAAAAGTATGCAAATCAGTTGCCACTGATGCCACTAACAAATGCGTTGAATTTGTCCCGATATCAATTGCCCCAATGCAACGCGTTTTTTCATTGCCAAGATTAGTTTTTACCGACTCATAGAGAGTCTTGTCTCCTGGCATATGACCAGAACCTAGGGCATAGACACTTTGGCATTTAAAAACCTAACTTGGTTAAAAATCCTCTAAATTTTTCTCAAAAAAAATTATCTGTGAAAAGCCTTCACTATAAAACTGAACTCAAAAATTGGATCCATCTTTTACGTTGGAATAAGCCAAGCGGAAGGTTGATTCTATTAATTCCAGCTGGATGGTCTCTGTGGCTAACACCATCAGCCCCACCTCAAAAGTTGCTCATTGCTTTAATTATCACAGGTGGCATATTCACAAGTGCTGCAGGCTGTATAGCTAATGATCTTTGGGATATCAATCTTGATAGTAAAGTTAAGCGTACAAAAAATCGTCCATTAGCCAGTGGCAAGATTAAAACCTCAACCGCTTGGGGACTATTAGTCACAGCATTAACACTTAGTCTTCTCATAGTTTTGCTACTACCTGGCTCTAGCAGAGTTCTGTGCTTACAACTTGCTTCTGCTTCATTGATCCCGATTCTTATATATCCGTCTTCAAAACGATGGTTTAAATATCCGCAAGCTCTTTTGGCACTTTGCTGGGGATTCTCTGTACTAATCCCATGGGCAGCAAGCGAGTCCTCTTTAAGTGGTGGCTGGCCTCTTATCTCATGCTGGCTTGCAACCATGACATGGACTTTTGGATTTGACACTGTTTATGCAATGGCAGATAAGAATGATGACAAAAACTTAGGGCTCCATAGTAGTGTTTTAAGTCTTGGAGGAAACGCAAAAATAACTGTTTCTATCTGCTATTTCATAACCAGTGTCCTCCTTGGATTTGGAGCGTTTAAGGCAGATACAAGTTTAGTTTTTTGGCCAATTTGGTTAATAGCGAGTATAGGGATGCAAAGGGAAATACATTTAATAAATCTAAATGCTATTAGCACCTCTATGATTAGTAGACATTTTAGTAACCAAGTACTGCTTGGAAGCCTATTTTTATTAGGCTTAATTCTCAGTAAAGTTAATTAGATATGCTCGCTATTAAGTCAGAAACCATTCCAAAACCTCTCAAAAGCGGGGACGAAGTCATAACAATTGCTGCTAGCTCAGCTGTTAAAGATCAAGATTCTCTTATTGCAGGGTTAAAAGTTTTTGAAGGGTGGGGACTACATTGTCGAGAGCACAGTGTCGTAGGGCGTCATTGGGGCTATCTCGCTGGAAGCGACAAAACAAGATTAAATGAACTTCATCCCAAGAAATCTGCAGCTCTCAAGGCATTTGCTAGAGGTGGATGGGGAGCAGCAAGGCTATTAGAACATCATCAACCCTGGGAAAGAGGATGGCTTCTTGGGTTCTCAGACGTCAGCTCTATTCTCCTCTCTAGGCTCTCTGCAGGATTTAGCGGAGGCATACATGGTCCTTTGATCACTTCTTTGGCATATGAGCCTGCATGGAGCAAAGAAAGACTAAAATCTATTCTTTTTGGAGAATTAATACCAGACCTATATGGAGAGCCCTGGATTGGCGGCTTAGCAAAAGGGCCCTTAGTTGCATGCAATTTAACTGTGGCATCTCATCTACTTGGTAGTAGCCATATCCCCGATCTAAAAGGCGCAATTTTAATCATTGAAGACATTGGAGAAGAGCCTTATCGGGTGGACCGAATGTTGACCCAATGGAGATTAGCAGGGTTACTCCAAGGGCTTGCAGGACTTGGATTTGGCAATTTTGTTAATTGCGTAGATCCACAAAGTATTGAAGTAGGTGAAGGATTTAGAATTGATGAAGTTTTAAAAGAAAGATCTAAGGGCCTCAATATCCCAGTAGTTGGGAATCTACCTATTGGTCACCTTTGCGGAAATGCAGCACTTCCTATTGGAAGCCAAGCATTACTTGATGGAGAGCGAGGAATACTTAGGATTGTCTCTTCATAGCAATTATTGACTGGGCAATTGACAAATCAAATGGAGTTGTGACCTTTATATTTGATGGAGAAGATTCGAGAATCCTTACTGGCCAGGCTAGTTTTTCGAAAAGTGAAGCATCATCTGTGACATTCCAATTTTTAGCAATAGCTGTCGCATGACCTTCCTTGAGTTGTTCAACTGAAAATCCCTGGGGCGTTTGAGCGGCCCACAATTTAGATCTATCTGGAGTACCTGATATATAACCATTACTATCAACTGTCTTTATTGTGTCGACAACTGGCGTGGCAGCAATGATGGCAACACCCTTCAAAACCATCTGTGCACACTGATCAAACAACTCAGGCTCTACTAAACATCTAGCTCCATCGTGTATTAATACATGTATTGCTTCATCAGGCAAAGCAGCTAATCCTTTTTGAACTGACTCTTGACGCGTTTTACCCCCATTTATCCATTGGACAGGTTTAGAAAAATCCTGAACAATCTGCATAATTGCATGTTTATCGCAAGGCTGGCCAATAATGCCAATCCATTTAATTGAACTAGCCAAAGCAACTGACTCTAAAGTCCATTTTAAGATGGGTTCTCCCTCTATTTGCAACAACAACTTGTTGCAATCTGCACCCATTCGGCTGCCACTACCTGCTGCTGCAATTAGCAAATGCAAAACAAATTCCTCTCAATAGAAAAGTTCAAGACTTTTGATCAATCATCACTCAATTTCTTTACTTTTTACTTGAGTCGAAACTAGTTTTCTTCTTACGATTACAAACAATCAAAAAAAAAACAATGACTAATCAAAATCTTTGTGAAGGGCAAACTGTTTTAGTAACTGGAGCCAGTAGAGGTATTGGGCGAGCAATTGCTTTAAATCTTGCTACAACAGGCGCAGAAATTGTTGTGAACTATGCGAATTCTGCCGAAAGCGCCAAGGATGTCGTCCAGGCAATCACCGCTTCAGGAGGCAAAGCATATTCACTTCAAGCCAATGTCGCAGATGAAGAATCTGTAAATGATCTAATAAAAAAAGTCTTAGAAAGAAGTGGCCGAATAGATGCCCTAATCAATAATGCAGGCATAACTAAAGACGGATTATTAATGAGGATGAGAACAGAAGATTGGCAGTCAGTTATTAATCTCAACTTGACCGGGGTCTTCCTTTGTACAAGGGCGGTAGCAAGACCCATGCTTAAGCAGAAAACAGGTCGGATTGTAAATATCACTTCCGTCGTAGGTCTAATGGGTAATGCTGGACAAGCAAATTATGCTGCAGCAAAAGCTGGAGTAGTGGGTCTAACAAAAAGCACAGCCAAAGAGTTTGCCAGTAGAGGCATAACAGTTAATGCAGTAGCACCTGGGTTTATTGAGACAGATATGACAAAAGACCTTGATTCAGAACAAATCCTCTCTGCAATTCCACTAGGTGAATTTGGAAGTCCAGAGCATATTGCTGGAACAGTGCGATTTCTTGCCACAGACCCAGCAGCAGCTTATATAACTGGACAAGTTTTACAAGTAGATGGAGGTATGTTAATGAGTTAAAAGCCCTACTTTTTAAGACTATGTATTCGAGTTACAAGGATGAACTGAAGGGGAAAAGGAATAGGCGAAAATCTTGCTTTTAACTTCTTCCAAGCCATGAAGGAGCACCAGTAAACCAATCACCTAAATCATCTTGATCAGGATTAAAACTTGATTCTGGATCTGAAGATCCTAGATCGAGCTCATTAATCAATTTATCAATTGGATTATTAGCTTCAAAATTTTGTTGAATCCTAATAGCTCTTTTCAACCAATTTGAAACGGTTTGATCTCTACTTGCAAATTTATTTATATAGACCCTTTCTTGAAGTGTAACCAACTCTCCATTTGAAAGCCTTGTAAGGATCTTCTGTATCCGAAGTCGAGTAGCTGTTGAGAGCATTGACTTAGTGTCGAGCTTATACTTTTATAAATCGAACTCGAAATGATGCAATAGTTTCTCGAAATGTACATCTTATTACGTCACAAAAAAGTGAATCAAAAGAAACTAAGCGGACTAGGCTCTATTCTAAAAATGCCGTTTCATATAGACATGTTCTACTGCTAAGTAAACAAGGAATCTAAAAAACCACATAACTAAGATATGAAAAGTTTCTTAACCACAGGCAGATCTAAATGGATATTTGCAATTGGGTTGATTGCTATCGGAGCAGGATTTACCGCTAAGCATGTGACTTCCTACCCTCATGAGTGCTTACCCAGTAAGTCTCTTGAAATAAGCATATTACCTCAATCACTGCCATGACTTTTACGGATAACTTAGGAAGATTATTTGTTGTGATTAGTTTTGTTCATAACAACTAGTACGAAACTTTTAATTTTTATCGTTAGTTAATACTCTCTACTTCTTTCAGCTCTCAAGCGGCTGACCCAATTCATCTCTTAACTTACGAATACGCTGTAAAAGCTTTAATCTTCTACTTCTGGCAGTTGCTGTAAGAAATAAACGCACTGGGAAGTATATCAACGTCATTGTGCCTGCCAGCCCTGCCATCAGCACAAAAAACAAAGCTCCTGGATCATTCATATTTGGACCATACCTACCTTTCAGGATTGTTGAAACTAAAAATGTCCAAAGCATTCGGCTTTCCCCACTTATTAACACATCCCATTTCGTAAGAGTGTTATTCAAACTGATGCCAGTAACAAACAAAAATGGCCAAACTCCTTAGTTCTTCAGATGAATCTAGAGGCGCCCTTGAGAAAGGGGTAGATGCACTTGCCAACGCAGTAAAGGTAACCATTGGTCCCAAAGGCAGAAATGTAGTACTAGAAAAGAAGTTTGGAGCTCCAGATATAGTTAACGATGGGGTCTCCATAGCCAAAGACATAGAACTAGAAGACCCCTTTGAAAACTTAGGTGCAAAGCTTATTGAGCAGGTTGCTTCTAAAACGAAAGATAAAGCTGGTGATGGCACAACAACAGCCACTGTTTTAGCTCAAGTAATGGTTCATGAGGGACTAAAAAATACTGCCGCAGGGGCAAGCCCTATCGAGCTTCGTCGTGGCATGGAAAAAGCAGTTTCATTCATAGTTGAAAAATTGCAACAAAAAAGTAAAGGCATAAGTGGCAATGAAATTCTTCAAGTAGCAACGGTTAGTTCGGGTGGTGATGAAGAGATCGGGGAAATGGTGGCTGAGGCCATGGAGAAAGTCAGTGTAGATGGTGTAATTACAGTCGAAGAATCAAAGTCCTTAAACACTGAGCTGGAAATAACCGAAGGGATGGCTTTTGATAGAGGTTATAGTTCGCCTTACTTTGTTACTGATGCTGACCGTCAAATTTGCGAGTTTGAAAACCCTTTACTCTTAATAACCGATAGAAAAATTAGCTCCATAGGTGACCTAGTCCCTGTTTTAGAAGCAGTCCAAAAAAGTGGCTCTCCTTTAGTGATTCTTTCTGAAGAAGTTGAAGGAGAAGCATTGGCAACTTTAGTAGTAAATAAAAATCGTGGAGTTTTACAAGTAGCAGCTGTTCGCGCCCCATCATTTGGGGAAAGGCGTAAAGCAGCTCTTGCAGATATTAGTGTTCTAACTGGAGGGAC
Organism: Prochlorococcus marinus str. MIT 9211; assembly: GCF_000018585.1. Taxonomy (NCBI): domain Bacteria; kingdom Bacillati; phylum Cyanobacteriota; class Cyanophyceae; order Synechococcales; family Prochlorococcaceae; genus Prochlorococcus; species Prochlorococcus marinus. The sequence continues at coordinate 425,613 of NC_009976.1, read as the reverse complement.
ATTAATAAGCGAAGATAAAGCAATGTCATTAGAAAAAGTTTCTCTCTCAGATTTAGGTAAAGCCAGAAAAATAACCATTACAAAAGACTCGACAACTATCGTTGCTAATGATGACCATCGCAAAGCTGTGGAGTCACGAGTAGCTTCTATTAAAAGAGAATTAGATAGCACTGATTCTGATTACGACCGAGAGAAGTTGAATGAGCGAATAGCAAAACTTGCTGGGGGAGTAGCTGTAATTAAAGTAGGGGCGCCAACTGAAACAGAGTTAAAGAATCGAAAACTTAGGATTGAAGACGCTTTAAATGCAACTCGTGCTGCAGTAGAAGAAGGAATTGTTGCAGGAGGTGGGAGCACTCTTCTTCAATTAAGTAATGAGCTCAATAGTCTTTCAAAAGAGTTAAGTGGTGATAAGAAAACTGGAGTTGACATAATTAAAAAAGCCTTATCAGCTCCAGCCAGGCAAATAGCTGTAAATGCAGGAGAGAATGGAGATGTTGTTGTATCTCAAATTGAACAACTGGGGAAAGGCTTTAATGCTGCCACAGGACAATATGAGGACCTTCTTTCCACTGGCATAATCGATGCAGTGAAAGTAATACGACTAGCACTTCAAGATGCAGTTTCAATCGCTTCACTAATCATCACTACAGAAGTAGTAATTGCCGACAAGCCTGAACCACCAGCAGCTCCAGGGGCAGAAGGGGCTGGAGACCCAATGGGTGGTATGGGTGGTATGGGTGGTATGGGTGGTATGGGTGGTATGATGGGTGGCATGGGTGGCATGGGTATGCCTGGAATGATGTAATCCTTATCAATTCAAAATTATCGAAACCACATCATATATTTGAGAAAAAAGATGGAACACTGTACTAAGAAGCCTTAATAGAATTATCTTCAAAAGAAGGTAGCCATCTACGTAAATGGCTAATTTCAGGAGATGGTGGTGCAGGTGCTATAACAGGCGATGAATCACTTAATGTGTTCTCAATTTCTTCCGCTTCATTCGTAATGACAGCCTGAGCATATTGAGTTTTGCTCAAAGGTTCGCAAGAAGTTTGATCTATCTCTAATTCTCCCAGCAAGTCTTTCTCACACCTGGCAATAGGCTTTAAACAGTCTTCAACAGAAGTATCAAACTTTGAGGTGTTGCCAAAAGATTCAATCGGATCATTCTCAAGTGTTGCTATATCATTAATATCTTGAATAGATGCAAAAGGTTCTCTAACTAACAATGTTGAGTCTTGAACCTCAGGCTCAAGCAAAGTTTCCAACCCATAGCGATGAACCCATTGTGCTTTCAAGGCACAAAGCTGCTTGTCATCGTTCAATGCCATAGCTTCAGTGATTTGATTCTGAAGAGATGCTTTTCTGAAAGAAATGAATTCCGTTTGTTTTGTTGAAGTCACAGGCTCAAACAAGTTTGCGGTTAAGGAGTGGACGAATGGCTAGATACAGTCCAATTGTTAGAACCGTAAGAAGAGCTAAGCATCCATATCCTGTTACGTCTCCATATGGAGCATGAATAAGGACTGTGCTTAGTTCAATTGAACCGCTATAAGCAATTCGTATAGGTTCTATTGCAAAGGTAAGGGGATTAATCGCTGCTAGCCAGCCTAACCAAGCAGGCATGAAAGAAATTGGAACCAAAGCAGTGCTTGCAAAAAGCAAAGGAAGGTTGACTACAAATATGACTGCAATAAGTTCAATATGTCCTGGCAAAATGAATGCCAAGCCTAAACTCAATGCCGTAACACCAAAGACCAATATCAAGAGGGTTAGCAGTACCAACAGAATCCCTTCCGAGTTTGGCCAGCCATAGCCAATAAAAAAAGACATCCCCATAATTGCAAGGCATTGCAAGATAGTAATAGACGTTATGTAAATCACAGAAGCAGCAACTATTGAACTTCTACTTTGGAGAGGAGCAACTAACAAGCGATTTAAGAATCCGAACTCACGATCAAACATCACTGGTAAGCCTGCATTAAGGGCTCCACTGAAAGCAGTAAATACAATGATCCCTGCACCTAAGAACCGTCCATAATCCATCTCTCCTGGCAATATGCTCTCTGGCGCATTAGAGAACAATGCTCCAAATAAAACCAACCAAATTAATGGCTGTAAAATACCAGCAATCAAAGTTGATGGACGACGTATTAATTGGAGAAATAATCTCTTGGTTAAGGCCATGGTTTCTTGGCTAAACTCCGAGAGCTTTGACTCTTGCCCCCGGATATTAGAAGAAATTAAAGTAGGCGTTTTCATTAATTGATTTAGCAGGTTTTAAAAAGAAGGTTTAAGTTGTAGCAAATACAACGCAACTTTTGCTATCACCTCATTGACTTCTTTGCCTCGCCCTTAATATCCCGCTTGCCAGCTACCTCCAATTCTACATCTGCAATTGTTCGGCCAGTTGCCTGCAAGTAAACATCATCCAAGCTTGGTCGACTTTCAGATAAAGCGAATACATCGAATCCTGACTCAGTTAACTTTGCCCTCAACTTTTGCAAAACATCTTGATCATCAACGACAAGGTTTAATGAGAATCCCTGTGCTCTATTCACAACAACTTTTCCCACTCCCTCAATTTCTTTTACCAATTGTTTTATTTTCTCTGATTCTCTTTCATCACTAAATTCCCTCACTTTAAGTGTTATGCGATTACCTCCTAATTTATCTTTAAGCTCTTGAGGTGATCCATACCCAATGACTTGTCCTTTGTCAATAATCGCCATCTGGTCAGCGAGTGCATCAACCTCCTCAAGGTAATGACTACTAAGAAGAATTGTTGTTCCTTTTTCTCGAAGATCTCTTAATAAGTTCCAGATCGTTGACCTACTCTCTATGTCCAAGCCAACGGTTGGTTCATCCAAAATCAATAACTTGGGCTGATGCAGTAAACCAGAAGCAAGGTCAAGCCTTCTTTTCATACCGCCTGAATAAGAACCTAAGCGTCGATCAACCCATTCACCCATCTCAAGTTGACGAACCAACTCTTCTATACGTAGATCCCGATCATTTCTACTCAAATGATAAAGATCGCCATGTAATTGGAGAAGTTCTCTTCCAGAAAGGATTTTATCAATTGCAATTTCCTGAGCTACATAACCAATGTTTTGCCTTATATAGCGAGGGTTCTTTAAAACATCTACGCCTGCCACTATCGCATTACCTGAATCCGGTGCTAACAAAGTACAAAGGATTCTCAAAGTAGTACTCTTACCGGAACCATTCGGACCAAGAAGACCAAAAAGAGAGCCCTCCGGAACTCTTAAGCTCAATTTATTCAAAGCCTTTACTGAGCCATAAGACTTCACGAGATCATGCAGTTCAACCAGTGACATTAAAAAAGGTGATCCTTTAAGTGAATATTAGAAATATAGAAAGTAAATTCAATTGCATTAAAAACTCTAGATCTTTTTATTTAAGCAATAGAAAGAGTATTAGCAATGTTTGTGAATAAAACAATGCCCTGACTATGAAATTGACTCGCCAATGGGAAACGACTAATTACAAGTAAAAGACAAATGCCAAACATATAAAGGATAGACCAACGGAAAAGTCCTTTTGCATTTGTTAAATCATCTGGATCGGAAGCTAGTCTATGAACCATCTGAAGCAATCTTCCATTAAAAGGTATTAATAAAAGCCCATACAAAAGACCACCGTCAGGCAAGGCAAAAACACCGAATGTGCTCAAAAAAACCGTTGCCCAGCCATAACGAGATATGGCCCTCGCCGTAAAGACAGAGCCTTTTACTACTGGAAGCATTGGTATGCCAACAGACCTATAGTCATCCTTCAGAAGAATTGCCAAGGCCCAAAAATGAGCTGGAGTCCATACCATCACTAACGCAAATAACCACCATCCACTCAGTCCTACATGCCCAGTAGCGGCAGCAGCTCCAACCAAAGGAGGAATTGCTCCTGCCACTCCCCCAAAAACAATGTTTTGAGATGTACGTGGCTTAAGCAATGCTGTATATAGCAAGACATAACAACATATACCTAACAACGACAAACCAGCGGCAAGACAGTTGACTCCACTTACTAAAAGGGTGGCAGCGGCCAAAGTACAAGAGATAGCACCTGCAAAAACAGTAGAAGGTGATAAACGTCCAGAAGGCAATGCTCTTGAACTTGTCCTTTCCATACGACCATCAAGATCCTGCTCCCAAAGGCAATTCAATGCACCTGCAGCAGCAGCGGCAAGGGCTCCACCACCTAGCGTGCATGCAAGCCTAGGAGAGGGTAACGGCCAACCCTCACTTAAAGCCATCCCTCCTAATGTGGTAGCCAGCAACAAAGGAATCAATCTTGGCTTTGCGACTTCCAACCAAGCAGGAAGCTTTACCAACTTTCTAGAAGGTACAAATTTATTACGGCTAGAGGGATTCTCAAGAATCTGTGAGGTTGAACTAACCATGACAGGCCTCAAAAGCTGAATCTACAAAGTTCCTCGAGCAAGTCAAAGGAATTAAGTTAGGCCTACGAAAACTTAAAGCAGCGGTAAACGCAACTAATAAAGTAGCCACCAACTGATGAAAAACTGTCACCAAAGGTTCATTCAGATTCAAATGAACAGAAAAGACACCAAGCATAATTTGCAAAATCAATAAACCAGAAATAGCTGCCAAGAAAGGCCATTGTTCTCTAAACCAGCCACCTTTGTATAAAGAAAAGGCAACAAAAGAGATGATGCATAAGGCAACAGGAAACGCTGTAAAGCGATGTAGGTCTAACCATTGGCAATCAACAGTCTGAGCGATACACCTTCGGGCTGACCATGTAGTAGCCACCCTTCCTCCAACAAGGCTCTGCACAATGACTGCTAAAAGGGAGCATCCACTTGATAACTTCCACCAAACAGGGGGCTCTGTACCTTCATTCTGAAGAAGTCTCTGAACTAATCCACTCATAAGAGCAACTAAGCTCAAAGCTATTAGCAAATGAGAGATCACCACAATTGATGATAGAAGCTCAAAAACTGTCAAAGCACCTAAAGCACCCTGCAAAAGAATCAAAAAAAGTACTACTCCATTTATCCATGGAAACCATTTTGGCAAAAGAGATTTATAGGTTAGGGAAAAAAAGAATTGAACTAAGATAGATACCCCAACAAAAAACGCATCCAGGCGATGAAACCACTCAAGGAAGACCTGTATGTTCATTTGTCCTTTTGGGAAAAAGGACCCATAGCAAAGAGGCCAATCAGGGCAAGCCAAGCCAGCCTCCATTACCCGAGTGGCTCCGCCCACAACAACTAATGCAACAAGAGCCACCACAATATGAGCAGACAATTGTCCCAGACGATGCCGAGCGGTCGATGGAGATAAGCTTAAATTCAGATACTGAAAAATGGATTGTCATTGAGCAAGGTAGCTATTTACAGCCTTACAGCACGCTATTTACAGGAGTACAACATCTAAATAATCAATTAAGTCTCCCATTCCTGACAAAAGCAAGGAAAATAATGATTATTTCTCATGGAAACTTTGTACAAAAGAAAGAAAATCTATCGAATGTCCTTTGCAAGATAATTACTGAATGCGCAAATGGTTATTTATTAATAACCTAGGTATATATCTTGGGAGTTTGATATTGCCGTCCTTAACGGCCATCTATACGATTCTGATTAGTTTAGGTCTAATCATTGGAGGGATTTGGGTAGGCAGCAACGTGAATCTACTTCCTGTTGTTGCTAGTTCTAATGCTCCAATATATGACGAGCTATTCAAGGTTCTCTTCATTATCGGAACCCTTTTATTCTTTGGGATGTTAGGCCTAGTAGTTTATAGTCTTATTCAATTTCGAAGGAAACCAGGACAAACAGGTGATGGCCTTGCAATAGAAGACAACCTTCCACTAGAAATTTTCTGGACAGCAGTTCCTGCAATAGTAATATTATTTGTTGGGCTTTATAGCTATGACATATATGAGCGAATGGGTGGGATGGAATCACTAGGGGCTAATAATCAACACCACCATCAAATGGCTTCTAAACAAAGAATTTGGGGTGGCATTGGCTCTAAAGACAAGTCTATGCAAGGAGCTAATGGAACATTAATTCCAGTTGAAGTAACTGCAATGCAGTTTGCTTTTCTTTTTCATTATCCAGATGGTGACATTATTTCAGGAGAGCTTCATGTGCCGATTGGACAACCAGTGACTATGAAGATGGAGTCAAAAGATGTTATACATGCTTTCTGGGTTCCCGAGTTTCGTCTCAAGCAAGACGTGATCCCTGGTCAACCAACAATATTAAATTTCACACCGACTAGAGTAGGTAAATACCCAATTATTTGCGCAGAGTTGTGTGGCCCATACCATGGAGGCATGCGCTCAACAGTGGTTGTTGAAGAGCTTGAAGACTACCAAAACTGGTTCGCAAAGAATGCCAAAAAGCCTGACCTAGAAGTATGACAATTTCAATTCCTCCAACAACGCCTAATAATTCAAAAAGCCTTCAACCACAAGGCTGGTTGCGTTATTTTAGCTTTAGCCTAGATCACAAAGTAATAGGGCTTCAATATTTAGTTTGTGGGTTTGTTTTTTATCTTATAGGTGGTGCACTCGCTAGTGCAATAAGAATTGAGTTAACAAGCCCAGTCTCAGACTTTATGCCTAGGGATGTATACAACCAAATATTGACTCTGCATGGAACAATCATGATTTTTCTTTGGATTGTTCCAGTAGTCAATGGAGCCTTTGGCAACTACTTGATCCCTTTCTTTGTAGGGGCTAGAGACATGGCTTTCCCTCGACTAAACGCTGTCGCCTTCTGGTTAATACCCCCTGCAGGGTTAATGCTCATAACAAGCTACTTTATAAATGGTGCTGCGCAGTCAGGTTGGACTGCATATCCACCCCTGAGTATCACCACGCCTGCTGCAGGCCAAATCATCTGGATTATAAGTGTCTTGCTATTAGGAGGAAGTTCGATTTTTGGCGGTATCAATTTTATAGCAACTATTCTCAAGCTTCGACGACCAGGACTCAAGTTAATGCAATTGCCAATGTATTGCTGGGCAATGCTAGGAACAAGTTTTTTAGTTGTCCTCTCCACACCTGTTTTAGCAGGAACCCTAATTCTCTTAAGCTTCGATATTGTTGCTCATACAGGCTTTTTCAACCCAGTTCTTGGTGGGAATGTAATCGTCTATCAACATCTTTTTTGGTTTTATTCCCATCCAGCTGTTTACATTATGGTACTTCCGGCATTTGGTTTGGTAAGCGAAATACTACCCGTACATAGCAGAAAGCCTTTATTTGGCTACAACACTATGGTTTATTCAATAATGGCAATCGTTTTTTTAGGGTTAATCGTCTGGGCTCATCATATGTTTACCAGTGGTACCCCCCCCTGGATGAGGCTCTTCTTTACAATTGCGACAGCATTTATAGCAGTACCAACAGGTATAAAATTTTTTAACTGGGTAGCTACTCTTTGGGGAGGTCGTATATCTGTTAACACAGCAATTCTTTTTTCATGCGGTTTTATTGTTAATTTTGTTTTAGGTGGAATAACTGGAGTTGCCTTGGCTCAAGTTCCTTTCGATATCCACGTTCATGATACCTACTTCGTAGTAGCCCACTTCCACTATATAGTTTATGGAGGGTCAGTTTTTGTAATCTTTTCATCTATTTACCACTGGTATCCAAAATTCACTGGAAGAATGCTCAATGAGAATATTGGCCGGCTTCACTTCATAATTACTTTTATTGGATTCAATCTATGCTTTGCTCCTCAACATTGGCTAGGTCTTAATGGAATGCCAAGGCGTGTAGCTGAATATGATCCTCAATTTGCTTTTGTAAATCAATTAAGTAGCGCAGGGGCTCTCTTAATGGCAGTAAGTACTATTCCTTTCTTATGGAATATTATATATAGCGCTTTTAAAGGCCCAATCGCTGGTGACAATCCTTGGCAAGCATTAACCCCAGAATGGCTTACTAGCTCACCGCCTCCCGTAGAGAATTGGCCAGGAGAAGCCCCTCTAGTCACCAAGCCTTATGGTTATGGTCAGAAGCCACAAAAAGAAAAGAATCCTTCTATTGGAAATGCCAAGGAGACTTAATTAATGACAACTATTACACCACTTGATGATAATCCTCAAGAATCAATACCTAATTCAAAGGAAAAGGAATCTCAACATGAGCACGAAGACCATAGATTATTTGGGCTTATAGCTTTTCTCGTTGCTGACGGGATGACCTTTGCTGGATTTTTTGCAGCTTACTTGACCTTTAAAGCAGTCAACCCATTACTCCCTGATGCAATATACGAGCTCGAACTACCTCTACCAACTCTAAACACTATTTTGCTTCTTGTAAGTAGCGCAACATTTCACCGTGCTGGTAAAGCATTACAACGTAGTGAAGCAAGAATCTGCCAAAAATGGCTTCTTTTTACCGCAGGTCTTGGAATTGCTTTCCTTGCAAGTCAAATGGTGGAATACTTCACTTTGCCTTTTGGCCTTACCGACAATTTATACGCGAGTACTTTCTACGCTCTTACTGGTTTCCATGGACTTCATGTAACACTTGGGACTCTGATGATTTTGATTGTTTGGTGGCAAGCCCGTTATCCCGATGGACGAATAACAAACAAAAACACATTTCCTCTAGAGGCAGCTGAACTCTATTGGCACTTCGTAGATGGAATCTGGGTAATTTTGTTCATCATCCTCTATCTACTTTGAAAAGAAAATTTGATACCTAGAGAGAAAATTTAAAAATACTTCTTGCCACAATTGCAATTTGTCGTCAGAATTAATAAAGATTAAAACTCATAGATGCTAGTAGGCAAGGAACTCCTCGACAAAGCCAGATCTTTAAGCAATCATCCAGAGGATGAAATTGCAAGAGGTTGTGGTTATGTAGGCCCTAGTGGGAGGGTCCTTCGTAAGAGTTTCTATAGAGCATTAGTTCAAGCAAAGGGATATAAATTACGCTCAAATGGTCCTGGTAGGCCTGGCAACAGATCACCAAGAGGACGGCAAGCTGAATTTCGTACTAAGGTTCATGGGAATGGAAACCTTCTAATAGGTCATGCATATACAAAAAAACTTGGTCTCGTCCCAGGCCAAGAATTCAGAATTGATGTGAAAAAAGATTCTGGTGCAATAAGTTTGCTTCCTATGGAAAAGAAAAGCTAATTCTCTAAAAAATTTTGTCAGACTTGAACTACAGCCAATTTAGTTAATGCAAATACTTTATTGCCAGCCCTGATTCACCAACCAATCAGTGGAGATATCAGGTTGGTTATTACTAAGTTTTTGATTATTGGAGGGAAATCTTTCTAATAATAGTTTTTCGGCATATTTAGCCATAAGATCCGCCTCAAGGTTCACCAAGTCACCTATGCGCAGATATTGCAAAGAGGTATTGATCCAAGTATGAGGAATTACAGCTATTGAGAAGACCTTCCCTTCTTTTTTCTGTCCGGAGACAGTAAGGCTTATGCCATTTAAGCAAATGCTTGCTTTATCACATATATATTTTGCAAAGCTACTATTTTGCCAATTAATTTCTAAATTCCATGAATTAGGTAAGTTATCTAGAGAGCTTACGGTCCCTAGTCCATCAACATGTCCACTTACCAAGTGTCCGCCTAACCGATCAGAGAGACAAAGTGCTGGTTCAAGGTTCACAAAGCCCTTCTCTGCAGCTTTCTTACCAAGAGTTGTTCGTTGTAAAGTTTCTTCACTTATATTTGCCAAAAAACCATTTCCACGAAAAGCTGCGATTGTTAAACAAACCCCATCAACTGAAACACTGTCACCAATATTGATTGAAAAAGGCAGCTCATTCCCCTCTACAAATAGGTTATTACCTTGGTATTGAACCTTAGCTACTGCTTGAATAAGACCTGTAAACATTATTTTAAGAAGCTATAAAGAAAGATATTAGCCATAGTCATAGCAACAAAATTTAGAGGATCGATTGAACTCTAAGTGCTCCTGGGGAACCAAGCTCAACCCACTTTTCTGGGAAAGTCTTAGAAATCAAACGCATACTGCTTACCTTCAACAATACCCAAACTAACAACATTATTACTACTAAAACAACTCAATCATTTCATAAAACACCTTTTACTAATGCATTAGTAATTTCAAGATAGAAATTCCTATTACAATGAAAAATCTTCTTTTAAAAAAGCTAAAACGAAACCATCTGAACCTTATAGAAAATGAGCTTAAAGCAAAGCTCAATTCAATCAAATTAGTCAATTCAGGAATGCCAAGAAGAAATTCCTCAAAAACTTTTAGAAAGCAATGAAAATTGTTCGAAGACCTTTTGGAAAAGAAGTGGAAGTCAGCCTGTTCACATTAGGGACCATGAGAGCCCTTGAGTCTTCTGAAGCAATGTATGCGGTAGTTAAAGAGGCTTGCTTGGCTGGGATCAATCACATAGAAACTTCTCCTTCATATGGACCTGCTCAAAAGTTCCTAGGCGAATCTTTACAAAAACTTAGATTTCATAAAATCAATCCTCAGAATGGCTGGGTAGTCACAAGCAAGATCCTTCCAGGCATTACCTTCTCAGAAGGCCAAAGGCAACTACAGCAAACTTTAGTAGACATTGGGATTCCAAAGATTGACAATCTTGCAGTTCATGGTCTTAATCTTCCTGAACATTTAACATGGGCCCTACATGGAGACGGGATTAAACTGATTCAGTGGGCTAAAGAAAAAAATCTTATTGCCCAGTTCGGGTTTACCTCTCATGGTGATCAATCCCTTATAGAGAAAGCTATAAAAAGTCGCCAATTTAATTTTTGTAGTCTACATTTACATCTTCTCGACCAAGGTAGGCTCCATCTTAGCAAACTTGCTTTGAATCAAGACATGGGGGTAATGGCTATTTCACCAGCAGACAAAGGTGGTCACTTGCATACTCCAAGTCAAACCTTAATTAAAGATTGCTCTCCAATATCTCCTATCGAATTGGCATATAGATTTCTATTAGCTCAAGGGGTCAGTACATTAACACTAGGAGCCAATAAGCCAGAAGAGCTCTCTATAGCTAAAAAGCTAGTAGCAGCAAATGGGCAATTAACCAAAGCAGAGGAAGCCTCTATGAATCGTCTATATCAAGAGGGGAAGCGTCGGCTAGGGGATACTTTATGTGGGCAATGTCGAGAATGTATCCCATGTCCAAACAATGTTCCAATACCTGAGATATTGCGATTGCGAAACTTATCTATCGGACATGATCTAACTTCCTTCTCAAAAGAAAGATATAACCTCATAGGGAAAGCAGGGCATTGGTGGGAAGAGGTTGATGCTAGTGCTTGCAAGAAGTGTGGGGATTGTCTACCACGTTGTCCAAATCATCTAAAAATACCGGACTTACTTGAACAAACACATCATCACTTATTAGATAGACCTAAAAGAAGATTATGGGGTTGACTTAAGCCAACGGTCTTCAAGAATTTTTTGATCCCATTCATCTAATGGAGATAAAGACCAAAAACGATCAAAAACTTCTTCTGAAGAGAATATAATTGACTGATGTTCTTTTGGAAGAAAATTAATTGCCTTGAGAGTTTCCGAATAAGAAAGGGGAGGGAGCCAACCCTTAGAAATAAGCCGACCCATTAAAGGTAATTCCCATGCCTCTTTGATCCACGAATAAGGCAAAGGCTCTTGTGACATTTTAGGTCTAGTTAAGATAGTCCAATTCAGAGGTGCTCCTTGATTTGGTATTACTACTCTCAGTCTAGGGTCTTTTGAAAGTGCTCCCATGCAATGCTGTAGAGGCAATACGGCCACCTTTGCCCTCCCAGATATAATCCAATTCAAGGCATTCTGATCATCAAAAGTTATGGCCTGGCCTCTTAAACGTCTTAGCTCATCTTGATACCCCATACGATCAGCTAAAGACATGACAAGTCTTGGACTGCTGGGTAGAACTATCTTGCCTTCAAAGTCGGGCTCAAGTAGTACTTCCCACGTTTCTTTAGCCTTAGGTAGCCAAGTCCCTCCTCCACGAAAAAGCATTGCCCAAGGAGAGAATCCAACTGGAAACAATTTGCTCGCAATATCAGGACCAAAGCTACTTAAGAAAATAATTGCTTGTCTATTAAGACGACCTTGAAGTTTAGCTTCACCAATAGGTTGAACAGTTTTAAAGTCTAAGGTTCTCAGCCACCCATCTCCAATCGCAATTAAATCTATCTCCTTTGCAAAATAAGTTTTATATGGATCAGTTGAAATATTTGAGTCTAGTAATTTGAAGCGCCACTCTGATGGTAAAGATTTTAATAGCTCCTTAGGTAAAATGCCATGAAAAGAACCCAATGTTGCCTTCTTACTGATACCGCAACTAGACAAACCCAAAACACCAGCCACGATGCCTAATCGAAGAAAATCTCTTCTTCCTAGAAGTAAATCGTTCATGATTTAAACCTAAGCATGAAATGGCGCACCTAACCAATATTATTCAATTGATCAACTGCGATTTCACATTCTTCAAGCAATGTTTGACAACTAATCCCATTAATTTGTGCCAAAAGAGCTAGTGCCCCAGCACCAACTCCTTCTTTTATAAATCCCAATTCATAATCTCGTAAAACTTTCTTCGAACTATTGTGAAAACGCAATCCACTGGATAATCCTAGAAGATCCACATTAAAAAAGTCAGCAAAAGTCTTTATTAAACTAGTGAAAGAGCTTTGCTTTTGAGGCTGAACAATTACCTCCTCTGCAAGCCATGCTGTTGTTCCAATGGCAATCTCTCTTACAAAATCAGATCTATGTGTCGAATCAATAGTTGACAAAGCAATACCCAAAACAGCAACCATTTGACTGCCTCCTCCTAACAAAACAGGAACTCCTGCCTCTCTGGCTCCTAGAAGTAATCCTGCACCTACGGCTTGAAATGGATCACCTACAGCAGCTAATAATTTTTTAGGGTGTGATTTTGGTCCAATATCTGAACTTGCCAACCCTTTTGCAACCAAATTATTCTTTAACCTCATAGGAGGTACACGATTACTACCACTAACCAAATCTCCTACAGACATCCCTAACCCTGTTAACACAGCAAGAGCAGTAGTCGTTCCACCAGGCACACATTCCGCAAGCAAAAGAGGATGGCACAACCTACGCCCCATTACGATCCCTTTCTCCCATAAGTCTTCTACACGATTAAGATCCATTGCCTTACCAGTGCTCAAGCATTTAGCAGGGCCATAAGAAAGCGAATCTATCGCTATATGAGGAAGGCAAGGAGTTTCTAGCAAGCCTGCAGTAAGAACCCTAGGCTTTAGCGCTAGTAATTTAGAAGCGACATGGCTGATGAGTGCAGGAGAAACACCTGCTGGTAAAGGGGGCAAAGGCCACGTCCTTGAACAAGAAGGCCCTTTAATTAAAAGCTCGGCATCTGCTACTGCCGTATACCTTCTGGAGTCTATAGTCGCACCAGCTGCAGAAATTCCCTCCACCTCAGCAGTAAGAGAGCCTGCTAAAACTAAAAGAAAGTCAATATCCCTAATAGAACAATTCCAACTCTTTAACCAATTGTCGACTTTCATAGGTGTTATTCCAACACCAAATGCCTTGCATCCAAATGGAAGGCTAGAGTAAGAAAAACTTTTGACCAAATTAATACATTCTAAGTTGGCTCCCAACCGATTAGACCATTCAATAAACGAGGGGGATGAGGTATTGAAGCGCTAAGTCTAGGAAACACCCAAAAAGCTACTGCATGCAATGTAAGGACAAAAATCAATTCTTGAATAACCACTAAGGATAAAGCTGCCAACTGTATAAGCGCCATATCAGGGATCAAAGGAAGATTAAAAATATCAATAATCCTTTCTAATAGAGCCGAGGCGGCACGAGTAATTACAACCCAAAGGTTCTCGCCCACCAAAATTGACAAAAACAATACTCTTATAAGAAATCCTATAGTTCCTAAAAAAGCTCCAACACTCCAACTCAACCACCAACTCAACTTTCTACACCAACTCCAACCCAGCCAAAGTGAAAGGAATCCATAGGGGAACAGAACCAAAGGGCCTCTAATAGGTCCCATTAAAACAATCAATAACATTATCAGTAGTGACACTCCTTCCAATCCAGCCTGATGACCTCTCCTGACCTGTAAAAGGGCTAAAGGAAGAGGTAAAGCAAGCCTAAAGAAAGCACCACCTACTGGTAGGTAATAAAGAGCTATCCATATCAAAGCTGTTGCTGCAGCCAAATAAGCAGTTTCAACCAATCTGATTGATTGTTCACGTGCTACTGAAGTAGACAAAGTTGATGTGTTGTCTTTTATCAGTTTTTTCAATTTATTTACCTCTTATCAGATCTGGGATCAAGTAAAGATTTTTCTTCAAAGCGTTCGATCTTCTCAACCTCAAAGATAATTCCGGCATCTCTTAATGCACTAGTCACAGTTTCGGCGGGTGCAGAGGGATTAGCACCAGATAATTTAATTATGATCCGATAAGGTGCCGGCTTGAAAGGAGCAAGAATGTTTTTCTTTTGTGTTTTTTTTGCCCTAACAGAATTAAATATAATTTTATTGGTCTGCACAATTTCTTTTTCTTTTGGATTATATCCTTGCAAACCTTCTTTTTTTTGAACTTCTTTAGCTTTTCCACTAACCAAACTAGGTTCATTCCCTTTAGGTTTTAATTGAGGAGTAGAAGTAACATTTGGAGCAACAGGAGTGTCAAAACTGTTCGAAAGCTTTTTCTCTAGCTCAGAGCTTGAGCAAGACTGCATCAAAAGCAATACTACCCAAAGGAAAATATTTTTGAATGAGTAATTTCCTAACAATGATTTGAAACCAATCATTAATTACCAGACTTAATAACTCTTACCGCACTTGCTCTTAATCGTCCTGACTTAGTAGTAGATGGAGCTTTAGGAGTCGCTTTATTGGACTTTGCTTTGCTTTTTGTAGAGCTTTTGGGTTTAGCTACTTTTTTCTTTTTAGTTTTTTTACTTGTAAGTTTAGCTTCGAGCAATTCAACTGCTTCTTCGATGGTAATTTCTTCAGCACTTTTACCTTTTGGCAAAGAAGCATTGACTTTCCCTTGTTTTACGTAAAGTCCATAGGGGCCGTTATAAACCTCAACCTTATCTTTCTGTCCCTTAGGTATGCCAAGGTCTTTCAATGCAGTCCTACCACCTCTACCTCTCTTTGGCATAGCCAATAACTCAAGTGCTCTTTCAATCTTTACTTCAAGAACATCATCAGCTCCTTTTAGTGATCGATAATCTTTTTCTCCTTTTCCTTTATTCCAAACAATATAAGGACCAAAGCGCCCAAGACCTGCAGCAATCTTACCCCCATCAGGATGCTCCCCAAGAGCACGTGGCAATTTAAGCAACCCAAGGGCTTCCTCTATAGTCAGATCTTCTGGTTTAACTGCTTTTGGCACTGAAGCTCTTTTTGGTTTCGGCACCTCATCAGTTACTTGCCCTCTCTGAACATAAGGGCCATATTGACCAAAGAGCAAATAAATCTCTTCACCTGTTTCAGGATCCGTCCCCAAAGGATCAGGTTGATCTGATTTTTGCTTCAGAATTAACTCTGCTTTCTCTTCATCCAGATCTGCTGGGGTCGTTTCTTGAGGGAGTGTGGCTTTAATCAACTCTTCTTCGCCATTATCTCCTAGACGTCTCGATTCAAGATAGGCTCCAAAGCGTCCAATCCTGACAACACATTTTAGGCCTTCTAAAGCAATAGTTCTAGATAAACCTGGGTCTATGTCTCCTTCTTTTTTCTCGACTTGATTTTCAAGGCCATCCTCTCCTTTATAAAAGCCTGATAAATATGGTAACCACTCCACTTTACCTGTAGAGATTTCATCTAAAGTCAATTCCATTCTAGCAGTAAACCTAGTATCAACTAGATCTGGGAAATGTTCTTCTAATAAAGCCGTTACTGCAAATGCTGTAAAGCTAGGTATTAAAGAATTATTGTGGATAGAGGAATAACCTCTATCCACAATGGTTCCAATAATACTTGAATACGTAGAAGGTCTTCCAATACCTTCCTTCTCAAGCATTTTTACCAAGGAAGCTTCACTATAGCGGGCAGGTGGTTGTGTTTGATGAGCTAACGGCTCTATCTTTTCGACAATAGGTGTATCTCCCACCTCCAAACTTGGAAGAAGGACTTCTTGACCTTCTAAGGCTGCATCTGGATCATCATTTCCTTCCACATAAGCTCGGAAGAAACCAGGAAAGTCAATTCTCTTACCAGAAGAACGAAACACAGCATCACCAACTGTTATTTCAACTCCAATCATTGTCAAGCGAGCTTCTTGCATTTGACTCGCAACCGTTCTTTTCCATATCAATTCATAAAGCGCCAGATCTCTACCTTCAAGCCCTGTTTGATCTGGCATCTTAAAAGTTGCTCCCGCAGGCCGAATGGCTTCATGTGCTTCTTGAGCATTTCTAGACTTATTGCTAAATTGACGGACTTTATTACTTAAGTAATCAGCTCCATATCTAGACTCAATACATTTTCTAGAAGCTTTAATTGCCTGCTCTGAGAGATGAACTGAATCAGTTCGCATATAAGTTATAAAACCTCTCTCATATAGACCCTGTGCACATCTCATCGTTTCTCTAGTCGAGAGCCTAAGCTTGCGGTTTGACTCCTGTTGAAGAGTACTTGTAGTAAATGGGGGTACTGGTCTCCTAACTGTAGGCTTTTCTTCAATCGAACTAACTTTCCATTCATTCAATTGGAGTGTTTTTGCAAGATCTTTTGCTTCTTTTTCACTGACCAAGCGAGCATTATTTCCATCCTTCATCAAGCCAGTGGAATCATCAAAATCAATCCCGCTAGCTATTTTCTGGCCGCCCAGAGTTGCCAGTTTTGCCTCAAATGAGTTCCCTTGATTTTGTAAAGTAGTTTTCAAATCCCAATAATTCGCGCTTCTAAAAGCTCTACGGGCACGTTCACGGAGAACTAGGAGTCGGACAGCAACAGATTGAACTCTTCCAGCAGAAAGTCCCCATGCAACCTTTTTCCAAAGAAGAGGTGAAAGGGTGTATCCCACTAATCGGTCAAGAATACGCCTGGTCTCTTGAGCATGGACCAATTCCATATCAAGATCTCTTGTCTGAGTCAGAGCATGAGATATTGCGTCCTTTGTAATCTCATGAAAAACCATTCTCTTGGCAGGAACCTTTGGGTTCAGAAGCTGCAATAAGTGCCAGCTAATGCTTTCGCCTTCTCGATCTTCATCAGTTGCAAGCAAAAGCTGGTCAGCGCCTTTTAAAGCAGTTTTAAGCTCCCTAACAATCTTTTTTTTATCTTTTGGTACAACATACAAAGGTTCAAAGTCCGCCGTCGTATTCACCCCTAAAGTTGCCCATTTTTCGCCTTTTTGAGCAGCAGGGATCTCACTTGCACTATTGGGAAGATCCCTGACATGCCCCATGGAAGCGACCACTTCAAAGTCTTTCGGCAAGAAGCTTTTTATAGTTCGTGCCTTTGTTGGACTTTCAACGATTACTAGAGCTTGCGCCACAAGCAAACATATAACTGTTCTTCATCTTTATCGCATCATCAGCCAAACTGCATAGACCATGCTGATATCTAAGGCATAATTCATAACATCGCTAGAGTTTGAAAACCTGGTCTTTTTTTTGCAAAAACCATGCCCGAGATGGGTGCAATCTTTATCACTGCACAGTCCATGACTGCCCCAGGAGAGCTTCTCAATCTTTCTCTAAATGCAATGGCAGTTGCTCCAGAAGGATTTGTCCTTCTAGCATTGATTGGAACTTTGTTAGTTGACCTTGCAGGAGAAGAAACTGCTGCAAAATGGTCTCCACCTATCTGCTATCTAGGATTAGGTGCTGCACTGTTATTTCTTGCACTTCAATGGAATGGAGAGCTAGAGCCTTCCTTCCTGGGAGCTTTTCTTGCTGACAATCTTGCAATTGCATTTAGAGGAGTTGTAGCACTTTCAACCCTTATCTCATTACTAATAAGCTGGAGATATGCAGAAAAGAGTGGTAGCCCAGTTGGAGAATACGCAGCAATACTTCTAGCAGCGACCCTAGGGGGGATGCTCCTCTGTGGTTCAACAGATCTCATAAGCATTTTCGTCTCTCTAGAAACTCTTTCCGTAGCTAGTTATCTTTTATCTGGATATATGAAACGAGACGCTAGAAGTTCTGAAGCAGCACTGAAATATCTCCTGGTGGGATCAGCAGCAGCAGCAATTTTCTTATATGGAGCGTCTCTTCTATATGGGTTAAGCGGTTCTACCAACCTTCATGAAATTAGCATTGCCCTTATAGACAGTCCTACCCCTTTGGCTGCCTTGGCTTTGGTTTTCATTCTTGCAACTGTTGCTTTCAAAATAGCTGCTGTTCCTTTTCACCAATGGACACCTGATGTGTATGAAGGGTCTCCCACTCCTGTTGTTGCCTTCTTGTCCGTAGGTTCAAAAGCAGCTGGCTTTGCCCTAGCCATCAGACTATTAGTAGGTTGTTTCTATGCTTTTGACAGTCAATGGAAGCTACTTTTTACTGTTTTAGGAGTTTTAAGCATGAGTTTGGGCAACATTGTTGCTCTGGCTCAAACATCAATGAAGAGAATGCTTGCATATAGCTCAATTGGACAAGCAGGCTTTGTAATGATTGGCCTAGTGTGTGGGACAGAAGACGGATATGCAGCAATGGTCCTTTACATGGCGGCATATCTATTCATGAATCTTGGAGCTTTTGCATGCATTATTCTCTTCTCACTTAGAACAGGCAGCGATCGTATAGCTGATTATGCGGGGCTTTACCAAAAAGATCCTCTGATTACCTTAGGTTTGAGCCTTTGCCTTCTTTCTCTTGGAGGGATACCTCCTATGTTGGGCTTTTTTGGAAAAATCTACCTTTTCTTTGCAGGATGGGCAAATGGACAATATCTGTTGGTAATAGTTGGTCTGGTAACTTCCGTAATATCAATTTATTACTACATCTCTGTTATAAAAATGATGGTAGTCAAAGAGCCTCAAGAAGCCTCAGAATTAGTGAAAAGCTATCCTTCAATTCACTGGCAAACATTGGGACTGCCACCCCTAAGATTTGCATTACTTACATGTGTATTAGTCACCGCAATAGGAGGAATAATATCTAACCCACTTTTTCAATGGGCTAACAATGCAGTAACAGGGACACCAATCCTGCAAGAAACATTAACCCTTGCTGGGAAAGGAACCATTGGGTAATCAACAAACCATCAAGAATCCAGTAGTTAAATTAGAAAATGTCTCTAAGTTTTATGGGCAAGGGAACCTTCTCGTAAAGGCTCTTGACAAAATTAATTTAGAAGTAAATAAAGGGGATTATCTAGCTGTAATGGGAGCTAGTGGTTCGGGCAAGAGTACTGCTATGAATATTTTGGGCTGTTTAGATAGACCAACCCATGGCAGTTACTTACTAAATGGTCTACAAGTTGAAGAACTCAATGATGATGCACTAGCAGACTTGCGGAACCAAGAACTAGGTTTCGTTTTCCAGCAATTCCATCTTCTTCAAGATGCCACTGCATTAGAGAATGTATTACTTCCAATGATCTATGCAGGCATCCCTCAATCAGCTAGGGAAGAACTTGCCAAACAAGCATTAGAAAAAGTTGGGCTTATGGAAAGAATGCAAAATTATCCCAATCAACTTTCTGGAGGACAGCAGCAACGAGTAGCAATAGCAAGAGCAATCATCAATCAACCTTCATTGCTATTGGCTGATGAACCAACAGGTGCACTTGACTCAAGCACTACTGAAGATGTTCTAAACTTATTTGATGAATTACATAAGCAAGGTATAACTTTGGTGCTAGTTACTCATGAAGACGAAGTTGCGAAAAGAGCGCAAAAGGTTGCCAAATTTAAAGATGGGAAAATAATCGAAATTTCTTAAATATTTCATTCCCAACGATAAAAATCTTTTGTTCTAGACCCTTTAATAACTCTAAGAGATCCATTCAAATTAAATCCGTCAATTTTCCAGATTTCTCCTGTTGAAGGATCTGTAACTTGATCAGACCAAAGTAAGCTCTCAGCCATTTGACAAAGTTGTTCTTGATTTTCTAAAAGCATAATTGCATTCTCTAATGCCATCAAAACTTCTGCAGACCATAGATCAATCCGGCAATTACCTTGACAAAGGATTTCTGACAAAGATATTGCGCCTTTTGGAACTCTATTAAAAACGTTAAGTCCTATACCTATTCTTGCAAATTTTAAATGCCTTCCTTTAATGATTACCCTTGGTAAGAAACCAGCTAATTTTCTGTTATAAACGAGCAGGTCATTTGGCCACTTAATTTGAACAGGGACAGAACTGTTCAACAGCCTATTTGAAAGCGCAACGGCAACTGCCAAGCCAAATAAGCCTGTTGATTCTTTAGGACATGTAAAAGGTATCGCAGCGCTAAGCCATACCCCCCCTTGAGGAGAATGCCATGAACGACCATATTGGCCTCTACCATGTGACTGTCGTCCTGCTAAGAATGCCCGAGGATATTTAGAGTTAAATGGTTTTTCATTAAGCCATTGGGATAGATCCGTCTCAGTACTTCCAGAAACAGGCTTCCACCTCAAGAGCCATGACTTTCTCGAGGAATTAATTTTCAACCAAGAGGCAACTGAAGAAGCACCTTTGCATCTCAAGTATCGGGCCATTACATTCAATAGATAATTTTTTTATTCATTTCTCAGGAAAAACTAGTTTTCTAAAGATGAGTTAATTCTCCTCAATTTCTCTCTTGCTTTCTTTAAATTCTTCTGTTGCATCATCATTATCCAAAGATTCAATTTCTACTTCTGAGATAGATATAGATTCAAGGGAAGATTGATCACTTGAACCAATCAAAGTAGGAGCATTAGTTCCTTGATGAAGATTATTTCGCAATTTACTCAACTCTTCATCAATATCATCACTTCCTTCGATTGAAGCAAACTTACTCTCCAAGTCTGAACCTGCAAGCTCCTCTGCTATTAACCCAGATGCTTCAAGTTCTTCAACCTTATCTTCCATTCTTTCAAAAGCAGATATTGCTGAATTACTTCCCAATGCACCTACTGCACTGCCAAGTTGTTGTTGTGCTTGAGCTGCCTGCGCCCTTGCCTTGAGCATGTCCTTTTTTGTTCTCGCCTGAGCTATCTTCCCTTCCAGGGAAATAAGACTCCTTTTCAGCATCTCCACTTGACCATCTTGTCCGACTAGCTGATTAGATAAAGAAGAATAAGTTTCTTGAAATGTCTTTCGTCTAATTAGTGCTTCCTTGGCAAGAGCCTCTTCTCCTTTTTGAATAGCCTGTTCAGCTCGTTGATACCAAATTGTCGCCTGATCCTGAGCCTGCTCTGCTTGCCTAGCAAGTCTTTTTTGGCTAGCCATAGCAGCTGCTACTGCCTGGCGAAGCTTTTCTAAGTCTGCTTGCATATCAATTACAGACTGATCAAGAATCTTGGCTGGATCCTCAGCATTACTTACCAAATGATTGAGATTGGCACGTAACAATCTGCCCAACCTGTCAAAAAATCCCATGGAGTCATGCAATAAGGCCTTCAAAAGACTAGCTAGCCTTGTCATATCTCGACGTAAAGTGAAGATATGAATTCAGCCAATGATCGCCCATTAAGTAGCTCCAGCCAAGAAAAGTTACTGAAAGAAGGTATTCCAAACACTCCTTCTTCCCTAATTCAGTGCCTTGAAGATGTAAAACAACAATTACATAAGAACCAAAAAATAGCTGCTTTGTGGCAAGACTGGCCAAAAATTGCAGGTAAAGATCTAGCCGAGCACTGCACTCCTCTAACAATTAATAGGGGGGTACTAATTATTGGAGCAAGTCACCCTCAATGGATACAAGCTCTAATTTTTAATAGAAATCAACTATTAGCGGCGCTAAAAGCAAAAGGTCATCAAGTCAAAGCTTTAAAAGTACAAAGCCACTATCCCGTCAAGCATGAATCAAAAGAGGCAGAGCAACTTGTATGGGGCAAGCATCCAAGCAGAGTTGATATTCATGGAGTAGCTAATTGCAGCTTCTGTAATGGTCCTGCACCAGCAGGAGAGATCTCTCTATGGGGAAAATGTGGCCTTTGCAGAAGAAAGGATCTTTTCGAAAAAAAGAACCCTTGATTTTCTCCTCATGCCTGCAGCAACAAAGCTCCCATCTGAGCACCTGCGATGAGCCTATAACTAGCCTTCTTAAACCCAACGCTAATTGCCATATCCTTCTGAAGTGAGCCTGTTGGAAACGATTTTAAACTCTCTTCCAAATAAGAGTATTCTTCACGAAGACCCATTGTGGATGCCAAGGGAACTACAAATTTACGCAGATAGCATTTCTGGAAAACAGAGCTTAAAGAACCTTCTCTTGTGTGATTGAAGTCCAACACTCCAGCCCTCCCACCTGGCTTCAAAAGCCTTTGCATATGATGCAAGCCTGATGCTGGATCGGAAAGATTTCTAAGTCCATAGGCCATAACTACTCCATCGAATGAACTTGATTGGAGTTGATTATCTAAAACATCTGCTTCAAGCCAGGATACAGATTGTATTGAAGCTTTAAAAGCTCTCTTCTTAGCCAAAGCTATTTGACTAGATGAAAAGTCTATGCCTAATACACTTCCATTGGGGCCAAGTAATTTAGCTAAAGAAATACTCAAATCGCCTGTTCCACAACAAAGATCTGCCCAATTTTCTCCATAAGTTGGATTCAACCATCGTAAAAACTGTCGCTTCCAAAGCCGATGCAAGCCAAAACTAAATAAATCATTTAAAAAGTCATAAGTAGGCGAAACAGTATCAAACAATTCCTTTATTGGGAGTGAATCTTTAGGTCGCATTGAAGATAACTTTATGAGTTAAATAATAGAATTTTTTATACAAAGAATATTAATACTTCGTCAAGAAGTAATTTTCCAAGTCAATGCATATTTCAGATTTATACAAATAATTTTTTACATATCAAGAACAGGTCTTATTAACAATTGATTTTTTAGCAAATAATCTTTTATTTGCTCAATCGTTAATTCTCCATCATGAAGAAGAGATGCCAAAAGGGCCGCAGAAGCTTTGCCTTCAGTAAAAGCTTCAAGAATATGTTCCAAGGAGCCAGCTCCACCAGAAGCGATTACAGGTATTTGCAGAGCATCGGCAATAGTTCTGGTCAATTTTAGGTCATAACCATTTTGGGTCCCATCACCATCCATGGAGGTAAGAAGTATTTCTCCTGCGCCTAAACCGGCTACTTTCTTTGCCCATTCCAAAGCATCTAATTTGGTGTTTTTCCTTCCCCCATTAACAAAAACATCCCATTCTGATGTGCAATTTTCCCTACGTTTTGCATCTATAGCAACAACAATGCATTGTGATCCAAACTGATTTGCCCCCTGAGCAATTAGCTCTGGATCCCTAACAGCAGAAGAGTTCAAACTGACTTTATCAGCCCCTGCACGTAAAAGTTCTTTTATGCCTTCAATTGAGCTAATGCCTCCTCCAACAGTAAAAGGAATAGTTACAGATTCTGCAGTCCTCCGAACAATTTCTATCAAAGTTGCTCTTCCTTCATGACTTGCAGCTATATCCAAAAAAACCAACTCATCAGCTCCAGACTTGCTGTACCTATAGGCAAGTTCAACAGGATCTCCTGCATCACGAAGTCCTACAAAATTGACGCCCTTTACAACTCGACCATTAGCAACATCAAGGCAAGGGATTAATCGAAGGGCAACCATGGTTAATTAAATTACGGTGACTGTTAGTGTGTTGCCCACACACCCAAATCGTGCAGGTCATGCCCCAATCAGTAAACCTTACAAGAATCGGCTCCCGGATCAAGGTTGATCTTGATCAAGTTCGCGATCGTATACCAGGGAAATTGATTAAAAAGCTTACTAAAGACCCCAGTGGTACTGTTTTGGATTACAAAATGACTGATGGTGGTGGTGTTGGTGTAATAGTGAAATTGAATGATGGCTCAAAGAGATGGTTCTTTGAGGATGAATTTAGACGTGGTTGAGGATTCTAAAAGTGAGTGATGCACGCCAACTGCTTGGAATAAAAGGAGCAGCTGAAACAAAAAATTCCTGGAAACTGCGATTGCAGCTCATGAAGCCAATCACCTGGATCCCATTGCTATGGGGGGTAATTTGCGGAGCAGCTGCCAGCGGTAATTACCATTGGTCCTTGAGCAATGTCATAGCATCTATTGCCTGCATGGTGATGAGTGGCCCCTTACTAGCTGGGTATACACAAACTATCAATGATTACTATGACCGAGATATAGATGCGATCAATGAACCAAATCGTCCCATCCCTTCTGGAGCAATATCACTTTTGCAAGTGAAGTTGCAAATATGGGTTCTTTTAGGACTAGGACTTTTATTTGCCTATGGGTTGGACTTATGGGCTGGGCACTCAACACCATCAGTATTATTACTTGCCTTAGGAGGCTCATTTGTCAGTTATATCTACTCAGCACCCCCACTTAAGCTCAAGCAAAATGGCTGGATTGGTAACTATGCTCTTGGTGCAAGCTATATAGCTCTTCCATGGTGGGCAGGGCAAGCACTATTTGGTCATCTCACTTGGACTACAGCCATACTTACACTTGCTTATAGCTTGGCTGGGCTAGGCATAGCAGTAATAAATGATTTCAAAAGTGTTGAAGGAGACAAAGCATTAGGGCTCCAATCTTTGCCGGTAGTTTTTGGAATTAAAAATGCGAGTTTTATAAGTGCTGGGATGATAGATATTTTTCAGTTGGCAATGGTTGGAGTCTTAATAGCTATAGGGCAAAATCTAGCATCGGTAATACTTATTTTGCTAATCATTCCTCAGATTACTTTCCAAGATATATGGCTCTTAAATGATCCATTAAAATATGACGTAAAATATCAAGCTAGCGCCCAACCTTTCTTAATTCTAGGAATGCTAGTAACTGCCCTGGCAATAGGGCATAGTCCACTTAGTAATTTTTAGTGGGCCGAAAATTACCGGCATTTCTATTTATAGCCTTCGGCTCATTAACAATTGGTTCATTAATCGCAATTACTGAAAGGTTTGCGACTGATTCAATAGATTCTTTACTCCCTAATCCAAGCAAAATAACTTCATATAGTCGTCCTGGCACTATTACACTACTTGCATCAAACGAAGAAATAATTCAAAAATTAGGGCCTAACACTCGCCACAAGATCAGGCCTGGGGGAATGCCAAGGCTAATCGAACAAGCCTTTGTTGCGGCTGAAGATCGACGATTTTATGAGCATAAAGGTGTTGATTTCTGGGGAATTGGAAGAGCTCTTATAACCAATATCCGTCAACAAAGAGTCGCTGAAGGCGCAAGTACTATTACACAACAATTGGCACGAATAATTTTCTTAACCCAAGAGAGAACTTATACAAGAAAGCTGAAAGAGATTGCTCTCGCATACAAGCTAGAACGTCACTTCAGTAAAAAAACAATCCTCGAGCAATATATAAATAACGTCTACCTTGGTTCTAGTGCTTATGGTGTTGCTGATGCTGCCTGGATATATTTTTCTAAATCCCCTGATCTTTTAACACTTGAAGAGGTTGCACTAATAGCAGGGCTAACGCCTGCTCCCTCATTGTATTCACCCCTAGTTAATAGTGACTTAGCAATCAAACGAAGAGCAATTGTTTTAAAGAAAATGCATCTTCAAGGCTTCATCTCTAATTCTG
Organism: Prochlorococcus marinus str. MIT 9211; assembly: GCF_000018585.1. Classification (NCBI taxonomy): domain Bacteria; kingdom Bacillati; phylum Cyanobacteriota; class Cyanophyceae; order Synechococcales; family Prochlorococcaceae; genus Prochlorococcus; species Prochlorococcus marinus. Next base: position 399,910 of record NC_009976.1, on the reverse strand, counting down.
AGTTAATGACATCCTTAAGATCTCCATTAAGCCTTAAGCCGGCTTACCCCAAATATTCTAAAAGCACTGCTCCATTTTTCACAAGCTGGGTAGAGCAAAAACTGCCATATTTTCTTTCTAAAGAGCAGCTCGAAGTTGGAGGCCTACAAATAAAAACTAGTTTAAACCTTAATTGGCAATCCAAAGCAAAATCAATCCTGCGTAACCAAAGCCCAGGGGAGAGGGAAGGGGCAATAGTCTCTATCGAGCCAAGTACAGGGTTGATAAGAGTATTAGTAGGAGGAAAAGATTTTAGTAGTAATCAATTCAATCGTGCTACTCAGGCATATCGCTCTCCTGGGTCAACTTTTAAAGTATTCCCCTATGCAGTAGCAATAAACGAAGGTTTTAAACCTGAGGATTTAATGTTTGATACCCCAAGATGTTGGTATGGCTACTGCCCTAAAAATTTTGGAGGGAAATATTATGGTGAAGTTTCTCTTTCAGAAGCCTTCAGCAAATCATTAAATACCATTGCTATTGATCTTTTAGCAAAAGTAGGCTTTAAGAAAGTCATTGCCATGGCCAATCAACTGGGTGTAGGGAATGAAGCCAAACTTGGCCATTACTACCCTTTAGCGATTGGAGCATATGAAGAGACAGTGTTAAACATGACAGGGGCTTATGCTGGAATTAATAATCGCGGTTTATACATAGAGCCATCTCCTTTTGAAGAAATTAGGGGGCCTGACAACAGCATTATTTGGAGCAACGAGATAAACAAAAAGAGAAGCAAAAGAGTCCTCTCCAAGCGAGTAGCAGATACAATAAACTGGATGCTAAGAAGAGTTGTTAGCGAAGGTACTGGTGTGGCAGCATCGCTAAAGACAAGGCAAGTCGCTGGCAAGACTGGGACTTCAGAAGGCAATAGAGACCTTTGGTTTATTGGGTCGATCCCACAACTTACAACAGGTGTTTGGCTGGGCTATGACAATAATAAAGAGATAAAAAGTAGTAGTGGAGAAGCTGCATTGATTTGGAAGCAATTTATAGAAGGAATAGACGATGATTTTGAACCTTTAAAGTTTCCCAGAAAACCATGAGGGCTATATATAAAGCACTTAATCTATATCAATAACTGCCGCATAGAAACCATCTCCTGATTGTGCATCATCTGGCCAAATTTGATTTTGATACTTAAGTTTTACTTTGGGGTGCAATGCTAAAAATTCCCCAACTTGTTTGAAGTTTTCTTCTGGGTGCATAGTGCAGGTTGAATATACGATTCTCCCTCCAGGAGACAATAAAGGTAGAACTCCTCTCAGTAACCGGGCTTGTAAAATAATCAACTCATCAATTTTTTCGGGAGTCATTCGCCAACGAGCATCTGGATTTCTACTCAATGTTCCCAAACCCGAGCAAGGGGCATCAACCAAAATTCTTTGAAAATAGCCCTTCCAGTGGGGCTTACAGTCTAATAACATTGAGGCATCAGCAGCCAAGCATTTAAGAGAATTCAAGCCTAAACGCGTCGCGTTCTCAGACACTTTCTGTAGACGTTTAGGAGAGCGATCAACTGCCCATATCTCACCATTATCGTCAATCAATTCCGCAAGATGAGTTGCCTTGCCTCCTGGAGCAGAGCATGCATCTAAAATTCGATCGCCAGGTTCAGCTTCAAGCAATGGAGCAATCCACTGAGATGATCTATCCTGAACTGACCATTCACCTCCTTCATATCCAGGCCATTTGCGTAAGTCACCCATCCCTGAGGTTATTTGCAATCCTGAAGTGCATCCTTTAATAGGTAGACTCGTAATCCCAAATTTATCAAAAATCTCTTGCACACTCCTAGGGTTTGTTTTACATCGATTAATTCTTAAATCAAAGGCAGGGGGCTGATTAAAAGCCATAGCAATACTCTTTGCACCTTGTTCGCCACGCCAAGTGATCAATGAATTAGCCAACCATAATGGGATCGAGAAAGACTGTGCTAACTCTTCCGAAGCATTTGACTTGAATGGTAAGCCTTGCCCAGCCTCTCTAATTCGAATCGCATTGCGAAGAATTCCATTTACTACCGAAGAAAGCTTATTTAAATTATTGTTTTTGGCCAATTGAACGGTTGTATTCACTACTGCAGAAACAGGTATTCTCTCCATTAAAAAGATTTGGTAAAGGCCTATATGCAGTAGCCATCTCAGCCTAGGAGGTTGTTTTAAGGCCGAAATCTTTGCCAAGTTATCAATCCAAGAATCTAAATACTTCCTTTGTCGAATTGAACCGTAAGCAATCTCTGTTGTCAGAGCTTTATCAATTGCTTTCATAGAGTATTTGTTTAAGACCTGGTCAAGGGCCGTCTCTGCATAAGCACCAGCAGAGACAGCCTGCAAAACCTTCCAAGCAGCCATTCTTGGCAATAGTCCAGATTTTGAAGTTTCGATTGAGATAAAAGACTCCTTTTATTTTTTATACCAAGTTAGAAAAGTTTCCTAATGGTTTCCAGACAATTCCTAGTAAAGATAATTACTAACTTTTAGTCTAAGTTTCGAGCAACAAGATTGCATTGAATACACTCTTATAGATACTGGCTACCTTTGAAATATAGCTCTCTTAAGCTTATGTTGACGATCGAATCCTTATCAGTCAAACCATCCATCCTCCTTCTAGCGTCGAGGCTCCCCGCCCCATTGCATCCAGAAATCAACTATTTCATAGAGGTTCCAATTGAACACACTATTGAAAACTAGTCCATTAAAAGTTCCATCTCATGCCTTTATTGCCCCGACGATTTAAAAAGCTTAAATCTATACTTAATCGTCGCATCTCTGACCTAACAATCCTTGTTGAGCAAGTAGAAAAACCCCATAATCTCTCAGCCATTATGCGTACATGTGATGCAGCTGGAGTTTTAGAAGCACATGCAGTAGCACGTGAAACTAAAACAAGAACTTTTAATAGCACTGCCCAAGGGAGTCAAAAATGGGTCCCCCTTAAAGATCATAAGAATATCGAAGCGGCCGCTCTCTTTCTAAAAAAGCAAGGTTTTAAGCTTTACGGAACCAATCTAAGTGTTGACGCTATAGATTATCGTTATTGCGATTATACTGGCCCAACAGCATTTGTTTTAGGTGCAGAAAAATGGGGACTAAGTGAACCTGCTACAAGATTAATGGATGCTGCAATTTACATCCCAATGAGAGGAATGGTGCAATCTTTAAACGTCTCGGTAGCCGCGAGTGCACTACTCTTCGAGGCATTACGTCAAAGAGAAGTAAGCGGAACTCTTCCTCAAAATGGTGAAGGCCTACCCAATGAAATATATGAAAAAATCTTGTTTGAGTGGTGTTATCCTGAAGTCGCCAACTGGTGCAATCAAGAGGGAAGGCAGTACCCTAAATTGAATTCAGAAGGAGAGATTCTTGAACATATACCAAGAGCAATAAAAGTTAGATGTTAAGCCTACTAATTAAAATGAATTAGATTTTCTGATAATTACTAAATTCCACTGTCTTCAACATTGTTCAGATTCATAAATTCTTCTAGAGCCTCACCAACGAAAGAGAGTCCCAATACCAATCCAAACATTGCGATGCCAGGGTACAGAGCAGTCCACCAAATCCCTATAGGGACAGCATCTAATGCCATATTTAAATCACTACCCCATTCGGGTATAGCTTCGGGCAATCCTAACCCTAGGAACCCAAGACCTCCTAGGACCAAGACTGCATCAGCAGCATTTAAAGTTAAAAGCACAGGCACAGATGTAATTACATTTTTCAATAAATACTTTCGCATTATCCACAAAGGTCCAGCTCCCATTGCTCGTGCAGCTTCAACATAAAGCTCTGCTTTAGCTTGAGCCGTTTGGTTTCTGACAACACGAAAGTATTGCGGGACGTATACAACACACAAAGCAATTGCCGCATTGACAATCCCACGGCCAAGTAAAAATGCAATAACTACTGAAAGTAGTAATACAGGCATCGTATATAGTGTTTCCATTAATAGAACAATTACTCTGTCAAAAAAACCACCTAAATATCCACTTAATATTCCCAAAGGAACTCCTATTAAGACTGCCAAGCTCACAGCGAGCAAGACAACAGTCAGAGCAACTCTACTTCCTGTCAAAGTTCGTACACACACATCTCTGCCCAGACGATCTGTTCCACACCAATGGTCTAATGAGGGCGAGGCGTAAATCGGATTATCAAGGCCTAATTGAGGGTCTGGCAAGAAGCCGAGACTGGTAAGAGCTGGGGTGATCAATGCTGCAGCAAAATAAGCACATAAGATTAAGATCCCCCATCGAGCCATCTGACTAGAAAGAGTCTTACTCCCAAACACCCTAGGGGAAAGAGGAAAGCTCAATGCAAAAACCAATTCTTAAAGTCATGATAAGGGTAGAAATGTGAAGTAAGAAGCGCTTAAATATAATTACTAAATAAACTCAAAATGAATTTAAAGAATGATGGCCTAACAGTAGGTGAATTAACCATAACAATAGGAGTATTATTTTTAGTATTCATTGCTTGGTCTACTATTAGCAAAAAGAAAAGTCCAAATCAAACTGAATTAACTCCAAGCCAGCGAACAATTTTCTTGAACAATAAACCCCAAAGAATCTTTCATGTTAGTTCTCTACCTATGAATTCAACTTCAATACAGCCATAAATGCCTCTTGAGGTACATCGACCTTACCCATAGACTTCATTCTTTTCTTGCCTTTCGCTTGCTTTTGAAGTAATTTTTTCTTTCGTGAGATATCACCACCGTAACACTTTGCTAAAACATCCTTACGTAAGGCACTGATATTCTGACTTGCAATAATTCTACTGCCAATAGAAGCTTGTAAAGGTATTTTAAACTGCTGCCTAGGGATAAGCTCTTTTAACTTATCGACCAGTGCCCTCCCTACCCCATAAGCCTTATCACGATGAACAATTGTAGTTAATGGATCTGCCTTGTCTGAATTAATCAAGACATCTAAGCGAACCAAATCATTTTTACGATAACCAATTAAATGGTATTCCATGGAAGCATATCCTTTAGTCCGACTCTTCATTTGATCGAAGAAATCAGTTACCACCTCAGCAAGAGGCATCTCATAAATAAGTGTCACCCTATCTGTAGTTATATACTTCATATCTACGAATTCACCCCGTCGATCCTGGCAAAGGCCCATCAGAGTTCCATTGTAATCATTAGGAGCATAAATCTCCATACGAACATATGGCTCTTCTATAGAGTCTCGGTGTTGCGGGTCAGGCAAAGTCGCAGGATTATCTATCATCAGGGCTTCCCCATTAAGCATGTTGACTTGATAAATTACTGACGGGGCTGTCACTATTAAGTCCAAATCATATTCTCGCTCTAATCTTTCCTGAACGATCTCCATGTGAAGGAGACCAAGGAAGCCACATCTAAAACCAAACCCCATAGCACTACTTGTTTCAGGTTCATACTTCAAAGCAGCGTCTGAAAGCTGTAATTTCTCTAAGGCTTCTCTTAAGTCAGGATATTGATCTGCATCAGTAGGGAAAAGACCGCAAAATACCATTGGCTTTGCTTCTGTATAGCCTGGCAATGGGTCAGCCGCGGGAGCATTAAGTAAAGTAATGGTGTCACCAACTCGAGCATCTGATACCGCTTTAATCGATGCCGCTAAATAACCAACTTCTCCTGCATGTAGTTCATTGACCTTTTGTTGGTCTGGTGCCATGATTCCGATCTCGTCAAGCTCATAGCTCTTCTTACTCGCCATCAATAGAATTTGATCTCTTGCTGAAATACTTCCTGCAGTTACTCGAAAATAAACAATCACTCCTCTATATGGATCGTAATAAGAGTCAAAAATCAATGCTTGGGTTGCCTGTTCTAACGTATCTTTGGGTGGCGGAACACGTTCAACAACTGCTTGAAGAATATCAGTAACTCCTAAACCTGTTTTGGCGGAACAAGAAATTGCTTGAGAAGTATCCAGCCCAATAATTGACTCAATTTCTTTTTTAATTTTCTCAGGGTCAGAGCCTGGTAAATCAACTTTGTTTAGAACAGGAATAATTTCCAAATCATTTTCTAAAGCTAAGTAGACATTTGCCAATGTCTGAGCTTCAACCCCCTGACTTGCATCTACAACCAATAGGGCCCCTTCGCAAGCCTGCAAGGAGCGGCTAACTTCATAAGAAAAGTCAACATGGCCTGGAGTGTCAATCAAATTAAGTACATATTCGTTACCATCGGTAGCGGTATATTTCATCCTCGCAGCCTGTAATTTAATAGTTATTCCTCTCTCTCTCTCAAGCTCCATGTTGTCCAAAAATTGATCTTGCATATCCCGAGAAGCGACTGTAGCCGTATCTTGCAAAAGCCGGTCCGCAAGCGTGGACTTCCCGTGATCTATATGAGCAATTATGCAAAAGTTCCTCAACCGAGAAACAGGGACATTGGTCATGTGATTAAAGCTTCAATTCGCTAAGAGGCATAATGTGGCAATCTGCTCTTATATAGCTAACCCTATCTTCCCAGAGGATACTATTGATTTTTTTCACCAAAGCCCAGCAAAGAATCATTACGGTCACGAGTGGCTTTAAGCATAGATTCATTTGAGTTAAGATCTTCTCCAAAACTTGGTATTAACCTTCTTAACCTGTCCTGCCAAATCTTGGTAGACATCTTTTCTCCCCAGGAAGAGCGTAACAAATCAATCATAATTGCAACAGCTGTACTTGCTCCTGGTGATGCTCCGAGTAAAGCAGCCAATGAACCATCGGAAGAAGAGACCATCTCAGTACCCATTTTTAATTTTCCTCCCTTTGAAGTTTTTTTAATAATTTGCACCCTTTGGCCCGCCAAAGACAAATGCCAATCTTTTGATTTTGCATTTGGAAGGAAGTTCTGCAAGGAGTCAACTCGAGATATATGGTCTTGCTGAAGTTGACCATATAAATACTTAATTAAATCAATATTTTCTAGTCCAGCTTGAACCATTGCTCCCACATTGCCCATTTGAATAGAACGAAATAAATCCCAATTTGAACCATATTTTAAAAACTTTGTATTAAATCCTGCAAAAGGACCAAACAGAAGTGATTTTCGTCCTCTTATCCAACGGGTATCTAAATGAGGGACGGACATTGGCGGAGAGCCAACGTCTGCATTCCCATATACTTTAGCGTTATGGTTATTTGTTACTTGCGTCTCATTACAAACAAGCCATTGACCACTTACAGGAAAGCCTCCATAAAATTTACCTTCAGGGATACCAGATTTTTGCAAAAGCGATAATGCACCTCCACCGGCTCCAAGGAAAACAAACTTACCTTCCACGCAATAAGAATTTAAATCGCTTTTCAAGAATAATTTCCATGGATCCTGACCAAACCTTTGAATATCTATTACCTCTGTAGAGAGTCGAATATGCACAGACCCACTCTCTTCAAGTGAATCAAAATAGGCCCTAGTAAGCGCACCAAAGTCTACATCTGTACCACGTTGAATTCGAGTTGCTGCAACTTTTTCTGAGGTAGGCCGCCCCTGCATAACAATTGGCATCCACTCTTTAAGCTCGGCTTTATCATCACTCCATTCCATTCTTTGAAAAGCCACTTCTGAACTTAGCTGCAAATAACGTTGTTTTAAGAAATCCAAGTCCGCTTCTTTCCATACAAAACTTATATGAGGTAAAAAATTAAGGAAGGTTGCAGGAGATATCCTTCCCATTTCAGCTAGTGAAGCCCAAAACTCCAAGCTCCTCTCAAATGAAGAGTTAATGCTTAAAGCTTTTTCTATTTCTATTCTTCCGTTTGATTGTAATGGGGTGTAATTAAATTCACAGTTGGCTGCATGGCCTGTACCTGAATTATTAAAAGCTGATGTACTCTCAAGTGCCGGGGAATCTAATCTTTCAACAATGAGGATTCGCATACAAGGGTCTAGTTCATGAAGCAATACAGCCAATGTTGAGCTCATAATCCCAGCACCTATTAGCACTGCATCGAATCGATCTTCTGGTCCAATAGCTTCAGAGATAAACACTGATTAGTTTCTGTTTTTATTCACAAAGTGAGTTAGTTAACTAAGCTCAAAGCAATCAACCACTCAATCAACATTATGACTCAAGAAACAATGCCCCTTACTAAAGACAATGTCGAAAAAGTACTTGATGAATTAAGGCCATTCCTAATGGCTGATGGAGGCAATGTTGAAATAGTAGAAATTGATGGTCCAATCGTCAAAGTTCGTCTTCAAGGAGCATGTGGAAGTTGCCCCAGCAGCACCATGACCTTAAAAATGGGAATTGAGAGAAAGCTACGTGAAATGATCCCCGAAGTCAGCGAAGTTGTTCAAATCCTTTGAGCTTTAATACTAGCTCGAAAATCTATTCGACATTAGATTCATTGCCATATTCGGGCCCCTAAAGGTGCTTCTGCTTTACAATGTTGCACATAAATAGAGATATAAATTTCTTCAATTAGAATTAGGATACAAAGACGAAAAGCGAGCAGAAGTCAAGCAGTCAAAGAATACTTAGATTAATTCATACGATAATTATCTGTTGTGAGATTTTATGAATGCAAAGCGATGAATTACTTCCTTTTCAGGTCTAATTATCAATTACCTCAAGCTCACGACTTATAGCCGTCTGATAATTTAGACAATCAACGGGAAGACCGCCATATATAGCTAAAAACAATGGTGCAAGCACTAGCGATGTAAACAACAAACCATAGCCATCAAAAGAGCTTGTCTTGGCAACATACATAACTAAATAAATGAAAGAGATATAGGTATGAAAAACAATGAATCTAGAAGGTTTTAAAGCCATTGACCTGATTGCAGTGCCAAGGAAAAAGAATAGTATTTTCATCTTCTAAGGAACCTGTTTAAGAAGAATTTCATAATTCAAGAGTCGAAAGAAGCCCTTTAACGAGAAAGTCAAGCAAGAATTTCACCTGGAGATTAGTTTAGACCCTCAAGACGAAATCTTAACCAAACCTGAAAATAAATCCGTTTTGTATCCTTTTGAACTACATACGCAGAAAAAAAGCAGGAATAATAAAACTGTAGCAATGGCTACAAGCGTTCACCCTGTTTCAACCAGGGCGCAAATTAGAACCAGGCCATGGAACGGGGACCTGGTCATCTAATCGGACTCTCACAATGCCTACACTTACTTATCGTGGCAAAGAGTATGTTCAGACCAAAGAAGCTGCTCCAAAGCAGTTTGTTGAACTGACATACAGACGTAACATCTACTCCACTCGTCGACAAGAGATCTCTACAGATCATCCTATCCTCAAATACAGAGGAGTTGATTACCAAAAGTAATCAACTCCTCTCATTCACAACAAAATGCCCCCCTCACAAGGGGGGCATTTTTTAGATCTTTAATTCAAATCTCTTTTCAAAGTTTTGAAGAAACTGGAATCTATATAAAATAAACAACGATCAAATTAATCATCTTGACTAACAAGTGCTGCAATCAATCTGAAAACAATAATGATCAAAGCAATATAAATCAAACTAGTGCGGTGGATAAGAGATATGGAGCTGCCGCTATAGATCAAGAGAAATGTTTGTGCTCGCCCATTGCCTTTAATCCAAAACTATTAGAAGTCATTCCAGCTGAAAATATAGAAAAAGATTATGGATGTGGTGACCCAACTCGGTGGATCAAGAAAGGAGATATAGTTCTTGACCTTGGTAGTGGAAGTGGCAAAAATGCTTTCATTTGCGCTCAGGTAGTAGGTAAATCTGGTCATGTTATTGGAATAGACAGGAACAATGAGATGCTTGCCTTGTCAAGGCAAGCTGCGCCTATAGTCGCCGCAAGAATTGGTTTTTCGAATATGACTTTCTTAGAAGGAGATATTCAAGCTCTTGATTCAATGCAAGGCAACGGAGAACAGTTGGTCAAGGATGCAAGTATCGATGTCGTAATAAGCAATTGTGTCTTGAATCTAGTGAATCCCTCAGATCGAGAACGTTTACTAAGAAACATCAAGAGAGTTCTAAGGAGAAATGGAAGAGTAGCCATTAGTGACATAGTCTCCAATAAGAAAGTGCCTTTAAATCTCCAAGAAGACCCTGAACTTTGGAGTGGTTGCATTAGTGGAGCCTGGCAAGAGGATCAGTTCATAAATGACTTCAAAAATTTGGGTTTTAAAGAAGTAATCTGTGTAGATCGTTCCTCAATGCCATGGAAAGTTATTGAAGGTATTGAATTTCGATCAATAACCTTAACAGGTTACTTATAAAGCATTTATTAACATCAGCCAGGCCAAAGCCCCTATTACGAATCATGCGTACCTCTTGATCAAGAGAAGTAACCACTTTGCTTTATAGATAATGACTGTAAGCTTAAGAAAAATGAGTCATTTCTAAAGTGCTTGGGTGTCAAAAATAAAAATCTACGTTAAAAAGAAGTGTCCATTATTCAAGCATTAGGAGTACATTCCAATGGTTGAACTTACTTTACTAGCATTATTAAATTCCGTAGGTGAGAATTTCTGCGAATATCGATCAGCAGGAAATGACACTTATAAGTCATTACTGCTTTCTTATAGTGATGCTAGTCAAGAGTATGGCGTTAATGAAGTGAAAAAGGTTATAAAGGATTCAGATGGTTTAAATTTTTCAGCTGTAGCTGTAGCGATGCTAAAATGCCCACAGCATTTATAAAATATGTACATAATTTTCACTATTGAGTGAAATAATTTTTATTAAAGCACTTATATCATGATACGTGTGAGACCTAGATTAATTCTTTTTTATGACAAGAAATTTCACCTATGCCTACTGGTGCTATGACGATAAAAATAATTGCCTCCAACCCCATAGAATTATCAATTTGATTAACAACATTTCAGGAGTCAATCATCCATGAACAAGTCTTTAAAGTGACCTCCTTAAGAGCCTTAATGCCAGCTCTGGCCAACAAAAGTTATTTCAATTATGGTGGACAAGGGCCATTGCCTCAACCATCTCTAGAAGCAATAATAACTAGTTGGCAAAAGATACAAGAGTTGGGTCCTTTTACCAATAAGGTCTGGCCATATGTCAATGATGAGATAGAGGCTACAAGAAATATGCTTGCAGAAATTTGTGGTGTATCTAAGAGACGTATTGGATTTACAGAAAATGTAACTAGTGGATGTGTTTTGCCCCTATGGGGATTAACTTTTTCGGAAGGGGACAGGATTCTAATAAGTGATTGCGAGCATCCAGGTATTGTTTCTGCATGCAAAGAACTAGCTCGTCGAAAAAGTCTCTATATAGATATATTCCCAGTTCAGCACCTCCACCAAGGTGTCAATAATAGTCATGAGCTAAACGACCAGTTGTTAAAAGGTTTGGATTTTGCTTTAAATCCAAAGACAAGGCTAGTGGTTCTATCTCATCTACTCTGGAATACAGGTGTAATAACACCAATTCCTTCTGTAGCAGAAAAGCTTAACAAGCATACAAACAAGCCTTTTCTTCTAGTGGATGCAGCCCAGAGTTTTGGACAATTGCCTATTGCAGAAGCAGCCTCTCTGGCAGATATTTATGCATTCACTGGTCACAAGTGGGCTTGTGGGCCAGAGGGGCTAGGAGCAGTTGCCATTTCTCCTAGGGTTCTCGGCGCATCAAATCCAACTCTCATTGGATGGAGAAGTTTAAAAAGCGAAGGAAGTATTTATGAAAATAATCCCAACCCTTTTCATGAAGATGCTCGTCGTTTTGAAGTTGCTACATCATGCATTCCATTATTTGCGGGTTTAAGATCATCACTGAAACTTATGGAAAAAGAAGGAACTGTTACCCAAAGATTGCATCAGATCCAAAGGATGAGCAAAGCACTTTGGTCACAGCTCAAAGGGATTAATGGCGTAAATCCTATTCTTGAGGGGCCTCCAGCGTCAGGACTTATTAGCTTTTCTGTAGCCTCAAAATATTCATCCAAGGAAATAGTTAAAATTCTTGGGAGACAAAACCTTTGGATAAGGCTACTTGAGGATCCTACATGGCTTCGTGCTTGTGTTCATATAACAAGCAATACTGATGAGATCAATAAACTGGTTAAATCTCTAAATGATTTAACTAAAGAGATCTAACTATCGTTTTTCTAGTGCTTCTATTGCCGCTTCCTTGTCATTGAAATAGATTTTTTTATCCCCAAGGATCTGATAATCTTCATGTCCCTTCCCTGCAATAATGATTAAATCGTTAGATTTTGCATGTAATATAGACATCTCAATTGCTTTACATCTATCCAACTCAACTATTGCCTCAAAGGTAGTAGGTATTCCAGAAAGAATATCTTCAATAATTGCCATAGGATCTTCAGTCCTTGGGTTATCTGAAGTTACTATTACGATATCTGATATTTCAGCTGCTATTTCACCCATATAAGACCTCTTGCTTTTATCTCTATCACCACCACATCCAAATACACAAATAAGTTTTCCAGAAACAAAAGGCCTAACAGCTTTTAATGCATTTTTTAATCCATCTGGTGTATGTGCGTAATCCACTAAAACAATAGGCATCGGAAGGCTGTCACTTTTAACAGGGACTTTCACCTGTTCCATCCGTCCTGGAACTCCTGAGAAAGTAGCAGTTGCGTGCAAGAGTGTATCTAATTTAAATCCTTGCTGAAGAAGTACTCCAATTGATTGAAGCAAGTTCATCAAATTAAATCGCCCTATTAAAGGCGTCATGAAAGGGCCCTCTCCAAAAGGAGTATGAATAAAACCTTCTGCTCCTGCAGCAGTCATTTTTATACCTGTGATAAATAATTCAGGCCTGACAGATTGAATATTCTTAAGATCTAAAGAAGACTTCCAACAATTCCTTCCCAATCGTTTTGCCAAGCGAAAGCCCCATTGATCATCAATGTTCACTACTGCCCTTGCCTGACCATCTTTAATTAAATACGATTGAAACAAAAGTGCCTTAGCCTCAAAATAAGCCTCCATAGATTTGTGATAATCCAGATGGTCCTGAGTAAGGTTTGTAAATATCGCGCCAGAGAAATACAACCCAGCAACACGTCTCTGCGAAAGGGCATGAGAACTAACCTCCATCGCGCATAACGAAGCCCCTGAGGCGACAATTTGAGAAAGCTGGGCATTCAAAGTGTCTCCAAATGAAGTGGTATGAATAGACTGCTCGGAGTACTTAGGCCACCGATTGATTAAAGTCCCTAATAATGCAGTTGCTTTCCCTGAACTCTTACTAAGGTGTTCAATCAAATGAGTCGTAGTCGTTTTCCCATTAGTTCCAGTTACACCAATTAAAGCCATCTCTAAAGAAGGTTTGCCCCAAAACACAGAAGCAATCTCGCCCATCCATTGACTTACTGGGTCAGGTACAACTACTACTAAGTTTTTCTTATCATGAGGTATACAATCTCTTGCAGAATCTCCCACCACCGCTGCCACAGCACCAGCTAAAAAAGCCTCATTACAGAAAGCCCCTCCATTATCTTTTTGACCAGGAAGTCCAAAAAACAAATCTCCTTTCTTTACGCAGCGAGAATCACTAGAGATATTTTTTATTTCAGGATCTTGCAAATCAATTGGGACATCTAATCCGATAGCCTTTAAGAGAGAATGGAGACTGTGACTCATTTTAAGAACTCCAAGCCAAGACTAGTTAACTCTTTCAATATTCATCTGAATCTGTTTGTGAAGCCAGATTGCAAGATCTTTTCCCCTCAACCTGGGTGAAACTCTTGGCAACTCAACCAAACTTCCCTTCGTTGAATGAAGTGTCAAAACTGGAACTTCCATGGAGAAACGAGCTCGCTCATCATCTGTCACTTCAAAACCATCAATATTTTTAACGGAAAAATCTAATTGAGGGTGTATTTTTTGCCATGAGATATCCCTGAGCTTGTCTTCTAAGCCTTTGCATAAACAGCATCCTACCCTTGAGTACAGAGTTAATTGAACAACACGCATTAATCAGGGACTGGGTCACAGCCACAAGGAGTGAAAGGATGGCATCGAGAAAGTCTTTTCATTGTCAGCCAGCCTCCTTTCAAAGGACCATGACGTGAGATAGCCTCAACCCCATACTCACTGCAAGTAGGAATAAAGCGACAATTAGGGCCCATTAATGGGGAAATCCAGCGCTGATAAAAACGTATAAATGCTAAAAGAAACATTCTCATGGCGTTATTTAGCTGATTCAGCGGATTAAAGGATAGAGTATTAAGCTCGTGCATCAAAATAATCAAGCTGGTTAAATTTATTCCAGCATGATGATTTAATCACGATTATCCCCTATTTAGCTAATTATGTCTCGATACCGTGGACCTCGACTGAGGATCACGCGTCGCTTGGGAGATCTACCAGGTCTCACCCGGAAGGCTGCAAAACGGTCTAATCCGCCAGGTCAGCACGGCCAAGCCCGTCGCAAGCGCTCTGAATACGCGATCCGTCTAGAAGAAAAGCAAAAGCTGCGCTTTAATTACGGAATCTCTGAAAGACAGCTTGTCAGGTATGTAAAAAAAGCTCGTTCCCTTGAAGGTTCTACGGGAACAAACCTTTTAAAGTTATTAGAAAATAGGCTAGATAATGTTTGTTTTAGGCTTGGATTTGGCCCTACGATTCCTGGATCACGCCAACTAGTCAACCATGGCCATGTCACTGTCAATGGCAAGGTCCTAGACATAGCAAGCTATCAATGCAAACCAGGTGATGTGATCTCAATTAGAGAAAAAAAAGGCAGCAAAAAATTAGCCGAAGGGAACTTAGAATTCCCAGGCCTTGCGAATGTGCCTCCACATCTGGAATTTGAAAAGTCAAAAATGTCAGCGAAAATTACTGGGAAGTGCGAGCGCGAATGGGTCGCAATAGAAATTAATGAGTTGCTAGTTGTAGAGTACTACTCACGTAAAGTCTAAAAAACTTCATCAATTATCGTCAAAGCCTTTAATTTCATTTCTTTAGTATCTAGCCAAGCCCTCTTTTTTAAAGGGGGCTTTTCCTACAATTATTAAACCTGCAGAAAGTAAATTGTCATAGTGGCCTCAACTAACCCCTCAAAGAGCCACCTGCCTGGCATAAACACTCGCTTAATTCATCATGGAGAAAGTTTTGCTCAAGAGACTGGGGCAGTTATGGCGCCTATCTTCCAAAGCTCTACTTTTGCTCATGGGAACCCAGCAGGATTCGATTACACTCGCTCGGGGAACCCAAACTTTAGAATTTTAGAATCGGTGCTGACCTCATTAGAAGAGTGCCGTTATTCGACTGTTTTTGCCTCTGGAGTTAGTGCCATTACAGCAATAGTTGCTTCTCTAAAAGCGAATGACCTGATACTTTGCGAAGAAAATCTATATGGCTGTACTGTTAGATTATTTGAACAAGTCTTTAAAAAATTTGGGATTAAGACCAAGTGGGTAGACTTTAGTGAAGCATCTACAATTAATACTATTAAGAGTCAAAATCCAACCATGCTATGGCTGGAAAGTCCTACGAATCCTCTCTTAAAAGTAGTCGATATAAAGAAAATTTGTGATATCGCAAAAGGAGAAGGAATACCAGTAGTAGTAGACAATACATTTGCTACAGCGATAATCCAAAAGCCATTACATTTAGGTGCAACTCTTTCATTGACAAGCACAACAAAATACATTAATGGTCATTCAGATGCTCTGGGTGGTTCAGTCTGTACCAATGATCCAGATTGGGATAGACGTATGAAGTTTGCACAAAAATCATTAGGCCTTCACCCCTCGCCCTTTGATTGCTGGCTAATTACAAGAGGAGTAAAAACACTAAATTTACGTATCGAAAAGCAAGTGAGTAACGCTGCCGCTCTAGCTGATCAATTAGCTAATCATCCATCAGTAAATTGGGTAAGATATCCATTCCGTTCCGATCACCCTCAATTTAGTCTCGCTAGAGAACAAATGCATTTGGGCGGAGCAATTGTGACGACAAGTCTCAAGTCCAATCAAAGTCAAACTTATTCATTCTGTAAAAGTCTCAACTATTTCACTATGGCCGAGAGTCTAGGTGGTGTTGAGAGCCTGGTTTGCCATCCAGCGACAATGACTCATGCTGCTGTTTCTTCAGAGACCAAAGAAAAGCTTGGAATTAACGAATCACTTGTTCGCTTTTCAATTGGATGTGAAGATTTTATTGACTTGAGCAATGATGTAGCTCAAGGGCTAAATATATTGCAGTGATTGCAAGAAATCTGCTGATAGATCCCTATTGGGAAGCCAAAGATCTTGGCAAGGCAATACCTAAAAGTCCACATGCTGTTTCAGTCGCATTACCCCGTTGGGAAGATGTCATTGCATATGAAGAAAAAGATCCTTTGTGCATGAAAACACTTCAATCGATATATCCAAGATTTGGCCTCAACCCATTAGTTGCTGCAATCTCGCAGAAAGCTTTAATGCTTTATGGTAAAGATAAAAGTAGCTGTTGGCCTTATCCAAACTTTTTAACTGCAGAAAAAGCCAAAGAATACTGTGGACGTATAAACAAAAACTCAAAATCAATCATTCAGGAATTGTCTGGACTCCACTGTTTAGTTGTGGATAATCAAACGACACCATCAGCAAAAGCATTTTGGCAGCACACAGGTCTTGGAGCTTCTTCAAGACAAGCCTCGATAGCACTTAATCAAGTAAAACCACCTTCAAGAAATTCAGGAGACAATGCCAGAAAGTCTATAAAGAATAGATTGGCAAAAATATATGGTTGCGAGCCAGAATTAATTCAACTACATCCATCAGGGATGGCTGCACTAACAACGGCCCTTGAAGCTTTAGCAAGACTCTATCCTAACAAGCCTACCTTGCAACTAGGGTTCCCCTATGTTGATGTATTAAAACTACCTCAAGAAATCTTTGCTGGAAGTGAGCTGATCCTCGAGCAAGAAGAAATCCGCATAGCAAAAGAACTTGATCAGAGGAAGCCCTCCGCCGTAATAGTTGAACTGCCAAGCAACCCAATGCTTGAATGCGTGGATTTACCTTTAATAGCCAAGATGGCCCATGCTAGAGGGATACCAGTTATTGCAGATGACACTATTGGTTCATCGGTCAATATTGACCCTCTACCTTATGCAGACTTAATCTTTAGCTCATTAACTAAAAGTTTTGCTGGGAGGGGTGACATTCTTGCAGGATCTCTAGTAATCAGTCCTGAATCTCCTTGGAAAAATCTTTTTAAAGAGTTAATTCCGAATTGCCTCCTGGCCACCTTATCTGACGCAGATGCAATAGAGCTCGAAGAAGCTAGTCAGGATGTCAATGTGCGAGTTCATCAATTAAATAAATCATGCATTACCTTAAAGCAACATCTAGAAGATCACCCTGATATTTCTAAAGTGCTGCATCCAGCTAATTGCACAAATTTCAAATCTCTAATGCGACCTCAATCAGGTTTTGGATGTCTCCTTTCTTTTGAATTAAAAGAGGGTTTATCAAAAGCCCAAAGATTCTATGATTCCCTTCAAGTATGCAAAGGTCCTAGCTTAGGTACTAACTTTACATTGGTATGTCCATATGTTCTTTTGGCTCATTATGAAGAATTAGACTGGGCTGCAAAATGTGGACTCCCATCTAGTCTTCTTAGAGTTTCAGTTGGTCTCGAAGATCCTGATGATCTATGGGACCGCTTTAAAAGAGCTTTGAATTCCTAAAGCCAAGATTTCTAATAGTTATTAATTCAGCAAAGGTTCGTGCAAGATGATTAGATTTTGGCTAATGATTAATTACTGATCTCTCACAATGTCTCGCATTTACAAAGATAACAGCTTCGCGATCGGCAACACTCCCTTGGTGAAACTGAACTCTGTCACCAAAAATACCAAAGCAACAGTCCTAGCAAAAATCGAAGGGCGTAATCCTGCTTACAGTGTTAAGTGCAGGATTGGCGCAAACATGATCTGGGATGCCGAGCAAAAAGGCCTCCTCAAGCAAGGACAAACCATTATTGAGCCAACTTCAGGGAATACTGGAATAGCTCTTGCATTTACTGCTGCTGCTAGAGGGTACAAGCTAGTGCTTACGATGCCAGAGTCAATGTCACTTGAAAGGCGTAGAGTAATGGCAGTGCTCGGTGCGGAGTTAATTCTTACTGAAGCGTCAAAAGGCATGCCAGGTGCAATTGCCAAAGCAAAAGAGATCGCTCAAAGTGATCCACAGAAATATTTCATGCCAGGACAGTTTGATAATCCTGCTAATCCTGAAATTCATTTCAAAACAACTGGACCGGAGATCTGGAATGACTGCGATGGGAACATTGACGTGCTTGTTGCAGGAGTAGGTACTGGTGGAACAATTACTGGTATCTCCAGGTATATAAAGGGAGAGAAAGGTAAGTCAATGCTTTCCGTTGCAGTAGAGCCCTCACATAGTCCTGTTATTTCGCAAACCCTCAATGGCCAAGAAGTAAAGCCTGGTCCTCATAAGATTCAGGGAATCGGAGCCGGATTTATTCCTAAAAATCTTGATCTCTCCGTTGTAGATCGAGTTGAGCAAGTGACTAATGAAGAATCAATTGCCATGGCTCTTCGTCTTGCCAAAGAAGAAGGCCTACTAGTTGGGATCTCCTGTGGAGCTGCTGCAGTCGCTGCAGTACGGTTGGCTGAGCAAGAAGAGTTTGCGGGGAAAACCATTGTTGTAGTCTTACCTGATCTAGCAGAAAGATACCTCTCTTCTGTTTTGTTTGCAGATGTTCCAACTGGAATTATTGAAGGACCCGAGGCGACTTAGCACCAGGCAAAACAGCTTCTGGCGTAATAAACATTGCATCCCCATAAGAGAAGAAACGATACTTGCGCTCTATAGCTTCTTGATAGAGCTCAAGTAGACGTTCTCTGCCTATTAAGGCACTTACTAGTAGTAGTAAAGAACTTTTAGGAAGGTGGAAATTTGTTAAAAGACCATTTACGACACCAAATTGATAGCCAGGCTTTATAACTAAATCTACTAAGCCTTGGAAAGCTTTCATAGAACCACCTCCAAGCAAAAAAGAAGCCTCAAGTGATCTCACAGTTGTTGTCCCAACAGCAAATATACGTCCACCTCTAGAACGACAAGCTTGAACTGCACTGACAACCTCTTCCCCTACCTCGACCCACTCACTATGAAGCTTCAAGTTAGTAAGATCCTCTTCCTCTATAGGTCGAAAGGTACCAAGCCCTACATGCAAGGTTACGCTTGCCTTCTCAATCCCTCGTTGAATTAAAGCATTTAAAATCTCATCACTTAAATGAAGGCCTGCTGTAGGAGCAGCTACTGAGCCGGGGGTGGAGGCAAATCTAGTCTGATAACGATCTGCGTCCGAAGGGTCATGTTGACGAATATATGGTGGCAGTGGCACTTCCCCATAACGCTCCAAAAGGTTCTCAATACTTTTCCTATTACTAAACTCTTGTGGGAATTGAACAATTCTTCCACCAGTTTCAAGATCCTTAGTAAGCACCTGAAGCTTTAATGATTCCTGTTCCAATGCCTCCATCCAAACATAATCCCCAGGTAAAAATTTCTTAGCTGGTTTTGCAAGACATAGCCAACGTCCATCTCCATGAGGTTCTAATAACAAGAGTTCAGCCATTGCACCACTTTTCAGTCGAACTCTTAGCCTTGCCTTAAGAACCCGAGTATTGTTAATTACGAGCAAGTCGCCAGCACGCAACTCGTCTAACAAATTCCAAACTTTTAAATGACTAACACAAAGATTTGGGCCATTGTCTTTAGATACAACCATTAAGCGTGCATCATGGCGCGGATTTAAAGGCTTTTGAGCTATAAGCTTGGAGTCCAACTCATAGTCATAAGAACTAAGTGATAAGTCTTGAGAATTAACTAACAAATGATCTTATTCCTAGGAAAGTTAAAAGGTTTTTTACAGTACACATAGCAATTGCTTAAGTAGCAAGTTGTTCAGGGTTGTTTTCAATCAACCTTGAAAGGTCTTTCAAAAATGCTGCGCCATCCGCACCATAAATAACTCGGTGATCGGCAGTAAGATTCACTTGCATTTGGCGTTTTACAGCCATCGACCCATCCTTAGCTGCCACGACCTGAGGAATTGAAGCAGCAATTGCCAAGATTGCACCAGTCCCAGGTGGGAGTATGGCATCAAAACGGTCTACGCCAAACATTCCTAAATTAGAAATGGTAAAAGTGCCACTACTGTATTCATTAGGTTGAAGTTGTTTTGATCTTGAACGTTTAACTAAATCTGCCCATTGACGTGACAACTCAAATAGATCCGTAGTATCTGCATTCTGAAGTACCGGTGTGATTAGCCCCCCTTCTTCCATTGCAACTGCAACTGCTACATTAACTTGCTCTGGATAAGACATGCCTTCATTACTGCACGCTGCATTCAATTGAGGATGTCGAGCAAGCGTCTTCCCAACTGCTTTAGCCAATAAAGCAGTCATAGTGACTCCATTAGGTTTTACTTGCTTATAAAAAATATCAAGCTTGTCTGTATTTATTGAATAACCCACCCTAAAACAAGGAATAGATAAGCTTGCCTCCATATTTCTATTGACTGCTTGCTGAAGAGTATTGAATGAGACTGTCTCCCCAGGGGCCCCAAAACTATTACCCTTGGGAGCTTCATTCACCTTAGTCTCTTCTTGAGGAGCGCCTGTATTAGCTGCTTGAGAGTTGAAGACCTCTAATCGTGCTGGTGCATCACTTTCTGCCACCCATGGGACAGTAATTGGTTGTCCTTGGGCAGTTTGAACATCTTCAGCTTGAATTCGTCCATGCGGTCCTGTCCCAAGCACAGTTGCCAAGTCTACGCCTAATTGCGAGGCAAGCTTTCTGGCTCTAGGGGTGGCAATGATACGACCATCATTCACAACGGCTCGAGGAGGCAAAGATTCAGCTTTTTTTGATGCTTGAACTTCTAAAACAGATCCTTGATCTTGAGAGGCTACTTCAAGTGTCTGCTTAGAAGATTCAGAGTCGCTTGAGCTGACTTCTTTTGAGGCCTGATCTTTTGTCGGATTCTTAGCTTTTACTTCAGCAATCTGATCTTCTGTTTCAACAATCAAACCAATTATTTCACCAACCGGGGCTGTACTGCCTGCTGGCATAAGCACTGCAGCGAGGTATCCATCCTGAAATGACTCGACTTCCATGTCAGCCTTATCAGACTCCACTACAAGAACAGCCTCTCCTCGGGCAACTTTTTCGCCGGGATTCTTAAGCCATTCAACTATTTTCCCCTCCGTCATAGTGGAACTAAGAGCGGGCATAAAAATGTCGTGTGTTGCCAAAACTATTCTCCTGGAAAGGGTTTAGAGGTTGTACCCAGCTCCCTATACAACATTCTTCCAGCCTTGCCGAAAGAATGCTCTAGGTCAATGCATATTTTAAAGCGTCATCAAAATACAGGCACTTGCATGAAAAAACTAAATAATAAGACCTTTAGGATAAAAGCACAGATGAAAATAAGGTCTATTAGTTAGCTACTATATAAAAATTATAACTGCAAAAGAGATGTCAATAAGCACTCGAAAACTAAAAGGACCTATAGAGTTAGCAGTTGCAGGTTTCACAGAATTTAAAACCATAGTTACAAGAAAAGAAACTATTATCTCTTACTTCATCTGCTATGGAATTATAAACATTGCAAGTGTAAAATATGCCATACAAAACCCTGATTCATTCCTTGGTTTTCAAGGAGAGTTAATCTTAAATTCAATCATTTCGTACTTCTTTTGTACTGCTATATACGTAATACTTGAAAACAATAGGAAGAAGGGCATGTCATTATTCTCAATTGGCTTTACTCCCTTCTTAAAAAAATCTTTTGCTCTTTGGGGTGTAAACATTATCGCTAGTATACGTATTATATTAGGAACTATTCTCCTTATATTACCAGGCATAGTACTTGCACTTAGATATATCTATATATCTGAAATCAAAGCTATTGAACAGATTAATAATAAAGAGGTTTTAAGAAAAAGTACTGAACTGTCAAAAATAAATCGATGGAGATACATATCTGCTTGTTTACTCATCTTAATAGGCAGTACAATATTGAGAGTGATTTACTTAAGTATAGTCTCGAAATTTGACCCTTACTTAAATCAAAATTTTCTTTTATTAATTATAAATGAGTTTTTTGGTGGATTTATAACCTGCTGGCTATATACAACTGGATATATAGCTTATCTTGATGCAACTGAGAGTCATAGCTCCACAAAATACAATTTCAATCTGGCAGATACATCCCATCGGGCTTAAGAACCACATAGCCTATTAAAGCTATTTGGACTCTAGAGATAAATAGCTTATAAGCGAATTAAAATGCTTAGCAATATCTATTCGCTTTAACTTTTACAATCAATAGTCCTGGGAAGATCTTTTAAAGATTTTTATTCATTCATTAAAAAAAAGTGTGTGTTTTAATTCTGATCTATAGCCTCTACGACACCATCCCTAACCAATAGAGAGACATTCATTTTATTAACTAAATTATCCCCAACATTAAGGTCACAGAAACTTTCAATCTGTCCCTGGTCAACTATTTCTTCCATTTTTAATTCTCTTACTTGAGATTGATTTTGAAGTAAATTTCTCTTTTGTTCTTCCAGTTCAGAGCGCTTGCCAGCGACCTGCTGCTGTACTTGCGCGACCTGTTCCTGAACCCTGGGATCTAATGGGTTTGCGCTCTGACTTCTTATTCCTTCAACTATCTGTTGGCCTTCTTTCTCTAACTGAGCAAGCTGCTGATCAGTGCTAGCAATTGCACTGCTTATTTCTCTTTCTGCTTCTTCTTTCCATGCTGGTGTTACGACCGCTCTAATATTAATAGAACGCTTAATAGAAATAGTCATTCTTTCAGACATAAAAAAGTTTTCTCAAGGCCAAGACTCTCAACTAATGTGAAATAGGTCAACCAAACCAATTACTTAAATACATCAAGACCATAAATTGAAGCTATTGCATCTTGATCACGTTCAGTTATTTTTTCTCTTTTTTGCTTAAGAGTCTGAGTAAGCAATCCATTCTCAATAGAAAACTCTGATACTAAAGCAACACCAGTAATTCTCTCCTCCGGACGAGAGCCATGGCGCCTTGCAAGTAAAAGATTTATCTCTTTTCTTAAAAGCTTTCTTAAATCTATATTTCCTGGATATCCCCCAAGATCCTTAGGCAATTCTAAGTCCTGATCAATTCCCCAAGACAAAACTTGCTCAGCGTTAGGTACCACCAAGGCTCCTAATTGCTTCTGGTCTTGCCCAACAAGCATTATTTGCTTAATCAAAGGAGAAGCGACCAAAACCTCTTCTAATGGTCCTGGCTCAATATTCTCACCACTACTAAGAACAATTGTATCTTTAGCTCTTCCAGTCAGAACAAGGGATCCATCTGGGAGCAGCATCCCTAAATCACCAGTATTAAACCAACCTTCTTCATCAAAGACCTTCGCAGTTGCTTTTAGATTACCGAGATAACCTTTCATTACTTGAGGTCCTTTTGCAAGAACCAAACCCTTTTCTCGATAATTCATAACCCTGCCATCTTCAGGGTCAACTATTCGAAATGCTGTTTCAGGAAGAGGTGGTCCAGAACTGCCTCTAATATTTCGCCAGGGCCTACGACAACTAAGTACTGGACTAGTTTCTGTAAGTCCATAACCTACTAATAATTCCACTCCTAAAGACTCAAAAAATTGATCTACGTGCGGAGCTATCGCTCCACCACCATTTATTGGGAAAAGCAATCTTCCACCACATAATTGGGTAAGAACCTTTGGCCAAAGCAAGCAAGAACTCATGAAATGAACAGGCCATCTAAGTGCAACTTCTCCTAGAGCAAAAATTCGTTCTAAAAAGAAGACATCATTAATCAACAAGTTCCTAAGTTTTCTTAGCGCCAACTTATAAGCACCACTATTATTTAGGGCTGCTTTGATAATGTTCTGCCTAAATGATGGCATCTTCTTGATTGCATCATCAAAACCAATTTTTACAGATTCCCAAAGCCGCGGAACAGTTGCCATCACGACAGGTTTAACCCTTTGAAGATCTTCTTTGAAATGCTTGATTGTCGTGTAATTCTGTGTACATCCACAAGAAAAGAAATAATACTCAGCACTCCTTTCATAAGAATGCCAAATTGGCAAAACACTCAGAAGTGGTGTCCCTGGGGAAGGATTAGCAATGCATGCTAAAGAACTTATCTGATGCAAAAAATTTGCATGAGTAAGAGGAACACCTTTAGGCTTTCCTGTTGTACCAGAGGTATAAAGAATCGTCGCAATTGGTGAGTCTGACTTATCACCATAAGAAGCTTTTTTAGGCACTTCTATTGAGAAGTTTGTGGAAGCCTCTTGAAAAAAGTCATCCCACGCAAGTAATGAATCAGTTGACTGGCCTTCCAAAACCAAAACAAACTTTAATTGCTGTTTTTGGTCTTCATTTAATGTAAGTTTTTTCCATAATTCAATGGATTGAACGATTAGTCCCACCGAAGATGAATCCTGCAAAATATAACGAAGTTCAGAAACCGGAGCAGATGCCCCTCGGACAGCATCTACTGCTCCTACTCTCATTAAGCCCTGATCAACAATTAGCCATCGAGGGCTATTCTCAGCGAAGAGAGATACAACATCTCCTCTATTAATGCCTAAAGAGTTAAAGGCTGAAGCAGCCTTTGATATTTTATCGGCAAGCTCCGCATAGCTATAAGTCTCTGGATATAAGGCATGTGGTGCTTCTAATGCTCTTAGCTCTCCATGTTTTTGTTCCAAAAGAGGCCATATTTGATCAATTCGATCGATTGCATGTATATAAGAATGCGCTTTTAAAGCTTTTAATTCATTTTCAGTAGGTTTCCACTCTGCTGTAGCAGTCCGAAGATTATTTGTTTGGTCTTTAGGAAATAAATTTTTTGCCATTTTTCAACTAGGAGGAGCACCTATTACCATTAGCTTTAATTCTTATCCAAGGCGAAAGTATTTATTACTAGATACATCACAAACCGAAACGTTCAGTTAATGACTTTTTGATGAACGGTTTAACGTCCACTGTCTTTAGATCAGGGATCAAAGAACTCAATTTCCCTACTTTTGAGCCAGTCAATCCACATGGAATTATTCGCTCAAAACCTCTCAAATCACAATCAACATTAATTGAAAGTCCATGTTGCGTAATCCATCTTCTACAGCCAACACCAATTGAGGCAACTTTGAAATCATTAATCCAAACCCCTGTAATTCCATCAATTCTTTTGCCAACGATACCCAAATCTTTAAGCGTGTCTAAAAGCACAAGCTCTAACTGACGTAAATACCAATTTAAATCCGTCTTATAGCGACGAAGGTCTAAAACCAGATAAACAACAAGTTGACCTGGCATATGGTGCGTAACTTCTCCACCTCTATCAATACGGTATACATCCCATGGGGAATTACTTAAATTGAATAAAAGATTATCTTCAGTTGCACCTCTTCCTAGGGTATAGCATTCAGAATGTTCAAGTAACCAAACTGCCTGCGAAGAGCCTGGTTTTTCAAAAAGCAGTTTTTGCCTTTGCTTCTGCCAATCCCATGCAACCCTAAAATCTATTAATTCAGATGGTTCAAAAATTAACGTTGAAGGACCCTCATCTGATAAATAATCTATATCTAACTTTTCCCCATCATCTGGATCTGGAGAACAAGAATGAAATTGCTTATTCATGGTCGCAATCTTGAACTAACCCCTTCTCTTCGCGAATATACCCAGTCAAAATTAGAAAAAGCCATACATCACTTTGATGGAATCGTACAGGAAGCTGACGTCCACTTATCCATAGCAAAAAATCCTAGTGTCCCTCAACAAATTGCTGAGGTGACTGTCTTTGCGAATGGTACTGTCATACGTGCTCAAGAACGAAGTCAGAATCTTTATGCAAGTATTGATCTCGTAGCCACAAAGCTTTGTCGACAATTACGAAAATATAAGGAGCGTCATAGCGACCACCATCATAGTCATGGTCATAGTGCTTCTTTAACCCCAACTACTGAAGCCGTTGTGGAGGATAAAGCAATAGATAGTTCATTAATTCAGGGGAAAGAAGCCCACCTCCCAACTCCAGGGATCCGTCGTAAATACTTCTCAATGCCGCCAATGAGTACCGAACAAGCTAGGCATCAACTTGACCTAATAGATCATGACTTCTATATGTTCAAAGAGATAGAGACTCAGCAACTACAAGTTATTTATAGAAGAACTCATGGGGGTTACGGCATTATCCAAGCCAAAGATGAAGACTGATTCTTACTCTGATGACATCCAACGATATCAATACAAGCAACGCGGAACTCTCTTCATTTATTCACCAAGCTGCACTAGACCCTCACTTACCTCTCGAGTCACTTAATGAAATTTGTGATGCCTCTAGGCATTTTAGTTTTTCAGGTCTTGTCACCAGCCTTATTCGCATATCTGCTGCAAGAAAACGACTAGGGAAGAGTCAAACAACAAAACTCATTACTGTAATTGGTTTCCCTTTTGGTGACATTCCACATAAAATCAAAAGTTTTCAAGCGGAATGGGCCGCAGAGCATGGAGCAGAAGAATTAGAGTTAGTCCCAAATTTTCTTGCAATACATGAAAACAAAGTAGAAATATTTGCAGAAGAGATTGCAGAAATATGCAATATGGGTCTACCTACAAGAGTCATACTTGACGCAGCAAGGCTTCCTCAAGAAAAACTTGCTGTAGCTGTAGAGGCATGTATTGATGCAGGAGTTAGAGGCATTCAAACAGGTAGTGGCTTTGGCCCAAAAGTCTCAAATCCTTTAATTGCTGAATTAACTGCTTTAGTAAAAGGAAGATGTTCTCTAAAAGCTGTGGGTGGGATAAAAAAGATAGATCAAGCGTTGGAACTGATAGCTGCAGGAGCCACAGAAATCGGTACATCATTAGGTCCAGATTTAATGAAAGAGCTTAAAAACAAGAATCGATGAAAAGCTCATCAAGAATCCAAGGGCTCTCTCTAAAAGTTGGCCCATTGGGAGAAAATGATCGACTTTTAACCATCCTTAGTGCTCAAGAGGGGATTGTTCGGCTCGCGGTTCCTGGAGCTAGGCGACCTAAAAGTAGTCTTTCAGCCACAACGCCACTAACTTTCCTTGAATTGCAGATTGGAGGGAAAACAGGCCTTAGAAGAGTTAATCAAATTAAAATATTAAAAAGCTTTAGTAAACTAGGCGAAAGTCTTGAAACTCTTGCAGCAGCTCAAGTCATAGCAGAGTTATCAATTCTTTTAGTAGGCGCAAATGACCCACAGCCAGGAATTCTCAAAGCAGCCTTGATTCATTTAGAACGACTAGAAAGTAAACAAACTGGAACATTATTTACCTTAGCCAATTGCATACAATCATGTGTTCATCTACTAGCTCTAGGCGGATACAATCTGCCTATTCAGGAGTGTTGGAGAACTGGAGAAGCTCTTGAGCCCCCTATTGGAAACTGGAGTTGGCGATGCAGTTTTCTTGCAAGTGAAGGTTTTGCAGTCGGATCAATCCCTAATGCAACAATTGAACTTAATGCCTCTGAGCTAGCCCTGCTTCAACGTCTGATAAAGCCAAACCTGCCAATAAAAAGTAATGGTGAGCTACTTGGACCATTCAAAGTTTGGATTAAATTATTAATTGTCTTGGAAGCTTGGATTGAAACCCATCTACAACAAAAGCTAAATGCCCTCCAAATATTAAAAGCATCAATAAATGCCAATGAAAGAAAAGAAATCACAACAAACTAAAGACAAAAGATTTTGACAAGAAAAAAATATCTTTATAAAAAAGAAAGTGGCCTAAAGGAAGTAATTGCAATTAATTACTTTCGAAAAATTTGGATAGCACAGGTATTTTCTCAACTAGGAGATAAGTTTTTAATAGTTTTAACGATCTTTATTATCAGTAAAAACTGGTCAAACTCCATACCTACTTTTTCAGATCAACCAGAAAAGGCAATTACACTTTTGGCCAGTGGTGTTTATTTAGCAAATAGTCTTCCTGCAATATTTTTAGGCGCTATTGCTGGAGTTTTTTCAGATAGATGGCCAAAAGTTCCCATTATGATTGCATCAAATGTACTTAGGGCAGTATTGGTAATCTTAATCCCAGTTTGCTTAATACCTGGGCCAATTATAAATGGCGTATCCTGGGGGTATTGGTTTTTACTAATAATTATATTTCTTATATCATGTCTTACACAATTATTTACTCCAGCCGAACAATCAGCAATACCATTAATAGTTAGTAGTAATAAGCTTTTAGCAGCCAATTCTATTTATCAGTCAACTACGATGGGGGCAATAATAATTGGCTTTGCTTTTGGCGAGCCTTTACTAAAAATACTTGGAGAGACCTTTCAATCAATAGGTATTTTAGGAGGAGAGTTTCTTCTTCTACCTATCTGCTATGGAGCAGCATCATTAATACTAAATAAAATAAAGTTAAAAGAATCTCTGAAGCCTAAACTGAAGAAGAATATCTTTTACGACTTGAATTCTGGATTAATAGTTCTCAAAAAAGTCCCAACTGTTAGGAAGGCAATTCTTCAACTCGTAATACTTTATTGCTTAATGGCAAGCTTATATGTTTTATCTATAGGACTTGCTTCTTCCATAACTATTCTAGGTCCTACAAAGTTTGGGGTACTTCTTTCTTTCACTGCTATTGGCCTTGCATTTGGAGCTTTTCTTATGGCTCAGAAAGCAAATCTGATTCAAGGGCATAAATTACCAGCAATAGGTCTTTGCTTAATAGCATTGAGCTTACTTTTACTAGAGCAATCCAAAGGATTATTAGGTTTTACTCTCGCAATTTGTACTCTTCTTGGTGTAGGGGCATCTCTAGTGGCAATCCCAGCTCAAACAAGTGTTCAAAAAAACACACCAGAAGAATCACTTGGGAAAGTACTTGGTCTTCAAAACAATGTAATCAATATTGCTCTGAGCCTCCCTCTCTTAATCGCAGGTGCATTAGTAACGCAATTGGGAGTTACACCTGTTCTATTTCTTTTGGCAGGACTTGCACTATTTGGTGCATTATTCGAAAATTTTCTGTAACTACTGCTAGCTTTCAAGAAAGCTAATTAATTTACGGGTGGCTCATATTGCTTGGCTAGGTAAGAAGTCACCTTTTTGTGGGAATGTCAGTTACGGCATAACTACAACAATGACCCTTAGGGAAAGAGGGCACCAAGTCAGCTTTATTCATTTCGATAACCCAAGTAACGCGAATAATACAAAAACTTCTCTACTTGCTAATGATCCTGAAGTAAGTCTTCCCTATTTAATTAAATCCCAGGTCTATACAATCCCATCCCTAAGATCGCAAAGAGAACTTAGAGAATCTCTTGAAAGATTAAAGCCTGATCTTGTTCATGCCAGCTTGACACTCTCTCCACTGGATTTCAGGCTCCCTGAACTATGCCAGCAAGTAGGTCTACCTTTGGTCGCAACTTTTCATCCAGCTTTTGACTCCAAACTAAGAAACCTTACTGCTAGCACTCAACAACTCACCTACCAGCTATATGCTCCATCACTCGCAAAATACGAAAAAGTAATTGTTTTTTCCGATAGACAAGCTGAAGTCCTTGCAAAGCTTGGCGTAAAAGAAAATTGCCTTGAAGTTATACCGAATGGTGTCGACACTACGATCTGGAAGCCTTCTAATAAAAATTCCATAAATCCTAGGAAGGAAGAGGTGATGAGACGTCTTGGCAGCGAAAGAGCTTTCTTATATATGGGAAGAATTGCAGCAGAAAAAAATGTTGAGGCTCTCCTAAAAGCATGGAGAGCGTTAAATACAAAAGGTTGTCAACTTGTGATTGTTGGAGATGGACCACTGAGACCAACTCTTGAAAACCATTTCAATTCAACTAATGACAGTCAAATCCTCTGGTGGGGGTATGAGTCCGATCTGAATACAAAAGTCGCCCTCCTTCAATGTACTGAAGTTTTTATTCTCCCAAGCCTTGTAGAAGGTTTATCATTAGCTCTCCTTGAAGCAATGGCAACTGGCACTGCATGCATTGCTACTGATGCGGGAGCAGATGGTGAAGTCCTTGAAGAAGGGGCTGGCATAGTGTTAAGTACAGATAGTGTTACATCACAATTAAAAACACTGATACCTTTGATAAAAGAACACCCATCTTTAACTGCTGAGCTAGGGCAAAGAGCTCGTCAAAGAGTTGTAGATCAATTCACACTGAAAAGAAACATTGACTCTTTAGAGATTCTTTATGACAAGGTCTTAAGGAAATCATCCACTAGCAACCAAGCTCCCGACTTCTTTCCGCGGCCAAAACAACAGCCTCGATCAAAGCTGAGCGAATACCTGCCATCTCTAGATGGCGCAGAGCAGTAATAGTTGTGCCGGCAGGAGAAGCAACCATATCTTTAAGCTCTCCAGGATGCAAATTGCTTTCCTTCAATAATTTTGCAGATCCAGCAAGAGTCATATTCGACAAATCATTTGCTAATGAGCGAGGCAAACCAGCCGCAACCGCTCCATCAGCCAAAGCTTCTGCAATCACGGCCACATAAGCAGGTCCTGAAGAAGTTAAAGCAAGAAATGCATCAAGCTGCTTCTCAGGCAATTCAAGTACTTCACTAATAGGTTTAAAAATGGCTTCTACAGATAGGCGCTGATCGGTTGTAACTCCTGCACCCCATGATAGGCCCGTCAGTCCTGACCTGACAATTACAGGAATATTGGGAACTGCTCGCACACAATTATGAGCAGGGAAGATTGATTGCAACCTTTTTAAATTAACACCAGCTAAAATAGAAATGAGAACTGGCTTGGGTCTATCTGGGACAATCTCCAGTTGAGAAACCTGCTCTTTAATATCATTTAACTGTTGTGGTTTTACTGCTAAAAGTTGTATTGGAGAATTCCATACCTCAAGAGAAACTGGATTGTCTGAGGAAACAATAGATAGATCTTGAGAAAACTCTCCTAAGACTTTTTTAACACTACTTCTCTGACCAACAACACCCAAAACTTCATCAGGTTTAAAATCACCTCTTTCCAGTAAAGGGGTCAAAATAGCCTGAGCCATTCGCCCTAGACCAATTATCCCTATAGAGAAAGGCACCTAAATCTTCAAATAGCAGAAGCAACTGGGGTTCCCCAAGCAGGCTCAGGGGCAGTAACACTTTCTGATATGGTCTCCTCAGACTGTTGAGTAGTAGTAGTTACATTTGACGGTGCTGGTTCTTCTTGAAAGGAGTTAGTAACACTCACACAACTTGGAGCAAACAAGAAAATGCTTTCTCCAACTCTCTCTTGATGACCATCTATAGCGAAAGTACCCCCAGCAACAAAATCCACGGCTCTTTGAGCCTGATCTGGCTCCATCATTGTTAAGTTTAAGATCACTGTCTTTCTTTCTCTAAGCGCCTGAATAGCTTTAGGCATTTCATCAAAGCTTCTGGGCTCCATTAAATTAACTTCTGCTGTTGCAGTTGAAATCCCAGGCATACCAATAACATTTGAAGATGAGCCACCGCTGACATCGAAAGGGTTAGAACCTGAGAATGAAGCTAATCCACTCGTATACTCTCTCGGATTACGATTTCCAGCGTCGAACTCATCTCTTGAATAATCATCTAGTTCATCAAAATCGCTATCTAAATAGTCATCACCAGCGACAACTGCTCGAAGACGTTGAATAAGCGACACCAGTAAAGCCCTCTCGAAGAATTTTTAGATTATCGGTAATACCGAAAAGGATCATCTCCTCAAAAAGGAATATGTCCTATCCCTAAGTAGCGTTATTTGTAGGCAGTAGCAAGTTTTTCAATTGTTTTTATTTATATAGCTATGTATTTTTATTATTTATGGCGCTCTCCAAACAAAATTGATCCCAATCGAATCCATGTTGCACCCGCTTCTATTGCGTCTTCCCAATCTCGGCTCATCCCCATGGAACAATCTTGAAGGGACAATTGATCGGCGAGATTTCTACACTCTTTAAACAGATTCTTTGTTCCATGACGATCAAGACCAGCAGGTGGAATTGTCATTAATCCGCAAATTCTGACATTAGGCAAAGTTATTAATTTGGTCCATGCTTCTAACAACTCGTCAACCTCGAAACCTGTTTTTTTATCATCTTTTCTAAACTTAACCTGAAACATAATTAGAGGCATTTTATTTTCCTCACCAGCAATTCTTGAAATTCTTTTCGCCAACTTTATTGAATCAACAGAATGTATAACATCAAATGACTTAACTACGCCCCTTACTTTATTTGCTTGAAGACGGCCAATAAAATGCCAACGAATTTCTTGTAAGTCATTAAGTACATCGAACTTTGTCAAAGCTTCTTGCAATCTACTTTCACCAAAGTCAATTTGCCCCTCGATGAAAAGTGATCGGATTTCACTGGCTGGCTGTCCTTTGCTAACTGCCAGCAAATGAATACCTAGTTGGCTTAAACCTGCAAATTGACTCAAGCGACTAGGAGAAGACACGCAAAATTTAAATAAAAGTTTGTTTAAATAGTTCTTGCCATCTCTCTAACTCTATAGACCCATCTCTTTGACATCGTTTTAAATGCATTTCGGCATGGTGGCGAGCATCCATGTAAGGAATTACCTCAAATTGAGCACCTCTGGTTTGGAGAGTGACCAAGAAAAACATTTTTTGAGCATAAAGAGTTGCATATACATCCCTACCCTCGCGTCCTGGTGAAACAAGATAAAGCATCCCAAAAGTAGGATGATTTAGATATCTCTCTGCGTTAGATCCCAATTACTGAAATGTATATAGGTAATTAGAATAGTGCTTCGCAGCTTAACTTATACAGAACCCTAATAATAGAATAAGAAAAACAATTGCATTAACTAGAACTCACCGTATCTAAATCTCAGGAGTAAGGCACAAATCAAACATAATGCAGAACTACTGTTAATGAGAACAGATTGTGTTTTGAGAATCCTTTCTGGCCTGAATTGACGAGGCATCACGATCAAGCCGCCTGTCCGCACTAAAAGCGCATCAGCCCCTTGTTCTGCCCTTAACAATATATTTGCTAAAAAGCGCTCGCCTAAAGATAAAAAGACGCCTAAAGAAGCTTTAAACCCAAGATGCCTAAAATTAATTGCTCGTGTAGCTAAAGCTCTTAAAAGGTTTTGCAACTCTTCTTGAACTAAAGGTAAAAATCTAAGTGCTAAAAGAAGCTGAAAGCTCAATCGATTAATTGGCAGCCCAAATATTTGGAAGGGTTTCAAGAACCAACTTAAGGACCACATCAAATCTTCTGGAGCAGTAGTTAAAAGCATGAGATTGACACTATGAATAACAGTGAAAATCAAGGTGGAAGTTTTTATACCTAAATCAAGCGAGCGTCTATCAACTAACAGTGGACCAAGTTTCAACTTGCCCAAATAAATTGGTCCAACACTGAACAGATGCCAAGAAGGGAGAGAAACGACTGCGCCTGGGAGCTCTTCATGAGGTCTAACTGGTAATGATATCGCTGGTTCACTTGTTGGTAGGAAGGTCGCGAACAGTCCGAATGTAATTGAGAAGATAAATAAAAAAAGCAGAGATCGCCACCAAATTCGTGCAGGGATCGAACTAAAAACAGTAATCCCCAACAACATAAGAACTAAATATATTCTCCATAGAGGTCCAGCAAGAACTGGTGTCACTAAAAACATCATGACCCATGCAAATTTGAGCCTGGGATCAATTTTTCGCACCCAACCAGCTTCTCCAACTACAAACTGTCCAATAGGTAATTTTTTCAAAAAATCCATTGGCTATTTAGATAAATTTTCTTTTTGGCGAGCTAAATCTTTTTGTGCAGCACGCTGTTGCTTCCCTCTCCAAAACAACTTCAATGGAGTGCCTTCAAAGCCAAGGCCTTCTCTCAGTTGTCTTTCGATGTATCTTCTATATGAATCACCAAAAAGCTTAGGTTCGTTAACAAAAAGGCTAAAGCTTGGAGGCTGAGTTGAGACTTGTGTCCCGTAATAAAGGCGACCTTGCCTGCCACCACGAGTTGTTGGTGGGCTCCTCCAAGTTAAAGCCTCTGAGAGGACTTCATTAACGACAGATGTACTAACTCTTCTGCGATGTTGTTCTACAGCTAAAGATGCCAAGTTGAAAATCAATTGAACCCTTTGACCAGTTAGGGCGGAAGTAAACAACATGTCAGCCCAATCAAGAAAATAAAGCTTTGAACGTAACTCCTTTTCCATAAGTGGCATTGTGTAAGTATCTTTCTCAACTGCATCCCATTTATTAACTACAACTAAACAGGCTTTTCCCTCTTGTTCTATTCTGCCAGCGAGTCTCTGATCCTGCTCTGTCACCCCATCTAAAGCATCTATAACTAATAAGCAAACATCACTTCTTTCAATTGCTTTCAAACTTCTATTAATTCCAAAATACTCTGGACCATAACTCACACTGCGTCGTCTACGAATACCAGCTGTATCAATTAACTTCCAAGCTTGCTGTTCTCTTTTTAAAAGAGTATCGATTGTATCCCTCGTAGTACCTCTAATAGAGCTAACAATTGCCCTGGTCTCGCCACATATTGAATTCAATAGACTTGATTTGCCTACATTTGGCCTGCCAATAATTGCCAATTGAATAGGTTCATCCTCTTCCTCGCTGGACTCCTTAGATGGCAATAGCAATATCACTTGGTCAAGCAGCTCTCCAGTACCTGAACCATGTATTGCAGAAACTGGATAAGGCTCTCCAAGTCCAAGGCTCCAAAAGTCTGCTGCCATAGCAAGGCCCTGCTCAGGGGATTCACACTTGTTTACTGCTACTAAAGTCGGACATTCACAATGTCTCAGCCATGAAGCTATCTCTTTATCTGCAGTGGTAACTCCTTCTTGACCGTCAACAACAATCAGAGCTACTGAAGCCTCTGAAAGAGCAAGCTTTGCTTGTTGGCGTATTTCTGGTAAAAATTCACTTTCATCGTCAAATACAAGTCCCCCAGTATCTACTACTTTAAATTCTCTATCTGCCCAAAAAGCATCTTGATATGTTCTGTCTCGAGTCACTCCAGGCTGATCATCGACTATCGCCTCTCGACTGCCACAGAGTCGATTGACAAGAGTAGACTTACCAACATTTGGACGTCCAATTATGGCAACAATTGGACGTCCCATCCTTGTATCTGATAGCTATTGTTCTTGACATTACTAAAAATAGATGAATTCACCATCTTTAATTCATGAGCGCAGATAAAGAAATGGAATTTTCTCTCTTTGCCAATAATTAATTGATTAGAAAAAATACATAGGTGTATTTAAGTAATTGGTAAATCACCTGGATGGCCATTCGCAGGGTTGTCAGGAGTCAATAGCAAAGCAGGCAATGGACCTTGTTCAGGAAGGTCTATTCCTTGTAAAAGGATCCATGACAATAACCAATTAACCGCTGTAGCTCTCCTTGTCCTTCTTGGATACAATTCATCAATACGATAGCCTTCAAAGCCCAATATCTTTTTCAATGACTGCTTGTGCTCCTTTGGGATAGAACGAGTTAAATAAACAGATCCAACTCTCTGAGCAATGACTTCTGGAGCTTCTGGAAACTTCTCACTCCAATAGATACTAGTGTCTGAACCAGCTACCCACAAATTTGGAACATCTTTTTTTTCCTGATATCCCAGTCTTTCCCAAACTAGAATGCATACAAACCTATCGCTAATATGATCAACTAGAATTTCCATTAACAAACTCCTACTTAAAGGCCAAACCGTGTTCATGAGATGTATAAAATCATCAAATTAAGTATCTTCTAAACATTAACGGTAGCTTCAATGATGAACGACAATAGAAATGGCCCTTTTAAAAAGAAACTTCATAACGATAAGAGACCCCTCAGAGATAATGGGTCATGGACAGGTATAGCAATAGTAATAATTGCTATTGCTCAATTACCTATTGCTCTAAAAGCCTCTCTAGAAATTCTATCAATAAGCAATCTTTACCCATATCCTGAAACGGGCCAAGATTTATGCAAAAAATAAAAGTGCTTTCTATTTTATGGACGGCCAATGAGGTCTGACAATTAAGAGAGAAAAGTAAGGCTTAGAGTCTTTAGATACATTTTCTGCCTTGGAAATTTCTTGGTCAAAAAAGCCTACTTTCTTAACGAATAGAGTCTTATCTAACAACCCTTTTTTCTCTAAAATTGGTCTAACCCATTCCCACCGAAAACCTAATTTTAACAACACCAAAACTAATCCTTTTCTTAGAGACTCATCGAGTAAATTTTCAAAATCTTTCGGCTCTTCGGGAACAGGCGAAACAAAAAGTGCTTCTTTTTGCAAAGACAATGGCCATTGACCTGCGGCAGCGGCTGCTGAGAATGAGTTAACTCCCGGGATAATCTTTAAAGTACATTCAGGGTAATGTGACTTTAAATAAATTAAGACATAACAACATGTGGAATATAAAGAAGGGTCTCCCTGACTTATGAAAACAACATTTTCTCCAGTTTGTATAGCATTGCTTAACTTTTCAGAGGCTATCTTCCAATGTTGATCCAGTGAGTCACCATCTAAAGTCATTGGGAAGACTAATGGCATAGTTCTTTTCCCTTTTATCCAGTCACCAGCTATTTCAGCAGCCATACTTTTACCCCCTAATTGTGACACTGGGTAGGCAATCACAGTTGCTTTTCTAATTGCTTTGATAGCAGCAATAGTTATAAGTGATGGGTCGCCAGGTCCCACTCCAACAAGAGTTAATGATGGCTTAATATCTCCAAAGCTCTTGAAGCGAAGTTTAAGGAAAAAATAGTTTCTTAGATTGTTTATTAAATTTGCAAGAGAAAAGAGTTTTTGATTATAATTCACGGGTAATTAGTAACTCTTAATAGACTTAATAAG
Source organism: Prochlorococcus marinus str. MIT 9211 (assembly GCF_000018585.1). Classification (NCBI taxonomy): domain Bacteria; kingdom Bacillati; phylum Cyanobacteriota; class Cyanophyceae; order Synechococcales; family Prochlorococcaceae; genus Prochlorococcus; species Prochlorococcus marinus. Next base: position 363,064 of record NC_009976.1, on the reverse strand, counting down.
ATTAGGCATCGTTAACTATGCATTCTAGGTTCAGGATGTAAATTAGAAAGAATATTTGATTCTATTTCGGCTAATTCAGTTAAACGTGAGACGACAATAGCTTTATTAAACCTTTCAATTGACAATGACCAATATAGATTAAAATGCCTAGCCTCACTAGCAAGCAACTCCCCATACATATCCCTTAATTCAGTATCAGTACTATGCAAGGCAAGCAAAGACATTCTTTCATGGCTTCTAGCCTCAATCAATCCTGAAACAAGAAAAGTGTCTAGCATTCTTTTAGGCTCTTGCTTTCTAACTTGCTTAATTAGTAATGATCCATAAGGTGGAGCTGCCAAAGGTTCCAGATACCTTCCTCTAGAAACAATAATGTCAAGGACTTTCTCAAAATGCTCTAATTCTTCTCTAGCCAAAGGGCTTAAGACCTCAGCCAATCCAGGCTCACATAAGTAACGAAACATCAGCTGAAGTGCAGCTCCAGCAGCCTTCCTTTCACAATGGGCGTGATCTATAAGAATTTCAATTGGATTGGCTAATGCTAGTTCCAACCATTTATCACTTGTTTTTCTAAGAAGCCACTTGATTTTGACTGGCTTACGCTCAACTTCACTCAAAAGTCGCATTATTCTTTTGACCTATTCCTCAGGTAATCCAAAATACCTTGAAAGGCAAGTTGATAGCTCATAACTCCAAACCCACTGACTACTCCAATGGCTCTATCAGCCAACAAAGATTTTTGTCGAAAAGTCTCTCTAGCATAAGTATTACTAAGGTGAAGCTCGACATAAGGAATCTCCGCACTAAGCAAAGCGTCTCTCAAGGCTATTGAAGTATGGGTATAGGCTCCTGCATTAATCAAAATCGCATCGACTTTCCCAATACTCTGATGAATATAATCAACAAGAGTTCCTTCGGAATTGCTTTGAAAGCATTCAAGGCCAACTCCTTCTTCCTTTGCTCTCTGCGAAAGACTAATTTCAATAGATTCAAGGCTTTGAGAGCCATAAATAGAGGGCTCACGCTTACCTAAAAGATTGAGGTTTGGGCCGTTTAAAAGCAATAGATTCATAGCCCTAAACCGAAGATTCCTTTGAAAATCGTATCTATTTATCAGGAAAATGCACTATAGATTAGAGAAATTTCGACGCTTAAGCTGATATTCTCCTTGAGTGGTGCGGGTCGGTGCCCGAGTGGTTAATGGGGGCGGACTGTAAATCCGCTGGCTCTGCCTACGTTGGTTCAAATCCAACCCGGCCCACCTCCACAAGCCCTTGTAGCTCAGCGGTAGAGCACTCCCTTGGTAAGGGAGAGGTCTCGGGTTCAAGTCCCGACGAGGGCATGAGCCCTGATCTCTTCTAAAAGAAAGCCTCTCAGGCACCAGAGGTTCTTAAAGACAGAAAGTGGACGTCCACTTTTTAGTCCACTTTTGCTCTGTTGATCATTCTTGCTTGATGCATCTGACCTGATGCAATTCAAGAAATGGCAACCATTCGAAGAAGCGGCAAAGGCTGGCAAGCACTCATTAGAAAGAAGCAATATCAAGGACCAAAAGCCAAAACATTTAGCTCAAAAAGCCAAGCGCAGTTGTGGGCGAATGCTGTTGAAGGGTCTCTCAAAAGGCCAACCCAATTAGACCAGCCGCCACCGCAAATTCTCAAAGAGGCTATTGACCTGTATATCGATGGGCCACTGCAAAAACACCGCAGTGGTCATAACGAACAATATCCCTTAAGAGCAATGGCTAATAGCTGGATGGGAGGTGTTCTGCTTAGTGAAATGTCAATCCGGCATTTTGCTCTTTGGAGAGACGAACGACTGCTCAAAGTCAAACCCAACACAGTGATGAGAGAACTCAGGATCTTGCGGGTTCTGCTCGATTGGGCCAAAGATGAACAAGGATGCCTGCTCAAGAGCAACCCTGCACGGGAACTCAAAGTCAGAGGGACCCATGACGCCAGAATTCCTCATCTCACCAAACAACAAGAGCAAGATTTACTCCAGCAATTAGCTCAAGCCAAAAATCCCAATCATCTGCGCTTAACGCAGCTGGCACTAGCAACTGGAATGCGACGCTCTGAACTACTTTCAATGAAATGGGATGATTTAGACCTCGATCTAAGACTTGTTTGCCTAACAAGAAAAGATTGCGCCGCCCAGGGAATGCAAAGGAGTGAACGCTTAGTACCACTATCTCCACAAGCCGTTGAGCTCCTCGCTCAATATCCAAAAGAGCAACAACACATCATTGGACTGAGCTCTGGTTCTGCACGTCACGGATTTGATCGAGCGAGAAAAGCTGCTGGATTGAATCAACTCCGATTTCATGACCTGCGCCATATCGCCATCAGCAAGATGTGGGCTGAAGGTATGAATGCCCTCCAAATATCAGCAATTAGTGGGCATAAAGATCTACGAATGTTGATGCGCTATAGCCATTATCAACTGGGGTATGGGGGCAAATGAGGTGTTCTTATTTTTCATTTCTAGAAGCTCAAAAATAGGCCCTGGAGATTTGAAATCCCTTCCTTGAAATTATTTTTTTTGTAGACGTGATGGAACTTATTTAGGAAATTTTTTTAGGTTATTAATGATAATTTCCTCACCTAATTTATAGTCTGGCAAAATTTTAATTGCATCGGATATCAATTCAGCAATTACCTCAACTTCATCATTAAGCTTTGCCATTCGAGCTCTTGTTTTAAGATTTTTCACCAGCGTTGATTTCTTAGAGCATTCTTTAAAACCATATATTATTGGATCTGGGTAAAAATTATGTGTATTTATATAATGAAGAGGAAATGAAAAGTCTTCATAATCATACGCACTTTTACCAATTTCTTTCTCTAATCTTACCAGTAGAAATAAGCCCGCAATATCAAAGTAAAGGTCAAGACATCTACAAACAAGAGCTTCTCGATATTTCTTTTCTTTTATATAACAACTTTTCATCTTAGAAAAAATAACCCTACGCTCCCATGATTTGATGATGTCATTTTCAAGGCCATTTTTCTTTGGGATTCTAATTGGAAAATCACCATCTAAAAATCTTTGAAATGTCTCCCAAGACTCCTCTAAGTAACCAGCATGATGCATATATAAAGGTAATCTTACAAAATCATATATAGAGTAATTCAGTGGATATTTAAGAGGAGAGTTAAAGAAAGCATCATATGATTTGTTTAAATATTCGATAGCTAAATCCCACTTTTTTTCGTCTTTATATGAATAAGCAATATTCATGAATTTCGCTGGATCCTCCCCAGAATATTCAATTCTTGGAATGCCTATTATACTAATTTCATATATTTCGCATTTTGGCAATTCTTCTAGAGCTATTGGAGCTATCTCTATTAATTTTTTACTCCAGTCTTTAAGCTTCTCAATATACTTATCTCTTTCCTCTTTGACTTGTTGAACATTAAGAACTGTAATCTCCTCATTATCATTATACTCAGGTTCCTTTGGATGCACATCCTTAAATAGTTCAGTGAGATTATTTATTTGGTAATCAAACCAAAGCACTATTAAAGTTTCACGGCTCCAACCTTGTAGACCATTCTCAGAGATATATTCTGTAATGGCATAATCCCATTTATTATTGAATTCTTTCCATCCTTCTATTTCTTTTAATTTCGTATATGTTTCTTTATATATTTGATCAGCTGATGGAAAATGAATTTCCAAAGGTTTTTTATTGTTGTTGGCTTTATCTTATCACTCATAATTAGTTCTTTAAATAGTTACGACTAATAGTTTTAGGTTATAGGTAATCTCATTTCAGAAAGTCTTACCAGATATCAATATTCGTCTCACTTTCTTCTTTCTTTCCTTGCTCCAATACTTCAAGTGCCTTTTTGAACTCTTCTTCCTCCGGAGGGATGACTACTTCTTCTGATCCCTTCGCTTTGATGACTGCTTTGATTTTTTCCTCAAAGTTTTCCTCAAAGTGCCCTTTCATTTCTTTCCAAACTTCTCTCTCTTCCTCATTCCCAACAGTTCCTCTTACTCCAAACCTCATCAATAATTTCCTTAGCTCTTTCGGGAGTTAAGGGTTTAGCTGAGTCTGGTATTGGAGCTGTCTGTGTATTGATTTTTGGTAGATGCTTTGGAGTTCTCATTTGACTATGAATTAATTAACTAACTATCTAACTATCTATCTATCTATCTATCCATACAGTCTCAACAGGGATGATACGGAATGTCCAATGAGGGGACATTCAGATCATCAGGGTTGAACTTTTAGATATTGAGTGTTGGGGTTTGTGTGTTTGGGAGATACAGACAGTGCTTTCGTGATGTTCGTTCGCTTCGCTCACCGGAACATCAGTAAAGGAAATTGTTGTCTTAAGTTTTTATCTCCTCTCCTCCTATATACGTGCAACCTCGCTCTCTTCTCTTCCCCTGTATAATAGTGGGGTTAGCGAGAAGCACTGCAATCAAAGCGATCTCAGCAACAAAACCCACACTCAATCCAGTGGCCTAAAACCACATAAAAGTGGACTTAAGACAGATCCCAGCACTCCCTAAAAAAGATTTGGTCTTACTCAAGATTTGATCTAAGTTGGCTCAGTATCAAGCACAGAGCTGTCTGACAAGGCTATAGAGGCGGTCTAAACCCGGCCCACCTCTCCACAAGCCCTTGTAGCTCAGCGGTAGAGCACTCCCTTGGTAAGGGAGAGGTCTCGGGTTCAAGTCCCGACGAGGGCATGAGCCCTGATCTCTTCTAAAAGAAAGCCTCTCAGGCACCAGAGGTTCTTAAAGACAGAAAGTGGACGTCCACTTTTTAGTCCACTTTTGCTCTGTTGATCATTCTTGCTTGATGCATCTGACCTGATGCAATTCAAGAAATGGCAACCATTCGAAGAAGCGGCAAAGGCTGGCAAGCACTCATTAGAAAGAAGCAATATCTAAGTCCCAATGGGGTAAATCATGAAAGATATGCAAATCAATGTGAATGGAGTGAGAGAACCTAAGTGAAGAATCTTCCTCAGAATTGTCAAAGATGCGGAGCGCCTGTTCAATGGAGCAAATCATCATTAATAACTAAATGTGAGTTTTGTGTTCAGCCAGTTTCATCAGCCAGTCAATATCTAGGCACAGACAAATAGATCCCTTGAGAAATAAAGATTGCCTTTAACAGTATTCCTCTCCCTTCTAAAGAGAAGATAAATAATCATAGAAGGATTCTTCTTGAAAAGCAGAATATATTGTCCGCTAATCAGATTGATTTCTTAGAGCAGAATACACAAAAAATCTTTAGCCAAGTCTAGAGGAAAGAATTAATAAAATTCTCAAGTAATATATTTGCTATCAATATTGAGCTCCTTTTAGAAGCTCAGTATTAAAGAGTTATCTTTCTAAAATCTTTTTTAGAACGAACAACAAATAGCAGAGGCAATACTATGACAGTGCCAGTTGCAAAGGTCAGTACTATGTCAATAGTTGAGCCACTTACACCAAGTTCAGATGGCATAAGCCCAAGAATACTTACTAGCATTGAATTCACCTTAGATTTGGATTCAATATAAAAGAAGGTTTACGTATAGGCTGGCAAAACGTTACCTGTATATGGTCAGATTGATACGCTGAAAAGAATTATTTATATCTTAGTAATGAGTAAAGGGTATAGATTAGAAAAATATGCCGGTCAAAAAAAATGGACAGCAAGGAAGAATCAAATCTGAGGAAAGATATTGTTCAAAATATTCAACCTGAAATGGAAGATCCGTCATCTGTAGAAGCCGCATTTAGCTCGATATCTTTGGCTTCTGAAGAGACTTCTATAGATAATGAAGTGCTTCACTTACAAGAAGAGGTGTCAGTTCAATCAGATAAGATGTTGGCCAAAGGAAAGATTGAAGCTCAAAGCTCTATTCACTTTGAAGATGTTGTTAAATCCATAGAATCAGCATTCCCTAGCGAGAGGCCTTTAGAAAGTGCTGCATTCCCTCATCCTAGAAATTGGCTAGGGCCTCGCTTTATGGCAATTTGGTCATTCCCTATTATTGCTATTAATAAACTTAGAGAAATAGTAAATTCTACAAACCCTGTAAGGCCCTATCAAGAAACAGAATATACAATTACTAAAGCTGAGACAATCTTTACAGCTAGTCAGAAAGTCTTCAAAGGGTCTAGTCCCATAAGATTCTTTGGACCACTTTTCTTGTCTATATGGGTCTTACCTTTTGCAATAACTGGTGTTGTCATGGAAATACTCTTTGTTGGACCTTTGAAAGGTACAAGCCCCTTTGGATGAAAATAATCATGGACACAATTATTGGTAGGAAATAGAACATTAAATTGATAACTTCTTTGCATTAGGCATTAAGGCTTGATGCTAGATATTGAATATGAGTTAATTAATTACAGATGCTTTTTAAAATTCTATTAGTAATCTCGCCAATATTAATCTCAATAATTTCAACCATAATATGGCTTTCTGTTTGGGGAGTATTGAAATGGGATAACAAAACTCTCCCTGGGTTCCCAAATGTTGAGAATATTCAAGACTGGGAGGATAGCGGTGTCATCCCTAACAATCGACCTAGTGGAGGGTATCCAGTCTTCACTGTAAGAACTCTTGCTGTAAATGCATTAGGGATTCCTACTGTTTTCTTTTTAGGAGCAATATTTGCAATGCAATTCATTAGAAGGGGACTCTTTGTAGGGTAAATAGAGTTATGAATAAGATGCAAGCTATAGATCAAATAGTATTCTTTGTACTATCAATCACCGCCTTTACATGGCTATCCTTTTCAACAACTGGATATTTATTAAAGATATATCTATAAAAGTAAAGGTTATTCTTAAACTATAATTCAATATATTTTTAAAAATCTTTTATTGAGACTATTTTCATAGGGCTTTCAACTGGCTAATGAAAAGTGAACATTGGCTTTATACAAAATCAAATCCCAATCACTTTGATTTGATATCCATTCTTACTTAAGTCAATAAACTTTTTTTATCCTCATCAGTAAAGCTCTTTATTCTTCTGGCATAGACAGCATCAGCATTTAAATCTTCTATCATTTCATATCCCAAGAACTCTAATAATTCTTCCTGATTATGAAAACATTGATCGCTCCACTCATAACTTTTATTCCCTTTCGAATACTCATACTCATAACTCTCATAAAAATAATCAGTTCTATAACGCTCTACTACTGATTCCCACTGGGGTATAGAGGGTGATTAATTTTTCAAATGTATTCACACAGTAGGAAGGTCTTACCACATATCAACATTCTTCTCACTGTCTTCTTTCTTTCGTTGCTCCAATACTTCAAGTCTCTTTTTGAATTCTTCTTCCTCCGGAGGCAGGACTACTTCTTCTGATCCCTTATCTTTGATGACTGCTTTGATTTTTTCCTCAAAGTTTTCCTCAAAGTGATCTTTCATTTCTTTCCAAACTTCTCTTTCTTCCTCATTCCCAACAGTACCTCTCACTTGAAGATCAAGCACTTCTTTTACAAACTTTCTGAGCTCAATCTCAGGCATTGAGTCCACACGACTATCAATATAGAGATCCTTAAGAGCATCCAATTGCGCTTTGCTTAGATCCTTAAAAGAGATTGCTTCGTCCTTCATGCTGCCGCTACGCATTCATCAGTATGTTGTTCCCTGAGATTAAGATATTCACCAGCCGGTTTGGAATAAGAAAGGTAAAAAAAAGTCCGCTATAAAACATTCTTGTTTTATTCGGCCAAAAGTAATTATATTGAAAAAGAAATGAGGCCCCAATGCAGATCATGCATTAATGCAAAAGGAAGTCCGGATAGAATCTGCTGCTATCAGTAAACTGAGAAGTATCGAGATTATCAATCTTGGTCTGCAATCGGCCTAATTACAATACAAAGAGGATCAATTCATGCGGCTACACCTGATACGAAAAACTTTGGCATCATCAGGAATATTCCTTTTATTACTCTTGCTTGGTCACAACAAATCAGCTTTTGCTCATCACCCTTTTGAAATGGGAGGCACCTCTCAATTATCAACATTGCAAGGATTGTTAAGTGGAATTGGACATCCATTACTTGGACCTGATCACTTAATTTTTATGTTGGCAATTGCCTTTGTTGGCTTACGAAAACCTAAGAAATGGTGTTTAAACCTAATTGCTGTTGGTCTAGGTGGAAGCGCATTCTCACAAGTGCTCCCTTTACCTGATTTACTAGAACCTTGGGCTGAAGCACTTGTCTCATTATCCTTAGCTATAGAAGGCTTAATTATTCTCAAATATCTCAGTTCACAATGGCTCCTGCCTATGTTCTCCTTGCACGGCTACTTACTTGGGAGCACAATCATTGGAGCCGAACCTACGCCTTTAATCAGCTATTTTTTAGGACTGCTTATCGCCCAAGGCGCTCTACTGCTAATAGTTACAGGAGTATCTCAAAGAGTCATTAGTTTGATCGGAGAAAATGGGAAAATATTAAATGCTGGAATATTAATTGGGATAGGAGTTGCTTTCTCTTGCGTAGCTCTAGTATATTAAAGAGTTTTCAAAGTAACATCATTTATCAATCTAAATAAATATTTTAGCGAATAAAAAGTAAAGAAAGTCCTAATTAGAGGGGAGCAAAAGCAACTAGATAGTAAATACCTTCACTTCGATCAGCGTTTAAAAGCTTTGACAATATTTAGATAAAGAATTGAAAGCTATTCATCAAAATATCCATCATAAAAAGTCATTTAATATTTCCATGAGTTGAGCATGGCATCCATAGACTACCCATCTTGTGAACGCCTAAACAACCCATTTTTTTAGCCTCTTCTTCAGCCTTTGATTTTGTTGGGTAGGCATAAATATTGTTTAAAGCAGACTCTGAACTCTCAAGATTTTGACGAACAAATTGTCCTTCTGGGCTCCATACCTTGAGGCCCATAGTTGTTATACCAGCAGAGAGAACTCCCATTCCTACTATTGAAGCGTTAATGACTCCCATCGCTACTACTCCAAGAGATACAACCCCCATTGGAACTATTCCTATAGTTACAATTCCCATCGGCACAATCCCAATGGAAACAAAACCTAATGGAGCTATACCAATTGCAATTTTTTTGGGTTTGCTGCCGCAATGGGTAGGACTATCTAATTCAGGCTGGATTGGATTAGTCATGAATAATGTACCAATGGTCTAATGGTTGTGATGATTAATCCCATTACCACTATGCTTCGTATCCCCTTGATGGGTTTTATGACTCTTGCAAGGCATCCACTTCTCACCCATTTTATGGGCTCCACTGCAATTGAAAGCCTTAGCAGCTTTTTCAGCTTCGGCTTTAGTATTAAAGAGAGCAGGCGTAGCACCTTTATGTGGTTCTCTTGCACAGCTAAATAACACCGATGAAGCTGGAACAAGAATCATTGTCAAAAGCAGATTGAGCTTATGCAAAGTAAAAGATCGTCTCATTCACAATAACTAATCAATCTTGCTTGTCAGCTATTTAAAATAGTTTTCTAAGTATATAACTGCAGTCCCTGATAATATCAAAGTAATTCATTAAAAATTAATCTCTTACATTGAAAACTATTCTTAGGCCTATCACTCCTTTAAAAGAGTTTATTAAGGCAATGGAACTGGCAGGTCTATCAGATAAAGAGTACGAATTAATTGATTACATAAGATATACAGGTGTTTTCTCACAACCAATGATTGTAAAAGATCTCAGAATGAGCTCAAAACCACCTGCATTATCAATTATTTGTGAGGTATGCAGAAAGATTGGAGAGTACATGCCAGACCATTTTAAAGCAGTTCGGCAATGGTCGCAATCCATTAGTGAACACAATGTAAAATGGGATGGGGACCTTATATGTAGTGCAACCAGGAATATTGATGGTACGCCATTATCACCAGAATCGAGGACAGCTCTATATGATTATCTTGCCGTTCATAAAGAGTTATTTACAGGCTTTGATTAAGTAAGACAGAAAATCTTATGGACTCTGAAATTTAAACTTATAATTAAATAAAAGGTTATTCTGTAAAAAAGTATGCAAAACCATTTGCCAACCTTTTAAGGTTCATCCTTTTGATGGAAATTAGCATCTTTATTGAGAAAATTACTCAAAACACCAAGAGAAAATATAGCGGCAACGGAACCTATAAAGATTGTCAATTCCGGCCCTTTAAGTACCTGAACATCACCATTTAATAATTCACTTAGACTTACAATCCCTATATTCTTAAGCGCAGACCCACCTGAAACAAAAGGAGCATCTGATATAATTATACTTATAATTAGGGCTGGGAAGAATTTACTCCATTTTACCTTTGTTAGACCTATCGCATAACAAACAAAGTCAAAGAATTGCGTCATCAATAAACCAGTCATTAAAAAGAAGTTCTTCTCTAAATATTTCTGACTTATTGACTCCACTCTTTTCATTTGATTCGATCCCAAAATTGTTCTTACGACACCCCTGCCTAGCTTTCTCGAGATCAAGAAAGAAGTCGCACATGAAATAAAATCAGCTGCAAATATAAGCGATAAGCCTGTCTCAATTCCATAAAAATACCCTGCCAGAATAGAACAGTATGTCCCAGGCAATATTGGAATTACAATACTGATAAACCTCAAAAAGAATATTAATAATGCAGTAAGAATTCCAGCATTAGCAAACTTGACGTGACTGTCTTGAATAAAATTATTAATGAACCCTTCATCAAAAAGATAATGGCTATAAATCAATAATAATACTACAGATATTAGCAATAGGTATTGATAAATAGATTTATTCCTAAGCATCTCTTTCATTAGAACTTAATAACGAGATTAATCTTGATCATTTTTGTTAAAGGATTTAAATAATGCAATGAATCGAATAGCTTTTACTAGACTCTTTAAAACAAATCGGAAAACCATTGTCTAATAAAAGCCTCGATGTCAATGAAATGCTTGAGCCAGTTATCTCTGGCCTGACAAGATCAGAGAACTGGCGAAGAATTCAGCTCAAAAGATTAACAGCAATTACTGAAGAGCATGAAAGTGAAATCCTCTCATCATTAGCTACTGACCTTGGCAAGCCACCTACGGAAGGTCTCTTTGAAATTATATCGTTAAAGCAAGAATTAAAAGTTGCCCAGAAAAACCTAACTGACTGGATGCGTCCAAAATTAGTAAATGTGCCGCTATTTCTGAAGCCCGGGAAAGCAAAACTTCAAAATGAGCCACTGGGTTGCGTATTGATTATTGGTGCATGGAACTATCCTTTTATGCTTACTCTTCAACCATTAATATCAGCATTGGCTGCAGGCAACACAGCTGTTCTTAAGCCTTCAGAGTTTGCTCCCTCGACTTCTAATTTAATAGCAAGACTGATTAGCAAGCATTTTCCAAAAGATATAGTGAGAGTATTAGAAGGAGATTCAGAATTTTCCAAACAATTGATGAATAATAAATTTGATCATATTTTTTTTACAGGGGGAAGCAAAACTGGCGCAAAGATTATGGAAGCTGCGGCAAAACATTTGACACCAGTAACACTTGAACTTGGCGGGAAGAATCCTGCAATAGTTCTCAAAGGCTCAGATCTGAAGACAACAGCGAAAAGACTTGTATGGGGAAAATCCATTAATTCTGGTCAAACTTGCCTGGCTCCTAATCATCTTCTGGTCGAAGAGGGTATAAAAGATGATTTAGTTGAATGTATGTGCAAATCTATTATTGAATTTTACGGGGAAAATCCATTGGACTCTCCTGATTTAGGTAAAATAATAAATAGCAATCAATTCAATAGACTAATTGATCTATTAAATCAAATAAAAACTAAGAACCAAATACTGTTTGGTGGAGATGTTGACAATAAGAACAAGAGAATTAGCCCAACATTAATTGAGCTAGATTCAATTAATGATCCTTTAATCGAAGAGGAATTATTTGGACCAATACTACCTATTTTAAGTATTCCAAATCTAGATTTTGCAATTTCTGAAATAAGGAAGCAACCCAAGCCGCTTGCTATTTATATGTTTGGCGGTTCAGGTGAACAGCAAAAAACACTATTGGATAAATCTAGCTCTGGAGGAGTTTGTTTTAACGATGTAGTGATGCAGGCTGCGATCCCTGAACTCCCATTTGGTGGCGTAGGGAATAGCGGAATGGGTAGATATCATGGAAAAGCAGGATTCGATAATTTTTCTCATCAAAAATCAATCCTTGAACGACCATTTTGGCTAGACATTCAATTCCGATACCCTCCATACAAGATTGATATTTCCTTGTTTAAAAAGCTCTTCAGGTGACTAAGTTAATGGATAGATTTTAAAGATGCATATACTACGTTTGCCAATCTTCAAAAGAGCATTATCTTTCATATAAATACCCTAAGAGTATGCAAAAATTAATTGCTCTGTTAACACTTTTCTATTTAACACCGATACCTTCCTTTGCACAATCAGTTACCGTCAATCCAGGAGACACTTTATCAAAGATTGCAAGCCTATATGAAGTCTCAATTAGATCAATAATGGATCTCAATCAAATTTATGATGCAGATGCTTTACAAGTTGGTCAAAGAATAAAACTCCCAGAGAATGCAAAAAGTTCTCTAATTGCAAGTGATATTTCTCATATTGTTAAAAGTGGAGAAAGTATTGAAGAGATAGCATCAAACTACAACGTGAAAGGAGAAGATATTATAAGATTAAATCGCATTAATAATCCTAATTACCTATATATAGGACAAAAGCTGATAATGCCTCAGGGCGCATTGGGCCAAAGAACCTCTAATTCCAATAAGAAGAAAAGTTATAAGGCTTACCATGTTATTTCAAAGGGAGAAAGCTTGGGGATGATATCCAAGGCTTACAATATTCCGATTAAAGACTTGATTAGCAATAATAATATCTACAACCCAAATGTTATTCAACCTGGTTCTAAGCTTTATCTCGTTAGCAAAAAAGACCGTGCTAGTTCTAGTAATTCATTCTTCAGAAAAAACTCTACAGAAGCAAAGAGTTTTAATGAGGTTAAGTGGCGTGATTATGGCCATCTCAAAGTAAAATGGTCTAGTTGGAAACAAATGGATGGAAGCTATGTTGCCCCTGCATTAAACATGCAAGGTAATCCTTTATTTATTGCCGTTAATTGTCCATCACATAAGCTAAACTCTACTGGGAAAGGCAATAAGTGGAAAGATTGGATAGCTCCTAGTAAAGGGTTTGAATTTAACTTATTAGATGATCTTTGTAGGTAGCCAAACTGAAATTAAGGATTTAAAGAAACACTATTTAGTCTAGCTAATTATTGGAGGTTCTATATGATCTGGAGATTCTTCGACTATTTGCAATCTAACTTTTTTACCTCCCGACAACTCACCTAAAGAAACCTTTATTCGAGCTCCACTAAGTGTTTGTAAAGTATCTAAAGCTGCCCTCAGATGAGGTGTACTGCTGCCACTATCTATCCACAATTTTTCATACAATTCTCCCAGCTTTCTCCACGCTGTATGCATCCTTAGTACAGATGCCTCAATAGTTTTAGCCTGCACAAAAGCATCAGTTAATGTGCCTAACAACTGGAGTCTTTGAGCTTCCTGAGTAGCTTTTTCAAGATCTAGGTCTTCCCGTTGAAAAGCTCTTAAGGCAAAAGATGCATCAATAGCCTTTCTCATATACCTCGCAACAGTAGTAACACCCTTAATAGATTCCAAATCAGAGTCTTCCTGTAAAACCTTGCGAAGATCTTCCTGTTGTATTTCAGGCAATTGAGAAAGTTCCTTTACCAATGGGGCAACAACTCTAGGGGGCAGTAAATTTGCCTGCGTCTTTTCTCGTATAACGTCAGGAAGAAGCGGGCTTGTAGCTGATGTGAACTCATCCGAAAGTCTTCTAACCTGCCTTCGCGTAATAGCATTACCTTCATTGGCAGATTCAGCAATCATTTGCTTTACTTCTGGAGCTGACTGAGCAGTTTCAATAAAAGCTCTTCTAGAAAAATTATTAACACTTTCATCTTCAAGCATTCCTGCTCCTACAAGATCATCTGCAGATTCTGCAAGTTGAATAAGTGCGTATGCCCTTGTTTTGCTTATCTCCATCTCTCGCAACCATTGCAAAAAGCCTGCACCTCTCCCTTCACCTCCTTTTTTTTCCCTGTCTCTAACAACTCTTAAAATTCTTCCTCTCCATATCTCTGTTTGCAAATCAAAACGTTCACATATAGACCATGCTTTTTCTAAACGATCGAGAAACTCAATACTACTAAGATCGTCGCTTTCAGGATCCGGCAAATCCAATTGAAGAATTGAAGTATCTAGTTTCACTAAAAAATAGAATTCAAAATAATGCTGACACACTCTCAAGCTCCTGGGGCGACATTCTGTGACGCTCCAGCAAAATTTTACTTCCGGCTTGATAATGTATTAATGAAGTGATTTACAAGTAGAGATGGCTATTTCCAGAGGTGACAAAGTAAGGGTTAAACGCCCTGAATCCTATTGGTATAACGAAGTCGGCAAAGTGGCTTCAGTAGACACTTCAGGGATCAAATATCCTGTTGTAGTTCGTTTTGAAAAAGTTAATTACGCAGCCTATAGCGGAGTAGATGGTGGTAACAACACTAATAACTTCGCCGAAAATGAGCTTGAGGCTGTTTAAAGTTATTGCCTGAGCTCCCTGAAGTAGAGACAGTCCGCAAAGGCTTAGAGAAGCGGCTGAAGAATTTTTATATAGATAATGTTGAAGTTTTATCAGAGAGATCTATTGCCAGTAATGGTGGTAGCAATGTGTTTATATTTAATTTAAAAGATCTAGTTTTTGGCAGATGGAGCAGAAGAGGAAAGTACTTAATAGCTTCTCTATGCAAAGAAAGTGATCTCATTGAAGAGATCCCTTCAGGCACACTAGTAGTCCATTTAAGAATGACAGGATATTTCGAATGGCATCAAAATACCAAGGCTCCTTGCACTCATACAAGAGTTCGTTTTTGGAATAAAAAAGGTTCCGAAATCCGCTTTATAGATATTCGAAATTTTGGGCAAATGTGGTGGATACCTCCTAACAAGCTTCCAAGCGAAGTTATCAACGGATTAAAAAATTTAGGACCAGAGCCATTCAGCAAAGATTTCAACCCCGAGTATCTAAAATATTGCTTAAAAGGAAGGAAGAGGTCTATTAAATCATCCCTATTAGATCAATCTATACTTGCAGGAGTAGGAAACATATATGCAGATGAAAGCCTTTTCGAAGCAGGAATAACCCCTATAAAAGCATCTGGTGACCTCAATGGTTGTGAGCTGAAAAAGCTTTGCAAAAGCCTTACTAGAATTCTAAAAGCTAGCATTGGGAAAGGTGGAACAACTTTCTCAGACTTTAGAGACCTAGAAGGGCTTAATGGTACTTATGGTGGTTATGCCTGGGTCTATCGACGTAATCAAAAGCCTTGCAGAAAATGTGGAACATTAATCGAAAAAACTAAGGTAGCTGGCAGAAGCACTCATTGGTGTCCGAACTGTCAAAACTAGCTAGTTATTCAAATAATGAATTTAGGAGGAAAATCTTATTTAACTTTTTCAAAAATATTTGGAAAAATGTTTTACCTGGCATTGAGCTATTTTCTCAGGGGGCTACCCCCCAAATATCGTCGCCGCTGATGCGTTTCACAACCGAGTTCGAGATGGATCGGAGTGGTTCCACATCGCCATGAACACCAGGAAAACATTTTCAAGGTTGAACCTTGAGAACTGCATATTGTCTGGAATAAGTAAAGCTTTTAATAAATTAAGAGCTGAAGTGAGGTCAAGCCCTCGGTCTATTAGTACTCCTCCGCTGCACCTGTTACCAGGCTTCCACGTAGAGCCTATCAACGGGTGTTCTTCCCGTGACCTTACTGGCTTATGCCATGGGAATACTCATCTTGAGGTGGGCTTCCCACTTAGATGCTTTCAGCGGTTATCCACTCCGCACATGGCTACCCAGCGTTTACCGTTGGCACGATAACTGGCACACCAGAGGTGCGTTCCTCCCGGTCCTCTCGTACTAGGGAGAAATCCTCTCAATATTCCTGCGCGTACACCGGATATGGACCGAACTGTCTCACGACGTTCTGAACCCAGCTCGCGTACCGCTTTAATGGGCGAACAGCCCAACCCTTGGGACCGACTTCAGCCCCAGGTTGCGATGAGCCGACATCGAGGTGCCAAACCTCCCCGTCGATGTGAACTCTTGGGGGAGATCAGCCTGTTATCCCTAGAGTAACTTTTATCCGTTGAGCGACGGCCCTTCCACTCAGAACCGTCGGATCACTAAAACCGACTTTCGTCCCTGTTCGACTTGTAGGTCTCACAGTCAAGCTCCCTTCTGCTTTTGCACTCAACGACTGATTTCCAACCAGCCTGAGGGAACCTTTGTGCGCCTCCGTTACCTTTTAGGAGGCGACCGCCCCAGTCAAACTGCCCAGCAGATACTGTCCGCTTCCCGGATAACGGGTAAGCGTTAGAACCCTAGCTCTGAAAGAGTGGTATCTCACCATTGACTCAGTAATACCCACAAGCACTACTTCATAGTCTCCCACCTATCCTGCGCATTCAGAGCCCGAGCACAATATCAACCTGCAGTAAAGCTTCATAGGGTCTTTCTGTCCGGGTGTACGTAGTCCGCATCTTCACAGACAATTCTATTTCGCCGAGCCTCTCTCCGAGACAGCGCCCAAATCGTTACGCCTTTCGTGCGGGTCGGAACTTACCCGACAAGGAATTTCGCTACCTTAGGACCGTTATAGTTACGGCCGCCGTTCACCGGGGCTTCAGTCGCCAGCTTCGCTTACGCTGACCGGCTTCCTTAACCTTCCGGCACTGGGCAGGCGTCAGCCCCCATACATCGTCTTGCGACTTAGCGGAGACCTGTGTTTTTGGTAAACAGTCGCTTGGGCCTCTTCACTGCGACCAGCTCTCGCTGGCACCCCTTCTCCCGAAGTTACGGGGCCATTTTGCCGAGTTCCTTAGAGAGAGTTATCTCGCGCCCCTCAGTATTCTCTACCACCCCACCTGTGTCGGTTTCGGGTACAGGCAGTTATGCCTTAACGGGTATAGGGCTTTTCTTGGAAGCATGACATCACCAACTTCGCTGCCGTAGCAGCTCGTACTCACGCCTTAGCTCAGAACGTTTTCACCGTTCTTCAAAGCCTCGAACGCTTGAACCAGTAACCAACATCTGGATTGGCTAGCCTTCTCCGTCCCCCTTCCCAAAACATAACTGGTACAGGAATGTTGACCTGTTATCCATCGACTACGCCTTTCGGCCTCGCCTTAGGTCCAGACTAACCCTCCGCGGACGAGCCTGCCGGAGGAACCCTTAGGGTTTCGGGGCATGGGATTCTCACCCATGTTTTCGCTACTCAAGCCGACATTCTCACTTCAATGCAGTCCACGCCCGCTTACGCTAACGCTTCACCCCACATAGAACGCTCCCCTACCATTTAACAAGTTAAATCCGCAGCTTCGGTACAACGCTTAGCCCCGTTCATTTTCGGCGCAGGATCGCTCGACCAGTGAGCTATTACGCACTCCTTTGAGGATGGCTGCTTCTAAGCAAACCTCCTGGTTGTCTAAGCAATCCCACCTCCTTTATCACTTAGCGTTGATTTGGGGACCTTAGCTGGCGGTCTGGGCTGTTTCCCTTTCGAGTGTGGAGCTTATCCCCCACAGTCTGACTGCCTAGTTACACACAGGGTATTCAGAGTTCATCTCGATTTGGTACCGCTCTCGCAGCCCGCACCGAAATGGTGGCTTTACCCCCCTGCTGGAGCACTAGACGCTACGCCTCAACGTATTTCGGGGAGAACCAGCTAGCTCCTGGTTCGATTGGCATTTCACCCCTAACCACAGCTCATCCGCTGAATTTTCAACTTCAGTCGGTTCGGACCTCCACTTGGTATCACCCAAGCTTCATCCTGGCCATGGTTAGATCACCAGGGTTCGGGTCTATAAACACTGACAAACGCCCTATTAAGACTCGCTTTCGCTATGGCTCCACCATTACCGGTTTAACCCGCCAGTGCCTATAAGTCGCCGGCTCATTCTTCAACAGGCACACGGTCACCCGATAAGTCGGGCTCCCATTGCTTGTAAGCTCACGGTTTCATGTTCTATTTCACTCCCCTCCCGGGGTTCTTTTCACCTTTCCCTCGCGGTACTGTTTCGCTATCGGTCACACAGGAGTACTTAGCCTTACGAGGTGGTCCTCGTAGATTCACACGGAATTCCACGTGCTCCGTGCTACTCGGGATACAGCTAGGCCAACTCTCCTTTCGATTACGGGGCTTTCACCCTCTATGGCGCGCCATTCAAACGCTTCTTCTAGGTTTGTTGGTCCACATTGCTGTCCCACAACCCCGACGATCGGAATCATCGGTTTGGGCTTGTCCCCGTTCGCTCGCCGCTACTTAGGGAGTCGTTTTTACTTTCCTTTCCTCCAGCTACTAAGATGTTTCAGTTCGCTGGGTTGGCTCGTTCCAGCCTATGAATTCAGCTGGTCGTTCTAAGGGTTGCCCCATTCGGAAATTCCCGGATCAAAGCGTGTTTCCAGCTCCCCGAGACTTATCGCAGGTAACCACGTCCTTCATCGCCTCTGTGTGCCAAGGTATCCACCGTGAGCCCTTTGTAGCTTGACCATTTAGTTAATTTATTTGATGGTTATTAGACTTTTATAAATGAATATTTTCCATCTATAGAAGTAATAAACAAATAAATTTCTCGGCTCTTAATTATTAGAATTGAACATAAATTCAATTAATAGAATCAATAGAATTTATGGATCTATTTAGATGCTTTAATTCTTTCCAGACTCACATATGCAGTTGTCAAGGTTCTACTGAACTTAACTGTCCTTTAGAAGGACAGTGAGCCCAGCGTCTTACCAGCCTTTATAAAAAAGGGTAATAGGAAGCTAGGTTCAATCAGTTGAACAACGTCTAAATCACATTTAACAAATATCAATCTCCATAAATTGAGTTATCAGGCAGTGGATCAGTGGAGGTAAGCGGACTCGAACCGCTGACATCCTGCTTGCAAAGCAGGCGCTCTACCAACTGAGCTATACCCCCAACAACGAATGGGCCATCCTGGACTTGAACCAGGGACCTCACCCTTATCAGGGGTGCGCTCTAACCACCTGAGCTAATAGCCCAGAAGAAAGTTTTGTTGGGTGTGACCTAGACAAGCTTAGGAACTGAAATTAAAAACTAAAGAATCAATGATTTCTCATGATTTGTATAGTTCTCAACCTGAGGTACCGATCGACCTAAGGTGACAGGATTATGGCCTGAACTTTTTATCCAAACATCATAATCAGTTTTGTCTCCCTGTTAGGAGGTGATCCAGCCGCACCTTCCGGTACGGCTACCTTGTTACGACTTCACCCCAGTCATTAGCCCCACCTTCGGCGTCCTCCTCCACAAGGGTTGGAGTAACGACTTCGGGCGTGGCCAACTTCCATGGTGTGACGGGCGGTGTGTACAAGGCCCGGGAACGTATTCACCGCAGTATGCTGACCTGCGATTACTAGCGATTCCTACTTCACGTAGGCGAGTTGCAGCCTACGATCTGAACTGAGCCACGGTTTATGGGATTTGCTTGCTCTCGCGAGCTTGCTGCCCTTTGTCCGTAGCATTGTAGTACGTGTGTAGCCCAGGATGTAAGGGGCATGATGACTTGACGTCATCCACACCTTCCTCCGGTTTATCACCGGCGGTCTTTCTAGAGTGCCCAACTAAATGCTGGCAACTAAAAACGTGGGTTGCGCTCGTTGCGGGACTTAACCCAACATCTCACGACACGAGCTGACGACAGCCATGCACCACCTGTCACTGCGTTCCCGAAGGCACCCTCTAATTTCTTAAAGGTTCGCAGGATGTCAAACCCTGGTAAGGTTCTTCGCGTTGCATCGAATTAAACCACATACTCCACCGCTTGTGCGGGCCCCCGTCAATTCCTTTGAGTTTCACACTTGCGTGCGTACTCCCCAGGCGGAACACTTAACGCGTTAGCTACGACACCGAAGGGGTCGATTCCCCCGACACCTAGTGTTCATCGTTTACGGCCAGGACTACAGGGGTATCTAATCCCTTTCGCTCCCCTGGCTTTCGTCCATGAGCGTCAGTTATGGCCCAGCAGAGCGCCTTCGCCACTGGTGTTCTTCCCGATATCTACGCATTTCACCGCTACACCGGGAATTCCCTCTGCCCCTACCACACTCAAGCCCAACAGTTTCCACTGCCATGATGGAGTTAAGCTCCACGTTTTAACAGCAGACTTGAAGGGCCGCCTGCGGACGCTTTACGCCCAATAATTCCGGATAACGCTTGCCACTCCCGTATTACCGCGGCTGCTGGCACGGAATTAGCCGTGGCTTATTCCTCAAGTACCGTCATATCTTCTTCCTTGAGAAAAGAGGTTTACAGCCCAGAGGCCTTCATCCCTCACGCGGCGTTGCTCCGTCAGGCTTTCGCCCATTGCGGAAAATTCCCCACTGCTGCCTCCCGTAGGAGTCTGGGCCGTGTCTCAGTCCCAGTGTGGCTGATCATCCTCTCAGACCAGCTACTGATCGAAGCCTTGGTGAGCCATTACCACACCAACTAGCTAATCAGACGCGGGCTCATCCTCAGGCGAAATTCATTTCACCTTTCGGCATATGGGGTATTAGCGGCCGTTTCCAACCGTTATCCCCCTCCTGAGGGCAGATTCCCACGCGTTACTCACCCGTCCGCCACTAACCCGAAGGTTCGTTCGACTTGCATGTGTTAAGCACGCCGCCAGCGTTCATCCTGAGCCAGGATCAAACTCTCCGTTGTAGATCAGGCCCTTTTGCAGACAGCTAAAAAGCTACCAACTCAGTCTGATTTGCTTCACCTACCAAAAAGCACTGGCGTACTTAAATAGAAGTTGATGCCACCTTATATATTAAGGGTTCAAAGAGTGCACTTAAGGAATATTTCCTCGTGACTTTCCAGGATCTCAGATCCGGTCGTTGCAAAATCTATATAAATTTTATCTAAGAGACATGGTCGTGAAACCCAAAGCCCAAAGCATTATCAGATTTATGCAACTAATTTCTTTTGACGGGACCTCACACCTTTGTCGCATTAACATCCGCAGGATAAAAATCCTTTGGACGCGACAAAAGCGTCAGTTCCTAAACTTTTAAGTTGTCCAGGTTCATTCCATCGACTCCCTAAAGAATCTCAGGATTAACGGCTGTTTAGCCGCTCTAGAAACCTACAACAGGAAGGGGTTAGCCTTCTAAGTTATAAGCGCACACTGACATAACAAAGCATTAGCCTTATTTAGTAAGCGAGCTGTGATTCAGGAATTAACCTGATTCACATCCAGTCCCCAAGTGTAAACCACAAACCTATTTAAAAGCAACTAAATAGTCTCAAGTATAGTTTCGTGCTAATTCTAAGAAGAACAGCTTCTCAAAAATAGCTTTTAGAAATTGCATCAAGAATTACTAAATGGCAGGTCGTTTTAGTCAACAGCACAAAAGGTTGAGACCCAACTCTAATGAGGATGCGGTTATCAAAAGAGCTCAAGAGCATTTCGAGAGATCACTAGTTGAAATTTCTGGGAGCATTTCAGGCAGTGTTGCAGCTCTTGAGCATCCAGCAAACAATGATGCATTGAATTATGGAGAGATCTTCCTTAGGGACAACGTGCCCGTAATGATTTATCTATTGACGCAAAATAGATATGACATAGTCAAAAAATTCTTAACTGTATGCCTTGATCTTCAGAGTACTACTTATCAAACAAGAGGTATTTTCCCTACTAGCTTTGTTGAAGAGAACGGAGAACTTATTGCAGACTATGGGCAAAGATCGATAGGAAGAATTACATCTGCAGATGCGAGTTTATGGTGGCCAATCTTGTGCTGGTTATATGTCAGGAAAAGCAAAGATACCAATTTTGGAGTCAGTCAGCAAGTGCAGCGTGGAGTGCAACTGCTTTTAGACCTAGTTTTACATCCCACTTTTGAAGGAACTCCTGTCCTTTTTGTACCTGACTGTTCATTCATGATTGACCGTCCCATGGATGTATGGGGTGCTCCCTTAGAAGTTGAAGTTCTCTTATATGCATGCTTAAGCAGTTGTATAGAACTTATGGATCTAAGCAGCAAGCACCAAGTAAGCCGCCTGCTAGACCAAAGGCTTCTTCTTACAAGGCAATGGGTACATGATCTGAGGCAATTTCTTCTTAAGCACTATTGGGTCACCAGTAAAACAATGCAAGTACTAAGGAGAAGGCCTACAGAACAATATGGAGAAGACCAGCATCAAAATGAATTTAATGTTCAACCTCAAGTTGTCCCCTCTTGGCTGCAAGATTGGCTAGAGAATCGTGGTGGATATCTGATTGGGAATATTCGAACTGGACGACCTGATTTTCGTTTTTATAGTCTTGGAAATTCGCTTGCATGCATGTTCGGAGTATTAACTGCTCCACAACAGAGAGCACTCTTCAGATTGGTTCTTCACAACCGACAACATCTAATGGCACAAATGCCTATGCGAATATGCCATCCCCCAATGGAAGTAGAAGAATGGCAAAACAAAACTGGATCTGATCCTAAGAATTGGCCATGGAGCTATCACAATGGAGGGCATTGGCCCAGCATTCTTTGGTTCTTTGGAGCATCAATACTTATGCACGAGAAAAGATATCCCAAAGCAGATGTTCTGTTGATGGGCCAAATGCGCACTCTGTTGGAAGAATGTTACTGGAGTCAATTAAATCAACTTCCAAAACAAAAATGGGCCGAGTATTTTGATGGTCCTACAGGAACCTGGGTAGGTCAACAATCAAGGACATACCAAACTTGGACAATTGTTGGCTTTCTTCTTTTACATCACTTTCTCAAAGTATGTCCTGATGATATATCAATGCTCGATCTAGACTTAGAAAAGACCTAGCGTTAAAGACTTATCAATAGGAAAACATGCACCTATACCCAAATAAATAGTAAGCAAAGTTCCAAACAAAAAGAAGCCCATAGCAACGGGGCGCCTAAAAGGATTTGCAAATTTATTTACATTTTCTATAAAAGGTATAAGAATAAGTCCTAAAGGAATAAGAGTCTGCAAAGCAATACCTAGAAGCTTATTTGGAACCACTCTAAGTATTTGGAAGACAGGGTATAAATACCACTCTGGAAGGATTTCTAAAGGAGTTGCAAAGGGATTTGCTTTATCACCAAGCATAGCTGGGTCTAGTACTGCTAGTCCTACAACACAAGCAATTGTTCCAAGAATTACTACAGGGAATATATATAAAAGATCATTTGGCCAAGCAGGCTCTCCGTAATAGTTATGCCCCATCCCTTTAGCAAGCTTTGACCTAAGCTTGGGATCAGACAGATCAGGCTTTTTAAGGGTTGACATGACGAGTAATTGAAAAGAATGTTAAAGACGATTTCTGAGAGTTAAAGCCTACTATCTAAAGCTTATAAAGGTCCTGAAATACCCTGCTTCCTAATCATGAGGAAGTGCATGAGCATAAACACAGCTAAGGTCCATGGCAAAACAAAGGTATGAAGACTATAAAAACGTGTAAGGGTTGTTTGACCTACACTTTCTCCTCCTCTAAGCAGTTCAACCATAAAATCTCCGACTACTGGAATCGCCGCAGGGACACCTGACACAATTTTAACCGCCCAATAACCTACTTGATCCCAAGGGAGTGAATAACCGGTTACGCCAAACGCCACAGTAATGACAGCCATGACTACACCTGTAACCCAAGTTAGCTCTCTAGGCCTCTTGAAACCTCCGGTCAAATAAACCCTAAAAACGTGCAAAATGAGCATTAAGACCATCATCGATGCACTCCATCGATGAACTGACCTAATTAGCCATCCAAAGCTAACGTCCGTCATCAGATAGCTCACTGAGCTATATGCTTCAGTAACGGTTGGTTTGTAATAAAAGGTCATTGCAAACCCAGTTGCAAATTGAATCAGAAAGCAGACAAGTGTGATGCCACCAAGACAATAAAAGATGTTTACGTGTGGAGGTACGTATTTTGAAGTGACATCGTCTGCTATGTCCTGAATTTCAAGCCGTTCCTGGAACCAGTCGTAGACGGGTGAGGAGTTCGCCATTTAGGGAGTGAGCTTTGATAATTAATAAAAAGATTCTACTTAATCTCCCCCTTGGTTCGTGCAATTGATCAATCCAATGCCTTCAACTGTTAAAACCTTGTCAAAATTTCTCCACAAAATTCTTTGCGCTTTTCTAAGCTTTTGCATGATTTTTCTAGTCACTGCAAGGCCTCTCTACGCATTGAGCGACGGTCAACAACTAGTACTAGAGGCCTGGAATATCGTTAACGAAGGGTTTTTAAATCAAGAAAAATTCAACGAGGTTCAATGGAAACGCCTTAGGAAAAAGGCACTGGAAGAAGAAATTACGACATCAACTGAAGCTTATAATGCTATTGAAGGCATGCTTGCCCCACTCGGAGATCCATATACAAGACTCTTAAGGCCAAAAGATTACGCAGCAATGAAGGAAAGTAATCTTGGGAGTGAGATAAATGGTGTAGGTCTTCAGTTAGGCGCAAGAAATATCGATGGGAAGATTGTTGTAATTTGCCCGCTTGAAGATTCCCCTGCAGCTGATGCCGAAATTCTCAGTGGATCAATTCTTATAAAAGTCGATAACGAATCACCTCAAAGCCTTGGATTAGAAGCTACAGCAGCGAAGCTAAGAGGAGAGAGTGGAAGCAAAGTGATTATTGAATTAGAAACTCCTGATGGAGAACAGAAAGAAATCAACCTTGAACGTCGCAGTGTTGATTTAAGACCAGTAAGAAGCAAGAGAATACGCAATGAACTTCATACACTTGGATACTTAAGAATTACTCAATTTAGTGAAGGAGTGCCAGATCAAGTCCGCGAAGCCTTAGCAGAACTAAAAGAGAAAGGTGTAGAAGGTTTAATTTTAGATTTAAGGAATAACTCTGGTGGTCTTGTAAGTTCAGGTCTTGCAGTCGCCGATGCTTTCTTAAGCAATCAACCAGTTGTTGAAACTAAAAATAGAAATGAAATTAGTGAACCAATCCCTTCCAATGAGGGAACCTTTTACGATGGTCCAATGGTAACTCTTGTAAATGCAGGGACCGCTAGTGCAAGTGAGATTCTTGCAGGAGCCCTTCAAGATAATTCACGCTCAGAATTGGTCGGCGGCAAAACCTTTGGGAAAGGTCTAATCCAAACTCTTACAAACTTAAGCGATGGGAGCGGATTAGCTGTCACAGTAGCAAGCTATTTAACCCCAGCAGGCAGAGATATACAAAACCTTGGCATAGAACCAGATCGATATTTAGAAGCGCCTGAACCTCTAAATCCTGGCAGTAATGAAGATAGATGGTTGCAAGATGCAGAGCTATTTATGGAGGCATTGCTAGACCGTGAAGAAGAAGAAGAAGAACCAATCCAAACAAATGATATAAATCCTGAAGAAAAGATGATAGAAACAAACACCTAAGAACTACTCAATGCCAAATAGAACTTTTTATGATCCCCTTCACAAGGGGATAAGACTAGATAGCAAAGTTCCCGAGGAAGGAATGGTAATTAAATTAATTGATTCTGCACCCTTCCAAAGGCTCAGAAGAATTAAACAACTTGGTCCTGCCTACTTAACTTTTCATGGGGCAGAGTCAAGCCGATTTACTCATTCTTTAGGTGTATTTCATATAGCTCGTAGAGCACTAAAAAAACTAATTGAATTAAACCCAAGCCTTATAGATTTTAGAGGTTTGTTATATGGTTCTGCTCTATTGCATGATATTGGACATGGCCCCTTAAGTCATACTAGTGAAGAAATGTTTGGAATGAAGCATGAGAATTGGACTTCAAAATTAATACGTGAACATCCACAAATTAGCAATGCATTAAATGAATTCAAGTCTGGGCTAGGGGAACAAGTTGCAAGCCTAATCGATGGAAGCGAAACACCCTGTAAAGTCATAAAGACTTTGGTTAGCAGTCAACTAGACTGCGATAGACTCGATTACTTAATGCGCGATAGCTACAGTAGTGGCGCAGCATATGGTCAACTAGATTTAGAAAGAATTTTGTCAGCTCTTACTTTGTCTCCAGATGGGGATCTTGCGATAAATCCAAAAGGGTTGTTAGCCGTAGAGCATTATTTAATTGTCCGCAATTTAATGTATAGAAGTATCTATAATCATCGTTTAAATGAAGTTTGCAATTGGTTATTAGAGCAAATTATTCGAATAGCAAAGGAGTTAGGGCCTAAGAGAGTTTGGGCTGATAACATTATGGGGAAATGGCTTTGGAGAAATTCAGAAATAGATCTTTATGATTTTCTAGGGAACGATGATAATCGAACTTCATATCATCTTTTACGTTGGAGCGAAAATTCTCAAGAACCTCTAAATATACTTTGCAGGAATTTTCTAAATAGAAACCTTTTAAAGGCAATAGATATAGAAGATCTAAAGAAAGAGTCTCAATTAGAAGCCCTTGCTATAGCAAGAAAACTTTCTGAGAAAGCCAGTAAAGACCCTGCTATCTATTGTGGACTCCGTCATAATAAAATTTTTGGTTATCATCCCTATAAGAGTGGTCTAAGATTATGGGATGGAAAGAACCTTAAAGCGCTTGAACGAGAATCATCCCTAGTAGAAAATCTAATCAGTCCATCAGAGACAGCTTGGCTAATCCACCCAAAAGAAATTCATAATGAACTCAAGCAAGAACTTACTAAAATAAGAGATACTTACTAATTCATTTTATAAAAGGTCAGATCTGAAGTTATTTATGCATCAACATATATTCCTAACGAGTAAAAAAGATGAGGATTGGCAAAGCATTCTTTTTAGAGAATTAAAAACACTCGAGAGAGGTTTTCTAGAGATCGACTGTGGTGATAATTTCCTTAACTCCAAAGATATAACCTATATCAATAAGCAATGTATGAGAAAAGGTTTGATACTGACCACTATTAAATCTTATGTCCCAGAAACAATTGTCAGTGCAGCTGCATTGGGCTTCATAAGTGTACTGAATATGAAATATGAAATGCAACAAACAGCAAAAGACCAGTCATTCCTTCTAAATACAGAAAAAGAGGAAAACATCTTTTTCCATCAAGGAACTCTTCGTTCAGGTGAAATTCTAGAGGCGAATAGCGACTTATTGATTCACGGTGATGTAAACCCAGGTGCAATTGTTTCTGCTGGTGGAGATGTAATGATTTGGGGAAGACTCCTTGGGATAGCGCACGCCGGAAGATTTGGGAATGATCACTCAAAAATAACTGCTCTGCAGCTGAGACCTGTTCAATTGAGAATCTCCAATAAAATTGCAAGAGGTCCCAAGGAGAGACCTGAAGAAGGACTAGCAGAAGAAGCAGTAATCGAAAACGGAATAATTGTTATTAAACCAGCAAAAAGCACATAAAATCTTCTAAAGGCTTACTCCATCAAAGTTGATGGTTACTAAAAAGGAATAATTTCTTCTAAAAAGTAATTCACAGTTTTAATGGTTCAGATTGTTATTGCGCAGAATCGAATTAAAATTATTCAACTTTGCAAAGGTCCGTGACGTCAGAGGCAAGAGTGATCCTTATTTGCTCTGGGAAGGGAGGTGTTGGCAAGACAACTCTTACAGCCAACCTTGGCATTTCCCTAGCGAGCAAAGGATCCCCCACTGCAGTATTAGATGCAGATTTTGGGCTTCGAAATCTTGATCTATTACTAGGTCTAGAAAATAGAATCGTTTATACCGCCCAAGAAGTGCTTGAAGAGAATTGCAGACTAGATCAAGCACTCGTTAAGCACAAACAACAACCGAACCTCTCATTACTGCCTGCAGGGAATCCTCGGATGCTTGATTGGCTTAAGCCTGATGATATGAAGCGAATAGTAGAAATGCTTAATGACCAATTTGAATATGTCTTAATCGATTGTCCTGCTGGAGTAGAGGATGGATTCAAAAATGCAGTTGCTGCATCAAAAGAAGCAATTATTGTTACCAATCCCGAAGTTTCTGCTGTAAGAGATGCTGATCGAGTAATTGGCCTACTTAATAGTCATGGTGTAAAACCTGTTCAACTCGTCTTAAACAGAGTACGGCCCAAAATGATGGAAAGCCAAGAGATGCTATCGATTGATGACGTGACCGATATCCTTGCACTTCCATTACTAGGACTTGTACTTGAAGATGAGCAAGTCATCGTAAGTACTAATAGAGGAGAACCTCTTACACTTATTGGCAGCAATTCACCAGCAGCAAGATGCTATTCAAATATTGCTAGTCGACTTAAGGGAGAAGAAATCCCATTGATTGATCCTTCAAAAGAAGGTTCAACCCTAAGGGACAAGTTTCGCAGACTGATGCAAACAAAAATTTTCTGAATCAATGACATTAAGAGATCTCATCAACAAATTGCTTGGCCGTCAGCAAGCAAGTGCAGCAAGGGCGAGAGAACGTCTTCAGCTAGTGCTTGCACATGATAGAACTGATTTAAGCCCTGATCTTTTAGACCAAATGAGGGAGGAGATCCTGAGCGTGGTAGCCAAGTATGTAGAGATTGACGTTGAAGAAGGCGCAGTAAGTCTTGAAACAGAAGATAGGATGACAGCCCTGGTTGCGAATCTACCTATTAAGAGAACCCTTTCAGGAGATATAAAGTTAAAGGAGCAATCAACAGAATCATCTGCCTCAAAATAACGAATCCAATGAAATTGATATCCATTAAAAGATTATCGCTATCGACAATCTTTAGAGAAAAAGAAACTAAGTCTATTTTTACTAATCTCAATAGCTGGTTTCTCAAGGTTAAAAGTTAAACTAGTTAAACTTGCCGGCTTAGCTCAGCGGTAGAGCAGCGCTTTTGTAAAGCGAAGGCCATCAGTTCAAATCTGTTAGCCGGCATACACGAATCAAAAGTTTTTACTTTGTTGGCTTCCAGACAAAAGCCAAACAATAAAAAGGACTCCCAACAATCCAAAGCTCCTTAACTCAAAAAGCGGCGTACTCAAAACTATTACTGGTTTAAGAAGCCAATAAAAACTTGCTTGGATAACCAAAACAATCCCCAAAAGCCAAATCATTATTTTTCAAGGTTTTCAGGTATAACAGCACCTCTTCTTATTAAATGCCAGTTTCCAGGTCCTTGCCAGGCAATCACAGTGCTAGCAAGTCCTGAAGATTTCGGCCATGGGATTGGTCCCAGCAAAGGGAATCCAGGGAAGCATTTAGTGATTTCCTCAGGATCGATGGAAGGCTTTTGTCCCGATAAGTTCGCACTAGTTGTCGCCAAGGGTCCACTCTTAGCAAGGAACTTTTTCGCTAAATCACATTCAGGAATTCTTAGTCCAATTGAACTGCCGCCTGGATTAAGTAAGCCTACAAGGTTGCTAGATGAAGGCAAAACCATTGTCAAAGGCCCTGGCCAATACCTATTAGCCATATAAATAGCATCTTCTAAAACATTAGGATAAACAAACTTAAAAAGTTGTTTTGGGGACTCTCCCATAAGAATAAGCGGCTTCATTCTTGAACGATTTTTGATTTCCCACAACTGAGAAGAGTGCTTAGGCAAAGCAGCTAATGCAGGCAAAGTGTCAGTAGGGAATACAACAGGGGATCCCTCATTCAACTTTTTCACCAAATTACAAGAGTCAAATAAAGATAATTGCATTTAAAAAATAATCTGACACCTCAAGACTTACGTCCTATAGCAAAACGTCTAACCCCTTCAAGATCATTCTCAAAATTAACTTCCTTAAAACCATTAGCAATCAACTCATTCAACAGCCGTTCACTTTGGTCATAATGATGTTCGAAAATTAACCACCCTCCTGTTCCAAGTCCTTTCTTTGCTCCTCGAATAATCTCACGACAACAATTCATTCCATCCAGGCCTCCAGAAAGTGCCAAATGTGGCTCATTATCTCTCACAATTGGATGTAATTCACTTAACACTGCGCTTGGAATATATGGAGGGTTCGCTAATACCAAATCATATGTTCCCCACCAAGATTTTAGAGGCTGCCACCAATGCCCCAAGTGAAAATGGACATGTGAATTATTGGCTAAATTAGCTAAATTTTTTTTTGCCAAAGACAATGCATCCTTACTACAATCCACTGCATCTCCAATCCAACCAGGTAAAGATCTAGCCAAAGCTACGGCCAATACGCCTGAACCAGTTCCTAAGTCAGCCCATCGGCCAACACTTATTCCATTGCATTTCTTTAAGGCTAATTCAACAAGGATCTCTGTCTCCTGTCGCGGAATAAATACGGAAGAATTGATTTCTAACTGAAAATCTCTCCAAGGGCATTTCCCTACAAGATATTGAAGTGGCTCATTCTCATTTATATGTCTATGCCATATAAATGAAAGCTCATCTAAAGATTTTTGGAGTTCATAGTGATTATTTTGAAAAATTTTTAATCTTTGAAGAGACTCCCATCCCAGGCCTCCCCCCACATCTAGCAACCAATCAATATCTACAACTCTCCCTCCAAGGGCAAGTTGAGCCATTCTCCAGTTCAAGATATCCCTTGCTGATTTTTTTTCTTTTGACTTCATATTCATTTATCAAGAAGAGCCTTTTTGAAGATTGCTAAAGGCCACTTCAATTTTCTGTGGATAATTTCTTAATAATCGAATCCCTTTTTGATCTCGCTTTACTAAAACTAATTCAATATTCGCTTCAGCAGATAGCTGATTCTGGTCTTTCAAGAAAATCGTTTTCCAAGGCCACCTGATACCTTTTTTTGTTAAAACCCTTGATTCCATTAAGACTTCATCCCCATGATACAAGGGCGAAATATATTTAATTTGCAAATGAAAGACTGGTATTTCCAGACCTTGCTTAGATAACTCTGCGTAAGACAAGCCAACCTTAGACAAAGCATTGATTCGCCCCTCTTCAAGCCAATTAAAATATGAACCATGCCACATCACCCCTGCATGGTCCGTGTGCTGAGGCAAAACAATTTTCTTGAGCACCCAAGGCTTAAGCTGTTCTCCCTTAAATACCATTAATCAAATGAATAAGGAGAAATGACTTTCTCACTTCATTAATCCTCATAGCATCTTATAAAAGAAAAAGATCCTTAGATATCTGGATTCCCATCAATAAGAAAGTCCTGGTAGATACCTACAAAAAATTTTCTTGCTATTAAAAATCTCTTGTTTTATTTATTTTGGCCCAAGTTTTCCCTTTCCTGAATCAGAGAAGAAGCTTGACTTTTCACCATCACTGGTTGAAATATAGAGACCAATGAGGAAAATCGTTGGAATCCCAACGAAAAGAAAGCTGATAATAAAACCGAAGTTGGTGGTTTCCATGAACTCGAGCTACGAGAGGAATATCAATTACAAAGACTATAAAGGTAGAACCTCTAAGTCCACGCTAGATGGCTTAGCAGCATTAGATGTTGTAACGAGAAACAATGAAAATTGAAGCTAACAGTGCCCAAACTGAACTCAACTCAAGTAGGCAGATCCTTTCCAAGAGCTGCTTGAATAAGAGCTTTTGAATTAGGAGGAGGGGCCTGAGGTTTTGTCAAAACAACCAGAGAAGATTTAACAAGGCATTGACATGAGAGTCTCCAGTTCTTGGGACGGTTGGACAATTTTGCATTCTCAACCTCAGTTAATGGGGATAAGGAGTCCTTACCACCTCCTTCAACCGAAACAAAGCATGTAATGCATTGACCACATCCACCACAATTTCCCAAGACACCTTTAAGACCATAAAGTTGCAGACCCTCCTTTAAAGCAACTTCTCTCAAATTTTCGCCAACTTCGCATTTAACATCCCTTCCTTCTCGAATAAAACGAACCGTTGGCATGGTGAAAAAAGTTACAAAACTGATCTTTAATTTTGGCTTAAAACGAGTAAAAATGCGTTCATATAACCAGCAAAAAGAACATTTGCACTGATTTTTCAGTGTTTTAGAAGGGTCAATTTATAAATACTGGAATATCAACAGTCGTTGCAGCTAGCAACAACCTGCACCGTGATAGATAGGAGACCCTTTACGATCAACGGGTCTGGCTGCATTAAGCAGCTTCGTTACTTGAAACCTTACCCATGGGATTGCCCTGGTATCGGGTGCACACTGTCGTTATTAACGATCCTGGCCGACTCTTGGCCGTGCACCTCATGCACACTGCTTTGCTAGCCGGCTGGGCCGGCTCCATGGCCCTATATGAATTGGCCATATTTGATCCTTCTGATCCAGTCTTGAACCCTATGTGGCGCCAAGGCATGTATGTCATGCCGTTCATGGCCCGCTTAGGTGTCACAAGCAGTTGGAAGGGTTGGGACATCACTGGAGGTGTCGGCTCATTCGACTTTGATTCATTAGGGTTCTGGGGAAAAGCTCTACCTTATTCAACTTTTGAAGGGGTCGCTGTAGCACATATCCTCTTCAGTGGCCTATTAATGCTTGCTGCCATCTGGCATTGGACCTATTGGGATCTAGAGCTCTGGGAAGACTCCCGAACAGGAGAGCCAGCCTTAGATCTACCAAGAATTTTCGGAATCCATTTACTTCTTGCAGGGCTTACTTGCTTTGGTTTTGGCGCATTCCATCTATCAGCCGTTGGCATGTGGGTCTCAGACTCATATGGCCTAGGAGGTCACGTAGAAAAAGTCGCTCCTGTTTGGGGTGCAGACGGCTTCAACCCCTTTAGTGCTGGAGGAATTGTCGCTAACCATATTGGAGCTGGTCTTTTAGGAATTATTGGTGGAGTTTTCCATATCACCAACCGTCCTGGAGAAAGGCTCTATAGGAATTTAAGGATGGGAAGCCTAGAAGGTGTTCTCGCAAGTGCGCTTGCTGCAGTCCTATTTGTCTCGTTTGTGGTTGCTGGAACTATGTGGTATGGATCTGCTACCACACCAATTGAGCTATTTGGTCCTACCAGATACCAATGGGATTCTGGGTACTTCAAAACTGAAATAAATAGAAGGGTGCAAGCCTCTATAAATGAGGGTGCTTCTAAAGAAGAAGCTTATGCAGCAATCCCTGAGAAGCTAGCTTTCTATGACTATGTAGGAAATAGCCCTGCAAAAGGAGGATTATTTAGAGCTGGTGCTCTAGTTAATGGCGATGGTGTCCCAACTGGCTGGCAAGGTCACGTTTCATTCTCAGATAAAGAAGGAAATGAGCTTGAAGTCAGAAGAATGCCAAACTTCTTTGAGAACTTCCCAGTAATTCTTGAAGACAAAGATGGAAATGTCAGAGCTGACATTCCATTCCGTAGAGCAGAAGCCAAGTATTCCTTTGAACAAACAGGCATTACTGCAACAGTTTATGGTGGTGAACTAAGTGGGCAAACCTTTAGTGACCCTGTAGTTGTTAAGCGTCTTGCTCGCAAAGCACAACTTGGTGAGTCCTTTAAGTTCGATAGAGATCGCTACAAATCAGATGGGGTCTTCCGAAGTGGCCCAAGAGCATGGTTTACTTATGCTCATGCTTGCTTTGGGTTGCTCTACTTATTTGGGCACTGGTGGCATGCTGCCAGAACTCTATATCGAGATACCTTTGCTGGAATTGATCCAGACCTTGGCGACCAGGTCGAGTTTGGTCTCTTCAAGAAACTTGGAGATGAATCCACACGACGCGTCCCAGGGCGTGCTTAATTTCAAGGAATCCTTAGCCTCTATCTAAAACCTCTCTATGGAAGCCTTTTCTTACACCCTTTTAATGGCCTTGGCAGCCGTAACATTGTTCTTTGCCGTCGCTTTCCGCGATCCTCCAAAGTTCGATAAGTAAAACAAATCCAATAAAAAAGCCCTGCTTTCGCAGGGCTTTTTTATTGGGAAGTGTTATTTCTCCAACTAGATTGTCTAGACACGCATAGAAAAAATGATGATTAATTCATAGACTTTTTCGAAGAATTATTATGTGTATATAACTTAAGTAAATTTAGGCCTTCTCAGAATACGAATAAATGTATAGAGTTATAGAAAGAAGTTTTTATTTTTAGGGCAATATGCAATGCCCCTCTTGCCAAAACACTGATAGTCGCGTCTTAGAATCTCGATCTGCCGATACTGGCAAAAGTGTTCGGAGGCGAAGAGAATGTCTTAATTGTGATTTCCGTTTTACTACTTATGAAAGAGTAGAAACAGTTCCTATAACAGTTATAAAACGAAGTGAATCTAAAGAAACCTTTAGTAGAAGCAAGCTATTGAATGGTCTAATCAGAGCATGTGAAAAAACATGCATTGATAATCAAAAAATAGAATCAATTGTTGATGAAATCGAAATACAGCTCCAACAAAGAAACATGAAAGAAGTTAGCAGTTCAGATTTAGGGGAAATGGTTTTGGGGCAATTAAAAGGTCTTAGTGAAGTTGCGTATATTCGATTCGCTTCTGTCTATCGACAATTTAATGGCATTAATGATTTCGTTGAGACGCTTGAAACTTTTAAGCCAGACAAAAAATTAGCAACTGTTATCTAATTAGGCCACTCCAATATGTAGAGTGTTGTATTAGTTCCTCTAGGTAGGCAGGCCTAAGGGAAATACTTTCGCATTGCCATAACAGGCATACTGCTAATTAATCATGGTTGAAAACTCACCTGAGGCTTCACAAAAGCTAGAGACAGAAGAACAGGCAGCTAAGAGTATTGATGAGAGTCAAACCTCTTCACCAGAAATTAATAACAAGACTCCTGAAGAAACAGGTAACCAAGTAGACACAGATATTCCTGAAGATATCCCAACAGCAGATGATCCTTCTAGCAGAGTAAAAAAACACGATTTTGATGGAGTAGGTTTTACTCTTGAAGAGTTTGACTCACTTTTAAGCAAATACGATTACAACTTCAAGCCTGGCGACATTGTCAATGGAACAGTTTTTGCTCTTGAAACAAAGGGAGCGATGATTGATATAGGAGCAAAAACGGCAGCTTTCATGCCAATGCAAGAAGTATCCATTAATCGTGTTGAAGGTTTAAGCGATGTACTCCAACCTTCAGAAGTAAGACAATTTTTTATAATGAGTGAAGAGAATGAAGATGGTCAACTTTCACTTTCTATCCGGAGGATTGAATATCAGCGCGCATGGGAAAGAGTGAGACAACTTCAAAAGGAAGATGCAACTATTTACTCAGAAGTATTTGCAACAAATAGAGGCGGAGCACTTGTAAGAGTAGAAGGACTTAGAGGCTTTATACCTGGTTCTCATATTAGTACTAGGAAAGCTAAAGAAGAATTAGTCGCAGAGTTCTTACCACTAAAGTTTTTAGAAGTTGACGAAGAGAGAAATAGATTAGTACTAAGTCATAGGCGTGCCTTAGTCGAAAGAAAAATGAATCGATTAGAAGTTGGTGAAGTTGTTGTTGGTGCTGTGAGAGGAATAAAACCATATGGAGCTTTCATAGATATAGGAGGGGTAAGTGGACTGCTTCATATCTCGGAAATTAGCCATGAACATATTGAAACCCCTCATTCAGTTCTAAATGTCAATGATCAGATGAAAGTGATGATTATTGACCTAGATGCAGAGAGAGGACGTATTTCTCTTTCGACAAAAGCACTTGAGCCTGAGCCTGGGGATATGCTGAGCGACCCACAGAAAGTATTTGACAAAGCCGAAGAAATGGCTGCTAAATACAAGGAAATGTTACTTGAGCAAGCAGAGGAAGGTGAAAACCCAATAGCAACAATGGAAATTTAGATATAACCTCTGTAATGCCTCAATTATGCCTTCGAGGTAAATTTATAGGTAGTGTAAAAGCAATTTTATTTGATAAGGATGGAACTTTAGTTGACAGTGAAAAACGCCTAATTGCCCTTT
The DNA here is from genome assembly GCF_000018585.1 of Prochlorococcus marinus str. MIT 9211. Taxonomy (NCBI): domain Bacteria; kingdom Bacillati; phylum Cyanobacteriota; class Cyanophyceae; order Synechococcales; family Prochlorococcaceae; genus Prochlorococcus; species Prochlorococcus marinus. Next base: position 327,250 of record NC_009976.1, on the reverse strand, counting down.
CTCAACTAAGAGTCAAAGAAGCTATTAATGTCTATAAGAAGATTAGTAATTCAGCGAGTGCAATCTCTAAACTCAAACAGTTTTTATATTCAGCATATGGATTCTCTCCTCAAGGGATTAAAGCAAATGGGTCAATGGCAATTGCATCTAGAAGTGATAACTTGATATCAACCGCCACGGTTTTTTCTATTTTGGGAGAAAGTTGGCCAAAGTCTCTTTTATTAGCAAATCAAGTTTTCTTAGCGGTAGATAACATTCTTGATAGCTCAAGTAAGCCTTCACATGCCAGTCAACTATTGCCAGGAGCAGAAAAACTTCTTCAAAGCTTAAAAAGCTCAGGTATATACTTAGGTTTAATTAGCAATGACACCAAAGAAGGGATTAGCAAGTTTCTCAGAATTAATAACCTTGAAGAAGTTTTCGACAGTTTTTGGAGTGCAGAGCACTATCCTCCTAAACCCTCACCAGACGCAGCTATAGGACTTTGCAAAACACTGGAAGCTAAGAGTTCAGAATGTGCGCTCATTGGTGATGCTGATAGTGATCTTTTAATGGCCAGAAAAAGTAATATAAAAATTGTTCTTGGATACACAGCTGGATGGACAAGCCAACCTTTGCTATATGAACATGACCATCTAATTCATCATTGGGATGAATTAAATATTCAGTAAAATCTTAAACTTTCAACCTGGGCAATCACGCTTGATAGTCAATGAGCCAATTTGTATTTACATCTGAGTCAGTTACTGAAGGGCATCCTGACAAAATTTGCGATCAAATAAGTGATGCAGTTCTAGATGCATTACTAACTCAAGATCCACATAGCAGAGTTGCGTGTGAAGCTGTTGTTAATACTGGTTTATGCCTTATTACAGGGGAAGTAACTTCTACAGCAGAAGTTGACTTCATTAATCTTGTAAGGAGCGTAATAAAAGAGATTGGCTATAAAGATGCTCAAGCAGGAGGCTTTGATGCAAACAGTTGTGCTGTATTAGTAGCACTTGATAAACAATCACCTGACATTGCAAAAGGTGTTGATACAGCTGAAGATCATACTGATGACCCCTTTGACAAAATTGGAGCTGGTGACCAAGGGATAATGTTTGGCTATGCCTGCAACGAGACACCTGAGCTAATGCCTTTACCTATAAGCCTTGCTCATAGACTTGCTAGGCAACTTGCGAAAATTCGGCACCAAGGGACCCTTAAGTATTTACTGCCTGACGGGAAAACCCAAGTCAGCGTTATTTATGAGAACAATGAACCAATAGCAATAGACACTATTGTTATTTCTACTCAACACACATCGGAGATTGATGATCTTTCAAGTGAGGCAGACATCAGAGAACGTATAACTAAAGACCTTTGGGAATACGTTGTCAAACCTGCTACTAGCGACCTGAAATTACAGCCTAATCAAGAAAAAACTCGATTTCTAGTTAATCCCACAGGAAAGTTTGTAGTTGGAGGTCCCCAAGGAGATGCTGGCCTGACTGGCAGGAAAATTATTGTCGATACCTACGGAGGTTATGCAAGGCATGGTGGAGGTGCATTCTCAGGGAAGGACCCTACAAAAGTAGATCGATCGGCCGCTTATGCAGCAAGGTTTGTTGCCAAGTCAATTGTTGCTGCAAAGCTTGCAAAGCGAGTAGAAGTTCAACTTAGTTACGCAATAGGAGTGGCCAATCCAGTCTCAATACTGGTAGAAGCATATGGCAGTGGGAAGATGTCAAATCAAGAGCTAACTAAAGTAGTTAAAAAACATTTTGATCTACGTCCAGGAGCAATTATTGAGCAATTCAATCTAAAGAACCTACCCAGCAAGAGATCTGGTCGGTTCTATAGAGATACTGCAGCTTATGGGCATTTTGGGCGTCCGGATCTTAACTTACCTTGGGAGAAAGTAGATGAGAAAGCAAAAGAACTAATTGCATTACACAATTAAAACCTGTATCAATGGGAAGTCTTCCCTTAGCGCTAGGAATAGACCTTGGTACTAGTGGTGTTCGCATTGCAATAGTCAATAGAAATAAAGACCTAATTTATACTTCATCAGTAAATTATGAAAATAACCTAGAAGATTATCATGATTGGATTAATTCTTGTGAAAAACTAATTAGAGAAATACCAAAATCATTCAAATCTAATCTAGTTGCCTGCTCTGTAGATGGAACTTCAGGAACGATAATAGCATGTGATTTTCAAGGGGATCCTATTAGCAAAGCAGTTCCTTATCATAGTAATTGTATAGATGAAACAAAGGGAATATTAAAACTAAGCACTATAAAAAATAGCTCTCTAGAAAGATATAGTAGCATTAGAAAAGCATTATATTTAACTAATAAGTATGGATGCGATATATTACTAAGGCATCAGGCCGACTGGATTACTGGTTGGTTGTTAAATAATTGGGATTTAGGGGAAGAAGGAAATAACATTAAACTTGGCTGGAATCTCCTAAGTAAAACATGGCTTAAAGATGTTCAAAATTTAGAGTGGCGTAATTGTCTCCCAAAAATAATTTCTAGCGGGAATTTATTTGGTACAGTTTCATCATCTATTTCTAAAAGATTAGATCTTCCTAGGAATCTTAAAGTATTTGCAGGAACAACAGATTCAAATGCAGCTGTTCTTGCTGTAAATCCATCATCAACTGATGGCGTAACAGTTTTAGGAAGTACATTAGTAATTAAAAGATTTGTAAATGGGCCTATTAGAAGTCATGGTATTACTAACCATTTGGTTGGGGGTCAATGGCTTTCAGGGGGTGCATCTAATACAGGTGCAGCTGTTTTAAGAAGATTCTTTTCTGATGAAGATCTGATAGAGCTGAGTAGACAGATAAATCCAGAAATAGATAGTGGTTTAAAGCTAATGCCTCTTATGATAAAAGGAGAGCGATTCCCAGTTAACGACCCTGACCTAGAACCAATTCTTGGGCCTAGGCCAACGAGTGACTCTCTATATCTCCATGGACTCCTCGAAAGCATTGCCCGTATAGAAGCCCAAGGATGGAATAAGTTTGAAAAACTCGGTATTAAAGCGCCTCAAAGAATAATTACTATTGGTGGCGGAGCACGCAATCCTCAATGGCGTCGTATAAGGGAAAGAATAATTGGAATCCCCATACTTTCTTCCAAAAAGCAGCCTGCAGAAGGGGTAGCTCTATTAGCGATGCAATCAATTCATAAATCCTTATGAGGCTTTTTAGCCCAGAAGAGCAACAGCCTAGTAAGGTCGTATTTAGCGCTGATATAAAATCAACAAATCGCATTGGCGATAAGCCGGGATAGCTCAGTTGGTAGAGCAGGCGACTGAAAATCGCCGTGTCCCCAGTTCAAATCTGGGTCCTGGCATTTCAAAATGAGCACAACTATGTGTGTAGATTTTTCTATTGAATTCAATCAGAATTAAAGTTATATTCCATAAATACAAAGGCTCTTAGTCAATTAGAAGATTAACAATGGAACATAAAAATAATCTTTACAATAATGCTGACAGCTTTTCTATGGCATTTGACGAGGCATGGAAAAGCAAAGAGTTATCAAAACAAAATCTTCTTGATAAAGAAGAAAAGATAAGAAAAACCCTTGAAATGATAAAGGATCATCCATTCATAATAAATTCATCAAAAGAAGCAATTAAAGTAGCCAAATTCCGTATTCGGCTTCTTGACCTTCAATAACTACTAATTACTTATCCTTTCCGATCCATCTCCTACTCGCCAAAATTGCAGACCTGCATCGAATACTTTTTCTGAATCTACAATTGACCTTGCATCAAAAACCCATGCAGGATTTCTCATCTTTTTAGAAATCTCAACCCAGTCAATCTGAGAATATTGGTGCCACTCAGTAAGAATCAAAACTGCATCTGCAAAACTACAAGCATCGGCAATATCTTTCGCAAAGCACCAAATACCTTCTCCTAATTTTTCATTAGAGCCAAATTCCTTAGAAACAAAAGACTTGCTTTCTGGTAAGTCCAAGTCAACAGCTATTTGCTTTGGGTCTACCTTTGGATCATGAATTGATAGCTGAGCGCCTTCATCTAACAAATCCTTTGCGATGTTAATAGCCGAAGATTCCCTAGTGTCATTAGTATTTGCCTTAAAGGCGAAGCCAAGCATTGCCACCCTTTTCCCGGACAAAGTGCCAAAAAGCTTCTTGACCACTAATCTTGAGATTCTATGTTGATGCCAAGTATTTAGATCTACCACTCCCTCCCAAAAATCAGCCACTTCAGGTAAGCCAAAGTAGCGTGATAAATAAACAAGATTAAGAATATCTTTTTTAAAGCAACTGCCTCCAAAACCAGGACCTGCATCAAGAAACTTTGAGCCAATTCGGCTATCAGTTCCAATCGCGCGCGCAACCTCTCTTACATCTGCTCCAGTGGCCTCACATAAAGCGCCAATTGAATTTATTGAACTTATTCTCTGAGCCAAAAATGCATTAGCGGTGAGCTTAGCCAATTCACTACTCCAGACATTTGTTCTTAAAATCTTTTCTTCAGGAACCCAATGCTGATAAATCCATGCCAAAGAATTAATTGCTTGAGAGTTTTCACCTCCTATAAGGACTCGATCAGGCTCTTCCAGATCATGAATCGCACTTCCTTCAGCCAAGAATTCAGGGTTGGATAAAACTTCAAAAGTAGGAGAATTCAAATCTCGGTCTAAGGACGACTGAGCAGCCTCCAAAATTGTTTTAATTACTTCGGCAGTTCTAACTGGCAAAGTACTTTTTTCTACGACAATGGTATGTCCTTTTGCAAAATTTGCGACTTGGCGAGCACAGGCTTCTACCCACTTGAGATCACTCGCTTTACCGGCGCCTAATCCCTTAGTCTTTGTTGGAGTATTCACCGATATGAAAACCATATCAGCTTCTGAGATTGCCTTTTCTACCTCTATAGAAAAATGCAGATTTCTATGTCTTGCACGGTTGATAACCAAATCCAAGCCTGGTTCATAAACTGGCAATTTAGTTAAGTCGGAACTATTCCATGCGTTAATTCTTGACTGATTAATGTCTACAACTTTCACCTGTATAGAAGGACACCTGTCAGCAATAACAGCCATTGTGGGTCCACCAACATACCCTGCACCTATACAACAAATATTTTTAATCGTCGCTGGAGATTTAGATCCACTCATTGGAGCACCCGAATGAATAAAGACATTATGTAAAAAGGAAATTCCAAAAAATTAATTATAGAAATATTAATCTCTTTAGATGAGATCATTCAATAATAAAGAGCTTATTTTGAAAAACTCGAATCAATTAACTCCCTTAGGTCTCGCGAGACTTAGCTTATTCCAAGGGTGCTTAGGCTGCCTGGCTGTCATCTTTGCTGGGATGCTTAACAGAATCATGATCTCAGAGCTTGCATTTCCAGCAATTCTTGTAGGAGGAGGGCTTGCTTTTGAGCAATTGGTAGCACCTTCAAGAGTTTTATTTGGGAACCTATCAGACAATTGGCCAATTAGAGAGAGAAAAAGAACTCCATATATATATCTAGGGTCAGCTGCATTTTGCATATTAGCTGTACTATCTATCCCAATAATATTTATTACTGAAGAGGCATTAGCCTCAGGTTCTTTCATTGCTATTGCATCAAGTGCTATTGGTCTATGTACATTATTTGCTTTATATGGTCTAGCTATATCTATGGCTACTACTCCTTATCTAGCGTTAGTTATTGATCTAACTACTGAGAAAGAAAGGCCTAAAGTAGTAGGAATAATATGGTGCATGCTAACAATAGGAATTGTTGTGGGAGCAATTGCAATTTCAATAACGACTAAGGGACTAGATGGAATAACTGATCCTTTACTACTTCAACCAACTCTCCAAAAATTTATGCTAAGAGTGAGTTTAATTATTTTTACTATATCTATATTTTCTTGTCTTGGTATTGAGCCAAAGAGTAATAAATTTAAGTCAAAAGAAAGAAAGCAAAGGCAAGAAATAGGTTTAAAACCTGCCTGGAATTTAATACGATCTAGCAATCAAATATTTATATTTTTCAGCTTCCTGATACTTTATACATTAGGGCTTTTCCTGCAAGACCCAATTCTTGAAAGTTTTGGCGCAGAGGTATTTAACCTGCCTATCTCAAAGACAACATTATTGAATGCATATTGGGGAATTGGAACTTTAATAGGACTTCTAATTGCAGGTTTATGGATTACACCCCGGATTGGCAAGTTTAAAGCTGCTAAAATTGGATGCTGGATGATTACTACCTCTTTAATATTAATCATTATAAGTGGCTATACAAAAGATGAAAACTTACTTTTTGGAGTGTTATTAATCTTTGGATTAGCCGCAGGAATAGCTACTAATAGTGCTCTTTCTTTAATGCTAGATCTAACTCTTCCAGAGGTTGCAGGTACTTTTGTAGGGGTTTGGGGCCTAGCTCAAGCATTATCAAGAGCAATGGGGAAACTACTAGGAGGAGGGCTTTTAGACATCGGGAGGGTTATAAGTGGTCCTAATAATCCTTTGCTTGCATTCTCGTTTGTATTTAGTCTTGAAATAATTATAACTATAATTGCAGTTTTAATACTTAATAATGTTAGTGTTAACAAGTTCAAGCAAGAAACATCAGCTAAGATGGAAGATATACTTATGGCAGAACTTGATAATTAGTCAATTAAAAACCAACCAATAGGAAAATTAAATGGTTCTTATTAGCAAAAATGAACTTGAGAATATACTCTCAGAAATCAACAACAATAAACCCGTAGGGTATGGCAAAACTAGAGTTTCTGGTAGCAATCAAACAACTTATTTTATGCACTCAAAGAGTGCTTGCATGCCTGGACAACAAGAAAAGTTCACCTCAAATATCAATTCCAAGCTTGAGCAAGACGTAAAATACCCAGAAAATCATTTTACAAGAGTTTTTAAAAGAGAGAAATATCTATTACAAAAGAAGCCAATTGGCAAAAAGTATAACCATAATTATCACCAAGTATTTACCTTCAAAGAATACTTACCTTATGATGACATCTCGCTTGAGGAAGCAATACAATCTTCTTATCGTCAAGTATTTGGAAATTTATATCCTATGGAGAGTCAAAGACCAATAGATATTGAAAGAAGGCTAAGGAATGGAGATATTCCTATCAGAGAGTTCATTAGAAGCCTAGCAAAATCTACTTTTTATCGAAACAACTATTTCGATAGAGTTAGCCAAAAAAAATGCATACAGCTAAGTTTCAAACATTTACTTGGAAGGCCATTATTCAACAGCCATGAGCTTATAAGCAACATAGAGTTAATCCATTCAGAGGGGTATGAAGCCCATGTAGATTCCCTAGTAGATTCTTTAGAGTATGAAGAGTTTTTTGGAGAAGATTTAGTTCCTTACCAAAGATTCTGGGATTCACCTATAGGAGCTCAGACATCAAGTTTTATAAATACAGCTCTATATGCAAAAGGCTTTGCTAGAAGTGATAACGTAATTTATGGAATAAGTAACCAATAGAAGAATGGCTATAAACCGCCCTACTTCCAACGAAAAACCTGGTGACCAGTCTGCAGATACACCCTCTGGGAAAAAAGTGCCAATGGCCATGTCTATGATGGTGGACTCTATGGTAAGGATGATACAGAAAGGAACAACTGATAAAGGAATCGACTCTAGTAGTGAAGAGCCCCTTCAAACTCAAAATGAACATTGAGCAATTTGTTGCTCAAAGCTTGGGTGAATGGAAGGCAATGAGAAGCAGTCATTCTCTAGCCTTTAAACAATTCGAAGAAATAATAAGCAAAATTATAATTAAACCGCTAGATATTAATGATTCAAATATACAAGAGCTTATAGAAGATAGTATTTATAAGAAAGAAGAGATGGTACAACCTTTTCAAATAGAATGGCAAGCAGAAAGCAACTGGGAGGAAGATTCAGAACAAAAAGATATGAAAGGTAGTAGCATTCTTATTCCAATATTAAGAAGAAGTAAAAATGGTATTATTATTCGCAGTATTGGTTATACCGAAAAAGTCAGAGCCATTTCATATTTTAAATTTCTAGAAGACGGAACGATGATTCTTTCTACTCAGTATAATCAATCAACAGCAGAAGAACGGATTTGGTTTATATCTAATAGTGTAAGATGTCGCTCATCTGTTGTACGCTCAAAAGATTCATCAGCAATACTACAAACTTCATTTTCTTCCGAAGTAAAGTTAAGAGGTAATCCATAATTAATTTGGACTATTCTGAGGAAACTACTGCAAAAAGTTTTGCCAAGATATTCTCAGGACACTTTACTAATAAACAACAAGCAAACAAATATCCAAAAGATTTTGCACATATAAATATCTTTGTCAGACCACTAGAATTTAAATTATTTGACTCTTTAAGCTTTTACTCTGAGCAGAGTTATGACCATTCACCATGGTCACCTTATAGGCAAGCTGTCCAAAAGATCAATATAAAAAAAGGATTGATTATACTTGAAACTTATAATCTTAAAAACCATAAGAGGGTTGCTGGTGCAGGATTTAACCTTGAGCTTATTAATTACATTAATAGAGATGATCTAATACCTAGATTTGGATGTGAAATGCATTTTATTGAGCCTAAGAAAGGACATTATAGGGGCAGCTTAAGACCTGGAAAAACTTGTTTTATCAATAGAGAGGGCCAAGAGACTTATCTATTAAGCAAAGTAGAAATAAATAAAAAAAAATGGGTAAGTATAGACGAAGGATATGATGTTCAAACAGATAAAAAAGTCTGGGGTTCTGAGAATGGTCCATATGAATTCCTAAGAGTTGAAGAATAAATATTTTTTTCAATAAGCATAGAATTGAAATTATAGCCTGTAGAAAATATCTTTAGCTTTGGCACTCACAAACCTATTATTATCATTGAATTTATTTTTCAAGTCTCCAATAAATGGATATAATTCTAGTGGTCCCAAGAGCTCATCCATGCACATTAATGTTGAATATCTACAAGGCCAATATGGATTTAAGTTTACATCTAACCATTGAGATATATGACCTTTACAAATACTTGGATCTATCTTCATTAAAGATATAATTGCAGAAGATCTAAATTTCATAAATAAGGGCCAATCATTGCTAAGACAAGAAAATAAGAACTCTATTACTAGATTAGTTTGAGACTGATCCAAACCTTCTATTTTTCTAAAAAGAATAGTTAAAAAGTAAATAGCACCATAATCTTTAGTTATTTTATCCCATGAATTAATCAAGTGAGGGAATACATTAGATAGTTTTTTCCCCAGAAGAATTTTTAAGGCTATGTAACCAACATTAAAATCAGTATTAAACAATTTCTTTATACAAGAATCTATATCTTCTTGATGATTAGAACTCTTCACAAGTGCAAGCTTATTAGGATCATCTATTAATGTTGTTTCTATTATATTAAAAAGTTCTTTATTATCATTATTATCAAGTTTCTTAGACCATAGATGATCTATTGCTCTTAATTTAAAGAAAGGCGAGATTGGCGTGCTTACTACTTTTCCCAAAAGGCTACTAGCATTAGCATCGATAATATCTTGCACAGCTGATTGGCGATCATTCTGGTTAGGCAGTTCAAGATATTTACCTAATTGGCTTACTTCAGAACTTTCACCTGTTAATCTAAAAATAGCAGCAATACAAGCACCTTTTACACCAGGAGAAAGTGGATCTGAGTTGAATAAATCTCTTATTTTTGACAACTCAGACCTAGCCAACATCCCTGATAGAGATTGAACTAAGATCCTTCGGTTTTGATTAGGTTGGGTTAATAAGGTACCAATATAACTATGCAGAACCTTTTCATTACAGCCAAGTTTATTTAATGCCCATGCAGAATTTTCAACAATATATGGATCATCACTTGTAAGTAAATTGCCAATCACAGGAATTGCTCGACGACAATCTAAATGAGCAAGTATCTCAATAGCTTTTCTCTGAGCTATTTGAATTGGTTGCTCAAAAGATTCTTTATATAGCAAGGCCAAAAGGGCTTCTTCTGTTTCTTTACAAGGATATTTAGCCAAATGAAAAACAGCTTTATAATAATCGCTTCCCAATTTCAGGTCATTTAGAGGGGTTGCCAAAATATTTAAGGCTTCCTGCTTGGTTAGAGGAGGTAAATTGTCCAGTGAAGCAATATTCATCTATCAATCAAGTGTTTGAAAGTCATAATAATCAAATCAAAATTGATACATGGTGATGAAACTAATTAACAGAAAGCTAATCTATTAATTGCATCAAGGCTGTGATCTTGTTCACAAAGATAGCTGTTGAGTTGATATACATCCATAATAAAAATTAATTATAAAAGCTCTTGGAAGAAAGCTTGGGAGGCTCAAGTGACGAGGTGAATTACTCCTTAACTGAAGATGAAGCTACCACTCTTGCCAACGAGTTAACGATCAAACTTAAAAATGGAGATCGTCCCGAAGGTAATCAAGAGCAAATCAAACAACTGATTGCAGGTCTTGCAGATAAACGCGGACTTCTAAGAAGAACATTCTCAGAAAGCCTTGGTTTAATAGGCAAGAAAGCAACCCCAGAACTTCGTCATGCTTTGCTCAATAGTCAAAATGTAACTGTGAGAAGAGCCGCAGCAAAAACTCTTAAACTAGTAGGCGATCCAGATGCCTTGCCAGATCTTCTAAAAGCACTATTAACTGATGCCGATCTAGTAGTTCAAGGTTCTTCAGCAGGAGCAATTGCTATTTTTGGAGAGAAAGGAGTTCAATATCTTTTACCGGTCCTAGAAAATCCTCTATCAACATCAATCCAATGTGGTCTTGCTAAATGGGGGCTGGCTTTTATAGGCGCAGAAGGAGCTAAAAGTCTTAAAAAAGCAGCAAAGTCAAAGCAATCAATCGTCAGAGCTTCAGCCATAGCTGCTCTTGGAGATCAAATTCAATCATTGAATGATGACGAAGCAAAATCGCTTGTCATCAATGCGTTGAACGACTGTTCTAATGAAGTACAAATTGAAGCAATAAATCTAATAGGTATTTTACAAGAATATGATTGGGACACTAGATTAATAACTACCAAATTAGATAGTGATGACATAGAGATAAGAAAGCAAGCGGCTCTAGCATTAATGAAGCTTAACGCTAAAGATCAAATCGAAAGCTTAAAAGAAAGGCTAGATATAGAAAGTAATTTAAATGTAATTAGTATTATAAATCTTACAATAAAAATGTTAACGGATTAAATCTAAGAGATAAATCTTGTATTTGATTACTATGACCCTATTTATAACGTAAAGCTTCTAAGGCACTTTCTCTTAAAATACAATCTAATTCTTTGTTATTGGAAAGTTGTTTTAAAAGTTTCTCAGATCTTGCATCAGAAATTTCACCCAAAGCCGTTATTGCAGCTTTAGCTCTAAGGATATTCTTGTCTACTGATAATCGCATAAGAATAGGGCAAGCTATCTGCCCTAGCTGTCTTAAAAGAGAAATAATTGCTAGTGTTAACTCTACTGAATCATCATTAATAGCCATCTCAATAACACCCTGCATATCCTTATAGAAATTATCCATATTATTATTTGCTGCTAAGATTACTAGGACTTTGAGACAACCAACCCGGAATCTTAAGCTTGAATTAGAAATATACAATTCCAAAATGGTGGGAATAATAGGTGTACCAAAATAAGAAAGAGCCTTTACAGATTTTCTTCTTAGTTCAACATCATCGCTATCGAGATTAGATTTCAAATATTGTATTGATTCTTCTGGCCAATATTCTTGCATATCAATATAAGCATCTTTATTAATGTTAGGGTTAGGGTGTAAAAAGTCAGATAATAAAGTTTCTAATTTAGGCCTATTGTTTAAAGAATCTTGCATGATCAAAATTAACTAATATAAGTAAATCTTCAGCTAAAGGTAATTCAAGTTATCTTAGATTTTTACGCAAGTGCATTAATCAAGTAATCAAGCAAGGCCTTAAATTCAGTTGCTGCTTGCTGACCCATTTGTCCGGGTACATCTATGGAGTCACGAATAAAGATAAATGCCTCAATATATGCAGCAGTTGGCAGCAACTGGGCCCTAATCACTTCTCGCATTCCAGCTATACCCCATTCGTCTAATGGGCCAGTACCTCCTGTAACCAGGCAATAATTTATTAAACGTAGATAATGATGGATATCTCTGGCACATTTATCTTTATTTGCCTGCTCATAACCCCCTTTACCATAAACCTCATCTAAAGCATCAGCTGTAAATTTGTCTATATATACTGCTAACTTCTCAGCAGCCTCTAATCGAGCAGGTGCTCTGTCAAACGAGCCCTTTACTGATTCCAAATCACTAATAGTAGGGAACCTACCTGAAGCATCAGCTGAAGTGATTACTGTTGTTACTGCTGATTTCATTGCCTATTCCTTTAAAAGAAGGTTGAATAAATCACGAAAAAAATTAACTAAGAGCATTTATAACTCTATCGAAATATGTTGCAGCCTCTGCAGCAATATCTTTGCATTGTGCACCTGAACCTGAATTAATACCCTCAAACATTTTTCTTCCAGTATTAGTTTCAGTCATTATTGCAATAGTCGCAATTTTCATAATCTCTATTGCCCTAATTGCATTAGCTATAGGAACTCCTAAAGCAATATAAGTTTCTTTTAGACCATTTATGCATCTATCGTCCAAGACTGAAGCGTCACCTGCAAGAAGCGCATAGCTGACATATCTCAAAATTATCTCTCCATCTCTCAAGCAAGCCGCCATCCGACGTGTTGGGTAGCAATTGCCGCCAGGCTGGGTTAATCCTGTATTTTCACAAACCATTCCAGATACTGCATCTGCAGCAATGCAAGATACGTTTTGAGTAATTGCAAGAGTAGCGTCAATACGCTTATTTGCATCAGTTACGTATTTTCGTAGAGAAGCAAGCTCAGCAGTACCAATGGGAGTTCCTTTGGAATCAGCACTTACAACAGCACGAGAAAATGCATCAAGCATCTGGATTTCTAAATCCTGGACAGTTATGTGATCAAAGTGCTAATGATCCGTAAGGAAAAGCACCGTCAATCAACCTAACTCTTACAGTGACTCCTGATTGAATACAAAGTTCAGTCCGCAATGCTTCGTAACCGAAAGAAGTAATTCAAATCACAGTGAGTAGAAGACATCAATAGAGGATCAACCTAAAAAAAACTAACAATCAGGGACTCTTCATGTTTTTGAGTTAGCCTCAGAAATAAGTTACGTAAGCCATGCCTGAACCGACTAGAGAAGAACTCCATCAATCTATTGAGGCCCTTAAAAGCTATAGAAATAGACTTAGAAAAGAAATAACAACTATTTCACAAAAACTTCATATGCCTCAGAAAAAAATTGATTCCACATTAAGCAACCATGCTGAACTAAAAGAGTTAGATAATACACTTCAAAGTCTTATAAATCAAATGGATGGCTCAAAGTAATTCATGCCAAGTATGAATAAATGAACTATGGGTAGGAATAAATCTCATTCCCCAATAAAAATCAAACTAATAAGATGAATCAACAGTCAAACAGTTTTCTTGATGGGCTTAATAACGAGCAATCAAATGCTGTTAATCATTTCGAAGGTCCATTACTTGTGGTTGCTGGTGCAGGAAGTGGAAAGACCAGAGCTTTAACTCACAGAATCGCTCATCTAATTACAGAGTATAAAGTTGACCCATCTGAGATCCTTGCAGTCACATTTACTAATAAGGCAGCAAGAGAGATGAAAGAAAGGTTAGAGCTCCTATTAGCAAAAAGAATTGCTAAATACCAGCTAGATCAGCCTTGGTCTTCTGTAAGTTTGGTAGAACAAAATCAATTTAGAACGAGAATATATAGGGAAGTAACAAAAGACCTCTGGATTGGAACTTTTCATGCACTTTTTTCAAAATTACTTAGGTTTGATATAGAAAAGTTCGTTGACAAAGAAGGTCTTAAATGGACTAAATATTTCTCTATTTATGACGAGACAGATGCCCAAAGCTTAATAAAGGAAATAATTATACAAGATATGAATCTAGATCCAAAACGTTTTGAGCCTAAGAAAGTTCGATGGGCTATAAGTAATGCTAAAAATCAAGGGATTCTACCAGATCAATTTACACAGTCTGCAGAAGGACAAAGAGGAAAGCTTATTGCACAAGTTTATAGCCTTTACAGAAAAGCATTAGCAGCAAATAATGCTCTTGACTTTGATGACCTTCTTTTACTTCCAGTACAGCTGTTAAAACAAAATGAGCAAGTAAGAAGTTACTGGCACAATCGATTCAAGCACTTACTTGTTGATGAATATCAAGACACAAATTGGACTCAATATGAGTTGATTAAGCTTTTAGTAACTAATGGCATTAACCCATCTTTCTTCTCAAGTTGGTCTAAGCGATCAGTCTTCGTTGTTGGTGATGCTGATCAAAGTATTTATAGCTTTAGAGCCGCTGATTTTAGAATATTAATGGGGTTTCAAGAAGATTTTAAAAATAAGAATTCACTACAAGGATTATCTAATGTAGTAAAATTAGAAGAAAATTACAGATCAACTTCTACTATACTTGATGCTGCTAATTCCTTAATCTCGAATAATAAAGAACGACTAGATAAAGTTCTCAAGGCGACCAGAGGTGAAGGCGAGCTAATTAAACTTACTCGCTGCGACGACGAAATATCTGAAGCAGAAGCCGTTGTTCATCGTCTACGTCTTCTAGAAGCACATAATAAAGATTTAAAATGGGGTGATATTGCAATCTTATATAGAACAAATGCACAGTCCAGAGTGATTGAAGAATCTTTAGTTAGATGGAATATCCCATACATAGTTGTTGGTGGATTACGTTTCTATGACAGAAGAGAAGTAAAAGATATTTTGGCATACTTAAGACTATTAATTAATCCTTCCGACAGTGTAAGTCTACTAAGAATATTAAATGTTCCCAAAAGGGGAATTGGGAAAACAACAGTACAAAGGTTTAGCGATGCATCCTCTCAATTAGGAATACCTCTTTGGGAAGTCGTAAGTGATCCCGAAGCAATTAGATCTCTTGGAGGTAGGTCAGCGAAAGGCTTATTGAAATTCAAAGAGCTTATTGATGATCTTCGATTGAGTTTAAATAACACCGAGCCTTCGCAATTAATTCAATTGGTTATGGAGAAAAGTGGGTATATAAGTGAACTTATTGCTACTGCTACAGATGAAGCTGAAGAACGTAGACGCAATCTACAGGAACTTGTCAATGCATCGCTTCAATACCAGGAAGAGAATGAAGCCGCGGATCTAGAAGGTTTTTTAGCTACTGCTGCTTTAGCAAGCGATGCCGATAAAAAAGATACTGCCCATGATCGGATCACTTTAATGACATTGCATAGCAGTAAAGGGTTGGAATTTCCGATTGTATGCCTTGTAGGACTAGAACAAGGGCTATTCCCAAGCTATCGATCACTGGATGATCCCGCTTCTTTAGAAGAAGAAAGAAGACTCTGCTATGTAGGGCTTACCAGAGCAAAAGAAAGATTGTTTCTATTTCATGCAACTGAACGAAGAATTTGGGGAGGGATGCGAGAACCTGCTGTCTCATCAATCTTTCTTTCAGAAATTCCATCAGAACTTATTGAAGGCGATATCCAATTAGCTGGAGGTGCTGCCTTGAGACGAGAGCGCCGCATGGATCGACTTACCAGAGTTGACAGACGTGAAGATCAACTCAATTCATCAGGCATATCAAAAAATTTGCCAACAAATGCAGTAAGGCGTAAATATTCCGGTCCAGCACCTGGAGTCTCATGGGAAGTGGGCAATAAAGTACTTCATTCAGCCTTTGGGGAAGGGGAAGTAACTCATATTTTTGGGAGTGGCGAGAAAATTTCTATTGCAATAAAGTTTGTTGGAATGGGCCCAAAAATTCTTGATCCTCGACTAGCACCAATTCAGCCTATAAAAGATAATTAAAGTGCATCTACTCATTAACTTACTAATGATTTTAATACAAACTATCCAATTGAAGAAATCATGAAGCCGGCAAATCCGGACTTCCTTAATGAATTTCCTGGCTTGCCAAGAGATTTTTTAACAGTTTTAAGAAGAGCTGCTAAGAACGTAGGTATTAAAAGAGTTGCAATTGTTGGAGGAATATTAAGGGATCATATTATTCATTCATTTGAGAAAGAACCTCTCACAAAATTTGAAGATATTGATCTTGTAATAGAAGGTCCCGTTAAAGAGTTAGCTACGCAAATTAGGTTAATTTTAGGTTCGGACAAAGTCATTATTACTCGTGAGAGTTCATCCTTTAAAACAATTCAGTTAAAGATAGGTGATACTTTATTTGACTTCTCTACTGCAAGAACTGAATCTTATAGCGCACCTGGAGAAAATCCTCAAGTTTTCAACTGCAATATTGAAGAAGATCTAATTAGAAGGGATTTTCCAATAAATGCAATGGCTTTAGAGTTAATAAATAATACATTTATAGATATTTTTCAAGGTAGGGAAGATATATCCAAGCGCAAACTAAAGTTCATGCACTCCAAAAGTGTTTCCGACGATCCCACTAGAATAATACGTGGTGCCCGTTACGCTTCCAGACTGAACTTTATTTTAGATGATGAATCACTCAAGCAAATAAAATCCACAATAAAATTATGGCCATGGGATTGGCGGCCAGATGAGCCCTTAAGTAAAGCACCACCAGCACTTTCAACCAGGCTTCGGATGGAATTAGAGCTTTTGCTTGAGAAAGAGCCATGGGAACAAGCATTACAACTTCTACAAGATTGGGAAGCATTATCATTACTAGATACACAGATTCAAATAGATAAAAATTGGCATCAAAGAATTCTTAAAGCATCGCAATTAGGTATTCCACCATTAACCGCCTTAGTCGCTGGTGCCAAAGACCCATGTTCTTTAGCTGCAAGATTGCAATTAGGTAACTATCAACAAACTTGCTTATCCCAAGCAATTAATATTAAAGAATATTTTACATATTTAGCTCAATCAAAAGAATACTTAAGCTGGTTACCTTCTAATTGGTGTAATGCAATAGAGAGTAGAAATTGGTATCCTGAGTCAATTGGTATTGCTATATCTTTAGAAACTCCACTTTGGGAATATTGCCTAAGATGGCTATCTGAATGGCGCAAAATAGAATCTAAAATCACTGCCAAGGAACTTCTAACTCAAGGCTGGACAGAAGGTCCAAAGCTGGGCAAAGAGTTACAAAGGCTTCGGGCAGAGACTCTCGACAAAGGGATATCAAATAGTGAAACTTCATAAAAAAATTTACTAAAAGTCTAAATTTCATCTACTAAACCAATTCGAACCCATGGGCCCTTATTAAGCAAAATCTGACTCACATTTTGTGGGCATGAGACTAGTAATGGCCCACACGTTTGTGGATCAACGATTAATTCTTTTATGACCTGATGTTCTATACTCTCATGCTGAATATCGCCAAGATCTAAATCAATTAATGGAGGTGCATTTTTGAAAGAATTTAATAAGCTAAAAAAAGACCTGTTTGATTGAGCAAAAGTACTAGAAAATCCACTTCTTAAAAGTTTCTTGGCACCTTTTAAAATAGGAATAGAATCTGGATAAAGCTTAATCCTCAAACCAGATTCCCCTCTCAATTCACGAAAGTGATTACTTGACTTAAGCATCTCCCCTAGATGACCTAATAGGCCATAACCTGTTATATCTGTGCAAGCATTTATTACGAAAGAATCGAGATTTTGATTAATAGGTTTTTTAATATCTTCTAAGAGAAAATGTTGACTTTGGGATAAAGTATCTAAAGTTGTTTCTAAAACCTCTGAAGAAGTAGCACCATGCATAGTACCTGCAAAAATAACTCCACTGCCTAAGCCTCTACTAATAAGAAGTTCATCTTTTGGTTTTAAGCCTCTTTTATTCAAAGGAAGTTGACCAGGTTTTAAGATGCCGTTAATAGAAAGAGAAATTTCTATACCAAGAGTAATTTGCTCTATAGGTTCATTTCTTGATTCAAAAGTATGACCACCTATCAGTTTTGCTCCCTGAGGTTCCAAGACAGATTTAATACCTGCAATAGATTGAACCAATAATTCTTTTTGTAAGTAGGAATTTAATACTGGAAGTGTTATTACCGCTTGAGCAGAGATCACTGATGCCCCTGATGCCCAAATATCAGAGCAAGCATGTAAAGCAGTAAGGCGAGCATTAAGCCACGGATCGCTAATTAATGCTGGGAAACCGTCAACGCTTTGCATCAAGGTTCCAGTTCCTTTAGAAGAAGAAACCATAGATGCATCTTCTGGGTAATCTCCTAATTTTTGTAGATCAACTTCTTTCAAAGCTTCTTTTAAGGTTCCTTCAGAAACTTTGGCTGCACAACCTCTGCATAAAAGATTGCTCTCAGCTTTTACCTTTTTCATATCCTTAGATGTATCAAATATATTTATAAAATGCCTGTCTATTGATTCCTTCCACTTCCAAATCAAAGAGCTTGGGCCTATTGAAAATGGTCCCCAAAGTGCCCAGCCAGAAGGCATACTTGATTTAAAATGACCTCCTATTAATTGCAAAACAATTTTCTGGGGATGCCAAGAAAATGGCTTTAAGCCTTTTGCGAGTCTTTCAATATTTAATGCCAAAGGCTTTGCAGCTCTCACAGCCCAAACCCCCGATGCTGGTCTTTGTCTATTTGCTATTACCCCACAATCACCAACTGCAAAAATATGTGGTTTATTAATTGCTTGGAGGGTGTCTTCTGTTAGCACCCTCCCTTGATGGTTAACTTGTAACCCACTTTTCTGAATCCATGATTGAGGTTTATTCCCTGTACAAAGAAGCACAGGCCCTCTAACAAACTCTTGATTAGTTCTTAAGTCAATATCTGCTGCAAGCAGACCCTTCCTAAATTTTTTATTGATCTTGCTTTCATAAGCCTGCAATCTTAATGGACGTCTAGGCCATCTTTTTCGTAATGCCAGCACAATTTCAAAAGCTGAATGACCAGATCCAATAACAGTAAGAGGTTGAGAATCTAGTATTGGATCATCATCAAATTGTTCAATCCATTCATAAGAGGATCTAAAAGGTTTAATTTCGGCTACTAATTTTTCTTCAATATGTGCAAAATTTTTGAAATCCGCAAAAGTCTCGGACCCTACATCAAGACTAAGCAATGAGAAGCCAATAGGAGGTCTGTTTTCTAAGAATAATTTTTTTCTCTCTGGATCTAACCCTATGATTTCCCCAATAACAAATGAAACACCAGATCTATTAGCTAGAGAGGCAAGGTCTATAACAGCATCATCAAATTTATATTGCCGAGAAATTATTCCAGGAAACATACTTGAATATATATTTCTACTACTTCTATTAATTAAAGTAATTAAACCTTTAGGCCTTAGATGGGGGTGCATCGCCCAACGACGCAAAATAAGTGCATGGGTATGACCACCACCGGCTAGTAAAAAATGATCAGCCAACATTTTTCATCAGATTTTCAGGAAAACAGTTCTAGCCATGGCCATTTGGGGAAATCCAGGCTTGGAGTTTTAGGTGGAAGTGGTCTTTATTCAATCAATAATCTTGAAAATATAAAAGAGATAGAGATTGACACACCTTATGGGAAACCTTCTGACAAATTGAGATTGGGAATTCTTGGGGGGATGGAAGTAGTTTTTCTCGCAAGGCATGGAAGGCATCATACATTTACCCCAACAGGTATCCCATATCGAGCAAATATCTGGGCACTTCGTTCTTTAGGTGTCCGATGGATACTTGCACCCTCAGCAGTTGGTTCACTTCAAGAACAAGTAAGACCTTTGGATATGGTGGTGCCTGACCAGTTTATTGATAGAACTCATCAAAGACCTCTTACTTTTTTCTCTGATGGTGCAGTTGCACATGTCACCATGGCAGACCCTTTCTGCCCAACTCTTTCTAGGCTTTTAACAGAAGAAGGTCAAAAGTTAATGCCCGAGGGCAGACAGCTCCATCGAGGAGGAATTTATCTAGCAATGGAAGGACCAGCTTTTTCTACAAGAGCAGAATCTCAACTCTATCGAAGTTGGGGATGCACTGTCATTGGCATGACAAACCATACAGAGGCAAGGTTAGCTCGTGAAGCAGAAATAGCTTATGCCTCTATAAGTATGGTGTCAGACTATGACTGCTGGCACGAAGGTTATGGAAATGTAAGTGTAGATATGGTCATTGAAAATCTGCAAACTAACGCAAGCGTTGCCAACAAAATCGTTGAGGCAACTGCAAAAAAAGTTGCCTCAATAAGACCAGAAAGCGAAGCACATTCCGCCCTCAAGAATAGTCTTATGACAGCAAAAGAAAAAGTTCCTCAACAGACTCTTGTCAAGATAGACCTATTTACTAAGCCTTACTGGGGGAATCTGATAGAGGATGAATAAATAAATTTACCCTCTTTAGGCTGAACCAACACCGGTATAAGAACCGTAGAAAAAGATACCCAGAACAAAAATTACTGCTATCCCGCCTGCAGTAGCGACAAGCCATAAAGGTAAAGTTCCTTCTGTCCAGCGTCGTTCCCAAGAAACAGCTGGACGGCCATCAGGCAGCCTGTCTGGAATTCGGCCATCAGGCCCCCTTAATTTAGACATGATTAAAGAAGAGTTTAATTAAAGAAATAGCTTGAGAACAAAATCCCCATAACAAACGTAAGCAACAGCCCTAAGTAAAGACTGGTACGGTTTAATTCAACCGGAAGCTTGTTGGGATTTGGATTAACTTGCATGGCTAAAGATTAGTCGATTAATCAACGACGGATGAACTGCATTGCTGCAATTGCACCTAAGAAAAATACTGTTGGAATGGCCAATGCATGTACTGCAAGCCAACGCACCGTAAAGATTGGATAGGTACGTACTTCAACAGCCTGTAATGGAGAAGAGGAATTTGTCATTGGTTATTTCAGGCGCAAGTCAAGTTGAGCCTTAGATTCAAAGCGCTGTGATACAACTGGGGCCTTCGATTCAGATGCCTGGAAATAGGTATCTGGTCTTGGAGTCCCAAATGCGTCATAGGCAAGGCCTGTAGACACAAACAAAAATCCTGCGATAAAAATCGCTGGGAGAGTTACCGCATGGATGATCCAGTAGCGGACACTGGTAATGATTTCAAAAAACGGGCGTTCCCCGGTGGAGCCGGCAGCCATAGCCTCACGCGTATTAGCTGATTGATCCTATCAAGGCTGTAACTAAAGTTGCGATGGTTTATCAGCATGGTTACAGAGCGTTGCGGATTCAAACATTTTTAAGCGTATCCAACCCACCTCAAAAGATGCCCTCTTTCACCAATTGCAAAGCCTTTTGGCTGATCAGACATCTCATTATCAATAAAAAGGATGCGAATAAAATTTGTTGGAATTAATTCACCAATCGGATCTTTTTCCCAATTTTCCCCACCATCTTTGCTAACTAAAAGGGTTCCATTCCCTCCTCCTGCCCAAATATCCCCATTTGGATCCCAAGCCATATCCAAATAATTGTATCCATTAACGATTGGGACTTTTGGCTTAGACCAGCTCTCATAGTTACCAGTACTGTCATTAAAACGAATCTCAGCTCCTCTAGACAACATCCATAAAGAGCCGTTGGGTTGATAACCCAATGTCTGGACCCGTTTACTACTAGCTCTTTGATGAGGTTGCCAATTTCCCTGACCTTGTTCAAGCGTATTGAAAAAATTACCGAGGCTACTCACGCTTACATAATCACCATCATTGCTTCTTCGTAGATCTCTAGCTCCCCCTGAAGCTTCAGCCACTTTGGACTCCCAATTAGATCCTCCATCATTAGTACGATATACAGCACCTGCGGTTGTTGCCAATTCAGCAGAATCATTCCCCAAAGTGGTTATCAAGTAAGGATCTCCAGGCAATTTATTGCCAAGGACCAAACGAACCCAACTTTGTCCCCCATCATTGCTATGCATTACTAGTCCTGGCTGACCTACTATCCAGCCTTCATTTCCTAAGAAGTCAATACTGATTAAGCGGAAATTTTCTTCACTACCAAGGTCTAACTCCCTATTTTGCCAAGTGGCTCCTCCATCACTCGTTTCACGAATTAAACGATTTGCCCCAACCAAAAAACCATGATTTTTATCCACAAAAGCTATATCTAGCGGGTTGTCATCACTAGCAAGTTGAATTTGCTCCCAAGGAGTAGAGCTTGCAATTGGGAGGCGCGTTGTTGATACACAACCGCTTAAGACGAATAAAAGACAAATAAATAAAGCAAGATTTGCAGAAAACTTGAATAATCGATTCATAGTGATGAACTAATGCAATGAATAAAGGGATAAGAAGCAGGCTGCCATTAAGGCTAAACCACCAAAAATCAAAACATTCTTCTGTCCTGGTGGAAGAGTATTGAAACCAAAACCATATTTAATATTCTCCTCAAATCCCTCGATTGGTTGAAATGCAGCGCCAATATCTTTATAGGCCTCAAAACCTGACCTACAAACTGGACAACGGAATTTTTGCTTGTCAAGATCTATAAAAGCAGTACCCTTTGAAATTTTGTACTTACTCAATCCTTCCTTTGGATCATAAATGTATCCACATTCTCTACACTCAAAACGATGTTCTCTCAGATCTTGCTTAAAATCTGAGAGAACCTGATCTTTCATTTGATCTGCATCTATCGAATCTTTGCCAATTGGATTGGCTGGATCCCTATCTAATGCAGTTTTTGATTCATCGCTCACCATTTCCACACTCACTCACTCACCTAACTCTATCTATGAAACTACCGATAAGCGAAAGTCAAACTAAGAATCAAGTTTTTAATAACTAATGTTCTCACTCCAAGGTTATGACGCATTCCTAGGTTTTTTACTAATTTCGGCAGCTGTTCCAGTTCTTGCTTTAGTAACAAACAAGCTTCTATCCCCAAAAAGCCAAACTGGCGAAAGAGAACTGACCTATGAATCTGGCATGGAGCCGATTGGAGGTGCATGGATTCAATTCAATATTCGTTATTACATGTTTGCTTTAGTCTTCGTGATTTTTGATGTTGAAACGGTTTTTTTGTACCCCTGGGCAGTTGCATTTCATAAACTTGGGTTGTTAGCGTTTATTGAAGCCCTGATTTTCATCGCAATCCTTATTGTCGCACTAGCATATGCATGGCGCAAAGGTGCACTTGAATGGAGCTAATCCGTTGACCGATCTTCCTTCTATAAATGCAGTTCGAGACATTCGAGAAGCCACCTGCGGACCAGTAGGAGCGCCAAATGTCACAAACGAATTAAGCGAAAATATTATTCTGACTAGTCTTGATGATCTTCATAACTGGGCCAGATTAAGTAGTCTTTGGCCACTTTTATATGGAACAGCTTGCTGCTTCATTGAATTTGCTGCTTTGATTGGTTCAAGATTTGATTTTGATCGATTTGGTTTAGTTCCAAGAAGTTCACCTAGGCAAGCTGATCTTTTAATAGTGGCTGGGACAGTAACGATGAAAATGGCTCCCGCACTTGTTCGGTTATATGAACAAATGCCTGACCCAAAATATGTCATAGCGATGGGAGCATGCACCATTACAGGTGGAATGTTTAGTGCTGACTCAACTACTGCCGTAAGAGGGGTCGACAAACTAATACCTGTAGACCTTTATTTACCTGGATGCCCCCCTAGACCAGAAGCAATTTTTGATGCTGTTATAAAACTAAGAAAAAAGGTTGGGAATGAATCATTCCAAGAACGCGAAAAAATGCTCCAGAAGCATCGATACTTCAGCGTTCCTCATAAAATGAAGAGAGTCCAATCTCAAGTAACCGGGGCCTATCTAAATGCAAGCACTCAAAAACAAGCTTTAAGCCCTTCTCAAGAGATTCCTCTTGAAGATCAAAATGAAGCAACCAAAGAAATTGCCCAATAAAAACCTTGCCAATGAACGAAGAAACTCAAACATCAGAACTTACAAATACTGATCAAGGTCCTCAAATTGAACCAGGACCAATCAGTAAATGGCTTAATCAAAAAGGTTTAATACATAAACTTCTTGAGCCTGATGAAATTGGAATTGAAAATTTAGGAGTCGACCCACAACAACTTTTCAAGATTGTTTCAGAATTAAAAATGAATGGTTTTAATTATTTGCAGTGTCAAGGTGGTTATGACGAAGGCCCTGGCTTATCTCTAGTTTGCTTTTATCACCTAATGGAAATGAAAGATTTTAATGAAGGCGATAAGCCTCGAGAAGTTAGGTTAAAAGTTTTCCTTGATAGGAATGGAAGCCTAAGAGTACCCAGTTTATATAAATTATTTCGAGGATGTGATTGGCAAGAAAGAGAAACCTATGACATGTTTGGTATTAATTTTGATGGTCACCCACACCCTAAAAGGCTACTAATGCCTGAAGACTGGAGAGGATGGCCACTACGAAAAGATTATATTCAGCCAGATTTCTATGAAATGCAAGATGCTTATTAATTCTTTCTTTTATATTTTCGATAAAAGCGCATAACAGCTAAAGAAAGACTCCTTGGATCATGCCTCAAAGTAGGGGTAGCTTTAGAACCCTGAAGTGATGCCTGATAAACCCTGTACCCCTTAGAAAGAAGGCTATTACGATCACATTTAACAGGCTCTGCCCCTCGTGATCGGTAATACTCAATCAAAGGAGATGGGGCAAGAGCTTCTTGAACAAGTATTTCATTGAAAATCCTATTAGTAATGCCAAGACTTGCTAATTGAGCCTCAATAGCTCTGATATGTCCTGCTACATCTAGACCATCTGTTTCTCCTGGCTGAGTCATTAAATTACAGATATATAATTTTGGCGCTTTACTTTTTTGTATCGCAGCGACTATTTCTGGCACCAATAAGTTTGGCAAAAGAGAAGTATAAAGACTTCCTGGACCCAGCAAGATTAATTCCGCATTCTCTATTGCATCTAAAGCTCTGCTAATTGCAGGAGGTTTTTCTGGATAGCAACCAATACGAACTATTGGGCTAGAAGCGCGACCTATTGATGACTCCCCTTCAACAACCTCTCCATTCTCCAATTCAGCCCAAAGACATACATCAGCATTAGTTGCTGGAACAACTTGGCCTTGAACGGACAGGATTCGACTAGAAGCTGTAATAGCTGTATCAATATTGCCTGTAATAGAAGTCAATGCTGAAAGAAAGAGATTGCCAAAACTATGACCTGCCAATCCAGTCCCAGATGAAAAGCGATATTGAAAAAGTCTTGTTAAAAGAGGCTCTTCATTTGATAGAGCTGCAAGACAATTGCGAATATCCCCTGGCGGCTGCACACCAAGCTCTCTTCGCAAAATTCCACTGCTTCCTCCATCGTCTGCAACTGTGACAATTGCGGTTATGCGACTGCTATATCTCTTCAAACCTTGAAGTAGTGAAGCTAAGCCAGTTCCACCTCCAATAGCAACAATATTTGGCCCCCTATTCAATTTGCTCTTAACCATTAATGCGTCTACTAAAACTGCATCTTTATCAGGAGCAACAGCTTTTTGTATTGAATCAAAGCTCCTACTCTGCCCCCAAAGCAGAAGACCAATACCAATTAAAAAAACAATTGGTCCAGTAAAACTTCTAGGTAGGAACGTGGTAATTCCTTCAAGAAACCAAAACAATCTTTCAACTGCCCAATAAATAGGGTTTAAGTCAGCCCATATAGCAGCTCCAAGAAGAGCTATTATTAACCCAATGCCTGAAGTAAACATCCAGCGTTTTACAACCAATCCAGGCAATAGCCAACGCACTGCTCTTTGCAATCTCCTTATAAAGTTAATTTCATTGATTCTTCTGAAGCTATTCTTCGACAAATCAGCATGGGCCTGATTTCTTCTCCTTCTTTTTCTAAATGGTTTATTAATCGAGGACAACTCTAAAAAACTCGCACAGAGATTATTTATAGATAACTCTAAGGGAACTTGACCTTCAGTCCACTTAAAGAAAGCCAGATGGAACATTCAAAATCAATAAAAACCCAAGACAATGCTGAACCAATTGTTGAAATTGAGAATTTATTAGTTGAATGGGATTCCAAGCCCGTTTTAAATAAATTTAATTTAGTAATGAAACCAGGCGAGAAAATAGCAATAATTGGTCCATCAGGCTGTGGGAAGTCAACCACTCTAAGAGTCTTAGCAGGTCTTTTGCTCCCAACAAGCGGTAATCTGAAATTATTTGGCAGCACTCAAAGTTACTTAAGGCTGGATCAAACTAATCCTCCTGATGTACGTTTAGTTTTTCAAAATCCTGCACTCCTTGGCTCTTTAACAGTAGAAGAAAATGTAGGTTTTCTATTAAGAAAAAACCAATCTATGAGTGAAAGTAAAATAAAAGAAATTGTTATTTCATGCCTACAAGAAGTTGGGCTTTACAATGTAAGCAATAAATTACCAAGTCAACTCAGTGGAGGCATGCAAAAAAGAGTAAGTTTTGCACGAGCATTGGTAAAAGGGTCCTCATTGCAATCTTCTTCCATGCCATTATTATTATTTGACGAACCAACTTCTGGCCTAGATCCCATAGCCTGCACACGGATAGAAGATTTGATAATAAAAACTACCAATGTTGCAAAAGGATGCTCAATAGTAGTTAGCCATGTGATGAGCACAATTGAACGATCTGCAGAAAGAGTATTAATGCTGTATGGCGGGAAAATCCAATGGGATGGAACAATAAAGGAATTTAAAGAATCAGATAACTCTTTTATAAAACAGTTCCGAACTGGTAGCCTTCAAGGCCCTATTCAACCTGAAATAATCTAATAGATATGAGGAGGAGCTACCGTGAAGCCATTGTTGGATTTACTCTTTTAGGAGGAGTAGTATTACTTTCTGGCATAATAATTTGGTTGCAAGGCTTTAGAGTTGGAAGAAACGATTGGAATATTGTTGCAACTTTTGATGATGCAAGTGGACTATCAGATGGAACCCCTGTGACTTTTAGAGGCATTAAAGTAGGCTCTGTTGAAAAAATATCATTTAACACAAGAAATGTTAAGGCAAATCTTAGGCTTAATACAAATAAATTGTTGTTATTCAAGCCAGTTTATGCAAAAGTTTTAGCTAGTTCTGTCCTTGGCAGAGACATGGAAGTTTCATTAATCAGTAAAGGGGTCCATAGTCAAAATATAACTTCTTTACCCAACAAAAAAGACTGTCCTAGTAATTTAATTGTCTGCGATGGAGACACAATAAAAGGACAAGCAATTAAAAATATTTCTACACTAACAGAAGAGTTAAATGAGCTTCTAGACCAAGCAGGTGAAGAAGAGGTTATTTCAAAGATGGTCAAATCAATCGGTCAGTTTGATGAAACACAACAAGAGTTAAAAGAGCTAATTGAGCTTTCAAAAGAGGAGATGATAAGAGCAAAACCAATAATTACTGAATTAAAGAAAACTGTTGCGCATATAAACAATATTTTAGCTGTTGTAGACAATCCAGAGACACTGGGTCATATAAAACAAACAGCAAAATCAATGAGTTCAACTACTCAAAAGCTAGACAAATTAGCGACTGATTTAAGCAAGATGATTAACAATGAAGAGCTAACTTCGGCTATACAAAGTGCTGCAATTGGTATAGGCAAGTTATTTAATGATTTATATCCTTAAAAGTTATAACTTCACTTCACTTCACTTCACTTCACTTCACCAATAGCATCCATAGCAATTGACGCAATCGCCTGATCACTGGCTTTCGGTAATTGCACATACTTACCTCCTGCAGCCTCAGCTAAATCTTTACCCATCCCACTTGCAATAAATTTTCTTTCTGTATCAATCACCAATAACTTAATTCCTAAACTTCTATAGCGACTAGCTACATCTAAAACTTCTTGTTTTAAATCAACAGGATCTTCTCCCTCTATCTGAGGTTGCCCCAAGGATACCCCTAAAGGCACATTTCCTCTTCCGTCAGTGATTGCCACTACTACAACCTGTCCTAGATCTCCCGTGGAGAGAGCATTAGCACCAACTCTTGCAGCTTGCGTCAAGCCATGTGCAAGTGGGGACCCACCGCCGCAAGGCATAGTCTCAAGCCGTCGTTTCGCTGCAGTTATAGATCTGGTTGGCGGTAACAAAACATCTGCCTGTTCTCCTCTAAATGGAATCAAAGAAACTTCATCTCTATTTTCATAAGCTTCTGAGAGCAATCTAATCAATGCTCCTTTAGCACTCTGCATACGATTTAATGCCATTGATCCACTAGCATCAACCAGAAAAATTACTAAGGCTCCTGCTTTCCTTTGAAGAAGCTTCGCTCGCAAATCTCCTTCCTCAACAATTACCTTTCTTGAAGGTTCTCTCTCACGACGAGCTTTCTGATATGGGGCTGCTGCCCTTAACGTTGCATCAACTGCAATTCTTGAAACTGGTCCTCGAGGAATAATCGGCTTAACATAGCGACCACGATTATCACTAAAAACAGCAGATCGGCTACCACTGTTACCACTTTTTGATTTAGCAGAAGAGAAAAGCAATAAATCAGGGTCAATAGCGCAAGCCTCCGGATCCAGCATAAATTCTTCGGGGATAGGAGGTGACGACTGATCTTCAGGAGTATCATCTTCATCCTCATCTTCAGAATCTTGATCCTCCAAGTCATCCTCTTGCGATTGATCGGGAGGAGGAGGTTGATCCTCAGGAGGCGGTGGCTCCATTTGCTCATCAGTGGGAGGCAATTGGAGCGCCCTAGGAGCTATAACAAGGCGAACAGCAACTTGTAAATCTTCCGCTTCAACCTTATCTCTACCACAAAGAGCTGCATGTGCTTTTGCCACACGAGCAGCGTATAACTCAGAACGATGTCCTTCCACACCTCCTCTTATTGCTTCATTCACTAAATATTCAATCTGCTCTTTAGTTATTTGAACATCAGGTAGCCATTGCCTAGCCAATAGCAACTGAGTAGCCATAGCTTCAGTTGCTTCAGACCAGGTGTTTAAAAAATCTTCGCTCGATTGAGCAAAAGCAATAGATGATTGTGTAATTTCTACCCTTTGAATATTCGAAATAGCCTGATCTGCTGATAGTACAATGGCGAACCTATCTAGCAAGTGATCACGAACCGCACCCTCTTCAGGGTTATAAGTAGCAATCAAGAGCGGGCGGCATGGATGACTAAGACTCAAACCCTCTCTTTCAATTAAATTCTCACCTGATCCCACTGCAGCAAGCATTAAGTTGACAATCCCATCATCCAAAAGATTCAATTCATCTATATAAAGAACACCTCTGTGAGCCTCAGCCAACAAACCAGGCTGAAAAACTGCATTACCTGATGCAAGTGAAGATGCAACATCTACCGAACCAACCAGTCTGTCTTCCGTAATACCTAATGGGACCTGGATAAAAGGGGCCTTAATAACTTTTGTAGGCAATTCAAAGTTATCTTGATCATCTAAAAACCTCTTATGATTATTAATTATTTGGTTAGTAACGTCATCCCATTCATTAGGCAAGTGTGGATCTAGGTTTAATCCAACTGGTCGTAAATATTCCGAGTCTTTCTGAAGATCAAGATCTAAAACTTCTATAGGTGGCAAAAGCTCATGTAATCCTCTAGCTAAGACAGACTTCCCTGTGCCTCTCCCTCCTGCAATAATCACCCCTCCTAGACCAGGATCAACTGCTGCGAGCATCAATGCAAGCTTCAGCGTCCCATGACCAGTTATTGCAGCTAAAGGGAAAGCTCGAGCATCAGTCTTCATGGAAGAGAGGCTTGGGCTATTCACAGTGGTGTGTTCCACTTGCAATCATCGAGACTCACTAGCCTGATCATTTTTGTACCTGTATTACTTATGAAAGCATGTCATCTTTGAACTATTACAAACAAAATACTCTTGCAATTGCTCTAGGTTCCAATATTCCTAGTCCAGCAGGGCCTCCAGTCTCTACCCTTATAACCGTCAAACCTCAGATAGAACAATTGATCTGCGAATGGATCAAAGCTTTAGTGCCAGCAAATAAAACTTTTTTGCCAATTATTTCAAATCTTCACTGGCAATGGTCTCCATTGTATGAAACCCAACCAATTGGTGGGCCTAGCAACCAACCAAATTATATAAATGCTGTCCTTGTAGTTAGAGGAGAGAAATTTGCTTCTATCAGGCCTACAGAGGATAGAGCAATAGATTTATTAAAGCGATTTCTAGAACTAGAAAAAAACTTTGGGAGAGCAAGAGAGCTCTCCAAAGTAAAGTGGGGCCCAAGAACCCTTGATATAGACCTTCTTGCCTGGGGTGATTTGCATATAAACAAAAAAATACTTGTCCTGCCTCATCCTCGATTCATAGAGAGGGACTTTGTGTTAATTCCATTAGCAGCATCAATACAAAGAGAAGCATATGGGATTAGACAAATTCCCCCTCAAGAAGGCTGGGAAGAATAAAGCGATTTAAAAAACTCTACAAAAACAGATAAAAAGTTTGCTAATCATCTATACATGTTCGTTATGACTCCATTGCCACCCCCTGAACCATCTCCAATTCTTTCAAACCAAAGATCTATTGATGTAAAAAAACTTCGTTTTGAAGTAAATAAAATCCAATTACCAATTGGTATAGAAGGTAGTTTTGGAATGATCCGACATCCTGGTGCCGCTCTAGCTGTACCGATACAAGAAAATGGCAATGTAATTCTCTTACGTCAATACCGATTCGCAGTTTCCAGAAGAATCCTTGAATTTCCAGCTGGTACACTCGAAGCCAACGAAGATCCACTTAGCTCTATCAAAAGAGAATTAGGTGAAGAATCTGGCTATCAAGCAAAGCAATGGCATAACCTAGGTTTAATGCTTCCTTGCCCAGGATATTCCGATGAGGTAATTCATCTTTTTCTAGCTCAAAACTTAACTCCGTTAGAAAAAAAACCTTTAGGAGACGAAGATGAAGATATTGAAGTCTTAGAAATGACCAAAAACGAGCTAGAACATGCTATTGCAAGTGGTAATGAGCCCCTGGATGGCAAAAGCATTACAGCTTGGCATAGAGCTTGTCAATTCCTCAACCTTTAAGGGGAAAAATAAGCTTGGTTAGATTAATAAATAGTTTATTTAAAATAAGTCTCATTCTTTTAATAAATTTAGTAATTATTTCATTTATCAGACTAGTAGTAAATTCCTAATTTGATTCACAACATAGTCTTGCTTGTCAAGAGTTAACTCTGGGAAAATAGGTAGGCTTAGAACTTGATGCGAAACTTTTTCTGTAAAAGGTAATTTACAATCTTTATAGCCAATCTCTTGATAAATAGGTTGTAGATGAATTGGGATTGGGTAGTAAATAATTGTATTAACGCCATTTTTTGATAATTCCTCCTTTAACCAATCCCTATAAGTACTATCAGACAAATTATTTTCTTGATGATCAAAGATTTCTTCTCTATCTAGTTTTTTACTAAGATTATTTCCTTTAATCTTTACTACAAATTGATTCCAAGAATGACCACAAAGATCTTGATCATTTATAGAGTCTCCAGGCATTTCTAAGCCTGGTATTCCTTTTAAAAGTTTTTGATATCTTAAGGCAATTGCCTGACGCTTTTTAACCCAGTCAGAAAGCATGGGTAATTTCACGCTTAGAATAGCTGCTTGCAAAGCATCTAAACGGCTGTTATATCCAAGATTGGTATGAAAATATCTTCTAGGCATTCCATGAACGGCAATTTCTCTAACTCTTTGAGCTATTTCAGGGTCATGTGTAGTAACAGCACCTCCATCACCTGCAGCACCTAAATTCTTAGTAGGAAAAAAGCTAAAACAGCCAATATCTCCTATACCTCCAACAGGCTTGCCTCGCCAATATGAGCCAGCTGCTTGTGCACAATCTTCAATAATCTTTAGTCGGTTTTTCTTAGCTATAGAAACAATTACATCCATATCAACAGGACATCCAAAAAGGTGCACTGGCAAAATTGCCTTGGTTGCAGAAGTAATAGCTTTTTCTATCAATCCTGTATTTATAAGAAAATTCTTAGGATCTATATCAATAAATACTGGTTTAGCTCCTACGTTGCTAATTGCTTCTGCTGTTGCAAAGAAACTAAACGAAGGTGTCAAGACTTCATCTCCAGGGCCTATATCTAACGCTCTTAAAGCAAGTATCAAGGCATCAGTTCCACTATTGCAACCAATCGCATATGGGACACAAACGCTTGCAGCAAAGGACTTCTCAAAGTCATCAACCTCTTTTCCCCCTATGTAGTGGCCACTCCTAAGGACCTTGGAAGCAGCAGTCTCCAATTGATGCCCTATATCGGACAGCTGTTGATCAAGACTAAAAGGTGGCACCTGCATAAAAGGCACCTTAAAGCTTTAAGTAGTCAAGCTTCTAGATTGCAATGTCAAATCAACCAAACCAAGACGGTTCATTGCCAGGGTGCCACTTAATATTGCACCCAATAGAAGGTTTTTGATTCAAAAAAACTTTTTCTTTTTTTAAAACAGCTTTTATAGCCATGCGCAAATCAATCCCGGTTAATGGAACTTCGTTACCTGGCCTGCTGCCATCTAGCTGACCTCGATAATTCAAACTTTGCCTGCCCTGTTGGTTAGGAGAAAAAAGAAAAAACTCAGGGGTACAAGAAGCATGCAGCGATTTAGCAAAGTGCTGATCAGAGTCAAGCAAGTATGGGAATCTCCATCCATGCCCTATAGATTGAGCTAAAAGGTTCTCAGGGCCATCTTGCGGGTGGGTAATTAAGCTATTGCTTGCTATAGCGAGGAAATCAACTTCATCAAGATAATCTTGGTCCAATTTCGTTAATTGACTCTCTACATGCTTTACAAAGGGACAATGAGCACAAAGAATCATTATGAGCAATGGCTTCGTTTTAAAGAGTTTGCTGCTAATTCGATCAAACTTCTTTTGAGTAATAGGGTGCCGAAAAGATGTTCCTTGAACAACAGGTAAGTCAAAGAAGGGCAAGGCTGTACCTAAAGGCAACATCGTCGATGTCGTTCTAACCATAAGAATGATGCTGGCAAAATTAGGCTCTTTTAAAATAGTTGCTTAGTTAAATAGATAAGAGGCACCTCAGTAGTAGAGAATAATTAAAACCATTTAAATATTTCCCAAACAAATGCTCCTAGATCTAAGTGGTAAAAAAATCCTTGTCACAGGAATTGCAAACAATCGCTCAATAGCTTGGGGGATTGCCCAACAGTTACATGCTGCAGGGGCTGAACTTGGGATCACCTATCTTCCTGACGAGAAAGGACGGTTTGAAGCAAAAGTTAGAGAATTAACTTCTCCCCTAAATCCATCTTTATTTCTCCCTCTAAATGTTCAAAACTCTGTCCAAATTGAAGAAGTATTTAATGCCATAAAAGAAAAGTGGGGAGTATTAGATGGTCTTGTGCATTGCCTTGCTTTCGCTGGGAAAGAAGAGCTTGTAGGAGATTATAGTGACACAACATCAGAAGGTTTTGCCAGAGCATTAGACATCAGTGCTTACTCTCTTGCTCCACTTTGTAAATATGCAAAACCTCTTTTCAGCGAAAAGGCTGGAGTAGTTACTCTTACCTATCTAGGTGCAGAACGAGCAATTCCTAATTACAACGTTATGGGAGTTGCGAAGGCTGCTCTTGAAGCTTCAGTAAGGTATCTTTCAGCCGAGCTTGGACCAGAGAAACAAGTGCGAGTAAATGCTATTAGTGCAGGCCCTATTAGAACATTGGCAAGCTCCGCAATTGGAGGCATACTTGACATGATCCATAATGTGGAAGAGAAAGCTCCCTTACGCCGAACTGTGACCCAAACTGAAGTTGGAAATACAGCAACTTTCTTACTAAGCGATCTATCAAGTGGGATTTCAGGGCAAACTATTTACGTTGATGCAGGGTATTGCATTAATGGAATGTGATCTAGGTTTCAAAATGCCTTCAGAGTGGAGAACCATATGAGTCTTCAAAGGACAGGCGAAGTGCATCGCGTCACTAAAGAGACGAATGTCACCGTTCGATTAGGACTTGATGGAAAAGGCAAATGCAAGATTTCCACTGGTGTTGCTTTTCTTGATCACATGCTTCAACAGTTATCAAGTCATGGACTTTTTGATTTAGAAGTAATCGCAAAAGGAGATACACATATTGATGATCATCACACTAATGAGGACGTTGGAATCGCAATTGGGCAAGCATTATCTGAATCCCTCGGGGAAAGGCAAGGGATCAATCGATTTGGACACTTTTCTGCGCCTTTGGATGAGGCATTAGTTCAAGTTGTTCTTGATTGCTCTGGGCGGCCTCATCTGAGCTACGGCCTAAACATCCCTTCTCAAAGAATCGGTAGCTATGAAACAGAATTAGTAAAAGAATTTTTTATTGCCGTTGTAAACAACAGCGGGCTAACCCTTCATATTCGTCAACTAGATGGTACTAATTCTCATCACATAGTTGAAGCATGTTTCAAAGCATTTGCTAGAGCACTAAGATTGGCAACTGAATTAGACCCTAGAAGAGGAGATGCTATACCTAGCAGCAAAGGCGTTCTAGAGCAGGCAGGAAGCAAACCAAAACAAATTTGAAGCCAAGGCTGAAACATTTCATTCGCGTTTTGAAAGTATTTGCGCGATCATTAACTCTCCTAATAAAAATAAACAGTGTCTGAGAACGCCTTCCCAACAACGAAAACGAAGGCTTCTGAAAACTTTGAAAGGAGTGACTGGTCAAGTGCTTACTCTAATGTTGATAAAGAATTCAGTAACTTTGAATTAAAGGCTGCTAAAGGTGCAATACCAAAAGATCTATTTGGTACTTTGTACCGAAATGGACCAGGCCGATTAGAGAGAAATGGACAATGGGTCCATCATCCATTCGATGGGGATGGAATGATTACCTCCCTAAGGTTCGAGGAAGGTAAAGCAAATCTCACCAATCGTTTTGTTAGAACAAAAGCCTGGCAAGAAGAAGAAAAAGCTGGAAAATTTATATATAGAGGGGTATTTGGGACCCAAAAAGCCGGAGGGGCTTTATCTAATGCTTTCGATCTTCGTTTAAAAAATATTGCCAATACAAATGTTGTGTTGCTTGGCAATGAACTTTTGGCCCTCTGGGAAGCAGCAAGTCCTTACTCACTTGACCCTAGAAGTTTAGACACTCATGGAATTTCCAACTTAAATGGAGTGCTAAACCCAGGTGAAGCTTTTAGTGCTCATCCTCGATTTGATCCAGGCCATAACAATCAATCTAGAATGGTAACTTTTGGAGTAAATACAGGCCCCAAAAGCACCATACGGTTAATGGAGTTTTCAACCCAAGGTGATGACGCAGGAGTATTGATATCCAACCGAAAAGATACCTTTAATGGATTTGCATTCCTACATGACTTTGCAATTACTCCAAATTGGGCAGTGTTCTTACAAAATGCAATTGACTTCAACCCATTGCCATTCATATTTGGTCAAAAAGGTGCCGCTCAATGTTTATCATCTTCAAAAAATAACAAAGGAAGGTTCTTATTAATTCCTAGAGATTCAGGCTGCTATGCATTAGAGCCACCTAGGATATTTGAGGCTCCAGATGGATTTGTTTTTCATCATCTAAATGCTTGGGAAGAGAACTCAGAGGTCGTTATTGAAAGTATTTTCTATAATGACTTTCCTTCAATTCAGCCTAATGAAAATTTTCTAGAGATTAATTTTGATGAAATTCCTGAAGGTATATTAAAGAAATGCAGGATTAACTTATTAAACAAAAATGTTACAACAGAAGTATTAAGCAATCAATGTTGTGAATTCGCAATGGTTAATCCTCGAATGCTTGGAATGAAAGCCAGATACAGCTGGATGGCAACTGCACAGAAAGAGCATGGGAATGGCCCTCTGCAGAACATTAAGAAATTCGATTTATTTAATTCACAAAAGCATATTTGGAGTGCTGCACCAAGAGGATTTGTCAGTGAACCAATCATGGTACCAACTAGTTCATCAAATGAGGATGATGGTTGGGTTTTAACTGTTGTATGGAATGGGGAAAGACTAGCTAGTGATTTAGTAATTTTAAACGCCAATGATTTAAGTGAACAAGCTATTTTGGAGTTACCGCTGGCAATTCCTCATGGATTACATGGAAGTTGGGTTGAAGGTTAAATTAACTCGGGTAAGCTTTATTTAAATCATCAATATTTAAGGCTGAATAATTTTTTTAGGCTTGGCATTAATGCCTCAAAAGCTTTGCCACGATGACTTACAAGCCTTTTATCTTTTGCTCTCATCTCTGCGAATGTCAATCCAGTACCTCTAACTTCAAAGACTGGATCATAACCAAAACCTTTATTACCTCTTGCTGTATATGTAATAATTCCTTCACATCTTCCTTCAACCTCAAATAAAACACCATCTTCTGCCGAAGCCAAGCAAAGTGAAGAAATAAAAGATGCATTTCTATTCTTAAAAGGTAATAATTCTCTCAGCAATCTATCGACCCTTTCTTTATCAGTATTGCCATATCTAGCAGAGTAAACACCAGGAGCACCATCTAAAGCTTCTACAACTAATCCAGAATCATCAGCAAGAGCAAATTCCCCTGTAAATTTTGCCACATAAAGAGCTTTTAACTTTGCATTATCTGAAAAAGTTTCTCCTGTTTCATCCACTTTAACTCCATCTGGTTGACTAATAATATTTAAACTTAAACCAGATAAAAGTTGCTTAAACTCCTCAACCTTCCCCATATTCCCACTCGCTACAACCAAGTTATTATTATTTTTTTGAGAATTGACACTCATATTTCTACAGCAAATTGCCTTGCCCATGCAAGATTCTTCTCAACTTGAATTGGAGTTGGAGCTTCGCAATAGATCCTCAAAAGAGGTTCTGTACCAGAGAACCTAAACATAAGCCAGTGGCATTCTCCTAATTTCAACTTGTAGCCATCAATCATAATAACCTCTTGTACTATCTCATCAGAGATTGAATTCGGAGGACTGTTTCTCAATAATTCTTCTAATCTTACTCGGCAATTGTTATCTTCAAGTCTTAAATCTATTCGGTCATAATAACTTTTACCAAAACAATCATGCAAAGTATTTACTCTTTCGCCTAAAGGCATCTTTATAGAAGTGACAGCTTCTAACAAAACCAAAGCAGCATATAAAGCATCTCTTTCAGGGATATGAGATCCAAAACCTATACCTCCTGATTCCTCTCCCCCAAGTAGCACATCTCTATTAAACATTTCTGAAGCAATAAACTTAAAACCAACAGGAACTTCAATCACTTCTCGCCCTAATTTTTCTGCAACAAGAGCTATCAAATCTGATCCACTGACAGTTTTAAT
The DNA here is from genome assembly GCF_000018585.1 of Prochlorococcus marinus str. MIT 9211. Lineage (NCBI taxonomy): Bacteria > Bacillati > Cyanobacteriota > Cyanophyceae > Synechococcales > Prochlorococcaceae > Prochlorococcus > Prochlorococcus marinus. Next base: position 289,958 of record NC_009976.1, on the reverse strand, counting down.
TACACATCCTGGCAAATTCTTCACACCAACAAGATGATCTATAAAAAGAGGTACTAACAATTGATTACTGCAAAATCGCCCTTGTTCATCTATTGCAGCGATTCGATCACCATCGCCATCAAAAACTAAACCCAATGATTGCGTACCAGCAGCTGAAGAGGCTTTAACAGATGAGATGAGTTGACCTAAATACTGCGATAAAGGCTCTGGAGGATTTCCGCCAAACAATGGGTCTCTATTTACTCGAATTTCTTGTAAAAATTCTTGTGAACCATCCCCAAAAAGTTCTGCGATACAGCCAGCAGCAGACCCATGCATATAGTCAATTATTACCTTGAGGCCCATTGCCTTAAGTCCATTTGCAATTTTCTCTATATCAAACTTTCGCTTTAAGCCAGCTATATGCTGCTCTCGACAATTAAAGCTTTCTGTTATGCCGTTAATTGGCATAGTTATCCCCCCTGCCAAAAGCCTGTGCTCAACTGCCTGGGTGAAGTCACTATCTACAGAACATCCAGATGGTCCCTTAATCTTCAAACCAAGCCATTCAGGAGGGTTGTGGCTAGCAGTAATGACTAATGCCCCTATAGCTTGATGCTGAACAACAGCCCAGCTACACGCCGGAGTTGTTACTGGAGTTTCGGAAATTAATGGCTCAAGTTCGCAACCTCTGACAGCACAAGAGATAGCTGCAGCAAACTCAGGCGCTAAAAACCTTTGATCATAGCCAATGATAACTTTATTGCTTAATCCCTTTGGAGCACGGTAAGCAAGTTCCTGAGTCGCTGCTGTCGCCACAGAAAGCAACCTTTCTAGAGTGATATCAACCCCTAAAACACCTCGCCAACCATCTGTGCCAAATCGGATTGGATCAGATTGCAATTTCAAGGAATTCTTAAACATATCTAAGACTTAGTTGAAATAAAAGAAAAAACAAGCACCTTAAGGTCTATGTATGAGTATCCCTCCAATAGAAAGCAAGATAATTACAGATCGTTTGCTAAGCAGTTGGATTCGCTGCAAGCGTAAAGCCTGGTTGGATGTATATGAAAATAAAGAAAGAAAAATTTGGCTAGCTCACAGAAGCCTGCAACTTGATCACCAATACAAAAGTCTCAAAGCATTTTCCTGTACAAAGCCAGGTTATGGCATTAAAGGTTGCCTTAAAGGAGAGGAAAACGTTGTTGGGATCAGACTAAAAACAAGCAATTTTTTTAATCATCACATAGAAGCTCACCCTTTGATACTTCACAAAACAAAAGGGAATAGTTGCTTTGGGAACTTCAAATACCAACCCGTAATTGTCAGGCAAGGGCGTAGAATTACAAGAAATCATAGACTTAGCCTTGCCTTATGGGGGCATTTACTAGAACAATTCCAGCAATCATCTATAGACGAAGGTTTAGCCATCTCATTAACTAAAAACGGCCTAGAGATAGATAAAGTTTTCCTTAGTAAGAAGCTTCACCAGCAATTACTTAATTCAATAAATAAATTGATTATAGACTTAGATAAAAAAGATCCGCCATCACTAACCTCAGACAGAAAAAAATGTGTGCTTTGCCCCTGGAATAAAGTATGCAATAAGAAAGCTTTAGAAGAAGGTCATCTAAGTGAAATCAATGGAATTGGTTCAAAGCGACAGGAAATTCTTCAATCAATTGGAATTAACAATATTACAGAATTAGCAAAAGCAAAGTCAATTTTTCTAAGCGATAAGCTAGACACTTTTGGGGGCAAAAATGACATGCTTTCCCATCAATTAATTAATCAAGCTAAAGTACAGCTAAGCTCAATACCTAAGAGGATAAATACAAACCCTGTCTTACCTGAACTAAGCAATGTGCCTGGTGTTATTATTTATGATATAGAATCTGATCCAGATGCTAACCATGATTTTCTTCATGGTTTTATTTCTATTAGGAAAACAGGAATCAGGAATTGGGATGTAGATAATTTTAATTATAATAATATACTTACTATCTCTAATAAGGATGAAAAAGATACTTTATTTGAAATTTATAAACAATTTAATAATTTTAATTCCTGGCCCATTCTTCATTATGGAGAGACAGAATACTTGTCTTTTCAAAAGATGGCAAAGCGTCATGGGATGCCAGATTTAGAATTAAATTCTATTCAAAATAGATTTGTAGATGTTCACGAAAGAGTAAGAAAACATTGGCTATTACCAGTTAATAGCTATGGCCTCAAAGGTGTTGCTCAATGGTTAGGTTTTAAATGGGACCAAAAGAATGTGGATGGAGCTCAAGCTTTACTATGGTGGAGACAATGGCGTTCAACACAAAACAATTCAATAGTGCACAAGGCTAACCTTAAAAAACTCCTCAGATACAATCAGGATGACTGCATAGCAACCTGGGTTATAGCACAATGGCTTTTAAATAATGATAGAGAACATAAATAGCCTATATTAAGAAATCTACAAATCCTATCGGTGAAGTTACTTCTAATGAAATAGACGTGTCTGCAATAAATAATAACTTCTCAGAGATGTACTTTCTTCTTATCAAAGCAAGTCCAATAGTCTTACCATCTTCTATTTGCATAGATGAAGTAATGTAGCCTGCTTTATCCCCGCCTATTTCTAGGTAATTCCCAACCAAAGTATCATCAGAAGTCATTTCTTTATTAATCTCCCAAAAACGCAATTGTTGTTTTAATAATGAATTATTTTTTAATTTTGCCATAGTTTCTTGTCCTAAATAACACCCCTTATTTAGATTGATTAAATTAGACAGTCCTAGCTCGAAAGGGTTAGTTTTCTCGTTTAATTCTCCAAGACCAATAGGCAGACCCTGTCTAATTCTCCATTCTTCAATTTGATTTTTATTGGCAGGCTGAAATCCATCAAAAACAGAACTTGTAGATTCAGAAGGCAAAAGCCATTCGACATAACATTCACCCCAAGTTTTTTTATAAGAGAGCTCCTGAACTCTTTGAATAAAACCTATAGATTGAATCTCAACCTGATCCGAAGGGAAAATAACTTGATCAAATCCATTTAATAATTTTTGACTGTTCCCTCCAAGTACAACCACCTCAGCATCTTGGTCGATGAATCTAACCTCTAATAATGCTTTAAGCCTCCCAGTCGGCGAAAGCCAGCAAGTTCTTAAATATTTATGATTTCCCTCGGGATGGATTATTTCAGCAGTTGTTTGCCCTTGCAAGAACTTTCTACTACCTCGACCATTTAATCGAAATCGAGGTAGAGCTGCTTTCCAAAAAAAAGAGTTTGGGAAATTCAACTCGATATGTCTTTGGCTCTCTGGACAAGCTCATCAAGGTTAAAAAGACTGATAAGCAGCAAACCTGATTTTTGTATTTCCATAGCAGCACCCTCTTGCCTATCAACAATTGCAAGAATCCTATTAACTTTATAACCTGCTTTCGAAATTTGCGAAACTGCTTTAAGAGAAGAGCCTCCAGTAGTTACAACATCCTCTAGAACAGTGATCACAGATCCTTTTGGAGGAAGAGGTCCTTCAATCCAAGCCTCAGTCCCATGTCCTTTAGGCTCTTTCCTCACAATTAAGGCATTAAGTGTCCTTTCTTGTTGAGCAGCAGCCATTGCTAAGCCGCTAACCAAAGGATCTGCTCCTAACGTAAGGCCCGCAACAGCGATAGAGTCTTCTTCAACATGAGGAAGGAATAAATCGCTTAACAATACGAGGCCAAATCCACTAAGTGTTACAGGCTTGCAATTTACATAATGGTTACTCTTTTTACCTGAAGACAAGGTGAATGTGCCATGCCTATAAGCATTAGAGGCAAGCAGGCTTAAAAGCTTTTCTCTTGAAGAGTCTTTAGATTGTGCAATTGGATTCATTTTGAAAATGACATCTTTAAGGATTGAGTTGCTTCAATATCGATCCATGTAATTATTATTCCTTTAAAGGTCTTCACAACACACTAAAACCTTGTAAAAATCCTTTAGAAGGGGGGTGTAGCAATCTGGTGAATGCAGCGAACTCATAATTCGCCTTAGGCGAGTTCGATCCTCGCCACCCCCATTTGATCATCTTGATGAGGCTTCTTCTTCTCGCAATACTACTTTCACTGCCAGCATTTTTTGCTGCAGGAGAGCTTGCAATATTACGACTTAGGCCAAGTCGAGTAGAAAGACTGATTGAGGAAAAGCAACCAGGCGCCCATTCAATTCACAGGCTGCAAAAAAGGTTACGTAGAACATTAATGGCCGCTCAACTAGGTATAACAATTGCGCTAGTTGCCTTGGGATGGTTAGCAAATGAACTAGCAAACTTATGGTTCTTTTCTACAGAATCAAAATCTCGCTTATTAAATCTCACCATCTTTCTGAGCATTGTCTTACTTGGAACATTGCTTTCTGGCCTCCTACCAAAAGCATTGGTTCTTAGCAATCCTGAAAAATCTGCTCTGCGAATCTCGCCTCTTCTAGAAGGAGTAATAAGAGCAATGACTCCTATTCTTTCTTTATTAGAAACAATCTCTTCTTTTTTACTGAGGTTAATTGGGTTGAACATGCAGTGGGAATCATTAGTTACTGCTTTATCAGCAGGAGAATTAGAAACCCTTATTGAATCAGGCAAAGTTACTGGTCTGCACCCTGATGAAAAAAATATTCTGGAAGGTGTCTTCGCGCTTAGAGATACACAAGTTCGCGAAGTTATGGTCCCTCGTTCAGGGATGGTGACCCTTCCCAGAAATGTTCTTTTCTCTGAATTAATGAGCAAAGTTCATTTAACTCGACATGCTCGTTTTTTGGTTATTGGTGATTCACTTGATAACGTTCTTGGAGTTCTAGACCTGCGCCTCTTAGCCGAGCCAATTTCGAAAGGAGAAATGAATCCTGATACACCTTTGGAAAAATATATCAAGCCTGTTGCACGAGTTGCAGAAACTTGCACATTAGAGATGTTGCTTCCCTTAATAAGAAAAGGAAACCCTTTTTTGTTAGTGGTCGATGAGCATGGAGGGACTGAAGGGCTTATAACAGCAGCAGACTTAACAGGAGAAATCGTTGGTGAAGAAATTGATTCAGGTAAAAAAGAGCCTATTCTACGAAGAATAAATAACAGTTCCAAAACGTGGATTGCTGCAGGCGATCTAGAAATTATTGAACTTAATCGACAATTGAATATCGATCTTCCTGAAAACATAAATCACTATACGCTTGCTGGCTTCTTATTAGAAAAGCTTCAAAGCGTTCCTTCCAAAGGAGAAACCCTTCTAGATAATGGAATTATTTTTGAAATTACTTCTATGAGAGGGCCAAGAATTGATCTAGTAAAAATAATGTTGCCCCAAAAAGTTACTGATAAGGATTGATGGAGAGTAATCTCAGTAAATTCATTGTGACCGTTTCATGACCCCAGCCATGACTCCTGTAAAGGTTGGGGTAATAGGAATTGGGAACATGGGCTGGCACCATGCCCGTGTTTTAAGCCTTCTTAAAGATGCAGAGCTAATTGGTGTGGCTGATTTAGATCCCGATCGAGGCCAACTTGCTACTGAGCAATTTAATTGTGAATGGTATGAAAACTACGAGAGCTTGCTAGATCAAGTAGAGGCTGTCTGCATTGCAGTTCCTACGTTGCTTCATCATAAAGTTGGTCTTAATTGTCTTGAGGCTAAAAAGCATGTTCTTATAGAAAAGCCAATTGCGGCAAGTCAATTAGAAGCTTCAGATCTCATAGCCGCATCAAATAAAGCCAATCGATTACTTCAAGTTGGTCATATAGAAAGGTTTAATCCAGCTTTTAAAGAATTAACGAAAGTAGTCACTAACGAGGAAGTTGTTGTTTTAGAAGCAAGACGTCATAGTCCTCATGCAGATAGAGCTAATGATGTTTCTGTGGTGTTAGATCTAATGATTCATGATCTTGATCTAGTACTTGAGCTTGCTAATGCCCCTGTAGTTAGGTTGGCTGCAGTTGGTGGCCGTAGCGGAGATGGTCCTATGGATTATGTAAATGCAACTCTTGGTTTTAGTAATGGTGTGGTGGCGAGTCTTACTGCAAGCAAAATGAGTCATAAAAAGATTCGTAGTCTTACCGCACATTGCAAGAAAAGTCTTGTTGAAACAGATTTCCTAAACCACACACTGCACATTCATCGTCGATCACATGAATGGTATTCGGCAGATCATGGAGAATTGCTATATAGAAATGATGGATTTATTGAAGAAGTTAGTACCACTTCAATTGAACCTTTATACGCAGAGCTTGAACATTTTCTTCAATGCGTAAGAGGCTTAGAAACTCCTGCTGTAGATGGGCAGCAAGCATCTAGAGCACTTTTTCTTGCAGATCTAATAGAACACGCTGTTGATCATCCTGGAGAGGGAATCTCATTAGAAAAAGCCATTTAGCCTAACCGCTAAATAGCTTAAGTTCTCATTAAAATATTTGGGCTAAGCAATAGCCCATTAAAACTGCTGAAATTTAAAAATTTGCAAGTTGTACAGTAACAACTTAAATCAAATAAATAAATTCAACGGAAGCCCACTGCTGCTTGCCAAACAAATACAAGCAAGAAAAACAGAAGAGGAATTAACGGGAGCACATCAACCGTTGGAGCATAAATTCGGTAAGCCTCAGGTAACTGTGCAAGCAAGTCGAGGGTAAGCGGTGCCATCCCTAAATAATTCATTTACATTCGAAGAGACGCTACCACGTGTAATGCGCAATGGAGTCTTTCTGCCATGGAGCGAAATCCTCTGAAAAACATCCGTCCTCGATCGCTCTGCCCATTGCGCGTGTAAAACGAATCAAATGACTTATGTTATGGACGCTTAAAAGGGTTAGACCAAGCAGTTCCTCACTACGAATTAGATGATGGAGATAGGCTCTCGTGTGGTTAGTGCAAGTTTCACAAAGACAAGTTTCATCTAAAGGTTTGTGATCATTTCTAAAAGTTGCATTTCTCAAATTCCATCTTTCACCACTAACTAAAGCTGTGCCATGCCGTCCCAATCTTGTAGGCATTACACAATCAAAAAGATCAATTCCATTAGAAACAGCAATTGCAAGTTCTCTAAGAGATCCAATACCCATTAAATACCTTGGGATTCCCTCGGGTAACAAAGGGGCGACTTTGCGAACAATATGATTAATTTGATCACTTGGTTCACCCACGCTAACTCCCCCAATTGCTATTCCAGGCAAATTAAAGCTAGAGACAACCCTTGCACTTTCCTCTCTCAACTCGGGGTAGCAGCCTCCTTGAATAATCCCAAACAAAGCCTGGTCTGATTTGTTGTGGATTGCGATAGACCTCTCTAACCAATTATGAGTTCTAAGACAAGCTTCTTCGACATCATTAAAGGTTGCTGGGTATGGAGGACATTGATCAAATGCCATAGCAATATCTGACCCTAAACTCATCTGAATTTGTATAGCTATCTCAGGAGTCAACTTGAGATGACTTCCATCGCGTGGATTCTTAAATTCGACTCCTTCATCATCAATTTTATTCAATTTCCCCAAACTAAACACTTGGTAGCCTCCAGAGTCAGTAAGGATTGGCTGATCCCAACCCATAAATTTATGCAGCCCCCCAGCCTCATGAACTATCTCCTCACCAGGCTGCAGATGTAAGTGATAAGTATTAGCAAGAATCATCTCTGAGCCCGTCTTCAATAACTGATCAGGAGAAACTCCTTTAACCGTTCCAAGCGTTCCTACAGGCATGAACTGAGGCGTATGGACATCTCCATGAGGTGTATTTAGGCACCCCACGCGAGCTCGGGTACTAGAACAATTTGAGTTGATCTGAAAACTAAACACAGCCGAATTACTTTTGTAAATATAATTAAAGGCTTAATCAGCCTTTAATTATCTAACAACCTACGGTGTTATTCAGGGCATTAAAAAAGTTTTTTCTGATTCCACCGAACTGGCTAAAGGACTTTGCTGGCGCATGGGTCTTTTATACAATTTTGCCTCATTGGCCAGGTATAAAGCCACAGTTCAAGCGCATCGCACGCTTTGGACCAGCAATAGGTTTTTTTATAGGATGTATACAAATTACTATCTGGTTAATACTTTCTAAACTAGGTTGGCCAACAGAATCATTGGCTCTTATATCAGTTGCCTTAGCAATTTATCTGACTGGTGGCCTTCATTTTGATGGGTTAATAGATACGGCAGATGGGATAGCAGCAGGACAGGAAAAGCAAATGGAAGCCATGAAAGATAGCAATGCAGGAGCAATTGGTAGTCTCGCTATTATTGCTATTATTTTGATTCAAATTTCAGCACTGTTGAAATTAAATAATCTATCAATTATAGCAATTCCAATAGCATCATTTTTTGGAAGAATTTCTCCTTTATGGGCAATAGATAAATTCCCCTATTTGAAAGATAAAGGAATGGGAAAGTTCCACAAAGATAACTGGAAAGGGTTTTTAAAAGAAATTATACCTTCATTGATAATAATTGTTATTATATCAACTATATTTTCAATTATTCCAGAAACTAAAATAGTTCGATTTAATTTATTAATTGGAACTTTAGTGGGCACTATCCCGGTATTTTTGATACCTAATTGGTTGGGTAATCGCCTAGGAGGTCACAACGGTGATTCATATGGTGCCTCTTGTGTATTAACAGAAACATTAATGTTGATTATTCTGGGATTTTTCTTGGAGGTATACTAAGTATAAATGCATTTCCTTTATTAGGTAGAGAGTCATCAAAGCGTTTAGGTTTCGTCTCCAAGTATAATTCGCCTCCAAACTCTTCTGCCAGTTCCTTACCTAAAGCTAAGCCTAATCCAGTACCTTGAAAATCGGTAATATTTTCACTTCTAAACCCTCTAAAGAAAATGCGATCTCTTTCTTCAGTAGGGATTGGATCACCAGCATCCCAAACACAAATTCCTTCTTCATTGAAAGTCATCCCAAGAGAAACTCCAGGGGGGCTATAGCGAAAAGCATTTTCCAAAAGGTTAGCCACTATCTCTGCTATAACTCCTTCTGAAATAGGGCGATCTTCTTTAGTCCAATTTGGCCAATTTACAGGTCCAAACCATTCTCGGCCCTGCAACTTAGAAGTTACAGATGCTCGATCAATTAAAGGCTTAAGTAATTCTCTTAAGTCCAAATTATCTGAGTTAGTTAATAGCGGAGGCAATAATAATCTAGCGGAAGTTAATGCTTTATTAGGAGTCTTAGTATGGCTTAACTGATCCAGCGCTATTAAGTATTTATTAAATTGCTTCTGTTCGGTCATTAGTCCTTCAACCAAGCTTCTTTGAGAGCTCTCAGGACCAAGTTTTCTCAAAAGAAGCTGTGCATATGTTTTTAAAGCTGCCAAAGGGTTTTTTAACTGATGAACCAACATCCCAATTTGCTCTCTCTGTTGAGTTAGTTCTTCTAGAAGTCTCTTTCGGTCAAGCTCTAAACTCAAGCAATTAGACAAAGCCGAAGCAGTAGCTTGCAATTGCTGGTCTAGAAGATCTGGCCATCCTTGTTCTGAAGAAAAACGCTCAGCTCTAAGCACACCTAACAAAACAGAACCATCTTGCAATGGATACCACCTCCGATTAGGAGAAGGCACTCTTAAATCAGGGTCATTTGCAATTGGAGGCAAAACTTTCTTCCTATTTCTTGGAATTTGTCCGACTACTTCTAAAGTTGGTGATCCCTCCTGATTGCTCTGAGCTACATATACGACAACATTTTCCAGCTCAGCCTCCTTTTCGAAGCTGTTTAATTGCTGATGAACAAGATTTAGGAACCTATCCGAAAACTGCATAATTACTAGATCAATTTACACGAGTAGAAAATGGAAGAGAAAATCACTTGATAAATAAAAAAAAACTAATTAAGATTAAAGAAATGGGCCAATAAAGAAAATCCTTGGATTCTCCCAAAGGTCAATTTGGCAAAGTTGCACCAATAGTGCTACCAAGGCTATATCAGAGGTTGATGGGTCCCCTGAGCTTGCCTTTCAGAAGCTAAAGAGATTGGTTTTTTCATCAAAATAGTTTCTGTCTAGCAAACCACTTTTATTAAGTCGGATTTCCCGGCAAATCTCAACTCCTTTTTAATTCAAAAGAGTTTTTCTCATGTCAAAAAAGCGCAAACGCATTAGCCGTAGACGTCTTGCTGGCCAAAGAGTCATGGCACATGTGCCAACTTTTCACCTTGAAACAGGAGATTGTAAGCCTGTAACAGCAGCTAGGCGGTACATCGCAGAAGCTGGACTTAAGTCTCCATCAATTCTTAATGTTCGTCGCAACGAACACACAACTGATCGTTTCTTTTGGGGGGAGAAAGGTTTATTCAGTGCACAATATGCTGAAGAGAATCATTTCCTTTTCCCATCGCTTAGAGGAATTGTTGATTCAGTTGGAGAGCATAATATGTTTGATGGATTAGAACTTACTTCTGATGATTGGGAAGAAATAGAAGAATACGAATATGCTTTTGTTTGATTTACTTTTTTATTAAACACATCTACTACTAATAAAAGAGCTAATCTGATCTATAGCTTCTTGAGGGATTTCATGCCCACCATTAAAGGTATAAATATCACATTGGTTGTTGTTTTGTTTGGCTAGGGCAAATATTTTTTTCGCAGCTTCTAAAGGAACTAATTCATCATTGTCCCCATGAGTCAAAAAGATTGGCGGTGTATTGGCCTGTGGTAGCCAATCTGGGTGAGGGTAAGCACTACAGCCAATTAAACCAGCGAAAGGGAATGCGCAGCCACTAGCCAACGCCATTGCGCCACCTTGGGAAAAGCCCAACAAAAATGTCTTGGAAAAAGGAATTGAACTAAAAGAATTTTTCTGGAATCGACTTTGTAATTTTTTTATAGCGTCTGGGACTGCTGACCAATCTGGCGGGAAAAGTGGATACCACTGACGACCATCCCCTTCACTCAAATGTTCAGGTGCTCTCAGACAAATCAACTGCAATCCAATAGAAAGCTGATTTGCCAATGCTTTTCCAACAGGGACTAAATCTTCTGCATCAGCCCCCCAACCATGAAGCAATATCAGTCGATGAGTAGCATTTTCAAAGTCGACAGAAATAAGATCCTCTTCCATTAAGCATTTTTGTCCTTAGATGCGTAAGTTAGCTCTTTATAGACCTATTTAATCTTCCTCATGGCCCGTATAGCATTAATAAGTGTTTCCAATAAAGATGGGCTAATTCCTTTTGCGAAAACATTAACAACCCTTCATGGTTTTGAGATTATTTCCAGTGGAGGTACTGCTAGAGCGCTGAAAGAAGCAAATATCCCTGTCAAAACAGTTTCTGATTACACTGGAGCTCCAGAAATTCTTGGTGGCCGAGTAAAAACTCTTCATCCTCGAATACATGGCGGAATACTTGCCAAGCAAGGAAATTCATCTCATCAATTTGATCTCGAAAAAGAAAACATCAAAAATATTGATCTTGTAGTCGTAAACCTTTATCCATTTCAAGAAACAATCTCTGATCCAGATGTTACATGGGATAACGCAATAGAAAATATTGATATTGGCGGGCCTGCAATGATTCGCGCAGCAGCCAAAAACCATGAATCAGTAAGTATTCTGACTAATCCAAATCAATATGACGCTTTTCTTGAAAAATTAGAAGCTGGGGAGATTTCAACAACTATCAAAGCAAAACTCGCTCTTGAAGCTTTCGAGCACACCGCAAGTTATGACATAGCAATTAGCCAATGGTTAAGCAAGCAAATTGAATCTAAATATTCTCCATATTTAACTTCTCAACCAATTAAACAAACTCTGAGGTATGGAGAGAATCCTCATCAAAATGCAAATTGGTATAGCGCAGTTAATCAAGGGTGGGGGCAAGCTGAACAATTACAAGGTAAAGAGCTCAGCACAAATAATCTTCTAGATCTAGAAGCTGCTGTTGCAACAATAAGAGAATTTGGATATGACTTAGGCAATAAAGGCAATTCGTGCGAGAAAGCTGCAGTCATTATTAAGCACACTAATCCTTGTGGAGTAGCTGTAAGCAATAATCTGAGCAATGCATTCAACCTGGCCCTTGAGTGCGACTCAATTAGTGCATTTGGAGGAATTGTTGCTCTTAACTGCAATTTAGATGCTGCTACAGCAAAAGAACTAAGCAGTCTATTTTTAGAATGTGTAGTAGCTCCAGACTATGACGCTAACGCTTTAGAGATCCTTTCAACGAAAAAAAATTTAAGGATAATTAAACTTAGTCACAGCTCTATAAAGTCGTCCGAACGTAAGTATATAAGAAGCATTTTAGGAGGAATATTGGTTCAGGAAGTTGATGACAAATTAATTGAACCTAATGAATGGAAAGTTCCTACAAAATTACAAATGTCTATTGAAGACAAAGCTGATCTAGCTTTCGCCTGGCGAGTAGTAAGACATGTTAGATCAAATGCAATAGTAGTTGCATCTGCTGGTCAAACTTTAGGAATAGGTGCAGGGCAAATGAATAGAATAGGGGCAGCAAAAATAGCTCTGGAAGCTGCAGGAGAAAAAGCTCAAGGTGCTGTATTAGCTAGTGATGGCTTCTTTCCCTTTGATGACACAGTACATTTGGCATCAAGATATGGAATCAAATCAATAATTCAACCAGGAGGAAGTATTCGAGACCAATCATCTATAGATGCATGCAATCAATTAGGTCTCTCTATGATATTTACTGGTAAAAGACATTTCCTTCATTAATAATTAATAGAGATAATCTATCTAAAAATAATCTTCAAATAATATGTTACTTTGCACCTTTAGGATAATAAGTAACTTTATTTTTCTTTCGAAAAGCAGATAATCTTCCAGGGCCAGAGCATAAAAAATATAGAGATATTGCAGCATAAATTGAAGATAGTTCAAAAGCATAGTTATGATCATTTACTACTGCCAAAGGAAAACCTTCGAACCCCGTATCAATTAAATGAAAATAAATAGCAAATACCATTGTTGAAAGAAGGCCTAATGCAGAAAGTCTTGCAAAAACTCCAATTGCAAGACCTAACGGACATAAGACTTGTGTAATGCCTGCAGCAAAAGTCCAAATAATTGGATCTCCAGGTAAAAAACCAAAATATTTGCCTACTACAAACTCTGCAAAGCCCTCTGGATCCTGAAGCTTTTCTAGTCCATGATGAATCATAAACAAGCTAAAGGCGACTCTAAGAACAAAGATTGCAAGCTCGCCCAAAATATTAACTTCACCTTCTGCAGAAGGACTAGCAACGACCACTTCCACTTTCTGAGGTTGATTAATGGATGGCAAGTCTCTTGAAGAACCAGGTTCCTGAGATTTGTAATTGCCAGATTCAGACATCACTTATAAGCAATAGGTATCTATATTAGTTGCTAATCACAAATTAAGAGAGAACTATTGAAACTTAAGTAAAATTGCTAAGTAATTTGGAATTTCGGCCAAAAAATATTTTTATTTTTAATCCACAAAAGCCTTCTCCTCGCTAAGATTAATAAGCTTATGAATTACATGTTCAACCACTCTATCTGGGGTTGATGCACCAGATGTAATGCCGACACTTATATTTCCTTCAGGCAAAAAATTCTTCTCAGTTATTAAATCATCTCCTAAAGGTTTGTGCGTAATAGTATTTTCTTGATCACCTATCCTCTCTGGAGTATCGATATGAAAAGAGCGAATACCTCTGCTGATAGCAATTTCTTGAAGATGCGTGGTATTTGAAGAGTTAAAACCTCCAATAACTACAAGTAGATCTAAAGGCTCATCAACCAGCGAGAACATTGCATCCTGCCGCTCTTCAGTAGCATCACAAATAGTATTAAAAGCTAAAAAATGCTCAGTTAATTCAGCTGGACCATACTTACGAAGCATGGTTTTCTCAAATAAACGGCCAATTTCCTCGGTTTCACTTTTTAGCATGGTTGTCTGATTAGCAACTCCAAGTCTTTGAAGATCTCTATCTGGGTCAAAGCCTTGAGATGAAGCTTTGGAAAACCTTTTCAGGAACTCTTCTCTATCTCCTTTACCCAGAATATAATTAGCTACGTATTGAGCCTCTTCGAGATCAAGTACAACAAGATAGGTACCTGCAAAAGAGCTTGTTGCAAGAGTTTCCTCATGTTTTACTTTGCCATGAATAATCGAAGTGAATTCATGTTTCTTATGCTTCTCAACGGTATGCCAAACCTTTGAGACCCAAGGACAAGTTGTATCAATAATGTGACAACCACGCTCATGCAAGAGCTTCATCTCTTGAACTGTTGCTCCAAATGCAGGCAGTATGACGACATCACCTTCTTGGACAGAAGAGAAATTTTTAATTCCTTTTTCAGCTGAAATAAATCGCACATTCATATTTCTCAAGTGATCATTCACCGAAGGATTGTGAATAATCTCATTAGTAATCCAAATACTTTCCTTGGGGTAATGTCTTCTTGTTTCATAGGCCATTGCAACTGCTCGTTCTACTCCCCAACAAAAGCCAAATGCCTCTGCAAGCTTTACCCGTAATCTGCCGTGCTCAAATAAATATCCATTATCTCTAATCGATCCAATCAAATTACTTTGATAAGCCTTTTCAAGAGCCTGGGCTCTTTTTGTAGGAGATTCAAACCCCCTTCGATTATATCTATCTGAATGATGAAGAGATCTCTTAAAAGCTTGAGTATCCATCTCAATTAAACCAGTCTATTTCAAAGACTCTATTAGGAATTGAAAGAAAACACAAAAAAGCCTGGCGTAAAGCCAGGCTTTTTAAAATTAAATCGTCAGATTCAATTATTGAGCTGAAGCAAAGTCTGGATATGCTTCCATTCCATGCTCACCAATATCAAGGCCTTTGAGCTCCTCTTCCTCTGTAACTCGAATACCTCCAAAGAAGCCTCCAATAATTGACCAAGCTATCCAGCAAGTAAGAATTGTGAAAATTGCATAGCTTGCTGCACCAACAGCTTGAATTAAAAGCTGAGAAAGAGTGCCTCCTGCAAAAACTCCTTTTCCTCCATAAAAAAGGCCAACAGCAAGAGTTCCCCATACCCCACATGTACCATGCACTGAAACAGCCCCAACAGGGTCATCGATCTGAAGACCATCAACAAAAGCAACTGACCAAACAACTAGAAGTCCACCGATTGCTCCGACAAGCCAAGAAGACCACAAGCTAAGTCCATCCGCGCCAGCAGTAACACTTACGAGCCCTGCCAAAATGCCATTGATAGTCATTGTTAAATCTGGTTTTCCAGTATTTAACTGACTCAACAATGTGGCTGCTATACCTCCACCAGCAGCACCAAGAGTAGTTGTAACAGCGACATATGGAACTGCTTCGTTAAAAGCAAGCACTGAGCCGCCATTGAATCCATACCAACCAATCCAAAGGATCAATGCTCCAAGAGTTGCAATAGCCATATTGTGCCCTGGTAAAGCCTGAGACCTACCATCCACAAATTTTCCAATCCGTGGACCTAAAGCAATTGCACCAATAAGGCCAGCCCATGCTCCAACTGAGTGAACAATACTAGATCCTGCAAAGTCATAAAAACCCAACTGAGCCAACCATCCATCACCATTCCATTGCCAAGATCCAGCAATCGGATAAATAACTGCTGTAAGGACTAATGAAAAAACGACAAACTCACCAAACTTGATTCTTTCAGCAACTACTCCTGAAACAATCGTTGCGGCTGTACCAGCAAAAGCAGCTTGGAACAGAAAGTCAATACTTGGAACCAATCCAGCTGGATCAGTAGGTGCTGGATTAAAGAAAGGAGTACCTAATTTCAAAACCCCTGGAATGACCCAAGAGCCTGTATACATCAATTTATACCCAATAAACCAATAAGCAGATACTGCAAGAGTAAACACTATTAGGTTCTTAGCAAGAATGTTGACAGCATTTTTCTGCCTACACATGCCGGCTTCCACCATCGCAAAGCCTGCATTCATGAAAATTACTAACACTGCGGCAACCATTATCCAAAGATTGTCTGCAAGTGCTTGAGTGGTAAGCGCAAAATCTCCTGCATGCGCTGAAAGGTTAAATAGTCCTAAACCAAATAGGGCAAGAGGGACACAAGCAAGCCAAATTAAAGAACTACGAGAATTAAATCCTCTTATGCTCTTCAAAAGAAGCATCGGCCCTCTTAATAGACTTGCCTCTTGAAGTCGTTCAACTCGACGACTTGAGGGAGTCTGCAAAGCAGAAGTCATAAAAAAACAAAAACTGCAAAAAGCTGAGTTCAACGAAACTCAGAAAGTACAATTCTAAATATGGAGAAATCTTGTAATCCTTCTGGTAATCGTTTATACGAATTTAGTTATTTGTTGGATTTAACAAAGGTATCAGTTAGCTTTTTCATTTGATCATTCTAGGGCAAGGGAAAAATTGTTTGAGTTTCTCTAAACGGGCGCATGCCTTCCCACGTAATATGGTCACTGAAGAAACCAAAACAACAAGGCATAACCTCCACCCCCTCGCTTAAAGCTTGTCTAAACAGATTGCCATATATAGGATCAGCAGCATCCCCAGGGGCAAACAAGTCAACATCATTCCTACTAATACATGGAACCAGTAATGCTCTTGCATTAGGCAGAACATCAATCATTTCCTGTAAATGCTTTTGACCTCTTTCCGTAACTGTGTCAGGGAAAAGAGCCAATGAACCATCAGTCCAAGTAGTGTTTTTAATCTCAAGAAATATTTGACGCTGATCACAATTATTTTCTCCAGGAGTTAAAAGAAGATCTATACGACTATTCCCAGTCCTTCCATATTTAACTTCATTGCGAATTCGAGCAATTTCTCCTAATGCTTCTCTAAAACAGCCTGCTTCAATAGCTAGTCGAACAATCTTGTTTGGCAATGCTGTATTAACGCCAACCCAAATACGATTTCCAGCCTGATTGACAACTTGAGCTTGCTCCCAAGACCAAGAAAGTTTGCGGGAAGGAGATGGTGCGTATCTGACTCTAACCCGACCGCCTGGCTTTAAGACCCCAGTCATAGGTCCAGTATTTGCGCAATGTGCAGTGACTATATGTCCAGTATCAAGTTCAACATCAGCCAAAAAACGCTTATATCGCTTTAATAAAATGCCTTCATTAAGAGTAGAGAAAGTTAGAAGACTCTTGCCAATCATGGAAATCAGATTTCCTTGCAATACATTGAGAGAATAGATCGAAAAAACACCTAAATAATTGATCCCCTTTTTTCTAGAAAAAGTATGAAAAGATCACTTAGAAAAATCGCTGGAATAGTTAGTTTAGGAACTCTGCTTAGCAAGTCTGGTGGGTTAATCCGTCAACTTGTTGTTGCAGGTGCATTTGGAGTGGGTGCAGCATATGACGCTTATAACTATGCATATGTAATACCAGGTTTTTTCCTAATTCTGATTGGAGGTATTAATGGTCCCCTTCACAATTCAATAGTTACAGTCTTAAGCAGAAGTAGTAAAAAGGAGAAAGCTTATATACTTTCATCAATTAACACTTTAATAAGTCTTTTATTGATAATAATTAGTATCATTTTATTCATTGCAGCAGATCCAATCATAAAGGTAATTGGGCCTGGGCTAAGCCTTGAAACCCATGAAATAGCGACTAAGCAACTGGAAATAATGTCCCCAATTCTGCTGTTTTCTGGATTAATTGGTATTAGTTTTGGCGCACTAAATGCGACTAATGAGTTCTTTCTACCTTCTATATCTCCAATAATCTCGAGTATAGTTTTAATAATATTTTCTGGCTCTTTTTGGATATATTATGGTCCAACAAAAGATTCTGTAGAACTTAGTCTCAGAGGAGGAATAATCCTTGCACAGGCGACCCTATTAGGTGCCTTATTGCAATTTCTCTTACAAATACCCTCATTAATAAGAAAGGGGCTAATTAAATTAAAATTATCTTGGGATTGGAGTCATCCAGGAGTTAAAGAAGTATGGAGAATACTGACACCTGCAATTCTGTCTTCAGGAATGTTACAAGTCAATGTAGTAACAGATCTATTTTTTGCTTCAAATATTATAGGTGCAGCTTCAGGTTTAGGTTATGCAAACTTTTTAATACAGGCACCTTTAGGTTTAATATCTAACGCACTTTTAATACCTTTCTTGCCAACTTTTGCCAAACTCACAAAAGTTGAAGACAAACCAGAATTAATAAAAAAAATAAGTCAAAGCATAATGCTTTCTTCGGTAAGTATGATTGGATTAGGATCACTTTTCATAAGCGTAGGAACTTCAATAGTATCTCTAATTTACGGTAGAGGTGCTTTTGATTCTCAAGCAATTGATCTTGTCGGAAGCCTCCTTGTAGCTTATGGTATTGGAATGCCAGCCTACCTAGGTAGGGATCTATTAGTTAGAGTTTTTTATGCAATTGGTGATGGCAAAACACCTTTTAGTTTTTCTTTTGCAGGAATAATTTTAAATATATTTCTAGATTGGTTTCTTATTGGAGCTCCATCACCTTGGGGGCATCAATTATCAATTGATTTTGGAGTACAAGGAATTGTACTTGCTACAGTCGGGGTAAATATTTTTACTTGTATAGGTCTTCTACTGAAATTAAATCAAAAGCTAAATGACATCCCTTTAAAAAAATTAAGCATTAATATCCTAAAACTTATTATTTGTGGATTATTCTCAGGATTAATAGCTTGGGCAATTAATTCAATATCAATTTTTTCTTCTATTTACATTTTTGAATTAGTCAAATTAACTCTTGCAATATTATGCGGTCTCATTATCTTTGTAAGAAGTGGAATAGTGTTACATATCAAAGAAGTAAATGAATTAATGATTCTTTTTGAAAATAAAATCAACCATCCTTAAGCTTTATATCACGCTCTTCTCTCACATGAATCGGGAACTCAATAGATTCACTGCCTTCAAGCCTTGGACCCTGAACTGAAAGTATTCGAGCTTCAATCCCAAACTCTTGAAATGCCGTTTCCATTTCCTGGATCAATGCTTTTTCCACCTGAGACTCTGGATCAACAACTTTCCCTATAAGTCGTTCGCCTAGTCGCCCGATGCGTTTGCGAACGACTTCTCGAGCATTTGTGACCTCAATAATGAGCACGATGGGGTTGTAAGTAAAGCAACATTATCTGCAGTAGGGGTCCAAAATCTCTTCAAGTTCAAAAATTTGCGCTGAAGAAATTAATCTTGCTAACGGCAATTGTGTATTCCCGCCACCAAGACGAACTTGAACAGCCTCAATTGCTTTTCGCGCAGCAACAGCTGAACCATTATCCAGATTTGCTTTGCATTCAATAGCTAACTTTTGTGAAAGACCAGCATCTCCCAAATAAAGATTCCAGTTCTCAATTTGGATATAAATACGATCTGAGATCGCATTCTGTATATCCCTGAGTTGATTGGAATCAATAGTCATGAAAAAAATTTTGCTGCAGTAGATGCCGTTCAACTCTTTTTTAGGAGAGGGTCTTTTGCCTGTGAAGGTCGTTTGAGAATCACAATAGTTAGATGTAAACCTAACAAAACCAGCCAAAACCCAGTAAAAAATTGAAGATTGGTCCAGGGGTGCTTGATTTGCTGAAAGAACCAAAGACCACTATTTACTGCGGCAAAAGCCATCGTATGAAGAGTCAAATTAACTATTCGAGAGAAATGCAAATAGAGAGGATCTGATTGATTTCCCGTTCCATACCACTTGATTGGCATAAATTTTTCAGTATTTATATGATTTTGAAGCTATAAACATCAATATAGTTGACTAAAGGGACTTAAATAAGTTCTTATTAATTGTTTATTGCGCCTGTAGCTCAGCGGATTAGAGCATCTGACTACGGATCAGAGGGTCGGGAGTTCGAATCTCTCCAGGCGCGTTTCAAAGGTTTTTGCTGAGATCAGCATCTAAAAGAAAAATAAGAGGAAGTTTTTTTTGCAAAGCTTGATGCTTTGCTTACTATCCGATTAAAAAAGAAGAGGCTTTTTAATTGACTCATATTAATTCCGCTCTAGAGGATGCTGATCCAAATATTGCCTCTCTAATACAAGAAGAAAGTAAACGGCAAGAGAATCACTTGGAGCTTATTGCAAGCGAGAACTTTACCTCCAAAGCAGTAATGGAAGCTCAGGGGTCTGTTTTAACCAATAAATATGCAGAAGGTCTTCCAAATAAGCGCTACTACGGAGGCTGTGAACACATTGATAAGATTGAAGGTTTAGCAATTGAAAGAGCCAAGCAATTATTTAAAGCCGAATGGGCAAATGTTCAACCTCATAGTGGAGCCCAGGCTAATTTCTCGGTATTCCTATCTCTCTTGGAACCTGGCGAAAAAATTATGGGAATGGACCTTTCCCATGGTGGCCATTTAACTCATGGTTCTCCAGTGAACGTTAGTGGCAAATGGTTTAAAGCTATTCATTACGGAGTAGATAAAGAGACACAAAGACTTGAAATGGAGAATGTCCGTGAAATTGCTCTAAAAAATCGACCAAAATTAATAATTTGTGGATACTCTGCTTATCCAAGAAATATTGATTTTTTAGCTTTTAGATCAATTGCAGATGAAGTTGGAGCATATTTGTTAGCAGATATGGCCCATATCGCAGGGCTGGTTGCAACTGGAATCCATCCAAGTCCAATACCCCATTGCGATGTGGTTACCACAACGACCCATAAAACACTTCGAGGGCCTAGAGGCGGGTTAATACTCTGCAGAAATGCAGAATTTGGCAAAAGATTTGACAAGGCCGTATTTCCTGGCAGTCAAGGAGGTCCACTGGAGCATGTTATTGCGGCAAAAGCAGTGGCTTTTGGAGAAGCCTTGAAGCCAGGGTTTAGTTCCTATTGCGAACAACTTGTGAAAAATTCAAAAGCTCTTGCAAAACGAATGCAAGATAGAGGCATAGCAGTTGTAAGCAATGGAACTGATAACCACATTGTTCTTCTAGATCTAAGAAGTATTGATATGACTGGGAAAGAAGCTGATTCACTTGTTAGTGCAATAAATGTCACTACCAATAAGAATACGGTCCCTTTTGATCCAAAATCCCCATTCGTAACTAGTGGGCTCAGATTAGGTACTGCAGCATTAACCACTCGAGGTTTTGATGAGCCAGCATTCTTAGAAGTCGCAGATTTGATCGCTGATCGCCTGTTAAACCCAACGGACTTAATATTAAAAAACAAATGTCAGCAAAGGGTTCTTGATTTATGCAATCGATTCCCGCTATATGACTGAGCTAGTGAGCAATCAATTAAACAGTAAAGATAAAGAAAATTCAGTCGAAATCCTTTGTATAGGCAGTGAGTTGCTTCTTGGTAGCATTTTAAATAGTAATGCAAAATGGTTAGCAGAGCAATTAGCCTCTATAGGATTAGAACATTTTCGCCAAACAGTTGTTGGTGATAATTTAGAAAGAATCAAGCAAACCATTCAAGAAATTTCTAATCGCAGCAGGATATTAATAACTACTGGCGGTTTAGGCCCAACACCTGATGATTTAACTACAGAAGCAATAGCTACTGCATTTAATACTCGACTTGTCGAAAGCAAAGAAATCTTAATAGATCTCGAAGAAAAGTATAAATTATCTTCAGAAAAGATGCCTACCATAAACAAAACACAAGCACTTCACCCAGAAGGTGCAGATTTAATTCAAAATCCAACAGGTACTGCGCCTGGAATCATTTGGGATCCAAAGCCTGGATTTACAATAATTAGCTTGCCTGGTGTGCCATCTGAAATGGAAAAAATGTTTTCTATAAATGCGATAAATTGGCTAAAAAGTAACTTATTAATTAAAGATGTGATTATGAGCAAGACACTTAAATTTACAGGGATTAGCGAATCATCTTTAGCAGAGAAAGTTGGCGATATTATGTCAGGGGAAAATCCTACTATTGCACCATATGCATCATTAGGTGAAGTAAAATTACGTATCACAGCAAAAGCCAAGAATCATAGAGATGCAAAAAAGTTAATCATGCCTATTGAAACTAAATTATTAAAAATAGGGAAAAAGTTTTATTTCGGTTCTAATGATGAAACGTTAGCTTCAGTCGTTATTAAATCATTAAAAGAGCATAGTGAAACTATTTCGATTGCAGAGTCTTGTACTGGGGGTGCACTTGGAGCTGCTTTAACATCTATTCCTGGAGCATCGGATGTGTTCTTAGGAGGGGTAATTGTTTACAGCAATTGGATAAAGCACCATTTCCTGGGTGTTCCCCTCGACATGCTGGAGCGCAATGGAGCTGTTTCTTCTTCTGTGGCAAAAGAAATGGCTAAACGGGTTCGAGAGAAGTTTCAAACTGACTGGGGCCTTGCTATTACCGGAATTGCAGGACCAGCTGGAGGAACCCAAGACAAGCCTGTTGGGCTAGTACATTTTGGAATTGCTAGCCAAAGCATCATTAAATCAATTCAAGTCAACTTTAGTTCGCATAAAACAAGAGAGGAAATTCAACAATTGAGTGTTATTAGAAGCCTCGACCTACTGCGTTTATTTATGCATAACCAGAGCTAAGGTCACTTTAATAAGGAGTAAGCTTTGAGCTCAAAAACGCTCTACGACAAAGTCTGGGATCTTCATCGGATAGCAGATCTCCCTGGAGGAGCTACCCAGTTATTTGTTGGGCTTCATTTGATTCATGAAGTAACCAGTCCTCAAGCATTTGCAGCTTTAGAAGAAAAAGGACTCTCCGTAAATTGTCCTGATAGAACAATTGCAACCGTCGACCACATAGTACCCACTACAAATCACCAAAGACCTTTCTCAGATCCTCTAGCTGAGGAAATGCTTCATACACTTGAAAAAAATTGCTCAAACCATCACATCAAACTATTTGGAATAGGTTCAGGGAATCAAGGCATCGTCCATGTGATGGCACCAGAATCAGGTCTAACACAACCTGGCATGACGATTGCTTGTGGAGACTCTCATACCTCTACCCATGGAGCTTTTGGTGCAATCGCATTTGGGATTGGCACCAGCCAAGTTAGAGATGTACTCGCTACCCAAAGCCTGGCAATGAAAAAGTTAAAGGTTCGTAGAATTTGGGTAGATGGTCAACTCACCAATGGTGTTTTTGCAAAAGATCTTATCCTTCATGTAATTCGCCATCTTGGCGTCAAAGGAGGCGTTGGATATGCTTATGAGTTTGCTGGGCCCGCAATAAAAAAACTCTCAATGGAAGAGAGAATGACTATATGCAATATGGCTATAGAAGGTGGAGCAAGATGCGGATATGTCAATCCTGATCAAACAACCTTTGATTACTTAGAAGGGAAGCCCTATATACCAACTGGCCAGGAATGGGAGTCTGCTCTCCAATGGTGGAAGGAATTAGCCTCTGATCAGAATGCGATTTTTGACGACGAAGTGAAATTTGATGCATGCAAAATCTCCCCAACAGTCACTTGGGGTATTACACCCGGCCAAGCGATTGGGATTGACGAATTAATACCAAAGGTCGACTCACTAGAGACAAGTGACCAACAAACAGCAAGAGAAGCTTATCTTTATATGAATCTGCATCCAGGAAGCTCTATTGAAGGTCTTGGAATAGACGTTTGTTTTATAGGAAGTTGTACTAATGGCCGCCTAAGTGATCTTCAAGCAGCAGCAAAGATTGTTAAAAATAGACATGTGGCTAAGGGTATTAAAGCCTTTGTAGTTCCTGGCTCTGAGAAAGTAGCTAAAGCTGCTGAAGCAGAAGGTTTAGATGTTTTATTTCAAAATGCAGGGTTTGAATGGAGAAAGCCAGGTTGCTCTATGTGTCTTGCAATGAACCCAGATCGATTAGAAGGCAATCAAATAAGCGCTAGTTCTAGCAATAGGAACTTTAAAGGAAGACAAGGATCAGCCAGAGGAAGAACATTGTTAATGAGTCCAGCAATGGTTGCCGCTGCTGCTATTTCTGGATCTGTAACAGATGTAAGGAACCTAATTAACCAAGGACCATAGAAGCCCATGAGCTCTTCATATACCTTTCCCAAAGGATGCATAACCTTAGTAAAAGGTAAAAGCATAATTCTCAAAGGGAATGACATAGACACCGATAGAATTATTCCCGCTCGATTTCTTAAGTGTGTAAGTTTTGACAACCTTGGAGAAAATGTTTTTGCGGATGATAGGAAAGAAAAAAATGGCTCTCATGTATTTGACATAGAAGAAAATAAAGGGGCTTCGATCCTGATTGTCAACAAAAACTTTGGCTGTGGATCAAGTCGAGAACATGCGCCACAGGCTCTTATGAGATGGGGTATTCGAGCAATAATTGGAAATAGTTTTGCTGAGATATTTCATGGAAATTGTCTAAGTCTTGGCATACCTTGTGTCACACTTATAGAGAATGAACTAAGCTCACTAATTGAATCTATAGAAAATAGCAAAAGTAAATATTTTTGCAGTATTAATCTGAGAAAAAAGTTAATTGAATTTAGAAATCAATCCTGGAAACTAAAAATTGAAGAAGGAGCTGCATTAATGCTGAACTCAGGAAACTGGGATGCAACATCTACTTTAATGTCTCAGAAAGAAAAAATTAATCTGACAAAAAGCACTTTGCCTTATTTAAATCAATATATACATTAATCAAAAGTGATTTCGATCTCTAATGGTTAGATAGTATCTACAATTGAATCATTTGGGATTAGTGCCCTTTCAATGTCAAACCCATTCAATCTGAACATCAAACCTCCAGAGTTATCATTAATATCATAGAATATACCCAAAGCATACGATCTGCGTTCCCATAAAATGGCTAATTTAGAACTTAAAGATTTTCCATATTGATCAGAGTCTTTGTCAATATTGACATTGTAAATACCCGAAAGAAGCAAAGGACCATATATTTGTTGAGTTAATTGAAAAGAAATTTTCTGAAGGTCAACTTCATTGTCAAATTTAAATGGACTATCGCCAGCTTTAACAGTAAAGCCTGGCATAATTGATACTTTTGTATAATCTAGGAAAGGCTTTCTAAAGTTTCCTAATGTTAACTCAGGCCCTGCATTTACTCCGAATGAAAACTGACTATCTCCACCTTCGTAATGAAAATAAGTCGAAAAAATTTCTGTATTAAGAATAATGCCAGGGTTAATTTTTGCCATGGAATATCTTGGTTTAACTTGATTGACTGAACTGGCATCTTCGAACATATATATAGGGTATGAAATATTCAAAGAGTTAAAGATGCTTGCTCTCCATAGATGAGATAAAGTAAGAGATTTTAAAGCTTCAGCTTGATATTTACCGATTCCAGATCTAAATCTATATTCATAACGGGAAGTCCCATTTCCCCAATCCACTTCTTTATCCACGTAGCCACCAACTGAAGTATAAATATCACTTCTTCCCAAAGAACCATTCCATGATTTATAACGATAAGCTGCAAAAAGAACTGCATTGATATCTTTAATCCCACCAAGATCAAAAGAATCTTTAAGGGCACCCCAATATCGACTTCCATTAGCAAATCTATCTGGATTGAAACTGCTTATGTTTGCAGATAATTCTGACTGCATATTAAATGTTTTTCCTTTTAATTTTGCCTTCATTCCTATTAAATCTGAAAATTTTGTTGATTGTGATACCTTAGGGCTCAAAACAGATAAATCTGATTCAGGGTAAGCATTTGTTTTTTCATTAATAGCTCGTTGAAAAAGAAATTGTGGCTGCAGTGATAATTCATAATTCTCATCTAACTGAATAGGCTTAAACTTTCTTCCTATATATAATCCATCTCTGTCTTTTGTATCAAATCCTAAGATCCAACGTTCTTCATTTTCTTGATTAGCTCCAAAGGATCTTTTACCAATAGGGATATTTAATTGATCCTCTAATATTAACTTTGTCTTACTAGATTTAATTAGCAAAGTGCCATCTTTATTCTCATTCGCAATTACATTCTTAGCAACAAGCTTGGCTTGAGCAGGGTTAAATGGATCATTAGAAAAAGTCATTATTTTAGCTTTCCAACCTGATCGATTAATTATGACTTTTGGAGAGTTAAATCGCCAGCTATTTATACCTTTATCAGAGAGATCACCAGCAACAAATGGATTTAAACCTAAATCAATTTTACCTCCTTCTATAACTACTCCATCATTTAGAGTAATCCTAGAAGCTGAATTATTTGGTATAGTATTCCTAGATTGCTTTTTATTAATGTTAGTTGAAGAGTTTATGTTAAGATCATTAGTTAAAAGGTTGACTTTGATTACTCCATAGACATCGTCTAAGTATCCATTCTTGCTTACTAAGTTATATCTAAAATAACTGGCCCTAAAGTATTGTTCTCCTCGCATAAAGCGAACATCACCAGTTGCAAAAAGAAGATTTTTAGATCGGTCAAAAACAATTTTTTCTGCTCGAAGTATACCTTGATTGAAAGATACAACAACATTACCTTCAGCTACAAATACATTATCCGTTTCCCAATATTGGCGATCGGCATGAATATCAACTCTGAGAAAAGAAGATTCACTATCGAGATGAATCTCTTTATGCGTATTTTGTATTTGAGAATGACTACCTGAAGCGTCTATAGATAACTGAGAAAGGTCTTTTTTCTTATGAGGAAAGTTATCCTTAACTGAGTGTGAAGCAATTAAGATATTAGATGCCAAATATTGTCTGCGCTCGTCTTTAAGCAAACGAATTCGTTGGTTAGTATTAACTCCTTGAACTGAAGTGTGGATTTCAAACGCTTTGGCATCAGCCAAAAAACTTTCTAAAGGCGCAAAAACTAAGCAGCCAGCAGAAAAAAGTCCTGAGATCCAAGCATTAGAGACTATCGGCGCCAAAACATTCTGTCGACGCACACAATAATTACACAATCAGAGCCATACACAGCCATTAATGGCCAGTATTAGTTCTGATTGGCCTTGCAGCCTATTTGTTTAGTCTTGAGGGCCTTCTAAGTCCTTTCTGGCTGGTGTTCTTGACGGATCACTAGCCAAGAAACCAAACAAAAAGACTCCAACAAAAAAGAAGACGACCGTGTATACGGAAATCTTTAAAGCAAGCATGAATACCGACCAGCATCTAGAGAACCACGCGTATTTTATGGGGCCTTGATGCCTAATTACCCCCCTTATGAACCTGGATTGAAATGTTTCGAAGCTGAATTAACTGGAAATATAAACATTTTTGTAAAAATCCACTCAGTCATCATGCTCATCCCATGGGTCATCTAACCCCTTTGCAGCAGGGCCAAAAGCCATATAAACCCCTAATCCTGTTAGGCCTAGCAATACAACCAAAACGATTATTGCTAATTGAAGAGCAAGAGATGAAGTTTCCATCAAAACTTTCTACAGGTTGGGTACCTGAGAGACAATTTCCCATACAATATCGAAAATGAATCATTAACTGAGGCTCAAAACTCAAAATGGGACAAAAAACAGCTCTAGGATCTCTACTGAAATCCATTGGTAATTCTGGCCAAGGCAAGGTTGTAGCTGGCTGGGGAGCAGTACCAGTTATGGCTTTTATTGGTGTCTTGCTTCTGGTATTTTTAGTAATTCTTCTACAGATTTACAACCAGTCTCTGCTTTTACAGGGTTTCTCTGTTGATTGGAACGGGGTTAAATAGGAAAAGTTTAGAAACAAAAGAGGTTCACTCATGAATATCTTTGGCGTTGGATTGCCTGAGATTGCTGTGATAGTTGGGCTTGCATTGGTTATTTTTGGACCAAAGCGTCTGCCTGAACTAGGAAGAACCCTTGGCAAAACACTAAAAGGTCTTCAAAAGGCCTCTACAGAGTTTGAAAGTGAAATTCAAAAAGCGATGACAGAACCAGATAATTCTGAGTCTGCGACCAAAGAGGGTGCGGATAATCAAGGAGATTCGTTAATTCAAAACAAAATTGATTAGAAAAACCTGCTCATATCACAAGAATCAGAATGAGTACTAGTGCTGACCCAAGTTTATTGGTAGGGCTAGGGAATCCTGGTTCTAAATACAGCTCTACTCGCCATAACGTAGGGTTTATGGTCTTAGAGAAGCTTGCAACAAAAGAGTGTGCTTCTTTTAGTACGAGTAAAAAATTATTTGGGCAACTGGCAGAGATTGGGATTGGTGCTCAAAAAAGAAGACTGCTTATGCCCGATACATATATGAATGAAAGCGGTAGAGCTGTAAAAGCAGCAATGCATTGGTTTGGTCTTCAACCAAATCACATCCTAATTATTGTTGATGACATCGACCTACCTTTAGGTAAATTAAGACTCCGGTACCAAGGAGGTGCTGGAGGACATAATGGCCTCAAAAGTATTATAAATAATCTTGGTACACAAAATTTCAGCAGGTTAAGAGTAGGCATTGGAAAACCTGTAATCGCCTTTGAAGAAAAACAAGTCAGAACTGTTTCTCATGTGCTTGGTGCTTTTAATTCAAAGGAACAATTAGTCATGCAAAGTGTTTTAAATGAGGTTGTATTAGGTTTAAATTTAATTCAAGAGGTTGGATTAGAAAAAGCAGCAAATCATCTAAATTCTATGCACTCTAAGTTTACAGATATTTAGTTAAATGCATCAAAAGCCTTCAACAACAGCATACTTAAGAGTACATAGTCAAAGTTTTTTAAATAGATCTCTTGCAGGAGAAGTTTCTGCTGGAGAGTTTAAATGGGAATTTATATGGAGATATGCCAATGGCGAACTATTGCTAGAGCCTTCCTTAGGAAAGGCATTGATTCAAGATGCTCTTTTAAGGTTTCTAATCAAAGCTGATTATTCTCTTGAAGCAGGAGGAGATTACATATTTATTATTCGGGCCAAGTTTTAAGACTAATATCTCCTAACCATTGAAACTTTCTGTGAAGGTAGTCCTCTAATAAAAGTAATGCAGCAAAAGAGTCCAAATTTTTTGGTGGTATTCGCATTTGTTTTGGTATAAAGCGCAAGAAAAAGTTAGGTGATGAGATTTCAAAATACCTTCCTCTTGCTCTAAAGGTTGTTCCGCTTTCTTCTACGAGTTTAATAGATAATTTACATACCTCTATAAGCTTTAAATACCAGAAATTACTACTTGTTCCATTACCAAGAATAATTAATTTAATTTCATAGTTATTTTGCCATTTAATTATCAAATCAAGTACTGAAGAAGAGATTACAACCTTGCCTTCTATCACAATGTGATTATCGAGATCAGCAAGTATAAGTCCGCATTTTTCTCTTCCTGGGTCTATAGCAATAGCATAATTCATAAATTTATATGGACTAATTCTTAGATGGAATCTTACTAATCCTAAGAGAAACCGATACGTTTTCAGCAGTATCACTATTTTTATTAGAAATAACCTCCAAGCTAGTTTTGCTTGTGTCGAATCGCTTTAACTTATTCCTCAATGAATTAATTGATTTTGTATCAACTTGTATTTCTGAAACTAAGGATCCTCGCCTCTTTACTTCAGCCAAGGTTGAAGCTAATAAGAGCTTTACCTTCTTATTTAAGGTATGAGGTTTGTAATCATTCCTTTCAAGAGAATTGCTAGCTATTATCTCGCCCTTAGTGACGATATTTTGATTCAAAAGAACTTCAGGAAAAGCATATACATAATTTTCTCCTAGTAAAACATTTCCTGCTGATCGTATATTAATAACCCATTTACGATTATCCGAAATAATTGATTTCATACGTTGGACATGGTCTAATCTCACAAGGATTAGTCTTCGATCGGGTTTTTCTCCAGGTTTGACACGCATAAAAGCATTAAAATTTGCTCTAGTAAATATATTCTCTATCTCTTCATCAATATCAGACTTCTCATTGAGTTGAATAGTAAATGTCCCTAAGGATTCGCCACTAGTTATAACTACTTCTCCTTTCCTTAAAGCAAAGAAATTCTTCTCTAAATTAATAAGTTCCTTCTCTCTTTTCTCAATTCTTTCTTCAAGAATACTTCTTTGTTTTTGCAAGGGCAATAAAGCTGATCTGCTTTCCTTTAACTCAGTTTGAATATCATTTAATCTGAATAAACCATCTCTTAGTTGCCTATCAACCAAGAGCATCAACATTAATGAAATAGAGCTTATAAAACTACCAGTTAAAATTGTTATCAGTACTGCTGTTCTTCTTGGCCTTAATTTGAATATGCTTAGACGCGCCTTCCCTATCTTGGTGCCTAGAAAATCTCCAAGCGTAGATAGTACGCCGCCAAGAATAAGCAAGAAAATAATTAACAACCAGCCCGTCACAAGAAAAGAAAGTTAAGTAGGACTAAAACAAAGTTATTTTATAATGGAGACAAATAGTAATTTTAGTTAAAACGTTTAGCAAGGGCTATTGGATCAAATACCGTGATTTTTTTTCTATCAATCTGTAGTAAGCCTAACCCTCTCAAATCACCTAGTAGACGAGTAATTGTTACACGAGTCGATCCTATGGCTTCCGCTATGGCCTGATGAGAAAGGCGAAGGTCAATAGTAATTCCTCTATCACCTGGTACTCCAAAATCTCTACAAAGCACTAAAAGAAAGCTAACTAGTCGAGAAGACATGTCTCTATGGGTCAAGGTTTCAATCATGGTCTCTGTTTGCAAAATCCTGCTTGACAAGCCTTGCAACAAAAGAAGTCCTACGCCACTATCTGCTTCAATCGCATTTCTTACAGAGCCTGCAGGGGCAGATACCATCTCGACACGAGTAAATGCCAAAGCATGGTAAAAACGATCAGATCTGTGCCCAGTTAAAAGGGAAAGGACTCCAAACAAACTGTTTTCTCTTAACAAAGCAACCGTTATCTCTTCTCCTGACTCATAAACCCTGGTCAAACGAACAGCTCCTCTTCTAATTAAATACACTCTCTCGGCAGGATCGCCAGGGAAAAAGATTGTTTTAGAGCGCTCAACCAACTCGGAGGTTGCCCCATCAAGACCTCGAATTACCTCAAGGAGAGTCTTCTTAGGTTGATTTGGATCATTACCCTGGTTAGGAGACTGTCCCCCTAAAGATTGATTTGAGTAACGGCTAAAGCCACTAGCAGCAGTTGCCATATCGGCAAAGCGATTTAATCGACGCTAAGGACGGGTTATAAAACCACTTGTAGCAATAATGACTTTTTTGAACTTTTTTTTAATGCTCACATAGTTGCTTCATATAAATAAAGCATTAAGAGATCTCAGTAACCAAAGCAAAAATAGCCCGAAATCGATAATCTCAACACTATCTGTAGTGTCTACTCATTGTGAACCTGGATCATGCCGCTAGATTTGAAACATAGTTATTTTAGTTTTTTGACTGCCAGCCCAAGCTACATAAATAAAAATGCGCCGGAAAAGGATAGCAATTTAAGGTCTATTCCTTTTGAAAATCCAAAGCCAATTCTTCGTATTGTCGAACCTCAAGGACAACTGCAAGTTCATATGGCTAATTTTGGAGGTAGTTTTCCTGTTGTTCTCAGCGAAGCTCTCCGATCAGCTGGACTTGGCAGCGAAGTCCTAATAGCTCAATTACTAAAAGGAGGCGTTGATCAAGGCCCTTCCAAAGGGATTCAACTCTGTGGAAGGCTTCATTGGATCAGGCCTGATTTACCCTGCTATCTTGGCAATGAACAAAGCATTGCAGACCATTTATCCAGCCAATTTATTCAGGCAAAACAAGCCGTGCAGGCAATTTGGCAAATCTGTCAGCAAAACTTACTAAAGGAAAATATTCATAAACTTGTTTTAGACGAGGTAGGACTTGCAATTAAATTAGGTTTTGTTCAAGAAACAGACCTCATCGAAACACTTGAACAGCGACCTCGCGCTATAGATGTAATTCTTACAGGTCCTTTCATACCAAAGGAAGTTGTAGCAATGGCAGACCAAGTTACTGAACTAAGGTGCTCTAAATAATGCTTAAAAACGATCGCTGGATTAGTCAGAAAGCAAAAGAAGGAATGCTTAAACCTTTCCAAAGCACTCTGATTAGGCACCTTAATCCTGCTTCAAAACAAAATCCTGTCTTAAGTTTTGGCTGCTCGTCTTATGGCTATGATCTTCGATTGTCCTCTAAAGAATTCCTAATCTTTCGTCATGTACCTGGGACAGTAATGAATCCCAAAAGATTTAATCCAGATAACTTAGAATCAACCCCTCTCCATAAAGATGACGACGGAGATTACTTCATCCTCCCTGCACATTCATATGGCCTAGGAGTCGCATTAGAGAGAATGAAAGTCCCTGCAAACATTACTGTTGTTTGTCTTGGTAAAAGCACTTATGCACGGCTTGGCATAATAGTTAATACAACCCCAGCAGAAGCAAGCTGGGAAGGACATCTGACTCTGGAGTTCAGCAATAGTTCTGGAGCAGATTGTCGAATATATGCTAATGAAGGTATATGCCAACTCCTCTTCCTAGAAGGAGACCCTTGTGAAACAACCTATAGTGACCGCAAGGGTAAATATCAAAATCAACCTGAGAAAGTAACTCTTGCAAAGATATAACAATGAATAGTGTTCATCTGGTTACAGCAACTCCAGATGCTGAAAAAACTATGGCATATATTGCCAGAGTTAGTAATCCCAAAAACCAGGACAATGAAGATTTTACAAAGCTTTTAAGATATTGCATCAAGCATGAACATTGGAGTGTCTTTGAACAAGCATTTATGACTATTCAAATTGAAACAAATAGAGGCATAGCTGCTCAAATTCTTCGCCATAGATCTTTTACATTTCAAGAATTCTCCCAAAGGTATGCAGACAGTAGCCAGCTAGGTCAAATTCCTGTCCCTGAATTAAGGAGACAAGATAATAAAAATAGGCAAAATTCAATACATGACTTACCCGAAGAAATAACTGCCCGTTTCAAGATAAAAATAAAGAAGCAGTTTGAAGACTCTCTCAACCTATATCAAGAAATGCTTGAATCTGGAATAGCAAAAGAGTGTGCAAGATTCATTTTACCACTTGCAACTCCTACAAGAATATATATGAGTGGTTCTTGCAGATCCTGGATCCATTATATCAATTTAAGGTCAGGTTATGGCACTCAAAAAGAACATATGGAAATTGCAAATGCCTGTAAAACAATTTTCTCTCAACAATTCCCTATAGTCGCAAAGGCTCTTGATTGGTAAGTTTTAACTATGGCTTCTAGGATTAACAGGCCTGGACTTAGAGGTATCAATCAAATCTGTGAATTTAAATCTATCTGGAGACATATTATTGAACTCTTCAATATCAGTTAGCTCTTTATTGTCTATAAGATACTCTGATGCCTTAATTATTTTTTCAGAGCTTAATAGGCCAATGGAAATTCCCTTAAGATCCCCATCTTGATTAAAGAAAATGAATTGAGGTATTCCATTAACATTATATTTATCAATCAGGGGAGACCACCTCTGATTATCTACATTCAATAAAACAATATCAAGTTTATCCCCCATCCTTTTTTCTAAGTCGACTATTGAGGGGGACATTTTTTGACATACTTCACACCAATCTGCATAGAACTCGAAAATAGTTGGTTTACCATTGGCTAAAGCTATTTCTGGCAACAGCGAACTACGAGCCAGTTGCTCGAGTGGCTGCACTGAAGCAACACTAATCTTCATGATCAAAAGTGCTGCAGATAGTACAAAAGCCACCAGCATCAAAAGAATTTTTTGTAGTTTGCTGAGGGCAATTAATGAAGAATTATCTGCCATAAAAAATCTGATTCAGAACTCACTTTGGCATTATTTGAATGATTTATTAGGAAAAGGTTTCTATTTGAGCTAATGTTCAGCCGATTTAACCTTCTTGGCTATATCAAATAGCCACAATGAAATGGACCCCATTGGCCTTTCGCCTTTATCAAAAGAATCTTCAATCTTCGGAACAGATGGGATCCGAGGAAATGCAAAGAATTTGCTAACAGAAAATATTGTTTTCAAAATTGGATACTGGTTTGGCCTAGCAATTTCTGGTGAAGGGCCTTTCCTAATCGGTAAAGACTCTCGTCAGAGCGGCTCAATGATTGTTTCTGCATTGGCAGCTGGTTTGACGGCTGCTGGCAAAGAAGTTTGGGTATTAGGCCTATGCACAACACCTGCAGTACCGCACCTCATTCAAAGATTTGGCGCTTCTGGAGGTGCCATGGTTTCTGCAAGCCACAATCCACCAGAAGATAATGGAATAAAGTTTTTTAATTCGACTGGTAATAAAATTACACTTGGACAACAAAATATTATTGAGCAAGGCCTATTACAAGAAATAAGTACTTCAAAAAATATTGGACAAGTCTATTTCCGCAATGAACTTCTTGGAGATTATGAGAATAGCCTTTTAGAGTCTGCCAAAGACCAAAGCTTGGCTAATGTATCAATTGTTCTAGATCTATGCTGGGGATCAGCCACATCATGTGGAGAAAAGATTTTTAAGGCTTTAGGAGCAAATGTAAGCACAATAAATGGGAAAGCTGATGGAGGGAAAATTAATGTCAACTGTGGATCGACCAATCTTAATCAGCTAAAAGAAGCCGTTCTTTCAAAGAATGCTCAAATGGGTTTTGCTTTTGATGGAGACGCTGACAGATTAATGGCTATTGATGAAAAAGGGCGAGTCATAGATGGAGATCATATTCTTTATTTATGGGGTTCACATCTTAAAGCGAAGAATAAACTGAATGAAAAAAGGTTAGTTACCACATCAATGTCAAACCTTGGGCTAGAAAAAGCTTGGCTAGGGCAAGGAGGTTTATTAGAAAGAACGTCCGTAGGTGATCGCCATGTT
This sequence comes from Prochlorococcus marinus str. MIT 9211, assembly GCF_000018585.1. Taxonomy (NCBI): domain Bacteria; kingdom Bacillati; phylum Cyanobacteriota; class Cyanophyceae; order Synechococcales; family Prochlorococcaceae; genus Prochlorococcus; species Prochlorococcus marinus. Next base: position 255,316 of record NC_009976.1, on the reverse strand, counting down.
CACGAAGCAATGCTAAAAACTAATGCAAACTTAGGAGGAGAACAATCAGGTCATATTCTCTCAAGCATGAATAAGCTATGTGGAGATGGTCTGCTTACGGCTATACAACTTTCAACGATATGTGCTGGCCTTGATCTTCGGCTTTTTGAATGGCGAAATCAAAGCTTCAAGCCATATGCCCAAAAACTAATAAATGTACCAATAACTAATGCACCTGTATGCAGACCCTGGAAAGAATCTCAACCACTTCAAGCAGCAGTTCAAAAGGCTAAATTAGCAATGGGAAAGGAAGGAAGAATTCTTATTAGAGAAAGTGGGACCGAGCCATTGTTAAGGGTGATGGTTGAATCTAAAGACCCTCTTTTAGTTGATTCATGGAGTTCTCATCTTGCAGAAGTAGCTCAAGAGGATTTAAACGCTGCTTAAGTAAGTTATCTATTCAAGTCAAACAAGAGTTCACATTAATTTTAAATACCTATAGTTTTAGGCAAATCTTTTTCAGTCCTATAAAATAATGCTCTGTAAACAGTTAATTCTCTACTTATTGCATACTCTTCCCGCTCAGTAGATAACTGAAAAGGATTATTTTTCAACCAGATTTCAGGTCCTGGATTAATACTTTCAAAGCATTCACTTCTCTCTATAATATCAATCATTGAATTAATCACAGGAAGGACATCACTCTGAATAAATAACTGCGAGCCAGTTCCTAAAGCTGAAGCCAATGCCATTAATAGTGAAGTATTTAAAACCCTGCGCTTCTGATGACGTTTTTTAAACCATGGATCAGGAAACTGTATAGAAACTCTCTTTAATTGACCTTTCTTTAAAGATCTCAACCATTTTATTAAGCTAACATTTGCATTGCAAAATAAGAAGTTTAAATTCTCTAAGCCTAGTTCTTTCCTTTCTTTCTCAGCAGCTTGAACAAGTGAATTTCTAATGTCAACACCCAAAAAATTCCATTGCTTTTCTAAAGAAGCAAATTTAATCAAAAACTTACCTTTTGCCGAGCCTATATCCAAATGAATTGGCAAGCTTCCATCTAAAAAAAGCTCATTTGGTTCTGGAAGCTCTAGCTCAACTTGAAAGAATCTACTCAAAGGGTTGACATGTTGTCGCACTCTTTAAAAACGCAAGGGTTCATTTAAGAAGCCTAAGAGAGTTCTTTGCAGAATTGATACTCAAAAAGAGATAAAGTTATGGAATGGCTGAGATCTCATTTCGCACTCTTGTTTGGCTTACCTACAAACTAGGGGCTACTTTTGCTTTTGGACTTCCCTTAATTCTATTAATTTGGGCCAGCATTAAAAAAGAATATTCAATTGTTAGATTGCTATCAATTTATTGGAAGGTTGCTAGTCTAATTCCGATCAGCATCCTTCTTCTAACTGGAGATAGGTCTATAGGTCATTTAACTTCCTTTGCGGCTCCCTTCCTCTTGGTAACGTCAATTTGGTTCTGGGTAGATCTCAATGAAGAATTAAGAGACTTACCTCATTGGAAACCTCTTAATTTTATAGTTAAAGTATGGAGGTGGATAATTAGTTTTTTTGGAGTCATATATCTCAGTCTCAGCTTTTCAAGTCTGTCATGTATTCAATCTTTATCTAATCAATCTTGTAATGCTTGGAAAGAAGCTCCAATAAAATCACATATCATGCTAAAGGGCTTATTCAACTTTTTATTTGGTGCCAACTGGACTGAATCATTAGCAGCTTTCCTTGGCTATCTAGCATTAATTGCATATCTTGTGGGACTTCTTCAATGGTTATTGGTCCGCTTCCCCAAACAAGGGAGGATTGCAGGAGGTTTCTGATATATGGCTCTTTCAAATAATGAAAAAATGTTATTAATATTAGAAAGAATTAGTCAATTGCATATAAATAAAATTCTTAGGTTAAAAGGCTTTATTGTAGAAAAAGATGAAAGTAAAAGACCATTAGAGATATTAATCTATAAAGGATTTAGTAGTTGTACAACTCATTCAACAGATTTTGATCTAGACAAACCAACACTACCTAGAAATGCAAATCTCATTGAAGCTGAGTTACTACTAGCACCAATGAATCCTTCACAGGATAAAATAGTTCGAGGGCCATTAAAAATAGAAGAATTCCTAAAAGAAAGTAATTGGTTATAAACAAAAATTTATTCTTTATTTTATTTTAAAGCCTATTCATTACAGTCACACATCTTCCACATAATGTTGGATGTTCAGAGCAACTACCAATATCTTGTTCATAATGCCAACATCGTTCACACTTATATCCCCTTGCATTAGATATCTCAATAACTCCTAATTCAAATTGTTGGCTTATTAAGACTTCAGCCCAAGGCTCTCCTCCTATTTGAAGTTGTGACACAAGAAACCAATCTCTAATACAATCAACATCATGGTCACCATTCTTAGCAAGAAAGTCTATTGCATCTAAAAGACCCTGATTAGTTATCTCAAGCCGCAATCCTGCTTCCAAGGAAGAGCCTAGCTCCTGCCTATTTCTGCAACCTTCTAAGACACGGTTAACTGATGTCCTAAGTTCTCGAATTAAAGAAATAGGTTCAGTTAAAGAAGCTCTCTTCCAATTGCTTGGAGACACTGGCCAGCCTCTTTTAAATACAGATTCTTCAGAAAGTTGATAGGGTATATTCTGCCAAATATCTTCAGCCATATGACATAAAACTGGAGAGATAAGACCTGCTAATTTCTCTATAATTAAAGCCATTACAGTCTGACAAGCTCTTCTTCTGGGATCATCAGGTGCACTCACATAAAGTCTATCTTTCGCAATATCTAAGTAAAAATTAGACAGGTCAACTGTACAGAAGCTTTGTAATAATTGAAAGAATCTAGAAAACTCATATTTCTCAAAAGCCAATGTAATCTCATCTATGACTTCTGCTGTTCTATTAAGCATCCATTTGTCAAGTATTGGCAAGTTATCTATATCAACCGAATTTTTTTTAGGGTCAAAATCATGCAAGTTACCAAGAAGATAGCGAGAAGTATTCCTAACTTTTCTATAAACATCAGAGAGTTGTTTTAAGATGTTAGAACCGATAGGAACATCAACTGAATAATCAACTGAACTTACCCAAAGCCTAAGAACGTCAGCTCCATATGCAGGGTCAGTTTTCTTATTTGTTCCTCCATTAATTATTACTGTTGGATCAATAATATTGCCCAATGATTTACTCATCTTCCTACCATTTTCATCTAAAGCAAACCCATGAGTTAAAACTTTTTTATAAGGAGCATGACCATTGACAGCAACGGATGTTAACAATGAAGACTGAAACCAGCCTCGATGCTGATCTGTGCCTTCCAAGTAAAGATCGGCTGGATAGCCCAGTTCATCTCTTTGACAACTGACTGAAGCCCAACTAGAACCAGAGTCAAACCAAACATCCATAGTGTCAACTCCTTTTTGCCAATGATGTGATTCAGAAGCTAAAGATGGAGGCAAAAGTTTAGACTCATCAAATTCCCACCAAATATCTGCTCCATACTGAGCAAAAAGATTTTCAATATGATCAATAGTTTCCTTATTTAATAAAATTTCATTGGTATTTTTTTTATAAAATACTGGTATTGGTATACCCCAAGTCCGCTGCCTAGAAATACACCAATCACCTCTTTCGCGTACCATGGATTGAATACGATTGCGTCCAGATTCTGGTAGCCACTCAACATCATCAATTGCTTTTAGAGCATCTTCTCTAAAGCCTTCAACAGACGCAAACCATTGCTCAGTTGCTCTAAATATAGTTGGTTTTTTTGTTCTCCAGTCATATGGATATTTATGTACATAAGGTAGCTCTTTTAATAAAGAGCCAGAAATCTCAAGGGAGCTAATAATTTCTTTATTTGCATCCTTTAAAACATTTAGTCCTTCAAATTTGCCTGCCTCTGAAGTAAAAATTCCTTTCTCATCAACTGGACAAAATACTTCTAAATTATTTTGAAGTCCTGTCTTGAAATCATCAATTCCATGACCAGGTGCAGTATGAACTAAGCCTGTACCAGATTGAGTGGTTATATAACTACCGCCAAGAACAATTGGAGCCGTTCTTTCATATAAAGGATGTTTATAAAGAATTCCTTTCAAAGATTCACCTTTAGCATTTGCAACTTGTTTGAAGCTAATCCCTAATATCTCAGATACTTCTTCTAAAAGTTCAGTAGCAAAAATTAAGATCTGGCCTTTTTCTTCATGTCTAACAAAAGAATAATCAAGATTAGAATTTACAGATACTGCTGCATTTGCAGGCAAAGTCCAAGGCGTAGTGGTCCAAATACATACTTTCAATCTTTTACTTAATTCGACTTCATCACCTGGAAGTTCTAAGCCTTGCTTAATAAGATTTTCAGATAAGCTTTGAGGTAAATGTATTACTGAAAAAGCAACATATACACTGGGACTGGTATGTGCTTCTGGATATTCTAATTCTGCCTCAGCCAAAGCTGTCCTAGAACTAGGACTCCAATGCACTGGCTTAAGCCCTCTATAGATGTATCCCTTGAGCACCATCTGACCAAATAATTTCACTTGAGCAGATTCGTATTCTTTTTGAAGGGTTAAATAAGGTTTATTCCAATTTCCCCATATGCCCCATCGTTTAAAACCTTCCATTTGACCTTTTACCTGCTTACTTGCATAAGCAGCAGCCTTTTTTCTTAATTGAATAGGAGTTAAAGCTTGTCTTTCTTTATTTGAGAGGGTTTGTAGAACTTTGAGCTCAATAGGTAGTCCATGGCAATCCCATCCAGGGACAAAATGTACTTTGTGCCCCCGCATAATGTGAAATTTATTAATTATGTCTTTCAGAACTTTATTAAGGGCATGTCCCATATGAAGAGCCCCATTTGCATAAGGAGGGCCATCATGCAAAGTAAAAGATGGACCTTTATTGGCCAAACCAAGTTCCAGGTCTATTCCTTTGTCCGCCCAAAAGTTTTGAAGCTCAGGTTCCCTAAGAGTTGCATTGGCACGCATACCAAAGCTTGTCTTTAGAAGATTGAGTGATTCTTTGTAGGATGGGCGGTTTTGCTCGCCCTGACGTGTCTCCTTGGTCACATTGATCCTTCGTTAAAAAAGATTATGAGTCCTCAGAGGTAAAATTGCTCTTTTTTAGTGATGAATTCTGATCTGGGTCAGTTTTCAAATCCGATGGTGAAGTCTCATCAGAAAAAAATTCCTTTGGAGTTAAGGTTTTGGATTCAGCGGAAGGATCTGGGCGAATCCACTTTTTTACAGTTGAATTTGTTTGTTTTTTTGGAAGTAAAGCTTTAATTAGCTCCAAACAGATAGACCATAATTTTGCAAAGATTAAAAATAATTGCCTAATGCTGATATTCCACTTTTGAAACGACTTCAAAGCAATTTTTTCTTCGGGACTTAATTGCTGCCATCGATTATTAGAGACCTCCAATAAAAGTCTTGAAATAATTAATGCTCCCAAAAGGACTGCTAGCATTGGCGTGCCAGTAAAACGATCATTCTCTGTAATCAGAATTAAACCTAAAATGATTACCAAGGCTCCCCATAAAGAATCTCGAGCCCGACTCAACTCAGTAAGCACCAAAGGTAAAATTAAAATTACAAACCCTACTAAAACAGAAAGGTCACCAATAAAAACGGCCAACATGATTTCCTAGAATGACCATGACTTTATATATTTTGTCTTAAGTTGAACAGTAAGCCCACCTGGCGGAATTGGTAGACGCGCTGGTTTTAGGTACCAGTGACTTCGGTCGTGGGAGTTCAAGTCTCCCGGTGGGCACTATTAAGGCAATTCTAGATAAAGTGGTTTTATCTATTAAGAAAGTTTCTCTTGGGAATGGAAACACCCGAATTAAAAATCATTCTCAAAACTTCCAAAAATGATTTTTCTTCTAGGGATTAATCCAAAAAAGCAATGACCCAGATACTAGATGTCGCTCAGGCCAAAGAAGTCTCAGAGAAATCTCAATCTTTTGCATTTTGGCAAAAGGTTATTAAAGACTATCTAGATCCGCCTGATTCTATAAACCCAACAGTGGCATTGTTTCTAGGTGGATATCTCATCGCATTCTTAACTATCTGGCAATGGTACGAAGGTGATTGGCCATTGCCAGTACTAGTTGGGATGGCATTCCTTTCATTGCATATGGAGGGAACAGTCATTCATGATGCATGCCACAAAGCAGCTCATCCCAACAAGTGGATAAATCAAGCGATGGGGCATGGAGCAGCAATTTTATTGGGCTTTAGCTTCCCCGTTTTCACTAGAGTCCATCTACAACATCACTCTCATGTGAATGATCCTAAGAATGATCCTGATCACATTGTTAGCACTTTTGGCCCAGTTTGGTTAATTGCTCCAAGATTTTTTTATCACGAATATTTCTTTTTTCAGCGCAAACTTTGGCGCCGTTATGAACTAATGCAATGGGGCTTAGAAAGAGCAATATTTTTATCAATAGTTCTTGCTGGAATTAAATTTGACTTCATGAATATTATTTATAATTTATGGTTTGGCCCTGCCCTAATGGTAGGTGTAACTTTAGGAATATTCTTCGATTACCTACCTCATAGACCATTTCTAGCACGCAATAAATGGAAGAATGCGCGGGTTTATCCAAGTAGAGTTATGAATATTCTGATAATGGGTCAAAACTATCATCTTATTCATCACCTTTGGCCATCTATTCCTTGGTTTGAATACAAAGCAGCTTATGAAAAAACCAAACCTCTATTAGATGCAAAAGGCTCTCCTCAGAGAATGGGAATCTTTGAAAGTAAACAAGATAGTTTTAACTTTCTATATGATATTTTTCTTGGGATTAGAAGTCATAGAAAAAATAGAAGCAAAATGCGCCCTCTAGCTAAATTAATGCCAAATTATCGACTAAAAAAGAGTTGGATTAACTTAATTCATAAAACAGCCGTTTTACCTAAGTAAAATAAAACTTAAACTATTCAGAAAGAATCTTTGGTACTCGAAAAAAGTCCCCTTCTCTATTCGGAGCTAAGTTTATTAGATCTTCTCGAATATCTGTTTCTTGAATAATATCCTCCCTTAAAACATTGGTCACCTCAACTGCTCTTGATGTTGGAGGGATATCTTCAGTGTCAACCTCTTCTAATTGAGCCACATAGCCCAATATTTTTTCAAGTTGGCTGGTATAGGTATCAATAAGATCTTCTGGCAAATTTAATCTTGCAAGAGTTGCTACTTTACGAACATCATCAGAAGTAATTTTAGTCATAGTTCTTTGAGGAAATTCAACAAGTCTTCAGTTAAAGCTATCGCAGCTTTATCCAAAAAGATTTCACCATGATCCGGTTTAGCCAAAAAAGGATCTGAACCCATTCTGCCATCAGGATATCTTTGACGAAAATCTTGATAATCATAAATTGGACCTGCAGGTGCAGGTTCAGGCAATTGTCGTTGTTTACTTTGCAAGTTGGGTTCTAAAAAAAGAGTAACTGCAATCTCACTTGGAGTGGCATGCTGGCCCTCAAGATTCCCATATCTTGCTTTGGCCTCCTTAAAAACATCAGGTACCATAAACCAACTCACAAGCTTGCACCTAAAACCTGCAGCGACAGGCAGCTTTAAATTCAAAACAGTTTTATACGCTTGAGAGAAAGCAGCTTTCACAGTTGCAATATTTCCACCATGACCGTTAACAACAAAAACCCTTTCAAATCCATGCCTTGCAAGAGATAACAAAAGGTCGTGAACAACGTTAAGCAAAGTAGATGATTGCAGACTCATTGTCCCTGGGAACCCAAGATGATGCTCAGCCATTCCATATGCCTGCGTGGGAGCAACCAATACGCCAGCTCTCTTCCCAACCTCAAGAGCAACTGCCTCGGCTGTGAGAGCATCTGTACCGATTGCACCAGTTGGCCCATGTTGCTCAGTTGAGCCAATAGGCAAAATAATTCCTTTGCATTTAGTTAAATACTGCTCTACCTCTGCCCAAGTACAAAGGTCTAAGCGATATGAGTTATGAATTAACTCTGAACAATTTAAACTTGTCATGCATTCGTTCATAATTGCTTATAACTTCAATATGAATGAATTAGGCTGCAGTAGTTACCTAATCACAATAGTAATTGCCAAACTGTATAGAAATAGTTACTAAAGGGTAATTATCATCTCATTATTTTCAAATAGATTTTTCTGCTCTCCAAACAGACTTCTTCTGCAGGCCTGCAGAGCTTGTGGCACCTGATTTAATTGGTTGCTTACTTATTAAGCAACAGCCTAATCACAAGCCACTATGGGGAGTAATCGTCGAGACTGAGGCTTATTCAGAGTCTGAGCCTGCATGTCATGGTTATAAAAAAAGGACTCCGAAAAATGAAACTCTTTTTGGACCGCCAGGTCGATTTTATATATACCTATGTTATGGCATGTATTACTGCGTAAACGTCGTTACAGATAAAGCAAACTGGGCAAATGGTGTACTTCTTAGATCCATTGCCTTGCCTAATGAAGATGAACGGATTGCATCAGGGCCTGGTTTATTGGCAAAAAGGTTTGGATTCAATCTTGAACATGATAAGTATTTAATAACAGCTGAAAAAATGTTTTGGCTAGCTGAAAGCACATCAGCCATCAAAATGAAAGAAGTTATCAACACAACCAGAGTCGGTGTTTCAAAGGCCAAAGATTTGCCATGGAGGTGGTATCTGCAAAATAGTCGTAGCGTAAGCAAGCGAGCAAAAGGAGATCGTTGCCCACCAATTTCCCAAGCATGGAAACCAACTCTTAAGGAAAGCTAATGGCTAGTTGGAACCATAAGCACATTATTGATCTGGCGGCATTCTCTTTGGAGGATTACCAAAATGTTCTAGAGCTTGCCAATCGCTTTAAAGCACTCCCAAAATCTGGCGCCAGAAAACTACCTGCCTTACAAGGTAGGTTCATTGCAATTTTATTTTTCGAGCCAAGTACAAGAACTCGCACCAGCTTTGAAATTGCTGCAAAACGTCTTTCAGCAGATGTCCAAACATTTTCTGCTTCAACTAGTTCTTTAACCAAAGGAGAAACACCACTTGATACCGCTCTGACATATGTCGCGATGGGGGCAGATACTCTTGTAATACGCCATAGTTCGTCTGGCGTACCAGAGCAAATTGCAAAATCTCTTGAAAAAGCTGGGAAAAAGACAGCAATTCTGAATGGAGGTGATGGACTACACAGCCATCCAAGTCAAGCATTGCTCGACTTATTTACATTGGTCAATTTTTTTGAACCAAGCAAACCTGATATAAAGTCAATTAAAGGTAAAAGAATTGCAATAGTTGGGGATATTCTTCACTCAAGAGTTGCCAGGTCTAATTTATGGAGCCTCACGGGATGTGGTGCTGATGTAATACTTTGTGGCCCTAAAAGCCTCCTACCTAATGATTTTGTTGATTTTGTATCTTCTCCACCACCAGGACAATTAATTGACCCAATTAAAAATCGAGGGAAAGTAATGATTTCCAGATCGTTAAAAGAAACATTGCAACAATCTGATGCTGTAATAACTCTAAGGCTTCAAAAAGAACGTATGAACCAAAATCTCCTTACTAACCTAGGTTCATATCACAGAGAATATGGAATATCACGTCGAATTCTTCAAAATTTTAGAAAGGAGATCCCTGTCTTGCACCCTGGTCCTGTAAATAGAGGAATAGAGATAAGCAGTGAACTTCTAGATGATCAATCAATTTGTTTAACTCAGGAGCAAGTTAAAAATGGAATTCCTATAAGGATGGCTCTTTTATATTTACTTATGGCATCAAAATAAACAATGGAATTGCCCTAACTCTAACAAGATTAAAGCATTATTTATAAAAGCTTGAATCCTTCCATAAATAATCCATAAAGAAGTCCAATACGTGCGCTATCAATAATTTGAAGGAGAATTGAAGAACTATTTTTTCTATTCCATGCTTGTCTCAATCGAACCATAAACTCTAAAAGAAGAACTGTAAAGAATGCCCCAATAAGATCCATTAATTCTAAAACTGCATTAATCATTCCAACAGAGCTGCCAAATACAAATGCTCCAAAGAAAATAATTAGTAGCAATGAATACCTCCTCCATGGATTGTCTGCCCAAGTCTCTAAAATAATTAAGGCATTGGTAATATTTTTATTAAGGGCTGTTGACTGGTATTTCTTAGGCATAGAACCATTGAAAAGTAAGAGTTTCTGCAAAGTCTCAGCAAATAAAAATAGGCGTTAATAACCTCAATTCCAAAAGAATTAGAAAAATAGATAAAAGTCTAGTTTAATTCTAATGAAATATTGTTTGTTGTTCAATTCTCACAAACCTGTTAATTAGCCTCAGCCTTCGCCTTGGCTTTAGATTTACCCTCTAAAAGCTCAAGCAATGCCTCCATTTGTGCCATTACACCTCTAATCTCCCCTGGTTCCGGAAGCAACCCATCATCTAATACGCCTTGATGCATCTCGCGAAGCTCTTGCCGGATGTATCTAAGATGACTAACCACCTGCTCTCTCTTAGATTGAGACATTGAGTACTTTTATTTTTTAATAGATTTTCTACACATTAGTTGTTTTCTTGAATTTGCAACCAAAGAAGATTCATTTTTCAAGCAACAGTTTTTGAAAACTCTTTTCTATAGAAAGAAGAATGGAGAATATTGATTGGAAGTATTACAATCTTCTTTCAGAGACTATGGCACTTCGCTACTAGATCATTTCTCTTTCAAGCAACCATCAAATCACTTCTTGATAACGAAGCAGCAATTATGACTCAAAAGAATGCTGTCTCAAAATCAACTCTTGGCATTACTCAAGAGCGACTTGAAGCATTTGACGAAAGATCTATTGCAGTTCTTGCTAAACGTCTTGATCAAGATGATTATGCCAGCCCTTTTGATGGTTTAAGTGATTGGCATTGGTTAAGAGCACTTGCAATTCATCGTCCAGAATTAACTCTTCCTTATTTACATCTGATCGATCAGGAACCATTTGATGAAGACTAAAGAATCAAGCCACTTAAAAGGTAGAAAAATCCTTGTAATATCCACTGGAAGCATAGCTGCAGTAAAGACACCATTACTAGTTAGTAGCTTGATCAAAGAAGGTGCCGAAGTTCGGTGTGTAGTTAGTCCAAGTGCATCTCAATTAATCAGTCCATTATCTCTTGCAACCCTTAGCAGGAGCCGCTGCTACCAAGACAAGGATCAATGGGATCCATCTGAACCCAAGCCTCTTCATATCGCTCTAGCCGAGTGGGCCGAAGTAGTTGTAATTGCTCCATTAAGTGCTTCATCCCTAGCAAGATGGGTTAATGGATTAGCCGAAGGGCTAGCCGCCAGTATCCTCTTGGCATGCGAAAAGCCAATTATTGCAGCAGCTGCAATGAACACAGGCATGTGGCACAACGAAGGAGTACAGCGTAATTGGATCGCACTTCAAAAATATTCAAATGTATTAACTTTGAGCCCATCTGAAGGGCTATTAGCTTGTGACCGAATTGGTGATGGAAGGATGATTAATCCAGAGATGATTCAATTAGCCCTAGAAAGCACAGTAATTCAAATGAAAAAGGATCCCTCACTTTCAAAAGACTGGGAAGGATACAAATTACTTGTGACTGCAGGACCAACTATTGAGGATATAGATGCAGCAAGATATCTGACAAATAGGAGTAGTGGGAATATGGGTGTCCTAATTGCACAAGCAGCAAAGTTCCGTGGCGCAAATGTTGATTTGATCCACGGTCCTTTACAAATATCAGACTCTTTTTTAGAAGGCCTGGAAACCTATCAAATTAGAAGTGCGGTTGACATGCAAAAAATGTTGAATGAGCTTCAATCTGATTCAAATGCAATTGCTATGACAGCAGCCATCTCAGATATCCGATCAAAAGGAGGGTCTTTAGAAACCAAAGTCAATAAAGAGTCTCTGATTGATTCAATCAAAGACTCTTTTGAACTAGTCCCAGACCTAATTAGTGACTTAATAAAAAAACGACCAAAAAATCAAGTGATTCTAGGATTTACAGCATTAACAGGAAGCGATCAAAAAGTAAAAAAAGGCGGAGAGCTGAAAAAATCTAAGAAAGGCTGCGATCTTCTATTCGCCAATCCTATTGACAAGCCTAATCAAGGCTTTGATTCTGAATTTAATGGAGGCTGGTTACTTGGTCCTAACGACAGGGCGCTATCAATACCTGTAGCGTCAAAATTATCCATTGCGCATCTATTACTTGACGAACTATTAAAAATCCTGAAAAAGACATCAAAAAAAAATAATTAATCAAAACTCGCTCAATTGTTTTTTTTTAAGCAAAATCTCCAAGAATAACTGCAATTAAAAGGTTCTTAAAAGAATACCCCCCTTTTTTTGCGACTTAAATAAGCTACGGGTTGTTGAGAGCTGCAAAAGGCCGTACATAACGAGCATTTCCCCCTGTAAGCTCCCAACTGAGTAATTGGGCGGTTTTTAATACCGCATTTATTTGGCCTTTAGGCATCCCAACCCATGAGATTTCGTCCTTTGCTAGCCCTGGTGCTTGCTTTCTGTCTCACTTTCATAGCTGCCCCTAGTAGTGTCTCCGCCTCCGGGGAAAGGGGTAATGACAAATTTGCCAACATTGTTAATACCGGCAAGGCTAATGATTGTCCAACTATCTCAGCTGGATCTGGATCAATTAGCGTTGATGGTGGTCTAACAGACATCTGCATGCATCCAACAGAGGTGTATGTGAAGGTTGCAAGATCAAAGCGATCAAAAGCTGATTTCGCACCTGCAAAAATAATTAGTCCTAGAAACAACACAACTGTTGAGCAGGTCTATGGAGATATGTCTGGCGGCACCTTTAAAGAAAAAGGTGGCATTGACTTCCAGTTAATAACAGTACTTGCCCCCAATGGCGAAGAATACCCTTTTGTCTTCTCGGCCAAAGAAATGGCAGTAGATTTCAAAGGTAAGTCTATTTCTCCTGGAACTGAAGCAAGTGGAACAACATTCACTCCAAGCTACAGAACAGGTGATTTCTTAGATCCAAAAAGCAGAGCAAAAGATACTGGTGTTGAATATGCACAAGGTCTAGTGGCTTTAGGTGGTGATGATGAAGAGCTTGCAAAAGAAAACATCAAAAGAGACCTATCTGGAGAAGGCGTTATTACTCTTTCAATAGATAGTGTTGACTCTGATACAGAAGAATTTTCTGGTTCCTTTGTTGCAATTCAACCATCAGATAATGACCTTGGTTCTAAAGAACCAGTAGACGTCAAAATCGTTGGAGAGCTCTATGGGCGTAAAGCTTAATTAGGGTTATTTAGCCTATAAGCGAATACATTTCTTTGAAATGAAGGGACCTATTTTCTAGGTCCCTTTTTAATTTTTCACAAACATTCAAACTAATAGATCCGTTTTTTTGTATCGCTCTCTGGGAGAATTTGCAATATACATATAGTTCTAATGACCTCTAATCAATCACATCCTAAAAGGCAGTCTGAGGTTATAGCACCATACGGAGGCTCTCTTGTTGATTTAATGCTTCCAAAAGCTGATCAAGAAAAAGTCAAAAAAAATGTTAGAGGAAAATTAGAATGCTCCGATCGCAATGCATGTGATATTGAATTACTTGTAATTGGAGGTTTTTCCCCATTAAGAGGATTCATGTTGAAGGATGATTATGAATCTGTAATCAAAAATCATAGAACTACGTCCGGGGACTTATTTGGTTTACCTATTGTGATGGATACTGATCGCGAAGATCTTGTCATCGGTGATCAAGTATTACTTACATATAAAGGCCAAGATATTGCAGTTCTAAAAATCGAAGAAAAATGGGAACCAGATAAAATGCTTGAAGCAAAAGGCTGCTATGGAACCACATCTCTAGAACATCCTGCAGTCAGAATGATTGCAATGCAAAGAAAACGTTTTTATTTAGGTGGCGCAGTTCATGGGTTAGAGCTTCCAAAAAGAGTGTTTCCATGTAAAACACCTGCAGAGCTTAGAAAAGAATTGCCAAAGGATGAAGATGTAGTTGCCTTTCAATGTCGGAACCCAATCCATAGAGCTCATTATGAACTCTTCACTAGAGCTCTTGATGCAGATAATGTGAGTAAAAATGCAGTTGTATTAGTTCATCCAACATGTGGTCCTACTCAAGAAGACGACATCGCAGGTGAAGTTCGTTTTCAAACTTATGAAAGGCTTGCATCTGAAGTTAATAATCCAAGAATAAAATGGGCTTACCTGCCATATTCAATGCATATGGCAGGTCCTAGAGAAGCTCTGCAACATATGATTATTCGTCGGAATTACGGCTGTACACATTTCATCATTGGGAGAGATATGGCTGGGTGCAAATCAAGTCTTAATGGAGATGACTTTTATGGTCCATATGAAGCTCAAGATTTTGCTAAAAAGTATTCCACTGAACTGAGTATGGACACTGTCCCTTCATTGAATCTTGTTTTTACAGAAGAAGAAGGCTATGTAACCGCTGAACATGCTAAAAGCTGCAACCTTCATATCAAAAAATTAAGTGGCACTGAATTTAGAAAAATGCTTCGTAATGGAGAGGATATCCCAGAATGGTTTGCATTCAAAAGCGTGGTTGAAGTACTACGTAAAGCCTAATCAGAGCAAATTCCTATTAACATCTCAATACAAGCTAAAAAACCTTGAACAAACGCTGGAGAAACATAGCCCTCTACTTCCTAATGGTAGTAGTAGTAATTTTTGTTGGGACTGCCTTATTAGATAAGCCCACAGAAACTCGTGATTCAAGAACTTTGCGATACAGCGACTTTATTGAAGCAATCCAAGAGGATCAAATCAGCAGAGTCATGCTCTCTCCAGATAATGGAACTGCACAAATAGTTGAGAATGACGGTTCTCGTGCTGAAGTAACCCTTGCTCCTGATCAAGACCTGCTGAAACTGCTTACTGAACACAATGTTGATATCGCTGTTCAGCCAACACGTCAAGCTGGTCCATGGCAGCAAGCTGCAAGTAGCCTTATTTTCCCAATAATTCTTTTAGGTGGATTATTTTTTCTGTTTAGACGAGCTCAAGGGGGTGCAGGAGGCAATCCTGCTATGAGTTTTGGTAAGAGCAAGGCTAGATTACAAATGGAACCATCAACTCAAGTAACTTTTAGAGATGTTGCTGGTATTGAAGGAGCGAAATTAGAACTTGCTGAAGTAGTCGACTTTTTAAAAAGTCCCGACCGATTTACAGCAGTGGGAGCCAAGATTCCTAAGGGTGTACTTTTGGTTGGCCCACCAGGTACAGGGAAAACTCTTTTAGCAAAAGCAGTCGCTGGAGAAGCAGCCGTGCCTTTCTTCTCAATTTCAGGCTCAGAGTTTGTAGAAATGTTTGTTGGAGTAGGCGCTAGCAGAGTAAGAGATTTATTTGAACAAGCTAAAAAAAATGCCCCCTGCATAGTCTTTATTGATGAGATTGATGCTGTTGGACGCCAAAGAGGTGCTGGGCTTGGTGGTGGGAATGATGAACGGGAGCAAACCCTTAATCAATTACTAACTGAAATGGATGGATTTGAAGGTAATACAGGAATAATCATAGTTGCAGCCACTAATAGACCAGATGTTCTTGACTCAGCTCTTATGAGACCTGGTCGTTTTGACAGACAAGTTGTTGTCGACCGTCCTGACTATTCAGGTCGTCTGCAAATACTAAAAGTACATGCCCGAGAAAAAACGCTATCTAAAGCAGTAGATCTCGACCAAGTAGCAAGGAGGACCCCTGGCTTTACTGGAGCAGATCTTGCAAATTTACTAAATGAAGCCGCAATTCTGGCTGCTAGAAGAGAGCTAAGTGAGGTTAGCAATGATGAAGTAAGTGATGCTATTGAACGTGTTATGGCAGGCCCTGAGAAGAAAGATCGTGTAATGAGTGACCGTAGAAAAAGGCTTGTCGCTTATCACGAAGCGGGACATGCCTTAGTTGGGGCACTGATGCCTGACTATGATCCAGTCCAGAAAATTTCTATTATTCCTAGAGGCCAAGCAGGAGGCTTGACTTTCTTTACCCCAAGCGAAGAGCGCATGGAGTCAGGTCTGTACTCACGGTCTTATTTACATAATCAAATGGCTGTAGCACTTGGTGGAAGAGTTGCCGAGGAAATAGTCTATGGCGAAGATGAAGTAACTACTGGAGCCTCTAACGATCTTAAACAGGTTGCTCAAGTGGCCAGACAAATGGTTACTCGATTTGGAATGAGCGACAAACTAGGGCCTGTTGCATTGGGACGATCCCAAGGAGGAATGTTTCTTGGCCGTGATATTGCCTCGGAAAGAGATTTTTCTGAAGATACAGCAGCAACGATAGACGAAGAAGTCTCTCAATTAGTTGATATGGCATACAAAAGAGCCACAAAAGTTCTTACTAATAACCGACAAGTGCTTGATCAACTTGCCGAAATGCTTGTTGAGAAAGAAACAGTTAATTCAGAAGATTTACAGGACTTGTTAATTCAAAGTCAAGTAGAAGTTGCAGAGTATGCATAACTAATCAAAGTTATATTTTAATCGGTTTAAGTAAACGAATTTACTGCCAAAGGCCGCATTGACCTTGCTGTCTTAAAAGATGATCAGCCAAAACTAATGCCACCATAGATTCCACCATAGGTACTGCTCTTGGCAAAACACATGGATCATGTCTTCCTTTGGCTGACAATGTTCTTTCCTTCCCGTCAGAATCAACAGTCTTTTGATCTTTGCGAATTGTGGCTGTGGGTTTAAAGGCAACTCTTAAAACAATTAACTCTCCATTACTAATCCCACCTTGTATGCCTCCAGAATTATTAGTCGCTGTTCTCAAAATGCCTTTACCTGAAGGAATAAAAGCGTCATTATGTTCACTTCCTTTCAGAAAAGTGCCACTAAATCCTGATCCAATTTCAAAGCCCTTGCTTGCAGGTAATGACATCAATGCCTTGGCTAAATCAGCTTCTAATTTGTCAAAGACAGGCATTCCCAATCCTGCTGGAGGATTACGCACAATGCATTCAATAACTCCACCACAAGAGTCTCCATCCCGACTAACTTCTTCAATTCTTTCAACCATCAGTTTTGCAATTTTGGGATCAGGACATCGAACAATATTCGATTCAATATCTTTAATCTGAACAGAATTTGGATCCACATCAGCCTCAATAGTGTGAATTCGTTTCACCCATGCCAAAACTTCCGTCTGATTGACTTTTCTAAGTAATTGTTTCGCAATTGCTCCAGCAGCTACACGACCAATCGTTTCTCGAGCAGAAGCTCTCCCTCCACCACTAGCAGCTTGGACTCCATATTTCAAATGATAAGTTCCATCTGCATGGGAAGGCCTAAAAATATTTTGCATTTCCCCATAGTCATTTGGTCGGAAATCTTTATTCCTAACGACCATCGATATTGGTGTGCCTAAAGTTTTGTTGTCAACAAGCCCACTCAAGATTTCTACTTGGTCAACTTCATTTCTAGGGGTTGTAATTTTGCTTTGTCCTGGTCTCCTCCTATCCAGTTCTGCCTGAATTGCATCAACATCTATTGCAAGCCTAGGAGGGCAACCCTCCAAAATTACACCCACCCCTCCTCCATGAGACTCTCCAAAAGTACTTATTCGAAAAAGATCTCCAAAACTGCTGCCCATAAATCTCTTATTTTTTAAAAATCCTAAGGAAGTTCTTGGGAAAAGGCATCATTTCAGTTTTTCATATAGCAGAAAATACATATAAGACAATAAAAAACCCCCTCAAAGAGGGGGTTGGATAACTACTCATCAATGAGAGTTCGTATTTTTCTAAGGAAGTGCCTTAATTAACCAATAGCTGGAGCAACTAAAGCCACAGAAGTGGACTCAGCAGCAGCTAGGTCAAGAGGGAAGTTATGAGCATTACGCTCATGCATAACTTCCATACCTAGGTTCGCACGGTTAAGAACATCTCCCCAAGTTGGAACAACCTTTCCACCTGCATCAACTACAGATTGGTTAAAGTTGAATCCATTTAAATTGAAAGCCATGGTGCATATACCCATGGAAGTCAACCAAACACAAACAACAGGGAAAATAGCCAAGAAGAAGTGAAGACTACGGCTGTTGTTAAAGCTGGCATATTGGAAGATCAAACGACCGAAGTAGCCATGAGCTGCAACGATGTTATAAGTCTCTTCCTCTTGACCAAACTTATATCCATAGTTCTGAGACTCTGTCTCGGTGGTTTCACGAATAAGTGAAGAAGTCACCAAAGAACCATGCATAGCAGAGAACAAACTGCCGCCGAACATACCTGCTACACCAAACATATGGAATGGGTGCATCAAGATGTTGTGCTCAGCCTGGAACACAAACATGAAGTTGAAGGTTCCAGAAATTCCAAGAGGCATTCCATCAGAGAAAGATCCCTGACCAAATGGGTATACAAGGAAGACAGCGAAAGCAGCTGAAACAGGTGCTGAATAAGCAACACAGATCCAAGGGCGCATACCTAAACGGTATGAAAGCTCCCACTGACGTCCCATCCAACCGCAAATACCAATTAAGAAGTGGAAAACAACGAGCTGGTAAGGACCGCCGTTATAAAGCCACTCATCAACGGTTGCAGCTTCCCAGATTGGGTAGAAGTGCAAGCCAATGGCATTACTTGAGGGGACAACAGCACCAGAGATGATGTTGTTTCCATATAGGAATGAACCAGCTACTGGTTCACGAATTCCATCGATATCGACAGGAGGTGCCGCAATAAAAGCGATTACGAAACAAATAGCAGCCGCAAGAAGGCAAGGGATCATCAACACACCAAACCAACCAACATAAATTCGGTTGTCTGTGGAAGTAACCCAGTCGCAGAATTGTGGCCAACCTTTTAGCAGCGATGAACGCTGCTGCCTAATGGTTGTCATGAGGACGTGAATTATGTCCCTTTTGAGGACGGTAGTTAAGAGCGAGATATTTCTCGCCGAAAGGACTCTAAACCAAAAACCTCAAAAATGTGACCAAATCCATAGGACTTTTACTAAGACAATACAAAAACTGGACAAAGGACCTTCCCTTATAAGCATCAATTCTTGGGGTTTTCTTAAGCCTAATAGGATTCCAATTCCTTGCAAGGGACTGAAACTGATCTACGAAGCACTTAAGTAAAGAGATTCTTAATTTTCAGCTAAATTATCAAGGAACTTAATTCAAAAAAAATAATGAAGCTAAATATGCATTTTTTGAGTGAATTAATTGCCAAATCAAAATCTTTAAAATTCCTATATTTAGGCTTAACTGCATCCATTGTATTGGTAACGATACTTCCAACTCAACGTAGGCTTTCTGCAATTGAGGACTTCAATAAAATACTAAGTCAAAGATTATCTAAAGTTGAGGGAATGGATAGAGAAAATATAATTAAACTAAAAAGCAACAAAAATAAAGACTTTTCTATATATATAAAGTCTTTAACATTCAGACTAGGAAGTGAAGATGATCGGTTAAGAATTTATTGGTCAGATGGGGAAAAGACTGATCTTCCTTGTACTGAAGACGAGAACATCTGGGCCTGTGGATAATTATCGAATCACAATTTTCTTCAAATCTTCGTACCAATTTCGTTCAAATCTCCAACTTTCTCTAACCGTTAAACTCATTGCTATTCCTTTTTCCAAATATGCAGCTTCATTTATAAATACTGGGATTAAATCTTCCTGAAAGTTCTCTGCAGATAATTTTACTGTATTTCCTTCAGTATCTTCAAATAAAGGAGTTTCCCTATTAATCGGAATCCAGTCTTTCCCTTGTATTTGTGAATGAATAAACCCGCATTGATTACCTGACTCATCTCTTGGAAAATCTATACTCTTTAAATGCCTATGAACTAATATATTTTTAGGAAATTTTGCTTTCCCAGACTTAGCAAGTGCTATTTCATCAATGAAAGTTTGTAATGCAATCAATGTCTGATTAATAATTTTATTGTGTAAAACACCTTGCGAGACGGGACCAATTTCTACAACCATCCCACAAGGCCATGACTCAACCAAAAAACCTGTCTGAGACTTTTCACCCTCATGTAAATAAATGGGAAGGCCAAGACGGTTTTGAATCAATCCAGCAAGAGCCAAGTCAGCCGGTCTCCTTCCATAAACAACCAAACTAGAACCCATCGAAGAAGTTGTACTGTGAAAGTCAATTGCAATTTGGCATGGCTCAATTGCTCTGGATCCGTATAAATCAAGAAGTTCTTTTGCACGTTTTATCTCATAGTCATCAATTTTTGAAGAATTAAGTAAATCCTTAGAAAAGCTACGATTTAAATCACGATCTATATATCTTTTACACAATTGTCTAGCTAGAGGATTACCAATCACCGTAGAAAAGCCTAGACCATGAGTTTTTATTAAACCTGGGTTTTTTTTCCATTGATCTAAAAGCCAAGACGCATTAATTTCATTCCCATGGGTTCCAGCTACCAACAAAACTTGAAGATCCGACATCCGTTTTTTGGTAAAGCCTTCTATAACTCTGAAAATAACTAAAAAGAAAACCTTTATGTCGATACCTCCAGTAATTGTTGCCATCGCTAGAGAAAGCTGGAGGTGGCAATGGGAACAATTAATGAAAGGGCTTGCACCTGCAGATAAGTCAGGAAATTTCCAGAGAGTACCAAGCCAAGTCACTAATGCTGTCGTACCAATTAAAGAGAATCTGGTAAATCGTCACGCAAATGAGTTTCCAAGATTAATTATTGGTCGAAGCTGTCCTTGGGCTCATCGCACTTGGTTGGTTTATCAAATCAGAGGTTTGCAAACTTCTCTTGATTTACTTTTAGCAAAGGCTGATCATCGTCAAGGTCTCTGGAAGATAGAGCCTTCTTGGCTAGGCTGCAGTTCTCTTTTAGACCTTTACAAACTATGTGGGATCAGTCCAAAACATCGTGCAACTGTTCCTGCAATTATTGATCCCAAATCGACTCACACAAATGCACCCAAACTTCTTGGGAATGAAAGTGCCCAATTAATTGAAGTACTTAATGAATGGCCAGCTAAAGAGAATTCTCCAGACCTTTTCCCTCATAGATTGAGAAAGGAAATCAACGAATGTTCAAAAATACTTCAATCATCAATTAATGACGGTGTATATAAATGCGGTTTTGCTCGAAATCAAAAGGCCTACGAAAATGCCAGCGAAGAGCTTTTCAATGGCTTAAATGAAGTGGAGCTAAGACTTTCTAAAAAAGGGCCTTGGCTTTGTGGAGAAAATCTAACACTAGCTGATATAAAGCTTTTCCCAACATTAATTCGTTGGGAGGCTATATACGCTCCGTTATTTAAATGCAGCAAAAAACCTTTGTTGCTATTTCCCAAAATTTGCGAATGGAGAAGAAGGCTCTTCCACATCCCCGAAGTGATGAAGACTTGTAATTCAATTGACTGGCAGAACGATTATTTTGGAGCTCTATTCCCCTTAAATCCAAGTAATATTGTTCCAAATGGTCCTGATCTAACCACAATAGTAAATAGTTCTAGAAAAACTATGAAATGACTGAGAAATCACCAAGTTTAGTAACTTCTAAAACATTGATAGAGCCTGAGTTTGAAGGTTTTTATGGAAAATACAAAATTACCCTTGTAGACCAGCTAGAAGTTAAGCGCTATCGAATCTCAGTATTAGTCTGTGCAATTTCTTTTTGCTGTGGTTTAACTCAATGGCTTGCTATCGGTCCAAATTTGGCTTGGATATGGCTTATAACAATGACGATTTCTCTAGGACTAGCACTGCAATGGATTCACATCTACATTCTCTTTCTTCATAATGCTCTAAAAATATTTTGGGCGGTTGGATCTTTAGGAGTATTATTCCTTCTTTTTAATATAGGCCCTCAAGAAATGCTTTCTAGCATTGCCTCAAAACCAATATTAGAATTATTCATTGGGCCATTCTTTATGGCTCTAACCGGTTTAGGTTTTAAAGAATTTTTTTGCTTCCGTCGACCAGAAGCAATAGGAATGACATTCTTTATTCCTATTGCACTTTTAGGACATTTACTAGGAGTTTTAAGTCTAAGCTCAGTAATGTCACTTCTATTTATATCAGCAATCCTTTTATTAATAATGGCTGTGCGAAAATTTGGAGTTGATGCAGCTCTTGATATAGGTGATAAAAGTGTTTTTGAATACTTAGACAATCAAAAGACAGCCGAGTCATCTGGTATTTAGAAATACATTTCTTACCGTAGGTGTTGCAAAGCAAACCAAGTGCGGTTTTTACATATGACAAATTCAAGAAGGTTATTAACCTATATATGAATGAGATGTTTTCGCCAAGAATTCATGAACACAATCGACGAACACATTAAAAAGGATCAAAATGAGATCCTTTCTGCTAAAGCCGAAGGAAACACTCCAAAGGTTCGCCACTTAGAGGAGGAACTTCATTCTCTTGAGGAATATAAAGAGCATCACCCCGAAGACAAGCATGATCCAAATGCTCTTGAGTTATTCTGTGATGCCAATCCAGATGAGCCTGAGTGCCTAGTATATGACGATTGATCGAACACTGGTAAATAATAGAAATTAAAAAAGCGAGCTTAAAGCTCGCTTTTTTAATTCAACAATATTGCTTTAATAATCCATATTGAAATCTGAAGGGCTTCCTGTTAAAGAGCAAACCACTGATTCTTCTTTTCTCATCTCACGCACTTCATCTATAGGACGTCCCATTTTGCGGAGAACTTCAATCTCCTGAGGGGTTTGGCACCTGGCAATTACATTGCCTTGGCTATCGAAACAAGTAAAAAAATTCATGACTAGAAGAGCCTCATACTATTTATGACCAATCATTGAGTAATCGACAAGTACGAATTAGACCTCAAACACATAAAAAATATTAAATCTCTAACTTTTCCCAGACGTTTTTGAGTAGTTCATCTAAACCTTCACTTGTAGCAGCAGAAATAAAAATGATATCTCTATTAGTAAAAGCACGAGCCTCTGCTTGCAATTTCTGAAGGCACTGTTCATTCAAAAGTTCCTTCTTATTAAAAACTAAAACTCTTGGCCTATTCATAAGGGAATGACCATAGGCAAATAGTTCTTTCTCAATGATCGCTATGTCTTCTATTGGACGTGCTGCAGCTGCATCTACTAAATGAATTAAAAGCCGAGTTCTTTCAATATGTCTTAAAAACTCATGACCTAGGCCCACCCCTGCAGCTGCTCCTTCAATTAAGCCTGGAATATCAGCAAAAACAGTTCCATCTCCAGTTGGCTTCCTAACAACACCAAGATTTGGAATCAGAGTAGTAAAAGGATAATCAGCAATTTTTGGTCTTGCCGAAGAAACTACTGACATCAAGGTACTTTTCCCGGCATTAGGCAAACCAATAATGCCAACTTCTGCTAATAATTTTAATTCCAAATGTAATAACCACTGCTCCCCTTCTTTCCCTTCAGTGCATTTTTCCGGTGCTCTATTGCTATTACTTAAATAATGAGCATTACCTAAGCCACCTTTCCCTCCATAAGCAACAACAAGAATTTCTCCATGGTGTTTTAAATCACCAAGAATTATCCCTGTAGTTTGATGTCTAACTTGAGTACCACAAGGAACCTTCAAAACAAGGTCTTTCCCAGATGCACCAGAACATTTATTAGGGCCTCCTCTTCGTCCATCCTGAGCAACGATGAACTTCTTAAACTTGAAGTCCAACAACGTCTGGAGATTTGAATCAGCTTGAAGCACAATCTCTCCACCTTTTCCACCATCTCCTCCAGATGGTCCTCCTGCAGGTACATACTTCTCTCTTCTAAAAGCAACGATCCCATCACCACCACGTCCTGCTTTTACTGAGATACATGCCTGATCAATAAACTGCACATCAAGCCATCAAGTATTCATTTTTACAATAACTCTTTCTAAATAAATAAAGCTTGAACTGATTATCTTTTGTCCACAATTATCTATCGCAACCAAATCACACTGCAACCTGATCCGCCATCATTTTGCTCTGCATCTACGACTCGCTCCACATAGGGGAGAGTCTCAAGCCATTGACGTAAGCCCCTTTTTAATTTTCCAGTTCCAATGCCATGAATTACCCAGACCTTCCCAATAGCATTGCGCAAACTTTCTTCAACTACTGCTTCAGCTTCATGAACTCTTAAACCTCTTACATCCAAAGTATTTCGATCGGTCCGCACTGTTGAAAAGCTTCCCATAGTTCGAGGAGTCGTCACTTTCACCGACGACTTAGGAATACTTGGTTTGCGACCATCAAGACTTTCTATACTAGACAAATCAACAGTGCTACGAAAAATCCCACAAAGAACAGTTAAATGGCAACCATCTTCAGAAATGGAGATTATCTCTCCAGACTTGCCAAGAGCTATAAGTCTCACACGATCTCCGATTTTTGGTCTCCAATTAAAATCATTCCTTCTTGAAACTTGTGGACGCGAGTCAAATTCAATCTGCTTTAAACGTTGCCCTGCTTTTCTTGCTATATCTCCATCTGCTCCTTCTGCACGTAAACGACGGATTAAATTCCTAACTTCTCTTTGACCTTCACGTATAGACGTACCTAATTTATATCTACCAACTTCCTGCCATTTTCTATTGGTTTCTTGTTGCTGTTCCCATCTAGCAAGCAATTCTTCATAAAGCAATTCGGTTCTAGCCAAAAGGGCTGCCGCGTCTTCTGCAGCTTTCTGCTGTCTCTCTCTCTGTTCTTCGAGTCCAAGGATCACTTGATTAACATCTTGCAATCCTTTGGGTCCAATTAATTTTTTTGCTGTTTCTGTGATTTGAGAATCAAGCCCTAATCGAATAGCAATCGCAACAGCATTGCTCCTGCCAGGAATTCCCCATAACAAATGATAGGTAGGCCGAATAGTTTCACTATCGAAGGCGACCGAAGCATTCTCAAAGCGAGAATCGCTATATTTCAATGCTTTCAATTCTCCAAGGTGAGTTGTTGCGATTGTTAGTCTTGCGCTATCGGCCAATGCTCGTAATAGAGAAATAGCTATAGCACTCCCTTCAGTGGGATCAGTGCCTGCACCAACCTCATCCAATAGAACTACCGTTGGTCCAGGAGATTGAGCAATTACATCAAGTATTCGAACTATGCGAGCAATATGTCCACTAAATGTTGAAAGGTTTTGCTCAAGAGATTGTTCATCTCCTATATCGGCTAAGACCTGATTGCACCAAGGTAAAGTAGGTTCCGAGGAACATGGCAAAAGCATGCCACACCTTGCCATTAAAACTGCCAAGCCAAAGCTTTTCAGAGCAATTGTTTTCCCGCCTGTATTGGGACCAGTAATAGCTACTACCTTTAGTCCTTTGGAGACATCGAAAGTTATTGGAATGACTTTGTGACCACCAAGTTTTTTGTTTTTCCAAAGCAATAATGGATGGGAGAAATCTTTAATCAGGAAAGGATCGTCCTCTTTAGTTGTTATTACAGGGAGCACACCTCCTAGCCAATCGCCATACCGAGCTCGTGCCAAGCCAAGTTCCAATTGCAAAAGCACACTAGACAGATGATTCAATGAATTAATATTCTTAGCGACTAATTGACTCCATATGGAAAGGAGACGTTCTTCCTCTTTGGAAATCTTAGTTTGAATTTCAACGATTTGATTGCCAAGAGAGATAACTATTTGTGGTTCCAGAAAAATTGTATTCCCAGAAGATGAGCTGTCATGAACAACACCAGGAACTTGATCTACGGAACCGACTTTCATTGCTATTACAGGTCTCCCATATCTTTCTGCGATAACAGTATCTTGAAGGATTGAACCATTCCTTCTGATCAGATCCTGCAGAATACTCCTTCTTCCTATCCGTAAATCCTGCAAATGACGACGAAGCTGAGAGAGTTGATTGCTTGCTCTATCTGCGACTCTACCTCCTTCTTCTATCCCAAACAAAAGAACTTTTTCAAGTTCATGGTGAGTGGCAAGATCAATGAATAAAGAGGTTGTATAAGGGCGAGATACTGGATCCTCGAAAATTTTTTTTAGGCGTCTCACCGCTCTAAGGGTCTCAGCAATGCTTAACAATTCCTCCCCGGATGCAATTCCACCCTTTGAACAATGCAAAATCACACCATCCAATTCATTGACGCCTTGAAAACTTATGCCCGCTTCAAGATTTTTATCTAAAGTACCGATTTCTAGAGTTTCAGATAATCTTTTTCTTGTTGTTTCAATATCTTGTGGAATCTCAATATTCTTGCACTCACGCTTACCTTTCGCAGTCGGTGCAAAGGTTGAGAGATGATTACACAGTATTCGCCAATCCAATAACTCCAATGTTTCTTCGAAAGCGGTGGCTGAGCTTCGCAATACGGAATTGTTTAACAAATCATCCATTCAAACCATTAACTCGTCTGATTAGAGGGAATCCCTTCAGGGGGCAAATAAAGCATTTCCAACCAGTTTCCCTCAGGGTCTTTCAAGTAAAACGAAGCTGTTCCATCCCGGTGATCATGAAGAGGGCCAACCTCTACTCCCGATTCCTTTAATTGAGTATGAGCAACTTTTACTTCCTGTTTATCCGTAAAATGAAATGCAAAGTGTGGGCCTGCAGCTTTATAGCCGGGTCCCAATAAAGCAAGTCCATCTTTGCCAGGTCCTGCTTCTAAATAACACCAATCAGGATCATCCCACACCAGTTTCATCCCTAGATTACTATAAAATTTTTTTGCACGATCCACATTTTCAACTCTTATAGCTATGTGACCAAGTCTTTGAACATTTGTAGTCATCATTCTTTAGTAGTTATTGAGACTGGTTAGGCGATAACCGATAGGGAATCTACTACTCTGATTAGTCAAATAATCCATCTCTCAACCAATGTGCAGCATCACATGCATGATAAGTAAGTATTAAGTCTGCACCTGCTCTTTTAAAACTCAATAGCGTTTCAAGAACTACCGATTTCTCATCTATCCATGATTTTTCCGCAGCAGCCTTAACCATTGCATACTCTCCACTAACGTTGTAAGCAGCAATTGGCAATTCAGATTCTTGTCGTAAACGATAGATAATGTCCAGATACGCTAAGCCTGGCTTCACCATCAAAATATCAGCCCCTTCTTGCTCATCAAGTTGAGCTTCTGTAATTGCTTCACGTGAGTTAGCAGGATCCATTTGATAACTATTTTTATTTTTAGGAATAGGTTTTTTATTAATTACCTTTGGGGCCGAATCTAATGCCTCACGAAAAGGCCCGTAATAAGCGGAAGAATATTTAGCCGTATAACTAATAATTCCTACATGCTCAAAACCCTCATCATCTAAAGATTCACGAATAGCACCAACACGGCCATCCATCATATCGCTGGGACCAATTAGATCAGCACCTGCTTGAGCCTGTACAATTGCTTGCTTGCAAAGACTATCAACAGTTTCATCATTTAATACAACTCCATCAGAACTAACGATCCCATCGTGGCCATCACTTGAATATGGATCCAGTGCAACATCAGTCATTATCGTCATCTCAGGAAGCTCTTGCTTTAAACGGCTAATCGCTTTGGGGATTAAGCCATTTGCATTAAAACACTCAGCGCCATCCTCAGATTTAAGTTCTTCAGACACTTTTGGGAAAAGCACTACACATTTAACACCTAGTTCCCAAGCCCTTTCTACCTCGCCAACAAGAGCATCTAAACTCCAACGATTGGCTCCTGGCATCGCACCAATTGGCTGAACATCTTGACCTTCATGAATAAATAGAGGGTAGATAAAATCAGATGCAGTTAAAATATTTTCCCTAACCAAGCTTCTTAACGAAGCTGTTCTACGCAGACGTCGAGGACGATAAGTTAACTCCATACTCAGAAGACGTGATAATAAGGATCGTATATGGGCAACGCTATAAGCGTGCCAACCTCAACCAATCCTTACGTGGGTTAGTAGTCCGCTGTTCCTTGAGTTCATTAAAAAGCTCAAGCTCCTTAGGACTCCATTGTTCAGGCAGTTCCATTTTAATAGTAAGCAACAAATCCCCTCGATCATTTTTCACTGGCCACCCCTTACCTTTCAGTTTCAAAGTTTTACCTGGCAAGGTACCTGGCGGTATAAATATTTGAGCTTGTCCATCGGGAGTCATTACTATAACTGTTCCTCCTAACAAAAGTTCATCTAAAGCAAGAGGTAAATCTGCAACAAGTTGATTGTGCTCTAGTTTCCAAATCGGATGCTGTGCAACTTTCAAAGTAATAATCAAATCGCCTCGTCTCCCCATTCCTGGTTGAAAATTCCCTTTGCCTTTAACTCTAAGTTTTGTTCCTGTACAAACACCCCTAGGAATCCTTATCTGAACTCGCTCATCATTAACTTTAAGCCTGCGATCTGTCCCTCTAAAAGCCTCGAGAAAAGTGATTTGCATATTTATTTCAGCATCTAAATTGACAGGAGTATTAGCGCCAGTTCTGTACAAGGGTGATCTTCGTGGGAACCCATTACTTGCTTGAAAACCTCCTAATCTTTCTAAAAGATCATTTATAAAATCATCAAAATTGCCATGCCATTCAAAATCAGCGTGGAATCCAGAGCCTTTGGAACTCATATCTGAAGATTTTTTCCAATTTTGTAAATACTCCTCATAAAGTTTTCTTTTCTTAGCGTCAGAGAGCACTGCATAAGCCTCATTTATTTCCTTAAATTTTGCTTCTGCATTCTTATCTCCAGGATTCACGTCAGGGTGATACTTCCTAGCAAGATTTCTAAAAGCAGCCTTGATTTCACTGGTTTTGGCATTTCGCTCAATACCAAGCAAATTAAAATAATCTCGAAATCCCCCTTTTGTCATATTAAATATTTGATTTGACCTGGAAGGCCCTTCTCTATTAAGTTTCCCAGCTCAGTCTGATTGTTGGGTCACTCCAAATGGAGGGAACTCCGTACGAAAGTACGGTCAACGATCTAATCTGGTTCAACTTGGATCCTAAATGGAGTTTTTCCACAGTGACCCTAATTAATGGTTTTCATCTAAAGAATATTAGAGGTGACATATTAGGTGGCCTCACAGCTGCTGTAGTTGCATTACCACTTGCACTTGCCTTTGGTAATGCAGCCCTAGGCCCTGGAGGGGCAATATATGGCTTATATGGTGCTGTTGTAGTTGGTTTTTTGGCAGCTTTATTCGGCGGTACCCCTGCTCAAGTAAGTGGACCTACTGGACCAATGAGTGTCACTGTGGCAGGAGTAGTCGCTAGCCTGGCTGCTGTAGGTGTTCCTAGGGATCTATCTGCTCAACAAATTCTGCCGCTCGTAATGGCTGCAGTAGTTATTGGCGGTTTATTTCAAGTTTTATTTGGTGTTTTAAAGCTTGGGAAATACATAACTCTTGTTCCCTACTCGGTTGTTTCAGGTTTTATGTCTGGTATTGGTGTAATTATTATTGCATTACAAATTGGACCCCTACTTGGAATTAGTACAAGAGGAGGCGTCGTTGAATCTTTAACAACAGTTGCATCAAATTTTGAACCAAATGGTGCAGCAATAGGGGTTGCAATAATGACTCTTGGAATAGTGTTTTTAACCCCCCGTAAAGTTAGTCAATGGGTCCCATCCCCTCTTATGGCTTTACTAATAGTCACTCCTATTTCTATTATTCTTTTTGGAGATAGTGGTTTAGATCGTATAGGGGAAATACCAAGAGGGGTACCATCTCTTAGCCTTCCAAGTTTTAATCAATACCTTCCAATAATCTTAAAAGCAGGACTGGTACTTGCTGTATTAGGTGCAATTGATTCTCTACTAACATCGCTCGTAGCGGACAATATTTCACAAACCAGACATAACTCTGATAGGGAACTAATTGGTCAAGGAATAGGTAATGCAGTAGCTGGATTGTTTTCTGGTCTGCCAGGAGCAGGCGCAACGATGCGAACAGTCATAAATGTCAAGTCCGGCGGGTCTACTCCTTTATCTGGAATGGTCCATTCAATAGTCCTATTAATAGTTTTAGTTGGTGCTGGGCCGCTTGCTGAGCAAATCCCTACTGCACTTCTTGCAGGCATTCTTATAAAGGTTGGCCTAGATATTATCGATTGGGGATTTTTACGCAGAGCTCATCGTCTTTCACTTAAGACAGCCACTGTTATGTATGGCGTCTTATTAATGACTGTCTTTTGGGATCTAATATGGGCTGTTTTAGTTGGTGTTTTTATAGCAAATATGCTCACAATTGACTCAATTACTCAAACACAATTAGAGGGAATGGAAGCAGATAACCCTCTTCAAGGAAGTGATGACGATCTACCATCATTGCCAGCCGATGAGCAATCATTACTAGAGAGTTGCTCAGGCGAGGTAATGCTTTTTAGGCTCAAAGGTCCTTTGAGTTTTGGTGCTGCAAAAGGAATTACTGAGCGAATGATGCTTGTCAGAAACTATAAAGTCTTAATCTTAGATATCACGGATGTGCCTCGACTTGGTGTGACTGCAACCTTAGCTATAGAGGATATGATTCAAGAAGCAAAAATTAATTCTAGAAAAGCTTATGTAGCTGGAGCAAGTGGCAAAGTACAAGAAAGACTATCCAAATTTGGAGTCGAAGGAGTAGTCTCAACGAGAAAAGAAGCTTTAGAAGCTGCTGTCAGTTTAATCAAAAATTAATACAATCAATACTGAAAAATCATTAAGCCTATGCAAAACCAATAACTCACTTAAGGAGATAAGAAAATTATGGAAACCAATCTGATTCTTCAAAATGTATTAACACCTCCAGTACTATTTTTCTTTTTAGGAATTGTAGCTGTAGTAGTACGTTCTGATCTGGAAATACCTGCACCTTTACCCAAACTTTTTTCTCTATATCTTCTACTAGCAATTGGTTTTAAAGGGGGACTAGCGCTTGAAAAGAGTGGTTTTGGAGGTCAAGTTTTTCCAACACTTATTGCAGCGATATTAATGTCTTTACTTATACCACTAGTATGTTTTGTAATTTTGCGATTAAAGCTTGATGTTTTTAATTCAGCAGCAATTGCAGCTGCCTATGGATCGATAAGTGCAGTAACTTTCATAACAGCAGAAAGTTTTTTAGAGAGTCAAAACATACCATTTGATGGCTTTATGGTTGCGGCTTTAGCATTAATGGAATCGCCCGCAATAATTGTTGGTCTTTTACTTGTAAAGCTAGGCGCTCCAAAAAATCGGCCAAATATACAAGAAATGAAATGGAGGTCTATTTTGCATGAATCAATGCTAAATGGATCAGTCTATTTACTTTTGGGTAGTCTAGTTATTGGATTCCTCACTGCTGCTCATAATCCAGTTGGAGTCGATAAAATGCAACCTTTTACTGGCAAGTTGTTTTATGGAGCGGAATGTTTCTTTCTATTGGATATGGGAATAGTTGCTGCTCAGAGACTGCCTAGTCTTAAGAAAGCAGGGTCATTCCTAATTATTTTTGCGGTACTGATTCCTCTTTTGAATGCATGTTTAGGAATTTTTGTTGCAAAAGCATTATTACTAGGTCCTGGTAATTCACTCTTATTTGCAATTCTATGTGCCAGTGCTTCATATCTTGCAGTTCCAGCTGCAATGAGAATGACGGTGCCTGAAGCTAAATCAAGCTATTACATTTCAACCACCCTAGGGTTAACTTTCCCTTTTAATATTGTAATTGGAATACCTCTATATATGGGTCTGGTAAACAAACTCATTCCTTCTATTGGATAAATAAATGAAACGACTGGATCTCATTTTTGGAGAAAGAGAGCTAGATGCAATACTTACTGCTCTCGAAGCTGCAGAGGTACCTGGGTATACCGTCTTAAAACATGCAACAGGTAAAGGTCCTCAAACGGTTGTTTCAGAAGATATGGAATTTACTGGTCTTGGCGCAAATGCCCACGTAATAGTCTTTTGCGAATTGGAGACTATAGATAAAGTAAGGGAAAATATAAGGTCTATACTTAGTTATTATGGAGGAGTTGCTTATGTATCAGAAGCAACTGAGCTTTAGGTTTTGATGGAATTTAATGAGTTCAATATTAAGAATGAACCCAATCAACTCTAATTGATTTTCTGCTATTTAAATATCTATCAATAGCCATTGCCGCAATACAGCCATCCGAAGCTGCTACAACAGCTTGCTTAAAAGGTGTATTTCGTATATCGCCTATAGCCCAAACACCTTCAGAAGTGGTGGACATAAAATCATCGACAACTACACCTCCATTTTCATTTAATGCAATTTGATCCCCAAGGAAATCGGTAATTGGCTTTGAACCACTCATATATACAAAAACACCTTCTAGAGTCAAAGATTGATTGCTTTCCTGAGAACGATTTTTAACAAGCACACCTGTCACACCACCATCATCACCTTCAATTTGCATTAATCTTGTGCGACTCCAATGCTTCACATTGGGCTGGTTCATTAAATCTTGGGCATGCATATCATCGTCTTTAGGGTCACTAGAGGTTATCCAATGAACCGTTGAAGCAAACTTAGTCAGAACATTTGCTTCTTCTATAGCCTCCTTGTTAGTACCAACTACTGCAACCTCTCGTCCTTTATAAAAAGCCCCATCGCAGGTTGCACAATAACTTACACCCCTTCCCAAGAAATCTGCCTCTCCTTTAAAAGAAGCCGGTCTACCCATAGCACCGCTTGCCAGTACAAGTGCTTTGGCTTTAAAAGTACCTTCAGGAGTAAAAACTGTTTTCCATTCTCCATTAACATCAACTCCAAATACTTGTGCCCTTCGATAATCAGTCCCATATTGAATTGCCTGATCACGCATCAAAGTTAATAAATCATCTCCACTGATATCTGTAGGAACTCCTGGATAATTAGCTATTTGATGGGTAATTGCCAAAGCACCTACAGAAGGATTCTTGTCTAGTATTACTGTTTTCAAATCAGCGCGAGAGGTATATAGAGCACAGCTACATCCTGCAGGCCCACCCCCAACTATTACTACATCAGTTTCAATAGTTTCCAAAATAGCTTTGTCTCCGTTGAGGGTTTAACTTCTGTTATTAGCAGAATATAAAGCTTGTGATGCTGAGAAAGAACATCATCAAGCTAATCATTCGAGAGCTGTGATCTATTGAATGATTATGGATCGCATTGTAGAAATAGAGAGCCTTTTAAATAGAATTGGTAAAAACTGATAAAAGCAAGACCTCCCAAAAGCGAAAGTGCGCGAGAACTCATTTAACTCATCCTCCTTCAAATCATAAATATGGAAAGGAAAGAAAACCTGAGAAAACTTTCACAATTTTGGCTGATTCCACTATTTATAGGAAGCTTATTGGCTACTGGATACAAAATTACTAACCAAGCATTTGTTCATAGAAACCAATTACTGGAAAGCAAAAATAGACTATTGCTTAAAAAAATGATTCCGCAGGAAGACTTAGAAGAGTCTTATCAAGGAATCCACATTAAACAGAACGGCCCTACTCAGAGTCTTGAAAAAGATATCGTCATAAAAAACTCTTCAAACAAAACAAATCTGAAAGCCACTCAAAAAACTCTGCTATTAGATTCGAAAAACCTTGAGTCAAAAGACAAAGTATCTACACCCTTATCCGCGACTGAAGAAATCAACGGGTCTTCAGAAAAGCTAACAAGAAAACATCCGACTTCATTTCTTAAAGATGAAGCTCCTAATATTGAATCAAATTTAGAAAAGGAGAAAAGAATATTCCAAAAACTATTCAAATCACTCCCAGATCCATAATCGAATGCAATCTTATAAAGTCTAGTTTGATGAATTAAGCCATGAGTTCATCCGAGAACCTACTAAAAGCAACCCTTAATCGCCTGACTGTTCGAATAGGGAGCAAAATTGTCAATGCCGCTGCTGAACTTGCAGTTATTGCTCAAGAGGGACCTGAGCGGCTAAAAGAAGAATGGCAAATTTTAAAAGATGAAATTATTACTGAAGCAAATCGATTAGATACTGATTCCAATGGTAAAGATGTCAGCCAAGAATCTGATGCCAAAGATAAAGAACCTAATAGTACAAAAGCAAAAATTGATCTAATTAGAGTCAAGGTCTCTGAACTCACAAGAGAGCTCGAGGACAAAATTTGAGGTATCTAAAAAAATTACTGCAATCTTTTCGCAGAAATTTGCGTGCAGTGAAAATATGGCGATCTGTTCTAGCTTTAATGACATTTCTTTGGTGGGACAACCAAGGGTGGACTTATCTAGGTGGTTATAACAAAAGAAAGAAAGATAGAAGACAAACCCTTAGAGCTAAGTGGCTGACCCAAGAACTCCTTCATCTTGGATCTGCATTTATTAAACTTGGCCAACTGCTTTCAGCCCGTCCAGATGTATTACCAAAAGGTTGGATAGTTGAACTAGCTTCACTCCAAGACAAAGTTCCGCCATTTGACTTTGTAAAAGCTCAAGAAAT
The DNA here is from genome assembly GCF_000018585.1 of Prochlorococcus marinus str. MIT 9211. NCBI lineage: Bacteria > Bacillati > Cyanobacteriota > Cyanophyceae > Synechococcales > Prochlorococcaceae > Prochlorococcus > Prochlorococcus marinus. The sequence goes on along the minus strand of NC_009976.1, from coordinate 220,941 downwards.
ACTTGAGAAGGAATTAGGCCCTCGTTGCAAAGAAATCATAGATATCCAACAAACCCCTCTAGGAGCAGCTTCCTTAGCACAAGTACATAGAGGATGTCTTAAAAGTGGAAGACAGGTTGTATTCAAGATTCAACGTCCAGGATTAGAAACTTTTTTTCGCCTAGACCTTGAGATAATGCAAGAGGTGGCTTCATTATTTCAAAAAAACAAATCTTGGAGCGAAGGAAGAGATTGGATAGGCATGGCAAAAGAATGTCAAAGAGTATTGCTCCGGGAATTGGACTTTCAAATAGAGGCTGAATTTGCAGCAAGGTTTCGGCAGCAATTTCTAGAAGATCCCGCAATTCAAATACCTGGTGTGGTTTGGGAACTAACAACAAAAAAAGTCATTTGTCTGGACTATTTACCAGGTATAAAAATCAATGATCAAAAAGCACTCGCTCAACAAGGAATCAATCCTTCCAAAATTGCTGAAATAGGGGCTTCCAGTTATTTAAAACAACTTATTGAATTTGGTTTTTTTCATGCAGATCCACACCCTGGAAATCTTGCAGTTAGTGCTGATGGATCTCTTATTTATTATGACTTTGGAATGATGGGGACTATTTCTCAACGCTTGAGAGAAAGGCTTGGTGAAATGGTTCGCTTGGCTGCAATTAAAGATGCATCAGCATTAGTTGAGCAATTACAAGAAGCTGGCTTAATTGCTAAAGGGATAGATGCTGGCCCTGTAAGAAGGTTAGTCAGAGTAATGCTCCAAGAAATGCTAACTCCTCCATTCTCAGCAAATATTATGGACAAACTGTCTGGAGATTTGTATGAATTGGTTTATGGCAAACCTTTCAGACTTCCTGTTGAGTTAATTTTTGTTATGAGAGCTCTCTCAACCTTTGAAGGGGTAGGAAGAACTCTTGATCCTAGCTTTAATTTAATTTCAATAACAAAGCCATACTTAATTTCACTTATGAGCTCAACTAATTCAAATCCAAATGATTTAATCAATGAGATAGGTCGCCAAATGGGAGAGTTAGGTAGTAAAGCAGTTGGACTTCCTAAACGTTTAGATGAAAGTCTAGAAAGGCTTGAGCAAGGTGATCTTCAATTACAAATCAGGCTTGGCGAATCAGATAGACAACTGCGCCGAATGATCAATGCTCAACAATCAATGGGACAATCGATTTTAATTGGTTGCCTTGGTATTGCCGCAGCCTTACTAGGCTCAAGCAATCAACCTAGCTTTGCAATTATTCCAATATTAGGGGCAGTTCCAGTGTCTATGGGATGGATAAAACTGCAACTAAAAATGAGACGGGATGAAAGACTTGAAAGGATACAAGACAGCAATAAATAGTTATCCCAATAGAAATATCCTTATCACTTTTTGCCGCAAAGAGGTCCTAAATCATTAGACCCTGCATAAGTAGCCTCTGATCCCAATTCATCTTCAATTCGAAGTAGTTGATTATATTTTGCTACTCTTTCACTCCTACTTAATGACCCAGTTTTTATTTGACCGGCTCTAGTGGCTACAGAAAGGTCAGCAATAGTCGTATCTTCAGTCTCTCCACTCCTATGACTAATTACTGATGTATATCCTGAACGATTAGCAAGATCTATCGCCTGCAAAGTCTCTGTTAGAGAACCTATCTGATTAACTTTAATCAAGATTGAGTTGGCCACTTTCTGATTTATCCCTCGTTGCAATCTACTGGTATTTGTAACAAACAAATCATCGCCAACCAGTTGGACCTTTTCACCTAATTCTTTAGTTAATAATCCCCAACCTTCCCAATCATCTTCTGCGAGCCCATCTTCAATCGATACTATTGGATAAGCATTAACCAATTTAACTAACTCCTCAATCATTCCTTCGGTCGAATAATTTCTACCTCCAAAGAAATAAGCTCCATCCTTGAAAAACTCTGTACTAGCAACATCTAAAGCTAAAGAAATTTGTTCTCCTGGAATAAACCCTGCCTTCTCTATTGATTTGACAAGCAAATCTCCTGCCGCCTGATTGCTTTGCAAATTTGGTGCGAAACCACCTTCATCTCCAACAGCAGTAGATAAACCTTTTTCAGAAAGAAGTTGCTTAAGAGTATGAAAGACTTCTGCTCCCATGCGAAGAGCCTCCCTAAAAGTATTTGCTCCATGAGGAACAAGCATAAATTCTTGAAAGTCAAGATTATTAGCAGCATGAGCACCACCATTAATCACGTTCATCAATGGCACGGGCAATAGTGAAGCCATAGGGCCACCCAAATACCTATAAAGTGGCATCCCATATCCATTGGCAGCGGATCTCGCAGTAGCAATACTTACCGCCAAAATCGCATTCGCACCTAGTTTAGATTTATTTTCCGTTCCATCCAATTCACTCATTACTCCATCAATTGTTGCCTGATCTGACGCTGACAAACCGCAAATAGTAGGAGCAATCCTCTCCTCAATATTCTCAACCACTTTCAGCACACCTTTACCAAAATACCTATCTCCTGCATCCCTCAACTCGTGTGCTTCATAGGCTCCTGTACTGGCTCCACTTGGGACGATTGCTCGTCCAATAGCTCCTCCCTCAAGTAAAACTTCTGCCTCTACAGTTGGGTTCCCTCTAGAGTCAAGAACCTCTCTAGCTAAAACAGTATCAATAACTAGATCTAGAGAATCAATCACGTTGGTAAGAAATGTTGTTTAGATCTTATGAGTTGCTGGTAGCATTGCCTTTGTAGTTTTTAGTACTTTGTGTAATAGCAAAGCCTTTAAGAAACTCAGTTACCAAGCAAAATAAAGATAACTTCCTTAAAAACATATCACCCAACATGAGAATGCTCCATACGATGCTTCGGGTCGGTGATCTTGAAAAATCACTTTGGTTTTACACCACAATCTTAGGCATGAATCTACTGAGACAAAAAGAATATCCATCAGGTCGTTTCACTCTGGCTTTTGTGGGTTATGGACCAGAAGAAAATAATACGGTTTTAGAATTGACTCATAACTGGGATGTTGACCACTATGAACTTGGCAATGCGTATGGCCACATTGCTTTGGGAGTCAAAAATATCTTTGAAACTTGTGAGTTGATCAAAAAAAATGGTGGAAATATTGTTAGAGAGCCAGGTCCAATGAAACACGGAAAAACTATTATTGCTTTTGTGGAAGATCCTGATGGGTACAAAATTGAATTAATAGATCTCTCATCGAGAACCCTCAAATAATGACTAAATATTTTTTAAAATCCCTGAAATTACAACAATGAAAAAAAGTCTTACAACTAACCCTGATCTCTTTAGCAATTCTGCATGGGAGCTATTAATAGGAAGTGAGCATGAAGCTCGTAGATGGAGACATGAATATCTAGATGTTGAGCATCTTCTTCAAGTGCTATTTACTGATTCTAATTACAAAAATATTGTAGATCCACTGCCAATAAATAATGCCGAACTACTTGATGAAGTGGAAGAATTTCTTGCAAACTTGCCAGCATCTAGTTCAAACAGAATTTTTATAGGTGAAGATCTGGAGGAGTTACTAGACACAGCTGAAAATTTCAGAGCAAGGTGGGGATCTCGTTTAATTGAGATCTCACATATTCTAATTGCCCTAGGTAGAGATAAGCGCATCGGGACGAAGCTATTCACAGAACTCGGACTCCCAAGTGAGATTCTAGAAAGCGAGTTAAGGCGATTACCAAAACCAATAAATAAAAAACGCAGCAGATCCGAAGAATCAATTCTTATAAAAGAATCAATTCCTTATCAGACAACCATTAATGATAAGGAAGAAAACTCTAAAATTTTTGATCAAGAATCTTCTATCCAAAAAACCCAGACAGCCCAAATTCAATTAAAAAATGGTTCAAATATTAATGAAGAAATAAATCCACTGAAGGAATTTGGAAAAGATTTAACCCTAGCAGCCATGAACGGCAAACTAGACCCTGTAATCGGCAGAAATGAAGAAATTCAATTAGTCATCAAAGTCTTATCTCGAAGAGGTAAAAATAATCCTGTGTTAATTGGTGCTCCAGGAGTTGGCAAAACAGCCATTGCTGAATTATTAGCCCAAAAAATAATTTGTAACGAAGTACCAGATTCTTTAAAGGGTCTAAAGCTAATTTCGTTAGATATAGGGGCTTTAATTGCAGGTACAAAGTTTCGTGGTCAATTTGAAGAGCGATTAAGATCGGTATTAGCTAGAGCTAGCAACCCTGATGCGGGGGTCATCTTATTTATTGACGAATTACATACAGTTTTAAGTACAGATCGCTCTAGCGCAGATGCAGGAAGCTTACTAAAGCCTGTTCTTGCAAGCGGTGATCTACGTTGTATTGGTGCTACTACCCCTGAAAGCTTTCAACGCACAATAGAGAAAGACCAGGCTCTTAATCGAAGATTTCAACAAGTCCCAATCAAAGAACCAAATCTTGAAGTAAGCGTAGATATTCTAAGAGGACTTAAAGAGCGCTATGAATTACATCATGGAGTCAAAATTAGTGATGAAGCATTAATTGCTGCCAATCGATTAGCAGATAGATATATTGGTGATCGCTGCCTTCCAGATAAAGCAATTGATCTAATTGATGAAGCTTCTGCTCAGCTAAAGATGGAAGCAACCTCAAAACCATTAGCTTTAGAAGAATTAGAATCAAGCCTTCATAAGTTAAGCGTCGATTTAATTAAAGCCGAAGAAAATTCATTAGAAACAGAAGTAATTAGAATAAAATCGAAACGTGATCTTATAATTCAAGAGTCCAAAAAAATCTCTGCTCAATGGGAAAATGAAAAACTAATGGCTAAAGAACTTAGTGAGTTAGTCAATCAAGAAAATATTATTTGCAATTCAATAGAAGACGCAGAAGAGAAAGGAGATTTAGAAACAGTAGCCAGGTTGAAATATGATGAACTTCACTATTTACATGAAGCAATTAATGACTTAAAAGCTTCGATTGAGAGATTCAAAAGTGATGGAACATCTTTAATAAGAGACCAAGTAGAGCCTGAAGATATAGCTGATGTTGTTTCTAGATGGACTGGGATACCTGTCAATAAAGTTATGGCTGGTGAAAAACAAAAGCTTTTAAATTTAGAAACAGATCTAGGAAATAAAGTAATTGGTCAATCTGAAGCAGTCAAAGCAGTTGCAGAGGCTATAAAACGAGCAAGAGCTGGGATGAAAGATAGTTATAGACCAATTGGATCGTTTCTTTTCTTAGGGCCAACAGGCGTAGGAAAAACAGAGCTTGCAAAAGCCCTTGCTGCTTCACTGTTTGATGAAGAGGAGGCCTTAATCAGATTGGATATGAGTGAATTTATGGAAAGAAATGCAGTTGCAAGATTGCTTGGAGCGCCACCAGGATATGTAGGCTATGAAGAAGGAGGTCAGCTCACTGAGGCAGTAAGACGGCGGCCATATTCAGTACTACTTTTAGACGAAATAGAAAAAGGTCACCCAGATGTATTCAATATTCTTCTTCAAGTTTTGGATGATGGACGTCTTACAGACTCTCAAGGGAGAACAGTAGATTTTCGTCACACAGTTGTTGTTATGACAAGTAATCTTGCAAGTCGCACAATTCTAGAAAACGCTAACTCCTTATCTGCAGAGATAAATGAAACTACTCTTAGCAATGAGAAATTAACCAAAAGTATTGATCAAGCATTAAGGCAGCAGTTCCGACCAGAGTTTCTCAATCGTATAGATGAAATAATCTGTTTCAAGCCACTTTCTATAGATCATCTCCAACGCATTGTGAGATTACAGCTAACTGAGCTGAGAGAATTACTAGCTGAGCAAGGCTTAGAGCTGCGTGTAGATAGTTCAACTATTGAAGCGCTTGCAAAGGAAGGTTATGAGCCTGAATATGGCGCAAGACCTTTAAGACGCATCATCAGAAGGCGCATAGAGAACCCTCTTGCAAACCAATTATTAGAAGATAAATTTTTTGGGGCAAATGCGGTGAGAATAAAAGTTTCTTCAGATAAATCTGAATCATTAGAATTTATTGGAGAGAACTAAAAGAGTGATTATCGATTAATCTAATAACTATAAAGAATTTGAAGGTCAGTGCTGTTGCACAATCTTCAACCTAAAACCCAAAAGTGACAAGCTCATCTTCTAACGAGTCCTCAGATTCCGTTTCACCTCCCAATGAAGAAGACCCTTCACCGAAAAAAGGTTTTCTTGGCTCAACTATTGATGAACTAAAACTAGTTGTTTGGCCAACTCGCCAACAGCTATTTAGTGAATCAATAGCTGTAATATTAATGGTCACCCTATCTGCAGCAGCAATTGCAGCTGTCAGTCGTTTTTATGGTTGGGGTGCATCACATATTTTCCGTTGAAACAGTAATTTTCAACACCCCCTACAAATCTCCTTTACCGATCTATTTCAACAGTGACAGAGCTTGATTCCACACCCCAAGAGTCATCACAATTACTTGACTTGACTTCTCAAAACAGTGGGGAGGAAGGCACTATTCTCGCTAAAACCACCATTGCTCGTTGGTATGCAGTTCAAGTGGCTTCTAGTTGTGAAAAAAAAGTCAAAGCGACCCTTGAGCAAAGAGCGGTGACTCTAGGAGTAAGCAATCGAATCCTGGAAATTGAGATTCCTCAAACTCCTGCAGTCAAATTAAAGAAAGACGGATCCAGACAATCAACAGAAGAAAAAGTATTTCCTGGCTATGTACTTGTACGTATGGTCCTTGATGAAGACACAATGATGGCTGTTAGAAGCACTCCAAATGTAATTAATTTTGTAGGAGCAGAAGATCGTCGCCCTACCGGCAGAGGTAGAGGCCATATCAAGCCAAGGCCATTGAGTCGAGAAGAGGTCAATAGGATCTTTAAACGGACATCAGAGAAGAAAACAGTAGTTAAGCTTGATCTATCTGAAGGGGATCAGATCCTGGTAACTTCTGGACCATTTAAAGACTTCCAAGGAGAGGTGATTGAAGTCTCTGGCGAAAGAAACAAGTTAAAAGCTCTACTATCTATCTTTGGAAGGGAAACTCCTGTTGAGCTTGAATTCTCACAAATCAACAAACAAAACTAACAAACTTCTTTTTCTATTATTAACTTGATAGACCTCAAGGAAGTAAGTTTGCAAAAGCCTTAAAAACCTGTCCTTTAACTCAGAATCAAATTTCCTGAAGATGGCCAAAAAAATTGTAGCTGTGATCAAATTGGCACTCCAAGCTGGTAAAGCCAATCCTGCGCCCCCTGTAGGCCCTGCATTAGGTCAGCATGGTGTAAATATCATGGCGTTCTGCAAGGAATACAACGCAAAGACCCAAGACAAAGCAGGCTTTGTGATTCCTGTTGAAATATCCGTTTTTGAAGATCGAAGTTTTACTTTCATCACAAAAACTCCTCCTGCATCTGTATTAATCACAAAAGCTGCAGGCATTGAAAAAGGCTCTGGTGATTCAGCTAAAGGTCAAGTAGGTACTATTAATCGTGCTCAGCTTGAAGAAATCGCTAAAACGAAATTACCGGATCTCAATTGCAGTAACATTGAGTCGGCAATGCGAGTCATAGAAGGAACAGCCCGAAACATGGGCGTTTCCGTAAAGGACTAAGCTTTGTTTTATCAAATTCAAATTTGAACAATTAACCCATCAAGGGGGAGACCTATTAGTCGCCAGTACCCCAAGTATCTATGACTAAAATTTCAAAAAGAATGGCTAGCCTCTCTTCAAAAATTGAAGACAGAGCATATCCACCACTTGAAGCTATTAATCTTGTAAAAGAAAGCTCAACCGCGAAGTTCGATGAAACTATCGAAGCCCATGTACGTCTAGGAATTGATCCGAAATATACTGATCAGCAAATTAGAACAACAGTCACACTCCCTAATGGGACTGGTCAAACAATACGAATTGCTGTTATAGCAAGGGGCGAAAAAGTTGCTGAAGCCAAATCCGCTGGGGCTGATTTAGCTGGAGAAGAAGAATTAGTAGACTCCATTAGTAAAGGAGAAATGGGCTTTGATCTACTTATTGCCACTCCAGACATGATGCCTAAAGTTGCAAAATTAGGCAGAGTTCTTGGACCTCGTGGTTTAATGCCAAATCCAAAAACTGGAACAGTAACAGCTGACCTTGTAGGAGCCATTAAAGAGTTCAAAGCTGGAAAACTTGAATTCAGGGCAGATAAAGCTGGAATTATTCATGTTCGCTTTGGGAAAGCAAGCTTTAACGCAGACGCGCTATTGGAAAATCTCAAGACACTTCAAGAAACAATTGATAGAAACAAACCCAGTGGGGCAAAAGGTCGTTTCTGGAAAACCCTTTATATAACTTCTACTATGGGGCCTTCGATAGAAGTGGACATCGCTGCATTACAAGATATTTCCCAAGAATAAATAGCCTTTTTGATATTATTTATGTAATTGGCTTATGCCAACGGGCATGCGCCCGGCCAAAGACAGCAGGTTAAATAAACTTTTGCATTTCATGCGAAAGTTTAGATAAATCCTGCCGAGGTAAACGCAACGATTTCCCTTACTTGGATTAATCGATAGCGCCCTCGTCTCTTCAAAGAGATAGTTAGGCCCGTATGTCTAGCTTTTCCCCTGATTGGATCCAATTACTATGGGCCGCACGCTGGAGAGCAAAAAGCAAATTGTCGAAGAGCTCAAAGCTCTCCTCGATCAAGCTGAAATGGCTCTGGTCATTGACTATCAAGGTTTAACCATCAAAGAAATGTCTGATCTGCGGACTCGCTTAGGGCCTAGCAGTGGCATATGCAAGGTGACTAAAAACACCTTAATGCGCAAGGCAATTGATGGTGATACTTCTTGGTCAAGTCTGGAGTCATTATTAAATGGTACCAATGCATTCGTCCTTGTAAAAGGCGATGTAGGTGGTGCCTTGAAAGCAGTTCAAGCTTTCCAAAAGGAAACCAAAAAATCCAAAACAAAAGGCGGTCTTTTTGAAGGCAAGCTCTTATCGCAGGATGAAATCAAGGCAATTGCCAACCTTCCTACAAAAGAAGTTTTAATGGCACAAATTGCAGGTGCATTAAACTCCATAGCCACAAAAATGGCAGTTGGAATTAATGAGGTTCCTTCTGGTCTTGCAAGATCTCTTAAGCAGCATGCTGATAGTGGTGAAAATTAATTTCACCAACTTTTTAATCCTTTTTCTCTCTCAATAATTGATCAATTCAAACCATGTCTAAAAAAACCGACGAAATTCTTGATTCCCTTAAAAGCCTCTCATTGCTTGAAGCTTCTGAGCTTGTCAAGCAAATCGAAGAAGCCTTTGGTGTTTCAGCAGCAGCTTCTGCAGGTGTGGTAATGGCAGCTCCTGGAGCTGGTGGTGGTGCTTCAGCTGCTGGTGAAGCAGCTGAAGAAAAGACTGAATTTGACGTAATACTTGAAAGCTTTGATGCGGCTGCAAAGATCAAAGTTTTAAAGGAAGTACGTAATGCCACAGGGCTAGGTCTTGGAGAAGCAAAAGCAATGGTCGAAGCTGCACCTAAAACAATTAAAGAAGGTGCTAGCAAGGAAGATGCAGAAGCATTGAAAAAAGCTATTGAAGCGGTCGGAGGAAAAGTAACTCTTAAATAATTTTTTTTTCATCACTCCGATCTTTTGGCTATTTTCAAGCCGGTCTCAATGGCCGGCTATTTTTTTCTAATGACTACTAATCATGGGCTGGTTATAGCGGCAGCCACGGATGGTGCCTGTAGTGGCAATCCTGGCCCAGGAGGTTGGGGTGCTCTGATCCGTTTTGAAGATGGCACTACTAAAGAATTTGGTGGATTTGAACAGCAAACCACCAACAATCGAATGGAATTACAAGCAGCTCTTGAAATAATGAGAAGACTAAAAGATCTACCTCTTCACCCAAGGTTAACGATCAGAACAGATAGCAAGTATCTAATAGATGGCCTAGGGAAATGGATTATAGGATGGAAAAAAAAAGGATGGAAAACTTCCTCAGGCAAACCTGTTCTCAACAAAGATCTGTGGGAGACTTTAGACAAAGAGCGTCTCACAGGTGTAAGCCTTGAATATGTTAAAGGTCATAGTGGTGACCATGACAATGACAGAGTAGACAAGATCGCTGTAAGCTTTTCAAAAAATCTTGCGATACAACTCAACTGAGAGAGGTGTGAAAGATGGCACATCCATCAGAGTCTAAATTTCTGTCAATCAAATCCGTATATCAACGATTCCTTTCGCCAATCCTTTCAGAAGATGAAGGGATTGATGCCGAACAACTAACAAACTTTGCACTCAATACGCTTGGACAAGTCTCCATTTATAGACAATGGCCAGGCTTTTCCGGGTTATTAGCTCAAGTAGGCAAAGAACTTCAAAGGAGTGACCCAAGATTAACGCAAAAGTTATTTGGTTGTAATTTTGATAACCCTATAGGCCTAGCAGCAGGTTTTGATAAGAATGCTATTGCAGCGGGTATTTGGCATTATTTTGGTTTTGGGTTTGCAGAACTCGGCACCGTCACTTGGCATCCTCAGCAAGGGAATCCAAAACCACGTTTGTTCCGGCTAGCAAAGGAACAAGCAGCTTTAAATCGCATGGGTTTTAACAATAACGGCGCCATTATCATGCGAAGTACATTAGAAAAGCAAAAGATTTCTGCTCGAGGGCAAAGACCTGCAGTACTTGGAATCAACTTTGGAAAGTCGAAAATCTGCTCACTAGAGCAAGCAGCCGATGACTATGCTGCATCTCTTGAATTACTAGCTCCCTTGGCCGATTATGCTGTCATAAATGTCAGCTCTCCTAATACCCCAGGTCTAAGGAAGTTACAAGACCCGAAACAATTACGACGCTTAATCGAACGTCTACGACGACTACGTAGTTGTCCACCATTACTTGTAAAAATTTCACCGGATCTAGAAGACCATGCAATTAGTGACTTAGCAAAGCTAGCTTACGAAGAAGGTTTAGCAGGGATAATTGCTATCAATACTAGTGTTGATAGATTAGGATTAGGAAATAGAGTTATTTCACAAACTGGATTAACTCTAGGAAATGAAGTCGGTGGTTTGAGTGGGGCTCCACTAAACAAAAGAGCCATAGAGGTTATAAAACTACTTCGAGAGTCAGCTGGTGAAAACCTACCACTTATAGGAGTTGGTGGTATCAACTCTCCACAACATGCTTGGGAACGTATTAGTGCCGGTGCTACTCTTCTTCAGATATATACAGGCTGGATTTTTCAAGGGCCGACACTGGTACCTTTAATTTTAGATGGATTGTCGAGCCAACTAGATCAGCATGGGTTTCGAAATATCACTGAAGCTATAGGGAGTAATGCACCATGGATATAGAAGCTGAGATTGATAATCATCAACAAGTCTCAAATTTCTTTAAACATGGAGGGAATATTGCCCAAGAAGCAAAAAGATTGGGATTCCAGCCAAATGAACTAATAGATGCCAGTGCATCATTAGTTCCCTTCCCTCCTCCTAAAGAAATTAAAAAGTGTATTATCAATGCGCTTAAAGGAATGGATATCACAAGTTATCCAGACCCAAGTCTTACAACTCTAAGAGATGTAATCAGCACTTGGCATGGTATTGATCCCTCCTGTGTATTGCCTGGCAATGGAGCAGCAGAGTTAATTACATGGGCTGCTCGCGATGCTGCGAAGCATGGCCTAAGTATCTTGCCTTCGCCAGGTTTTAGTGACTATAAGCGCGCCTTAAAATGCTGGAACTCCCTTTATAAGCAAACTCCTCTGCCATTGTCATGGGATTCTATCTTCCCTCAATCATTTCCGATTAGTACATCCTCTAACGTGATTTGGGTAACGAATCCACATAATCCAACAGGTCAATTATGGAGTCGAAATTCTCTGGAAAAATTACTTGTATCTAATCGGCTAGTGATCTGTGACGAAGCATTTTTACCGCTAGTTCCTAACGGCGACAAACAATCACTTATACCTCTTATTACTAGTCATTCAAATCTGATTGTCATAAGAAGTCTTACTAAGCTTTTCTCAATAGCTGGTTTAAGAGTTGGGTATGCGATTAGTTCGAGGCACAGATTACATGAATGGGAGAAATGTAGAGATCCATGGCCAATGAATGGCCTTGCAATAGCTGTAGGAACAATGCTAATGAGTAACCAAACATTAATGAACAGGCAAATTCAGAAAGTCCAATCATGGGTATCAAATGAAGGGGCTTGGCTACATTCAAAACTTGAGGGTCTTCATGGCATAAAATCTTACCCATCTTCAACTAACTTCCAATTAATTCATAGTAGCAATTCACTAAGTCTATTACGCGAACAGCTAGCGCAAAGAAAGATTTTACTTAGAGATTGTCAATCTTTTGAAGGTCTAGGAGCTAACTGGCTACGAATTAGCTTAAAAAGTCGACATGAAAATCTGCGCATCTTGGATGCAATGAAGGAAGTAATTAACTAGCTTCCTTTAATAGAGACATCAAATGAATGTGAGCGTCTCTAACTGCCATCTTTGCCATGCCTTTTCTCATCAAATTAAGTAAGTTCTCAACTGTATCTGCTTGAGAAAGATTTTTTTTCAATAGCCTTTCCAGTGCATTTCTTAACGCCTTTCCCTCTGGCTCATGCTGATGCACAATCAATGCAGCACCAAATTGTGATGCATATATAGCATTACATTCTTGATGGTTATCTGCTGCATAGGGATAAGGCACAAGAATCGCTGGGACTTCGCAGACTGCGAATTCACTCAAGGCACCAGCACCAGACCTACTAATGACAAGGTCGGCATTTTGCAACAGCCCTGGGATATCATCAGAAAATGGTTGCTCAACAAGATTCGTATGAATAATTTTTGACTGAGCATTCTTTCCCGTTATATGAACTATTCGACAACCTTGATCAAGTAAAAACGGGAGGACAGCTCTAACCATATCATTTAAACCAACCGCACCCTGACTACCGCCTATTACAACAATTAAAGGTCCAGGTCCAGAAGGAGCCCATGAAGGTAATTTATTTTTCATCAAGAAAGATTTTCTAACTGGAGTTCCAGTCACAGTCACTTTGCACCCTGGCAATTTTTTTTTTGCAGGGGGCCAGCCTAATGCAACTTTGTCGCATAATCGGCCTAACAATCTAGTCGCTTTCCCTGGAATAGCATTTGATTCATGAAGAATAACTTTTTTGCCAGTGAGTTTTGCTGCAAGTACTGCTGGGACAGCAATATAACCACCTGTTGTCAAAACTATTTGAATTCGATTCCTTCTAATCAGGCAAATTACTGATCCAGTTGCTGCGAGTAATTTGAAAATTTGAACGATTCTCTTAATTCCACGACTTTGTACCCCTTCAACCCCAATAGTTGATAATTGATACTTTTTAGGTATCAAACTCGACTCTAGGCGGTCAGAGACTCCTAGCCAACTAACTTTCCACGACTCAGGCAAGGCCTCTGCAACAGCGAGAGCTGGAAAGAGATGACCACCGGTTCCACTTGCTGCGATCAAAAGACAGGACATAGAAATAATTGCTATTCATACCTACGCTTAAAGTTATACGTAATAAGAAAAATTCCTAGGTGGAGCATCTCATCAGATTTTGCGTCAGTTCAGTCATTCTGCTCATGGTCGCATTCACAAGCCAAACATACTCCAGAGAAATAGATATAAAAACACTCAGTCGCGAACTCGAGAAATCTTTCAATAGCCGAAATACCTCGGGTTGGGAAACTCTAATGTCAACAGATATCGCTATCACTTTAAAGCAAGAGTATCAGGATTTTCTCAAAAGATTCCCAAATGCAGAGTGGACTATCAAGCCAGGAAAAAAATTAAAAGATAATCGAGAATCTCTTAATCTATCCATTCGGTCTGAAAAAAAATTAAATAATCAAACATACTTGTTAGAGGCTAAGCAGAAATTGGCTTTTACTAAAGAAGGAAATCGAATTATTAGGAAAGAAATTCTAAGTGAGTACTCAATCTTACGAGCACTAAAAAGTCCTCTGCAGATAAGTCTAAACATTCCAGACATAGTCCTCACAGGCACCAACTATGATATCGACATTATTCTTGAGAAGCCTCTAAAAGATGGAATTATTGCCGGTGGGTTAATAGCCATTGAACCTGGCAGAATAACTAACGAAGAATTCCCTCAGATGCCTCTAATGCCTACCGAGTCAGGAGGATTGTTTAAATCAGCACAATCACCTCTCAATCCTGGTATTCAACAATGGGCAGCTCTAATAGCCCACCCAGATGGGCTTATAGCAATCACTAAAAGAGTAAAGATAGTATCTAATCCAGATGAGCTAATCCCTTAAAGGATTGTTATTTTTTCTATAGAGAATCTCTTTACTGATATTCAATCAATCTAATTCATCTAGAGCTGCAACACCTGGAAGTGTTTTCCCCTCAAGCAACTCAAGACTAGCTCCACCTCCTGTAGAGATATGGGACATTTTATCTGCCAAGCCTGCTTTTTCTACAGCAGCAACTGAATCGCCACCACCAATAATTGTGCAACAACCTTTCTGACTTAATACAGACAAAGTAGTTGCTATAGAGTTTGTACCATTAGCAAACTTATCAAATTCAAAAACACCCATAGGACCATTCCAAATGACTGTCTGACAATCCTCTAAAGCATCTTGAAAGAGTTTTACTGAATCAGGGCCAATGTCTAGCCCCATCCAACCTTCAGGGATAGAATTTATTTGAGCTATTTGACTATTTGCATCTGGAGAGAAATTGTCAGCCAACACAACATCCGTAGGCAAAAGTAACTCAACACCTTTTGATTTAGCCTTTTCTTCAAGTGCTTTCGCAAGTTCAAGCTTGTCATCTTCAACCAAGCTTTTCCCCACAGATAAACCTCTAGCTTTATAGAAAGTAAAGATCATACCTCCACCGATAAGAACCTTGTCACATTTATCAATTAATGATTCCAGTACACCAATCTTGCTACTCACTTTTGACCCACCAACTATTGCAGCCAAGGGTCTCTTTGGTGAATCGATTGCACCTTGTAAATACTGAAGCTCCTTCTCCATCAAATATCCTGCAACATTAGGGCTAAGAAATTTCGTTACTCCTTCAGTAGATGCATGGGCCCTATGAGCAGCTCCAAAAGCATCATTAACGTAAACTTCTGCCAACTCAGATAATTCTTTAGCAAAATCTGGGTCATTTTTTTCCTCGCCTTGAATAAATCGGACATTTTCTAAAAGCATCACATCTCCATTATTTAAGCTTTGAGCCTTTGCTTGAGCATCTGACCCAATACAACTATCTGTTTTAATAACAGTGTGACCTAATAATTCACTCAACCTTTGAGCAACTGGAGTAAGTCGCATAGCATCATTAACTTGGCCTTTGGGACGTCCGAAATGAGCAGAAAGGATAACTCGCGCACCTTTATCTATTAAATCTTTAATTGTTGGTAGAGCAGCACGAATTCTTGTGTCATCAGTTATATCACCTTCAGCATTTACTGGGACATTGAAATCAACTCTCACAAAAACTCGCTTACCGCATAGCTCCTCTGCGCTGAGACTAGAGAGAGAACGCTTTGCCATGGGTACCTTGAAAATTTAAACGTTGTGAGAATAACCTGTTAAATCTATTAATGGCTTTTCTCTCAGCCAGAGAAATCATCTGGCCATAGCAATCAACCATCCAGGTCCCCCTCGAGGGCATTCCTTGTTAAAAAGGTTCAAATGTCCATAGAATGATAAGGCTTGATCATTTTTGAAAGCAATAACTAAAAACTAACTAGCAATTGAAAGGTTGAATTTTTTGAATCTTGTAAAAAAGAAAGTCTTCTTTGCAACAAAGAAAATAAATCAATAATATTAATTGATCCTCATGAGTCCAAGTATTCAATTTCGACAAAGATAAAAACACTACATTCACTACATTGCCTGCCAAACAAGCAATGTCTTCCAATCCCAATCCGGGTAATGCAATGATTTCCCCTCTTATTCAATGGTATCCAGGCCACATTGCTAAGGCAGAAAAGCAGCTAAAGAAGCATATCGATAAAGTAGATCTCGTAATAGAAGTACGAGATGCTCGTATACCAATATCAACTTCACATCCTCATCTTGAAAAATGGATCACCAATAAAAAGCATTTATTAGTGATTAATCGTAGAGACATGATTACAAATAAAGCTATTAAAGAATGGGATCAGTGGTTTAAGTCTGAAGGGAAAACTCCATGGTGGTGTAATGCCAAAAATGGAAATGGCGTAGCCATGATCAAAGAAGCAGCTATTAGACTAGGGGATGAATTGAACGAGCGCCGTAAATCAAGAGGAATGAGAAGTCGTGCAGTAAGAGCTCTTACACTGGGCTTCCCAAATGTTGGCAAATCTGCTCTAATCAATAGGCTAACCATGCAAAAAGTTGTTGAGAGTTCGCGTCGAGCAGGAGTAACAAAATCTCTTCGTTGGGTCAGGCTTGGTCAACAGCTTGATCTATTAGATGCTCCTGGTGTATTGCCACCACGATTAGAGAACCAAAAAGCTGCACTGCTACTTGCTATATGCGATGACATTGGTCAAGCAGCGTATGATGTTGAATCGGTAGGGATAGCCTTTTTAAGGCTCCTAAGTGCTCTTGAAGAAACATATTCTGGTTTCAACAAAGAATCTCTTAAGGAACGCTATGGAATTGCTCTAGAAAACTGTGAGCCCAATGTCCATGACTGGTTGGCTAATTCAGCGAGTGTACACACTTCAGACGACTTGAGAAGAATGGCACAGAAATTATTAGATGACTTCCGCAAATTATTACTTGGCCAAATTTCTCTTGAACTTCCTAAATAATGGAAGATAGTACTAAGCAATGCTTTGGCGAAGGAGAAGGAGAACTAGTAATCCTCCATTATCCCAAGCCACTTCCAATGAGACTTGATCGCTGGCTAGTGAGTCAAAGGTCAGAACAAAGTCGTGCACGTATTCAGAAATTTATTAATGAAGGATTAGTCAAAGTGAATGAAAAAATAGGTAAGGCAAAAACACCTCTTAGGCAAGGAGACGAAATTAAACTATGGCTACCACCACCCGAGCCACTCCCATATCTGAAACCAGAAAAAATTAGCTTGGACATATTATATGAAGACAAATATTTAATCGTAATAAATAAGCAAGCAGGCATAGCCGTCCATCCTGCACCAGGAAATAAATTCGGTACGTTAGTCAATGGCTTACTCCATCATTGCAATGATCTCCCAGGAATTAGTGGAAAACTTAGGCCAGGAATTGTACATCGTCTAGATAAAGACACAACAGGCTGCATTGTGGTTGCAAAGACACAAGAAGCATTAGTGAATCTACAGAAACAAATTCAGACACGAGTCGCATCTAGGATTTACCTTGCTATTGTTCATGGCGTACCCAAGGGAGACAAGGGGACAATCATTGGAGCAATAGGACGGCATCCAGTCGATCGAAAAAAATACGCCGTTGTAACCAATGAGATGGCCAGATATGCTTGTACTCATTGGGAGCTTAAAGAAAGACTTGGCGATTACTCACTCCTAAGCTTCAAATTAGATACAGGGAGAACTCATCAAATCCGTGTACATTGTGCCCATTTTGGTCACCCCATCCTTGGAGACCAAACATATAGTCGCTGCAAAAAATTGCCTAATGGAGTCTCCAGTCAAGTTTTACATGCTGTTAAACTTGGTCTAAAGCATCCACATAACAATGAAACAATGCTTTTTGAAGCACCATTGCCCAATACATTTAAAAATGTTTTGACTCGATTACAAAAGAGACTAATTACTAATGACAATAATTCATAGTCAATATAGTCTACTAATCTCAATTAAAGGATTTAATCCTTGGGCAAGCACTAACTAGTGTTTTAGTAAGTTCATTCTGAGGTTTATTAAATATCTGATGTGACAAACCTTCTTCAACAATTTTTCCCTTATCTAAAACAATCAACCTATGGCAAAAGCTATGGGCAACCGATAAATCATGCGTGATAAAAAGAATTGCTAATCCAAGTTTTTTTTGCAGTGAGCTCAATAAATTTAGGACATCTGCTTGCATTTCAGCATCTAGCATACTCACACTTTCATCACAAATAAGTACCTTGGGAGTCAAAGCAAGAGCACGCGCAATCGCAACTCTTTGTTGCTGACCACCAGAAAGTTCATGAGGTAAACGGTGTTGAAAGTTTTCAGGTGGGCTTAAACCTACTTGATCCAACAGCTTTCTTGATTGCTCTTTTGCACTTGCTTTATTGCATAAATTATGAGCAAGTAGTGGATCGGAGATGGTGTCTAAAACTGTCATCTTGGGATTCATAGAACCAAAAGGATCCTGAAAGATCATCTGTAATGCCTGTCTAGCTTGTTTAACAGAGGACCTATTTAATCTTGCTAAATTTTGCCCAAACAACATCACATCACCTCCTCTGATAGGCAACAAGCCCACGAGGGCTCTACACAAAGTGCTCTTCCCACAGCCTGATACTCCTACTACTCCTAATGTTTCCCCTTGTAGCAAAGAAAAACTAACTTCATCAACAGCTTTAATCCAATTAGTTTGCCAAGGCAACCAACCCCCAGCATGCCAACATCGCAATCGATCAACCTTTAATACAACTTTTCCCTCAATTTGAGACTTTAAAGATTTTTGTTCTCGCGCTTTAACAGCACCAACCAAGCTCTTCCCCAGCAAAGATAATGGCTGCTCTACAACATCTCTACTGAAACCTTCCTCAACTATATTGCCTTCCCCAAGGATTGCCATGCGTTCACACCATCTGGCTGCCAGAGCAAGGTCATGGGTAATTAATAAGAGACTAGTGCCAAGTTCATTGCAAAGGTTGTTCAACTCTCTCATTACCTGGTTTGCCACTGCGACATCCAAGCTAGAAGTAGGCTCATCTGC
This sequence comes from Prochlorococcus marinus str. MIT 9211, assembly GCF_000018585.1. Classification (NCBI taxonomy): domain Bacteria; kingdom Bacillati; phylum Cyanobacteriota; class Cyanophyceae; order Synechococcales; family Prochlorococcaceae; genus Prochlorococcus; species Prochlorococcus marinus. Next base: position 202,073 of record NC_009976.1, on the reverse strand, counting down.
AATGACTAAAGGTGGATTCAAAGCAATTGCCAAAGCAATGGCTAATCGTTGACGCATGCCACCACTAAATTGATGAGGAAAAGCATTGAAACGAGCAGGATTGATCCCAACTTTTATCAACAATTCTTCAGCCCGAAATCTGCGCCAAGAAGAAGTCTTCTCTGGTCTATGTGCCTTTAATGTATCCAAGATATGATCTCCAATTGTCATTAATGGATTCAGGCGACTCATTGGATCTTGAAAAACCAAACCAACCAACTCTCCTCTAAGTTGAACCAAGCTTTTAGGCTCTAAGTTCATGAGATCTTGTCCAGCAACTAATAGAGAACCTTGACAGATACTCCCTGAAGGAAGAATTTGCATTAAAGCCTTAGCAACAGTACTTTTCCCAGACCCTGAGCTACCAATGAGAGCAACACGTTCTCCAGCTCGAATATTTAAATTGAAGCGATCCAATACCCATTTAGAAGTGTTGGGATAACAAACCCTCAAGTTTTGAATATTTAAAACATCCCCTAAAGAACTAGTCATAAGATGTAGCGAGAGGTGTTAATCCTGAATAATATGTATAAATCCGCTGAGTCGGATGTTAAATGCCACTTCAAAATCAAATAAAGAACAGGTCAACTTGACCTCTAGCTTGACAGTGGATGGTGAACCTCAACTTAGAACTGAACCCATCAGTAGCACAGAGGACTACGGGATTCAATTACCTGATTGGTTAAAAACTTGTATTTTAAAAGTACCTCCAGGGTTGGGGGATAGTTGCCCTAGAGATTCAGAAGCATTAATTGCAAATGCATTTGACTTGGCTTTTCGCCTTCACAAAGGTCAATTCCGTGCAAGTGGTGATCCATACATAGTTCATCCTGTTGCAGTTGCAGACTTGTTACAAGAGATAGGAGCAGGACCGACGGTTATAGCTGCAGGATTACTTCATGATGCAATTGAAGATACAGATCTAACTCTGGAACAATTACAAAGTTTTTTTGGTAATGAAGTAGCTGGATTAGTAGAAGGAGTAACCAAGCTAGGAGGAATTCACGTAACCAATAGAACAGAAGCTCAAGCAGAAAACTTGAGAAAAATGTTTCTTGCTATGGCTAGTGACATCAGAGTTGTACTTGTAAAGCTTGCTGACAGGCTCCACAATATGCGGACCCTAGACTCGCTCCAATCTGATAAACAGCAACGTATTGCGTTAGAAACTCGCGAAATATATGCCCCATTAGCGAACCGTTTAGGGATAGGACGTTTTAAATGGGAATTAGAAGACCTTGCCTTCAAACTCCTTGAACCTGATTCTTATAGAGAAATTCAGCAAGAAGTAGTGACCAAAAGAAGCGAAAGAGAAAAACGCCTGGACAAAACAATAGAGCTACTACGAACCAAGTTACTTGCAGCAGGTCTTACGGAATATGAGATTAATGGTAGACCAAAACATCTATTTGGTATTTGGGGCAAAATGGAACGTCAACAAAAAGAATTTCATGAAATTTACGATATAGCAGCTCTTCGAATCATCGTTCCTAACCTCGAAACATGCTACAGAGCCCTAGCAGTTGTTCATGATACTTTCCGCCCTATCCCTGGTCGTTTTAAAGACTATATTGGCCTACCAAAACCCAATGGCTACCAATCATTGCATACAGCCGTCATTGGACGCCATAGACCAATTGAAGTGCAAATAAGAACGCCAGAAATGCATCAAGTAGCTGAGTTCGGAATAGCAGCTCACTGGAAATATAAAGAAGGTGGCTCCCCAGCATCAGGAAACACAGAACGGTTTAATTGGCTTCGTCAGCTAGTTGAATGGCAACAAGAAGGCGGCAATGATGATCATAATGACTATCTAGCTTCAATAAAGGAAGACTTATTTGATGAAGAGGTGTTTGTATTTACACCAAAAGGTGATGTGGTCGGACTCAGAAAAGGCTCCACAGCAATTGACTTTGCATATCGGATTCATTCTGAAGTTGGTAATCATTGCCACGGAACCCGCATTAACGATAGGTTATGCCCCTTATCAACTTCTTTATGCAATGGAGACTTTGTCGAAATTCTTACCAACAAGACTGCCCATCCTAGTCTTGACTGGCTTAATTTTGTAGCCACTCCGACTGCCCGCAATCGCATAAGGCAATGGTATAAGAAAAGTCATCGGGATGAGACTATAGATCGTGGGAAAAGCTTGCTAGAAAGAGATTTAGGTCGGAAAGGGTTTGATGCATTACTACGTAGTCAGGCGATGCAAAAAGTTGCTGAGCGTTGTAATGTAAAGTCAATAGATGATCTTCTAGCAGCTCTTGGATTTGGCGCAATAACTTTGCAACAAGTACTAAATCGTTTACGAGAAGAAATACGTCTTCAAAATATATCCCCAGAAATACATCCGACAAACTCTGATGTCGCCAAACACTTTTCAAGTCAAGCAGGATCAATACCTTCTAAAAGGTCTATTTTGAATTCTTCTCCAATTCTTGGGATAGAAGGCTTGGACTATCGCTTGGGTGGCTGCTGTAGCCCATTACCTGGAGAAGAAATATTAGGAACTGTTGCCTTAGGTAATCATGGTATTACAGTACATCGAGAAAATTGTGTTAATCTAAATTCAATACCGAATAGTAGGAGATTACCAGTCAAATGGAATCAAAGTTCATATCTACAAGATCAGAAATTCACAACGCAATTAAGGATTGAAGTAATTGATCGGGTGGGGATTTTGAAAGATATTTTACTGCGACTATCTGATAGTGGGATTAATGTAAGTGATGCTCGAGTAAAGACAGCTTTTGGGAAACCTGCATGTATTGATCTAAGAATTGAATTGAAAGATGCAGAGCAATTAAAAAACACAATGCGCCAAATTCGTTCAATGGCCGATGTAATTGATATTGCTCGGACTGGTCTTAATTAAATAAGCTCAAGTGCATTCGTAGAATTAACTTATCCGATTCCACCAAATTATCTATTAGGTTCAGGGGAATGGACTCCTTTCAAAATAACCATCAAGTCTGTTAGTTCAATAATCTAGAAACCCTTCACTGAAAATAACAACAGCAGGAGTTTTTAAAACACCTTGACAAATCAATCCTTTACTAATTAGTTGCAAATAATATCTTAAATCTCTAAGCAAAGATTTCCTCAGAAAGAGTACTTTATCTAGTCAGAGATTTGTGGAGAGCATAAAAACTAAACCCAACGACAATGCCCAACAGTAAACCGACTATTGATGACCCTAACAAAATCCTACTACTAAGGATTAAGCCCTTATCCCATAACTGATCTCTAGTTAACTGCGCTAAACTTTGCGAGTCTCGCCCTTGTCCCAAAAATACTTCTCCAACTTTATAGTTAAACCAATAAAGAGGAACATAAGTGAATGGATTACTTATCCAGGTCCCCGCAGCTGCTAGTAAATGATTCCCTCTAAAGACACTTGCCAAGAAAATCCCAAAAAATGTTTGAAACCCAAAGAAAGGGAAGCATCCACTGAAAACTCCTACAGCCAAGCCACGTGCTCGCTGGGCAGGCGTCCCTTCTTGCCTCCAAGCCCAAAGACAAAATTGACGGGACTTTATGAACAATTTATGGCATATGGGAATCATTTCATGCCCAGCAAGATTTATAAAAGAGACTCAACATGATGCTAAAGAACTGTGCTTAATTCTTAATTAATGAATTTGGCTTTCTCAACAGAAGAAACAATCGCAGCGATTGCTTCGGCAGTGTCACCAGGGCAGGGAGGAGTGGCGGTAATTCGCATTTCAGGACGATCTGCTCAAGAAACTTGCAAACAAATTGTCCACATCCCTGGTGATCAAATTTGGAGTAGTCACAGAATTGTTTATGGGCATGTAATAGAGAAGAAAACTCAAAAGCATATAGACGAAGTATTGATATTAATTATGGAGGCTCCGAGAAGCTTCACTGGGGAAGATGTAGTAGAGATTCACTGTCATGGAGGATTGATCTCAGTTCAAAGAATACTCAACCAAATCCTTGAACAACCAGACGTTAGGAGAGCCTTGCCTGGGGAGTTTAGCCAGCGTGCAGTATTGAATGGACGGCTTGATCTTATACAAGCAGAAGCAATTAATGATTTAATTAGCGCCAAAAGTCAAAAGGCCGCTGAACTTGCCATGGCAGGTGTTGATGGCGATATAACTCAGAGAATTAATTCACTACGAGATAAGCTCTTAGATCAACTCAGTGAAATAGAAGCTCGCATTGACTTTGAAGATGACCTCCCCCCCCTTAATAAGCAAGCATTGTTGGCTGATCTAATTAAAATAAATAACGAGCTGCAGCAACTAGTAATTGATGCAAAGCAAGGATGTATTTTTCGTAATGGGTTAAAAATTGCCCTAATTGGACTGCCAAATGTTGGGAAAAGTTCAGTTCTTAATCGTCTTAGTAAACGTGAAAGAGCAATTGTGACTGCTTTACCAGGCACAACGAGGGATCTACTAGAAAGTGAAATTATTTTAGAAGGAATCCCTATTACGCTTCTTGATACTGCTGGCATACGCTCTACAAATGATGAGGTAGAAAAAATTGGTGTAGCCAAAAGCAAGAATGCATTAATGACAGCCGATATTGTGCTATTTATTTTTGATATGAGCATTGGCTGGACAACAGCTGACCAAGATCTATTTGATCAAATTCCCAAACAAATGCCCACACTACTTATAGGCAATAAAGCTGATATAAAAGTCCAGCAAGATACCAATCAAGCAGAAATCATCTTTAGTGCTTTAACTGGTCAAGGAGAAAATAATTTAATACAAGCCCTATTAAAGATATGTGGGCTACACGAAACTCACGGAATTGAAATCGCTCTGAATGAACGACAGCTTGACCTTGTAAATGCTGCCTCTAAAGCTTTGGGAAAAACTCTGGAAGTGACAACTCAAGAATTACCATGGGATTTTTGGACTATTGATTTACGCGATGCAATTCAAAAATTAGGAGAACTAACAGGTCATGAAATTTCTGAGGCTCTTCTAGATAGGATCTTCTCACGCTTTTGTATAGGTAAATAAAAAGTGCATTTAAACACTCCTACAATTAATCGACTCATTGATATTTGGCTTGATGAGGATTTAGGGAAAGGAGATCTTACACAAAGTGCTATTCATGAACAAATCGTTTCCGCAAATTGGATAGCTAAGAAAACTGGTATTTTTTGTAGTGGTCCATTAGTAAAAAAAGTCTTTCAAAGATTAAATCCTTCTGTACAAGTTCAATTGCTTGTAGAAGAAGGAGAAAGTTTTGAAGCCGGACAAATCATATTAGAACTCAAGGGTCCAACATCAGCCCTTTTGGCAGGTGAGCGTACAGCGTTAAATATTGCCATGCATTTATCTGGAATTGCTACGGCAACAGCGAAACTTGTTTTGGATTTAGAAAACACAGGAATACATCTAGTAGATACTCGGAAAACGACTCCTGGACTTCGTTTGCTGGAGAAATACGCTGTAAGGTGTGGCGGAGGAACAAACCATCGACTGGGCCTAGATGATGCTGCAATGCTGAAGGAAAATCACATCGCATGGAGTGAAGGGATTGGGCAAGCAATCGCAGCTCTAAAATCATCAATTCCATGGACTTCCAAAATTATTGTCGAAGCAGAAACACCTCTCCAAGCAGAAGAAGCTGTGTTATTAGGTGCTGATGCAATATTGCTTGATGAAATGTCTCCAGCCGAAGTACATTTACTTGTCCCGCGTTTAAGAGAATTAGCAGCTAAAAACACCAAAACTCGAACATCTAATCAAGTTGTGATAGAAGTTTCAGGGATAGACCCTGCCAATATCAAAAGCTATGCAAACACAGGTATAGACTTAATCTCAAGTAGTTCGCCAATTACACAAAGCAGTTGGATAGATTTCAGTATGCGTTTTAACATCGACGATACTTGCAAATAATGCGCAATATTTACTTAGCCTTAAATCAACACATTTGCGGTGCATTAGAAGCTGCTTTCCCTCAGGCTTCTTTAGTGGCCAAACAATCTGGGCAATCATTAAATCCACAATTAGTTCCTGCAACCAAGCCTGAGTTTGGTGATTTTCAAGTTAATGGTGCCTTGGCACTCTCAAAAATACTTAAGAAGGCGCCTCGAAAAATTGCAGAAGAAATTATTAAGCAGCTTGTAAAAAATGATGATTTCAACAAACTATGCCTTAAGCCTGAAATCGCCGGGCCAGGCTTTATTAATTTAACTATTCAGAATAGTTGTCTTACTACAGAGATATGTGCTCGACTAAATGACGATCATCTTGGAGTTCCAATTGCTAAGCCTCTAAAAACTCATAAAAGCCTCAAGCCAATAGTCGTTGACTTCTCTAGCCCAAATATTGCCAAAGAAATGCATGTAGGTCATTTACGATCAACAATTATTGGTGATTCGATAGCACGTGTTTTAGAATTTCGAGGGCATCCTGTTCTGCGCCTCAACCATGTTGGAGATTGGGGAACTCAATTTGGGATGTTGATAACATATCTCAAATTAGTTGCTCCAGAAGCACTAACAACTGCCAACGCCATTAATCTCGGAGACCTAGTCAAATTCTATCGACAGGCTAAAAAACTCTTTGATGAAGATGAGACCTTTCAAGACGCTTCAAGAGAAGAAGTCGTAAGGCTACAAAACGGAGACCCACAAAGTCTGAAAGCATGGCAATTATTGTGCGATCAATCTCGTATAGAGTTTGAAAAGATCTATAAGCGTCTTGATATTCATATCACCGAGAGAGGAGAGTCTTTTTATAATCAATATCTACAAGATGTAATAGATGATCTTAAAAGTACAAATCTCTTGGTAACCGACAATGGGGCAAAATGCATTTTCCTAGATGATATTACTGGCAAAGATGGTAAGCCTCTTCCCCTTATTGTTCAAAAGACTGATGGTGGTTTTAATTATGCAACTACTGATCTAGCAGCGATACGATATCGACTCCAGGCCTATCCACAAGGTGATGGTGCATGTAGGTTGATCTACGTCACTGATGCTGGGCAAGCAAGTCACTTCTTTGCTGTATTCCAAGTTGCAAGGCGTGCAAACTGGATCCCCAATGATTGCCGTATTGAACATGTTCCCTTTGGCTTGGTTCAAGGAGAGGACGGCAAAAAACTTAAAACACGTTCTGGGGATACCGTTCGGCTAAAAGACCTATTAGATGAAGCAATTATTCGTGCAAAAAATGATCTCGAAGAACGTCTTAATGCCGAAGGTCGTAAAGAGGATCAAGAGTTTATCAATAAAGTCTCAAGAGTAATTGGTATCGCGGCAGTAAAGTATGCCGACTTAAGTCAAAATCGAATTACTAATTATCAGTTTAGTTTTAATCGGATGCTTGCCTTGCAAGGAAATACTGCGCCATATCTTTTATATGCCCTAGTTCGTATTGCCGGAATAAATCGTAAGGGGGGGAGTCTCAATGCGACTATCAATAAGCTCACATTTAATGAACCCCAAGAATGGATGTTAGCTCGAGAATTATTGAAATTTGATGAAGTGATACTTCAAGTTGAAGAGGAATTGCTACCAAATCGTCTCTGCAATTATTTATTTGAACTTAGCCAAGTCTTCAATAGGTTCTATGACCAAGTTCCTGTATTAAAAGCTAATGATTCATTAAAAGCATCACGCTTAGCTCTATGTCAACTTACCGCAGACACTATTAAACTAGGTTTAAAGCTCCTTGGTATTCCAACTTTAGACAGGATGTAATGGAATCATTCAAGACATCCCAATTTGTAAAACTCCCTCAAGCTCGACAAGAGGTAGAAAAAATGACTCCTTACTCTGCTCCATTAGAAGGTCGTCGAGAGCTTCTAAGGCTGGACTTTAATGAAAATACTATTGGTCCTAGCCCTAAAGTTATACAGGCCATTCAGAATATCCCTGCAGATCAAATCTCTATTTATCCGGAATACAATGGGTTAAAAGAGGCAATTGCTAATCATTTAAATTCTTCCGAGATTGCAAATCCAATTAAATCTAACCAAATAGGATTATTCAATGGAGTAGATGCTGCGCTCCATGCGATATTCCATGCATATGGAAATCGAAAAGATGCCTTTTTAACAACCACCCCAACCTTTGGTTACTACCACCCTTGTGCCTGCATGCAAGGAATGGAGATCATTGAAATACCTTATGAGCAAAATAGCTTTGAATTCCCATTCAATAGAATTTATAAAGCATTAATTGAAAAAAACCCAAAACTACTAATTATTTGTAACCCCAATAATCCTACCGGTACAAATCTTTCAGCAGAGAGAATCATTCAATTAGCAAAGGCCTCTCCTGAGACGTTAATAGTTATTGACGAACTTTATGAGGCTTTCTTGGGAGATAGTGTAATTCCCATCGTTAACTATGAAAAAACACCAAATATTGTTGTCCTGAGATCACTTTCTAAAACATATGGATTGGCAGGATTGCGAATCGGCTTTGCTATTGGGCATATGGCGGTAGTTAATCGAATTCAACGAGTAACTGGTCCGTATGATATCAATAGCTTTGCCGTAACAGCCGCCTTCGCAGCACTTAAGGACCAAGCTTACATAGATGAATATATAAGAGAAGTTTTGAGAGCACGAGAGTGGATTAAAACAAAGTTAAAGGAACATGACGTCAGGCACGTTATACAAAGTGGTAATTATTTCCTACTCTGGCCAAAATCTAATGTCTCAATAGTAGAGCAATCTCTTAAGAAGCACGGAGTCTTAGTTAGAAATATGAACAATAAGCCACTACTAGAAGGTGCTTTAAGAGTTAGTATTGGTGTATCTACACAGATGGAACAGTTCTGGGAAGCGTTTAAGAAAAGTGATGAGGTTAAGGCATTAGCTTAATGACAAGCTCGTCAGAAATCTTACCTCTAACATTAAAAGTTTTACCTACATCCCTTACCTGAATCCCTTCCATTGCTTCCAAAAAGGGTTCAATACCAGTTTGATCACAACTACTTGGATTGGTACCCCTTACATATTGAACAGGAATAACAATTTTCGGATTTAAATACTTCACCACAGCTGCTGCTTCCCTAGCGTTATATACCTTCGCTCCTCCACCAACAGCAATGACTAAAACATCTGGTCTACCTACAAGCAATTTTTCTTGGAATCTAATTGGAGACACACTGCCTCCCAGGTGAACAAAGTTGACTCCTCCTTGAACCCATTGCCAAGCAGTAGCCAAGCCATACCTACGGCCTCCAAACCGATCATGTGGTGCTGTAAAACCTTCTAAAGCCAGATCTCGTATCCGATATGAGCCTGGTTCTGAAAGAAATAGTCCTCTCACGTTTCTATTCCCCTCATCAGCCAACTCAGAACTGGCAAGAACAACATCTGCTGAAACATTCTTTGGCTCACTTAAGCCTTCAGCGCATCCAACAGCCTTAAAAGGATTCAACAGAACTGAATGTCCACCACCCTTTATTAGCAAGGAGCTATGGCCAAAGCTTGTAATCTGGACACGCTCTGCCTTAACTGATGAAATCGAAGCAAAGGCTAAGACAATTCCTAGACATGCTTTTTTAAATATGTCTCTAGTAAGCAAGCGATTAAAAATCATGGTTTTTTTCTAGATTCAGCCAAAGCTATGAAATTACTTAGTAGTAAAGGCCCAGCTTCAGTCAGAACACTTTCAGGGTGAAACTGAACTCCATGAAGATAAGGGTAATCCTTATGTTGAAGTCCCATAATTGTGCCATCTTTAAGCCAGGCTGTAATTTCAAAACAATCAGGCAAAGTCTCTCTTTGAGCTATAAGGCTGTGGTATCTAGTTGCGACAAGGGGATTTGGTAAATCAAAAAATACACCTTTACTATTATGAAAAACTTGTGATGTCTTCCCGTGCATAAGTTCCTTAGCTTGTACAATTTTTCCTCCAAATACTTGAGCTATTGCTTGGTGACCTAAACAAACACCAAGAATTGGTATCTGCGCAGAAAAATTCCTTAAAACTTCTAGGCAGATGCCAGACTGATCAGGATCTCCAGGTCCTGGAGATAAGACAATAGCCTCAGGGCCTAATTCTTGAATTTCCTTAATTGTTAGAGCATCATTGCGTTCTACTCGTATATCTCGAGCCGAAGGATGGCTTTCTGCCAACTCGCCCAAATATTGAACAAGGTTGAAGGTGAAGCTGTCGTAATTGTCAATAACTAAAAGCATTTAAACTTTCTCAACGGGTCAAGCGCATTAGAAGTGGAGGAGCAATTAAAAGCAAAGCAATAACTAAAGAACTGAGAGATGCCACCAGTACTGCTGCTGCAGAGCAATCTTTTGCTATTCGCGCCAAAGGATGAAAGCGCCTACCAATAGCAAGGTCTACCACTGCTTCTATAGAAGTATTGATTAATTCCAAAACTAATACAGCCATAATTGTAAGAACAAGTATCGCAAGTTCTGAAAAGGGTAATTTCAACCAAATGCTTAAAGCACTAACTAACGAACCAATGACCAAATGAATTCTAAAGTTCCTTTGACTTACAAAACTATAAGCAATCCCTTGAGCTGCATATTTAAAACTAGAAGGCAAATCTTTAGCTATTTGCCATGACCCTCTTTTAGAAGACCATTGCGCATGAGTCGCTAGGTCAGCAATATTGTCTGCTTCAGAATGAGTGTTATCTGTATTTATCAAGGTTGTAAGCCTCTAGAAACAGCAATTTGAGAATCATGGTTGATCTGGAGAAGCTTATCTTGAAAACTCAACATCTGATCAAGACTATGTTCATTTAAATGATCCCATCCCAACAAATGTAAGAGTCCATGGCTAACAAGCCAACACAATTCCTTGTCTAAAGAATGGTTATTTTCATCCGCTTGTTTTTGAGCTGTTTGCACAGAAACGATAATATCTCCTAACTCAAGGAAATGATTGGGTGGTGGAGCAATACTATCTTGATCAATCACAGGAAAAGAAAGTACATCAGTAGGCTCTTCTTTTGCTCTCCATTGCTGATTAATTTTCATTATGCTCTTATCATCAGTAAATTGAAGTCCAATACTTAAACAATTCACTGACCTAACTATTGCTGGGCATAGGTAATTATCATTTCTACGAACATAGTCAATCCAAACCTTCAAATTACTTCGCCATAACGCTTCATTATTAAAAAAAATATTATTAATAAGATGAGCATCTTGATAGCTATGAAAAACAAGATCCAAATCTATTTCAAATCTATTTTCACTAGCTGAAAGCATGAGGAAAATTACTGTGGAAGGTTTGGTCTGCCGAGGGCAGCAATCACTAAAATAAATCCTATAAACCCAATGGCTGTCAACCCAAAATGAAAAAGGCTCTGACTTCCCTTCCTTACCATATTTTTCATAGCCAATTTGACAAAGCTTGGTGGTGGGGTCTTCTTTGCAGAAGAAGTCTTTGAAAAAGAGTTTTCAGTCATTAACTAATTCTCATGATCATTCTGTTTATTGTCTATACCTTTTAAGAGCAAAGCCTGAATAAAAGGGTCTAGATCTCCATTCATAACTCCCTCAACATCAGTTGATTCCTTGCCAGTGCGTAGATCTTTAACCATCTGATATGGATGAAACACATAATTTCTAATTTGATTGCCCCATGCTGCTTCGACAATGTCACCTCTTATATCTGCTATCTGAGAGGCTCGTTGTTCTTGCGCAATAATCATCAATTTTGCTTTAAGCAATGCCATAGCTTTTTCTTTATTTTGCAATTGAGAGCGTTCTTGTGTACAACGAACTGCCAAACCTGATGGAAGGTGAACAATGCGTACCGCCGTTTCTACTTTATTAACATTTTGGCCACCCGCTCCTCCAGAGCGACTAGTAGTAATCTCCAAATCCTTTTCAGGAATATCTAACTCAACTTCTTCTTCAAGTTTAGGCATAATCTCTACACCGGCAAAACTTGTCTGACGTTTACCATTTGCATTAAAAGGAGAAATTCTCACTAAACGATGCGTCCCCTTCTCGTTTTGTAAATATCCATAGGCATAGCGGCCGTCAATCTCCAAGGTCGCACTTTTAATCCCTGCTTCTTCTCCTTCAGAGAGCTCATCTACAGTTACTTTCATACCATGATCATCTGCCCAGCGGGTATACATCCTTAAAAGCATTTGTGCCCAATCTTGTGCATCAGTCCCACCTGCTCCTGCATTAATCGATAAAACGACTCCCTCTTTATCGTATTGACCACTCAAAAGACGTTCAAGCTCCCAAAGATCAAGATCAGATTTCAAGTTATCTAACCCTTTAATCGCCTCAGCAAGCATCTCATCATCTGGCTCAAGCTCATATAACTCCAGTGAAACTTGTGCATCTTCTATAGCCGCATCCCAGTCAACCAATTTCTTTAACTGCGCTTTGACTTCATCAAGCCTTCTCATCTCTTTCTTCGCCTTCTGCTGATCATTCCAAAATTCAGGTTGAGAAGCAATCTGTTCCAGATCTTTCCTTAGTGCATTTAATGCTGGAACGTCAAAGACAGTCCTGAGCATTGCCCAGGCGCTTAGTAAGTACAGAGAGGTCTCGTTTGAAATCTGACAGATCTTGCAATTCTTAAAAGTCAAAAGTCACTTAAGAAACTATAAGCAAAGTTGACGCACATGGGATGATCTTCAAAGAATCATGCTCACATGGCACAAGTTGAGATTTACACCTGGCAATTTTGCCCTTTCTGTATACGCGCAAAAAATCTTCTTAACAAGAAAGGCGTGGATTACAAAGAATACCCAATTGATGGGGACCCAGAAGGACGTTTAAAGATGTCCGAACGAGCAGGTGGACGTACAACTGTCCCCCAAATATTTATTAATGAAAAAGGTATTGGAGGCTGTGATGAGCTTTATGCCCTGGAAGACAGCCATCAATTAGACAGTCTTTTGAACTAATCCAATTAACACTATGAAGCAACTCTTTGTGCTTGATCCTATTAAGCACATAAATCCGATCAAAGATTCTTCTGCCGCTTTGATGGAAGCTGCACATAAGGCTGCAATTGAAGTTTGGATATGCACTCCATCAGATTTGCAGGCCAAAGGGAATAAAGCAGGTGTTTGTGCAAGTCATGTTGACCCAGAGCCATGGATCACTGTGCAAGAGCCTCAGAATCTTGCTCTCAATGAATTTCAATGTATTTGGATGCGTAAGGACCCTCCAGTGGATGAAGCCTTTTTATATGCAACTCACTTACTCGAAGTTGCTGAACGTGAAGGAGTCCTAGTTCTGAATAAACCTGCCTCTCTCAGAGCATGGAATGAAAAGCTTGGAGCACTAAGGTTTAGCAAATTAATGGCTCCTACACTAGTCGCAAGCAGAGTTCAAGAATTGAAAGACTTTGCACAAGAACAAGGGGAAGTAGTTCTAAAACCACTTGGAGGAAAAGGTGGTCAAGGGGTTATTCGAATCGCAACAGGAGCACCTGGCCTTGAAGCATTACTTGAATTGGTAACGTTGCAAGAAAATCTACCTGTAATGGTTCAAAAATTTCTTCCAAAAGTATTAGAAGGAGATAAACGCATATTATTAGTCAATGGTCAACCATTTGGAGCCATCAACCGACGACCTAAAGATGGAGATTTTCGAAGCAATCTTGCCCTAGGAGGTAAAGCAGAAGCTACAGAGTTATCATTACGCGAGAAAGAGATTTGTGAAGAGCTTGCTCCTGCACTAAAAAAGGAAGGACTCTTTTTTGTTGGTATTGATGTTATTGGCGGCATGTTAAGTGAAATTAATGTCACCAGTCCTACAGGTATCCGAGAAGTGGAGCAGCTTATGGGAATCCCACTCTCCGAACAAATTATCAGTCAATTACTTGACAAGTTTAGTTAATGATTCAGATGAAACATGATCAGCCATAACACCAAGTTTCAACTTAACTTCTTGCAACTCTTTTTCTACTACTGATCCCTTTACAAGTCCTGCTCCAGCTATTAATTCGAGACTTGTACCTCTAGCATAAGCACATCGAATAGCGACTCTAAACTCTGCATTGCCAAGATTATCTATCCATCCTATAGGGGCGGCATAATTCCCTCGATCAAAAGATTCAAGTGTTCTCAACCACTTAAAGGCCTTAGGCCTTGGTAGTCCAGCGACTGCTGGTGTTGGATGCAAAGCATCTGCAAGTTGAAGCGGCGAAAGACCTTTATTCATTGCAGTAATTGGTGTATGTAAGTGAACTAAATGGCCATGCTTAGCCAAACGTGGACTCCTTGATCTATACGGTTCTAACCCTTGTTGAATCATTTGATTATGAATCGAACTAACAACTAGTTCATGTTCTCGCAGGTCCTTATCTGAACGAAGTAAATCGTAGCCATCATCATCTTTACTAGCAGTTCCAGCAAGTGCATCAGTTCTAATTAGGCCGTTCCTACAACTTAGTAGACGTTCTGGAGAAGCTCCAAAGAAAGACTCATCACTAGCTCTCTTCCATAAGAAGCGACAACTTCCTTGTTGACGAATGCGAAGATTAGACAAAACAACGAGAGGGTTTAATGGTTCTTTAAGTACAATTGACTCTTTGACAGCAAGAACTAATTTTTTAAGTTCACCAGAATTAACCAAATCAATACCCTTTGCGAGAGCTAGCCGATAATTGTTTTGCCAATTTTGAGATATTGAAACCCCCAACATATTGATCGATGTAAGCCAGACCTGCTTAGAACTTGTAACCAGTTTTTCACGCATTAACCAAAGCTGTTCGACAAAATCCCTAACATCTGCTTCATGAGCAACAACAGCGTTCAAACGCAACCAACTTTGACCGGTCTGACGGGTTAATTGCCAAGAAGGCAAAATAGCTTGAACAGCAGGAATGTTTTTTGTACCAATTTTAATTTCAGTGGTTTGTTCAAAAAATGTAAAGGCAAGCAAGACTCTAGGTTTTGCATGGCTTGGTGCCTCTGGAGTTCCATCTATAAGCCTATTAAGTGTCTCATCACTGAATCTTTGAGCTAATTCAAATCTTCTTTGACCAACTAATTCAAAATTCTGACATTTGCCCGCAGCTGCAAGAGTTAATCCTGGAGAACTATCCCAAAGGAAACTAAAATGGTGCCTATCAGCAATTACAGGTAATTGAGTTAACGGGTCAACACTTTCTAAAGGCAAGGCCAGGCTCAAAACACAGTCTTCAATTCGCCTTAAAGCCCAAGCTCGTAAAGACGCTTGCAAAAATTCACTAAAAGTTGGGCCACATTTCATACCTAATTAGGCACTGATCAACGAGACTGATCAAATGTATAAACCATAATTCAGATTAAAGGGAGGCATTCAAAAACCCATGCAAGACAAAAATGCTGTTGCATCACTTCACGCCTCCAAAGTCAATACAAACAGACTTTGGGAAAAAGCAATTAAATGGCCTTTATATTCAGTAGCTGTCATGCCAGTACTTTTGGCCGGTGGCTGGAAGCAAGGTACTGGTGAAATTATTCGTATTGACCAATTAATTGGTTTTCTAGTGGCATCAATACTACTTTTGATTTGGGAAAATCTGACTAATGATCTTTTTGATGCAGAAACCGGTGTTGATGAATTCAAGTTTCACTCTGTAGTTACCCTGACTGGGAAAAAACAATTAGTTCGATATTTGGCTTACCTGATGCTTCTACTAGGCATGCTAGTAATGCTAATGCTTGCTTTAAAAAGTAGTTCTGCAGTCTTTTTCTTAGTTGTGGGAAGCTGTGTCCTGGGCTATTTATATCAAGGTCCCCCATTTAGATTGGGATATCAAGGACTAGGAGAGCCTTTATGCTGGCTAGCTTTTGGCCCGCTAGCAACAGCGGCAGCATTATTAGTCCTCTCTCCTAGGGCTATAGATGAAACCACAATTCCATGGACAACAGCAACCATGCTTGGTGCAGGCCCTGCTCTTGCAACAACCTTAGTCCTTTTTTGCGCGCAATTTCATCAAGTAAATGAAGATGCAGCCCATGGAAAGCAAACCTTGCTAGTTCGACTTGGCACAAAACGTGCTGCCTTGCTTGTCCCATGGTTTGTATCTATCAGTTTTGCATTAGAACTTTTACCAATCTTGTTTGGTTACTGGCCAAAATCAGCTCTTTTAGGCGCAATTGGAATCCCTCCAGCAATTGCTCTAATACGTCTGCTTAAAAGACACCACAACAATCCGCGTCTGACTAGTGAAAGCAAGTTTTTAGCATTACGGTTTCAAACTCTCAATGGCTTAGGCCTAAGTGCAGGTTTTGCACTTGCACCTGTTATAGGAATGGACTTTTTGCATCATTTTTAGAAAATATGTCCCTATTCCTACAAATTAAGCCTTTTGCTTTCCAACTATTGATGCCTCTCAGAACTTCTCAGGGGATTCTCCGTGACAAAAAAGGTTTTCTTATACATCTACAGAATGAAGACAAAGAATCTGGCTGGGGAGAAGTAGCACCTATGAAAAACGCAGAATTAAACTTGTGCGCAGCAATACTTAAGAGTCTTGGGAGCACTCCCTCTAGGGAAAAACTAGAAAGAAATTTAGCAACTTGGCCAGGGTCATTAAGCTTTGGTATAGGCGCAGCACTTGCAGAATTAGATTCTCTTGTGGGACATAAATCAAGCCAAGATTGGTTGAAAACCTCTCAATCAGCACTTCTCTTACCTACAGATAAATCTCCTGTCCTATTTCTTGAATCAATATTAAAAGACTCACAGATAAAGAATGAGAACCTAACTATCAAGTGGAAAGTTGGAAATTCACCTATGGAAGTTGAAAAAAAATTGCTAGGAGAAATTTTAAGGCGACTACCGCAAAATGCCCATCTCAGACTCGATGCGAATGGTGGCTGGGATCGCAAACAAGCAATGGATTGGGCAAATCATTTATCCACTGAACCAAAACTTGAGTGGATTGAACAACCACTTCCTGCTAATGATATTTCAGGCCTTGAGGAATTATCTACTAAAATTCCAGTAGCACTTGATGAATCTCTTCTACTCAATCCTGTATTGAAAGAAACTTGGCAAAGTTGGCAAATTCGGAAGCCATTGCTTGAAGGGGACCCAAGAGTCTTATTAAAAGAGTTAACTAACAATGTCGGCTATAGAGTTATAAGCACCTCGTTCGAAACTGGTATAGGACGTCGTTGGATTCATCATCTGGCAGCATTACAACAAAAAGGGCCAACGCCTACAGCTCCTGGTCTGGCACCTGGATGGTGTCCAGACAGTGCAATGTTTAGCGCTAATCCAGAGTCAGTATGGGACGCCGCATGACACAGCTCATAACTCTTACTTGCAAACCGGAAGAAGCAGAAAAATATATAACAATGATTGATGCTGCAATCGACAATGGTGCATGGGTACAATTAAAACCTATAGATAGAGTTGCAAGTTTAATCCACAAAAACTCACTCCCAAAAGGTCCAGGGGTGCTCATCTTCAGTGGCGGTAGTACAAACAAATCCCAACAATGTCTACTTCCTTATAGTCATCTTAATAAATCAGCTATAGCAACTGGTCAATGGCTAAAGGATCAAGGGCTAGAGCCAAGAGAATGCAATATTTTCAATGCATTGCCAATACATCATGTCAGTGGATTAATGCCTTGGTGGCGTAGTCGATGTTGGTCCTCCAGGCATATTTTCATCAAGCCTGCATTAATACACAATCCCAAGGAACTTAACCGAGTCTCCAGCGATTTCATGAAAGGGAACCAAGGACCACGTATTACATCTTTAGTTCCCACTCAACTCAAGCGTTTACTAGAGGATCAAGCAGGAAAAAGTTGGCTGCGATCCTTCGCTGTTATCTGGATAGGCGGATCTCCTATACCAGAAGCTCTACTTACAAAAGCAAGAGATTTGGGTATTCGCCTATCTCCTAGCTATGGATCTACAGAAACAACTGCCATGATTACAGCACAAAGTCCTGAAGATTTTCTTGCTGGCGAAATCAATTCTGGCACCCCTTTAAAAGATATCGAATTACGACTTGGCTCAAACAATAGACTGCAAGTCCGTACGACAAGGTTAGCTATAGCATCTTGGCAGAGTGGAAAACTTAAGCCACTCATTGTGAATGATGATGGTTGGTGGGATTCTGCAGATATTGCTGAATTAAATAGCCATCAAGGTATAGTTCATCTAAAAATCATAGGAAGAGTCGACACGGCAATCATTTCAGGAGGAGAGACTGTTTACCCTGAATACCTACAATCCCAATTACTAAAGTTGGCACGTCAGGAGGAAATACCTATCCAAGAAGTATTGTTTATACCAATTCAGAGCAAGGATTGGGGGCAAAGGTTAGTTGCTTTAATCCGTTTCAAGCATGCAATGAATAGGAATCAATCATTAGAGGCAAAGTCTCAGCTTGAAACCCTTGTAAAAAAATGGGTTCCAGCTGAGCGACCAGTTGCTTGGTACCAATGCCCCGAACTTCAAATGAATGAATGTGGGAAGTGGGAGTTCGCAAAATGGCAAACGTGGCTCAAAGGGAGAGAAACAGGTATTTAGTTATAATTTAAGACATCACAGTAATACAGTTTTCATTTAATCAATGCAAAGCGACTCTGCTAGCCAAGAATTGATTTTCGTTGATAACTCGCAGCAAGATCTTGTTTGAGAGTTAATTGCTTGGTGTTGAATTAAAGCCTGGGCAACATAATTGTCACCCCGTTTAAATTTAAATGTTACTTGAAAACTACCTGCTGAAATTTTTTTAGGAAGTAATTCAATAGAGATATGATCTCCTGTTTGTAGAGGTTTCCAAAAGTCTGCTTCACAATGAATAATTGGTAACGCAACCAATGGTTGTTTCTCTTTATTTAAGATATTTGGAAAGACATCAGCGGCTTTTAAACCATATCTCTCTAGACTTTCCTCCCAAGATTCATGACACCATCGAAGAAGTTGATAAAAATGTATTACACCTGCTGAATCTGTCTCACCAAAACGAACAATGCGTTCCAAATAAAGCCAATCTGCAGGAAGCAAGGAGTTCAACAAATTAACGGTCCACTGAACCCATAATGACGTCTATTGAGCCAAGAATCGCCATTATGTCAGCAACTTTGGCACCTTTAAGAATATGAGGAAGAATCTGGAGATTATTTAAATCTGCAGCTCGTATTTTAAATCTCCAAGGTGTTACATCATTGTTGCCTTGAATAAAAACACCAATCTCACCTTTACCAGATTCTAATCTCGTATATAGCTCGCCATCTGGAATTTTAAAAGTTGGAGCTACTTTCTTGGCTACATATTGATAGTCAAAGCCTGCAAATTTACTTCCTTTTCCTTCTAACATTCGAGATGCTTCAAGGTTTTCAGTAGGACCACCAGGAATCATCTCACAGGCTTGTAACAAAATTTTGAGAGATTGTCTCATTTCCTCTATGCGAACTCGGTATCTAGCAAAGCAATCTCCTTCAGTTGCAGTGGATATAGACCAGTCGAAATCGTCATAGCACTCATAATGATCCACTTTACGTAAATCCCATGACACTCCTGAAGCACGTAGCATTGGTCCAGAAAGACTCCAATTAATAGCTTCTTCACGTGAGATAGCACCTAAGCCTTCAATTCGTCTACGAAAAATTGGATTATTAGTGATCAATTTTTCATATTCATCAATCTTGGGTCCAAACCATTTACAAAAATCCGTACATTTTTCAAGCCAGCCCGATGGTAAATCACATGCAACTCCGCCTATACGAAAATAATTGTTGTTAATCAATCTTTGTCCTGTTGCAGCTTCCCACAAGTCATAAATCATTTCGCGCTCTCTAAAAATATAGAAAAAAGGTGTCTGGGCTCCTACATCAGCCAAAAAAGGTCCTAACCAAAGCAGATGATTAGCAATGCGATTGAGTTCTAGCATTAAGACTCTTATATAACTAGCTCGCTTTGGTACAGAGATCTTTGCTAGGCGCTCAGGAGCATTAACAACAATTGCTTCATAAAACATGCCAGCCGCATAATCCATACGACTGACATAGGGAACAAACATTACATTTGTTCTGTTTTCAGCAATTTTCTCCATCCCTCGATGAAGGTATCCAATAACTGGCTCACAATCCACGACATCCTCACCATCTAGTGTGACAACTAAACGCAACACACCATGCATTGAAGGATGATGGGGACCAAAATTGACCACCATTGGCTCCGTTCGCGTTTCAAGTTGCGACATGGGGCCTGCTCTCAAAAAGTAATACCTCAATATTAGGAAGGTCTCATGAAAGATAAAGTTAACGTTGCCACTTCTACGTTCAACCACACACCTGTTCTGGCAAATGAGCTCATTGAAATCATCAAAAAACTACCTGAAGATCTCATAAAAAATTGCTTAATAATTGATGCAACAATTGGCGGGGGCGGCCATTCTTCTTTAGTTCTAGAAACATTTCCAGGTATTAGCGTTATTGGTCTTGATCAAGATCCAAAAGCTGTAGCTGCTGCCTCAGAGCATCTGAAAATATTTGGAGACAGAGCAAAAATTGAAACTACCAATTTCTCAAATTTCACTCCTTCCAAAAAAGTGGCTATGGTTTTTGCAGATCTGGGAGTCAGCAGCCCCCAATTAGATGAAGGGTCAAGAGGCTTTAGTTTTAGGTTGAATGGTCCATTAGATATGAGAATGAACCAAATAGATGGAACCAATGCTGCAGAGTTAATCGACAGGCTAAGTGAGAATGAATTAGCAAACCTAATCTTTAAATATGGAGAAGAAAGGTTTTCTAGACGAATCGCAAAAAGAATAAAACATGATTTAGCTAAACAAGGTCCTTATTCAGGAACAATTGCCTTGGCATACGCAATTGCAGGATGTTACCCCCCTAAATTACGTAATCGTAGAGTTCATCCAGCCACTAAAACTTTTCAAGCATTGCGAATTGCTATTAATCATGAATTAGATGTATTAAGTGTGTTGCTAAAAAAGGCTCCAGAATGGCTTTTAGATGATGGTTTATTTGCTGTTATTAGTTTCCATTCTCTAGAAGATAGACTGGTTAAAAAATCTTTTTTGACAGACACACGCTTAGAAAGAATTACCCGAAAACCATTAATAGCCACCACAAATGAAATCTCAATTAATCCCAGAAGTAGAAGTGCGAAAATGCGAGTTGCTCGAAGAATAGAAGCTATTAAGTAAATGCTAACAAGTAGACCCTTCTCTTAATTGGCTGATAACTTGCGAAATACAATATATTGCTTCTTTAATATCTTCAATATTCGTGTCTCTGCCTAAACTTAATCTTAAAGAGGCTTCTGCCTCTTTAAGAGACAATCCTATCGATTGCAAAACATGTGAAGGGGAACCATTACTACAGGCAGATCCACTACTACAGGATATAAAAGGCTTTAAAAGTTTATGTAAGCGACCACCGCTGACATTTAAAACAGTAAAGTTAAGATTGTGAGGAAGACGAGCAATCATTGATCCATTAATCTTCAAACCCTGGTTGCTTTTTTGCAAACCATCCCAAAGTTGATTACGAAGATCTTGGGATCTAAAGAACTGTTCATCTAATTGACTTATTGCAATTTCAGCAGCTTTGGCTAAGCCAATAATCAATGGTACAGGCATAGTCCCTGGACGAATACCATTCTGTTGACCGCCTCCCCATTGCAAAGGTTGAATAGGTAGATCTTCATTAATAATTAATGCACCTATGCCTTTTGGCCCATAAATCTTATGACCACTAATACTTAAAAAATCAATCCCTAAGCTATTAAAATCTATAGGTATATATCCAAATCCCTGAGCAATATCACTATGCATAATGATTCCTCTTTTCTTACACATTGAGGAAATTTTTTCAATAGGTTGGATAACACCAATTTCATTATTGGCAAACATTATGCTTACCATAAAAGTATCATCTTCAAATGCATTCTCTAATCTATCTAATGAAATTATTCCATCCAAGTTAGGCGATAATTTTGTAACTCTGAATCCCTCTCTTTGGAGCTGTTTAAGAGGATCAAGAACCGCATAATGCTCAGTCGAAAGTGTTATTAAGTGTCCAGGCTTTCCAACTTCAATCGCTTTCGCGCGAGCATAACCAAGCAAAGCTAAATTATTAGCTTCTGTAGCTCCACTTGTAAAAATCAACTTTTCTGGCTTAATCCCTATAAGAGAAGCTAATTTTTCTCGTGCATTGCTTATTGCAGCCGAAGCATACAAACCAGAACGATTTTGCCGATTGGATGGATTGCCCCATAGGTCTTGCCAATATGGACTCATGGCATCCAAAACCATTTGCGAACAAGGTGTTGTCGATTGATAGTCAAAATCCAGTGGTTTTTCCGGCATCACCCCAGTCATGAAAATCACTACAACCTCAATATCCTGAGTGATATTGCTTCTAGATTCTCTACAAGTCTTAATTCTTGAATTATATGACTGAATCCAAAACCCCTGATTTAGAAATTCTTAAACTTCCTCGAATTTTATTAGTGGATGATGAACCTGGTATCAGAACTGCTGTCCAGGCGTACCTGGAAGATGAAGGTTTTGCGGTTACAACTGCAATCGATGGTGAAGAAGGATGGCAAAAAGCTCAACAAATTGTCCCGGACGTAGTGATTAGTGACGTAATGATGCCTCGCTGTGATGGATATGGTCTACTCAAAAGACTGCGTGAAGACGAAAGGCTAGGAGGTACCCCAGTAATTTTCTTAACCGCCAAAGGAATGACTATTGATCGTACTCAAGGCTATCAAGCTGGAGTGGATGATTACATCCCTAAGCCATTTGACCCAGATGAATTGATTGCAAGAGTAAGAAATGTCGTTAAGCGTCAAGAGAGACTTTTAACAGAAGCCGCACGTTTTGCCGATACGGATGTAAGTCAAATGGCCAAGCAAATAACTGAAATTCGTTCAATGCTTACGCAAGGCGATAAAAACAACTCCAAAAAAGATTTGATAATCCCAAACTTTACCCCCAGGGAAGAAAGTGTTCTTCAATTAGTTGCAGAAGGTTTGATGAACAAAGAAATTGCTAGAAAACTAGAAACTTCTATTCGAAATGTAGAAAAATATGTGAGTAGGTTATTTATCAAAACTGGAACCTCTAGTAGAACAGAACTAGTAAGATATGCACTGGAAAATAATCTAGTGACCTAAACAAGACTAGAAGAAATTTGTTTTAATCTATTTTTAGATTTGAGAAAACCTAAGTATTTGACTTAATTCTTTCTGAATTCAATTAATTGTGAAAAATAAAAAGGTGCTTGATTAAGTTTACGACGAAAAACATTAAATCCCTTCCGTTTTGCAGCATCTACAATTCCAGATTCTCGAAGAATATAAGCCCGTGTTGTCTTGCTTGGTCCAGGGAAAAATTGTCCAATGGTTTTTAATAATGCCAGAAATGGTGTGTAAGGAGCAAAACTCACAATCAACTTTTCTCTACTCAAGCTACAAAGATGCTCAACCATTTCTTCTGCAGCTTTTTGTTGATAATGAATAAAAACATCGAGACAAACAACTGTATGAAAAGAGCCTCGTAAACTTTCAAGGTCTGAAGTATTAAAAGTCATACGGTCAAGATCCAATCCTGCTAATTCAGCTCGACGACGAGTCTCCTCAACCATTGCTTGAGAAATATCACTTGCAGCCACTGAAGCTGCACCTAATGAAGCTAATGGCAAAGAAAGACTTCCAACACCACAACCTGCATCACAAAAACTCATTTCACTCACACGACCAGATTCCTTAATCCAAAGCAAAACATCATCAACCGTTTTTTGATGGCCTATGCGAATATTCCGTTGAACCTTATTTACATCATCACTATTGCTATATATCCGATTCCACCTTTCGAAGCCAGTGCCATTGAAGTATTTAACAACATCTGCTTTTTCGGCCTGCTTAAGCTGATTCTGGCTTTCACTTGTCATCGAAATTAAGCTTTAACGATGAAGATACTACTTAGCATGATTCCAAGTTAACTCTTCAGACTCAATATCTAGGTTCCATCTCAACAATTGATTTAATGATTTTCCAACAAGAAAATCTTGAACAGTATCTCCTTTATTCAAAGCAATGCGCGGAGCAACCGTTGCAGACCAAATGGCAGCGGAATTCTGATTTGTCCACTTAGCAAAACGCTTACAAGCAGCCAATAATGACAAAGTCGTTCCTACTAAAGTGCCATCCTCAAGCGAGCAAAAATTGTTTTTTACTATTAATGATCGATCATTCCATTGAAATTTTTCTTGAGCAAGACCATATGGACTTAGAGCATCGCTAACTAAAACAATCTTTTCTGGAGCAAGTTTCTGCAATATTTTTAAGACCTTTGGGTGAACATGTATACCATCGGCGATTAAACCAATTGAAATATCACCATTTGCGATGGCTTCACCTAAAGGTCCGGGAGATCTATGATGAATACCCGGCATAGCATTAAAAGCATGAGTAATCATGCTGACCCCATGGTCAAATGCTAATGAACTCAATTCAGCATCAGCCCCCGAGTGGCCTAAAGAAACCACAACCCCAAGATCTATTAATTTTTGAACAACTTCGAAAGACCCCAAAAGTTCTGGAGCAAGCGTAACAATCGCTATTTCAGTCTCAAACTCTTGAATTCGCTCATGTAAAGAAGAAAGCGTAGGATTGATGAGGAAATCCGAGTCATGAGCTCCAACATAATCCCTTGATAAGAAAGGGCCTTCTAGATGAGCACCAATGAGCCTGCATGACTTATCTGAGACTCTTTTACGGGCCTGGTGTAATACTCCCAAGGACTTCCTTAATGAAGAAAGACTGCATGTCACTATTGTCGGACATATCTCATCAACACCTTCCATCCATAGGCGATCAAGTAACTTATTAATATTTGGCAAATCCTCGCGATCAAGAGCATTAAACGAAACCCCTAGCCCCCCATTGATTTGAAGATCGAGACCCATTGGACTCAACCAATCTCCATGCCAATTCTCCTCCTTATCAATTGAGCTAGAGCTTGGCTCAATTGATCGAACAATATCCCTTGAATCTAATAAAACAGACCAACAGCAATCTGCATTAGCCGTGAAAGGAGTTGGTAAACGAATATTATTAATCCAATGCATAAAATTTCACTCCTCTATAAAAGCTAGTGCGCAATTAATGAAGTCGCGTCATTATTAATAATGATCCCTGCTTCTAGAAACTTGCCTTCAGCAGATGCTGAACAAACACCAGTTGTAGCTGTTGTAATGGGCAGTGACTCTGATTTACCTACTCTAAAGCCAGCCATCGAAGCTTTAGAAGATTTCCAAATCAAAGTAGAAGTACGCGTGCTCTCGGCTCATAGAACACCTAGAGAAATGATTTGCTTCGCCCAAGAAGCCGAAGCAAAATGTCTTAAAGTCATTATTGCTGGAGCAGGTGGAGCAGCCCACCTACCAGGGATGATTGCATCACTAACTACTCTTCCAGTAATTGGAGTACCTGTAAAAACAAAATCTCTTTCTGGAGTTGATTCCCTACACTCAATTGTGCAAATGCCTGGAGGAATTCCCGTGGCAACTGTGGCCATAGGAGGGGGGTTAAATGCAGGCTTACTAGCAGCTCAAATTTTAGCTCTATCTGATCAGAATCTTCAAATTCAGCTCGTAAGTTA
The DNA here is from genome assembly GCF_000018585.1 of Prochlorococcus marinus str. MIT 9211. Classification (NCBI taxonomy): domain Bacteria; kingdom Bacillati; phylum Cyanobacteriota; class Cyanophyceae; order Synechococcales; family Prochlorococcaceae; genus Prochlorococcus; species Prochlorococcus marinus. The sequence continues at coordinate 176,480 of NC_009976.1, read as the reverse complement.
TAGAAAAAAAATGCATGACCAAGTCATTAATAAAGATCAAAAACTTAATGAAATGGGGGCCAATGATTATTTATCAAAAATGTAATTATGCTTTTTCAAGATTTTGCATTATTCCTCAATGATATTTAGTTCACTTAACTTGCAAAGAACATCTTGAACACATTTATCTAAATCCCTAGAACCAGTTTCTATGTTTAATTCAGGAGAATCAGGCTCCTCATAGGGACTTGAAATCCCTGTAAAATCTTTGATTTCGCCTTTACGAGCCTTTGCATAAAGTCCTTTTGTATCTCGCTCTTCGCAAGTTTTTAAATCAGCTGAACAAAAAACTTCAATAAAATCTCCTTTGTCGACAAGTTGCCTCGCGGCATTTCTATCAGATCGGAATGGAGAGACAAATGCCGTTAAAACAATAATTCCTGCATCAAGAAATAATTTCGCAACTTCACTGATACGTCTAATATTCTCCTCTCTATCTACATCAGAAAAGCCCAAATCTTTACATAGTCCATGCCTAACATTGTCACCATCTAAAACATATGTGGAAAATCCTTTTTTAAACAAAGCAGCATTGACTGCATTTGCCAAAGTACTTTTCCCAGAACCTGACAAGCCTGTAAACCAAAGAATTACACTTTTATGAGATCTTTGTCGGGAAATGTCGGCACGGGTTACCGAGGCTTCATGCCAAACAATATTTTTAGATCTTGAGGTTGCTCCTCCTGCAGAAGCTTTATTCATGAGATTTGTAAATTTGATCATCCATTCTCCCTTTCGATGGACCAAAAAGTATGAAATTTAACTTCCAGATTTTTTTGGGTGGTAACCCTCTTCTTTTAAAAGTTCTAAAACAACTGAAACCTGATCACCTTGTAATTCGAACAAGTCTCCTTTGATAGTTCCGCCAGTTCCACAACGAGATTTCAAAAGTTTTAAAAGTTTTTTGGCTTGATCATTATCCCGAGTCGTAAGTCCACTAATGACAGTTACGGTCTTGCCACCCTTACCCACTCTTGTCTTTTGCACACGAACGGGAAGTTGGGATTTAGATTCAATTTGAAATGAGCTTTGAAGTGTCTGTTTTACTGCAGTATCCTCAAATTCACGCCAGCTTCCTTTAGGCATTTGGCTAATTCCTAATCTTTTAATCTATCTTCGGTCCTTTTAAGGTGACAAGCACGCTACCCTCGCAACCAAAGGATATGGAACTCGCAAACAGTTCCCGACCATCGGTCCATGGACGATTTGGTCGATTTGGAGGTCAATATGTGCCTGAAACTCTTATGCCAGCTCTTGCTGAACTAGAGAAAAAAGCTGCCGAAGCATGGCAAGATTCTTCATTCACAAATGAACTATCTCATTTATTAAAAACCTACGTCGGTCGAGCAACCCCTTTATATGAAGCAAAGAGATTAAGCCAGCACTACATGAGCAGAGAAGGAGGGCCAAGAATTTGGCTAAAGCGAGAAGATCTCAATCACACCGGGGCTCACAAAATCAATAATGCTCTAGGACAAGCTCTTCTAGCAATAAGAATGGGCAAAAAAAGAATCATTGCAGAGACAGGTGCTGGCCAGCATGGAGTTGCAACAGCAACGGTATGTGCACGATTTGGACTGGAATGCGTCATATATATGGGTCAAGAAGATATGGAAAGACAAGCTCTAAATGTATTTAGAATGAAACTACTAGGAGCAAAAGTTCAATCGGTCACAGCTGGTACAGCCACTTTAAAAGATGCAACAAGTGAGGCAATTCGCGATTGGGTTACTAATGTCGAATCAACTCATTACATCCTTGGATCAGTAGCAGGCCCACATCCTTATCCAATGTTGGTTAGAGATTTTCATTCAGTCATTGGAGAAGAGACTAAACAACAATGCAAAGAGGCTTTTGGCCGATCACCTGATGTACTACTGGCATGCGTCGGAGGAGGTTCAAATGCGATGGGATTATTCCATTCATTCATAGAAGATCTTTCAGTAAAAATGATTGGTGTTGAAGCTGCTGGAGATGGGGTAAATACCAAACGCCATGCTGCAACAATCACCCAAGGGAGTGTAGGAGTACTTCATGGGGCTATGAGCCTTCTTCTTCAAGACAGTGATGGACAAGTTCAAGAAGCCCATTCAATTAGTGCTGGGCTTGATTACCCAGGCGTAGGACCTGAACATAGCTATCTGAATGAAATAGGTCGGGCAGAATATGTAGCTGTTACAGATAAAGAAGCTTTAAATGCCCTTGAACTAGTCAGCAAATTAGAAGGAATTATTCCTGCCTTAGAAACAGCCCATGCTTTTGCATGGCTAGACACACTTTGCCCTTCTCTTGCCCCAGGTACTGAAATAGTTATTAATTGCTCTGGTCGAGGAGATAAAGATGTCAATACTGTTGCAAAAAAAATGGGCTTTGAAATTTAATTTGCAAACTAATTCCTAATCAATATCTTGGTACCGATGGGTCAACATCCAAGCTCCAGGAATCAATGCCTCCTGAAAGATTCCAAACCTCACAGCCACATTTCTGCTCGATCAACCAAATCCCAAAATTCCAACTACGAATTCCAGAATGACAAATGACGACAATAGATTGATCATCGGATATTTGTCCCAAAAAATCATCGGCCCACTCAACAGCCTCACTTAAAGGAATGTTTAAGACTTTATGGGAGAAAGGAGCTATTAAAAGTTCTTGTTTCTCCCGAACATCTACTAAAAGTGGTTTTGACGAATCATTTTGCAGCCATCTATCCAGTGCTCTAGCAGATATTTCTTTTGGATTGTTCTGAGTCATTTCTTTATTTTGGCTAACTTAAAAGAGATTAAATGCAGATAAGAAATAAGATCTAAATATCTCTTTATTTGGCAATGAAGGCACGCACCTTCCTAATTGCATTAAGTGTCACAATAGGGTTATTGCTCATCATCTCTTTTGGTATTTGGAGGGGCGCTGCAGCTCAAAGCCCATTAAACCTAAAAAATGAACCAATAACACTACCCTCAACAGCAAAGTTTTTTCCTAAAGAAGCACTTTTAACAATTCATTTAAAACTTGATGTAAATCGTTTCCCTAGATATATCGAGGCTGTTGTTCCTGAGAAGAAAAGAAATAAAGCACGAAGTGAAACTGTAAAGATAAGAAATGGTTTCTTTGCACTTGCAGGCCTAGACTTTGAAAGGGACTTATCGTCATGGGTTAATCCTAAATTTAGTTTATCAATTATTAAAGTTAATGGAGAGCAAGAACATTTTGGCTGGCTATTAGCTATTCAAGGTGATGACAAAGAAGGTCCTTCATCATTTATGAAAAGTTTTTGGGATAAAAAAGTTTTAGATGGGGAAGATGTGTTGCAAGAAAATTACAATAATTTTGAGATTTATTCTTATAACGACCCTTTATTTCCTAAAAAGAGAAAAGAGATCTCAACTACAATTGTAGAAGATAAAGTGGTTTTAGCTTCATCGGAAAAGGTAATCCTGAAAAAAGCAATAGATACTTCAAAAGATCCACAATTAAGTCAACTAAATGATCAAGAGCTTATTCAATCAATTGAAAAAATGAATACTGGCATAGGTCTCATTAATGCTTCTGAAGAAGCACTTGAAACCTTGCTTGATTTACCAAAATCTCTGACTCAGAAAAATTCCTTAGAAAGGCTTGTAGCGTCAATTAAGGCTGAAGGTCCTGAATTATTATTAGATGGGTTATTTAAATTTAAAGAGAGCGGAACGGAGATTAAAAGTCAAAGAGAATCTGCAATAAGCTTAGTCAATGGTTCAGGAGGACCTATTCAAGATATAGCTATCTTAAGTGAACCCTTTAAATTAATAGATAGTGCTAGTGAAGACCCAGAAGCAAAGTTATTAGGCCCTATATTAAGGCAATACATCAATGATCTAGATTCTACTGCTATAAATAGAATAACTAATTCTGAAAAAGGTCCATTAGTCTGGATTAATGAGGATGCTGGATGGATTATAGGGACTAAAGACAATTCTCAGGATTTAGAAATAGATAAATCTCTAAGAAGTAATGGATTCTCTAAAAGTTCACTTGCTTTAAAGGAAAAGAAAATAGATGTCTGGTCAAAACTAGCAATAAATAAATCTGGTAAATATGACAATATAATCAATAATGTTGAAATAATATTGTCTCAAGAGAATGAAAGTAATTGGTGGGGTAACAATATTGCCGCTTTAGAACAAAGGCTGCAAGTTAATTCATTAACGAATAACAATAAAAGATTTCAGAACTTGATTTCTAATGACGGAAATTACTTTGATCAGCAAGTTTTTCTAGGTCCTACTTCATCCCAAAAAATACTTAGCGACTGGAAACCTTGGAAGCTTCTCCAGGCAGTAATAGGTCACTCACTCAAGCAAAATATTAAAAGCATAGCCATCTCTATAGGGGCATCAAAAGATGACATAGAACAGACAATTAATTTTCATGCAAAGCTTTTACTAGGTTGATTTATATTTTTTGCATAATGGAATCGCGGTTCCCATAAGAGTATTCTCACATAATCTTAGAATGCCTTTGATAGCAAAGATAATGGTGATAGACAAAATGATGGGGAAATTTAACACCCTGGTATTTCAAGAGATAAGCTTTTTATAAGTCAATAAATTAGGGCTATATGGACAGCAGTATCAGAGTGTCTGAGAAAGCCATCTAGAACTTCGCGAATAAAGTTTATATTTGGAAGTATGTTTATATATAAAGATTCTGGAGGAGCTCAGCCATAGAAAATAGTCAAGAAAGAAACACTATGGTTTTAAGACCTGGGCTTGAGGGAGTCCCTGTCACCCAATCATCCATTTGTCAGATTAATGGGAACGAAGGGCATCTGAGATATCGAGGGTATGCAATTGATGAGCTGGCCGCAAGAAGTAGCTTTCTGGAAACGACTTATCTACTGATTTGGGGGAATCTTCCAAACCCCGATGAATTAAGAAATTTCGAAAAGGAAGTCCAAATGCACCGTCGACTTAGTTTTCGAGTCCGAGACATGATGAAATGTTTCCCGGAGTCTGGACATCCTATGGATGCATTGCAATCCAGTGCCGCTTCATTAGGTCTTTTTTATTCACGACGCGCTATTGATGATCCTCAATATGTATATGACGCAGTAGTGAGATTAATCGCAAAAATACCAACAATGGTTGCAGCTTTTCAATTGATTCGAAAGGGTCAAGACCCAATACAGCCAAGAGATAATTTGCCTTACTCTTCTAATTTCTTATATATGCTTACTGAGCAAGAACCAGACCCTCTTGCTGCCAGAGTATTAGACCGCTGTTTAATCTTGCATGCTGAACATAGTCTTAATGCCAGTACTTTCAGCGCGCGCGTTACGGCAAGCACTCTGACAGATCCCTATGCAGTAATAGCTTCAGCAGTAGGGACACTAGCTGGTCCTTTACATGGAGGCGCTAATGAAGATGTGATAGCGATGCTAGAAGAAATCAAAACTCCTGACCAAGCAGGACCATATTTAGACAATGCGATAAAAAATAAAAGCAAGATAATGGGTTTTGGCCATCGTGAGTACAAAGTAAAAGACCCCCGAGCCACTCTTTTGCAAGAATTCGCAGAAGAATTATTTGCGAGATTTGGTAAAGACGAAATGTACGATGTGGCCAAAGCAGTTGAAGCAGAAGCAACTACTCGTTTAGGTCCCAAAGGTATATTTCCAAACGTTGACTTTTACTCAGGTCTTGTTTACAGAAAATTGGGAATTCCCAAAGATCTTTTTACCCCTATCTTTGCCATCTCAAGAGTTGCAGGATGGTTGGCTCATTGGCGCGAACAACTAAGTGCCAATCGGATATTTAGACCTACTCAAATATATACAGGGGAGGAAAAGCGAACGTGGATCCCTTTAGACGAAAGGTCGAATAATTAATACGACTAAATTAAATCTCAGTACCTACGAGAAATGTTCACTACCCTTGGAATAGTTCTAGGAACTGTATTGAATACAGAATTGGATCTTGAAGTTGGGTTCAACAGCATCCTTCAAGGGTTTGGACTATCCAAAGAACTTGCTCATATCCTGTGGTTACCACTGCCAATGCTTTTGGTATTGACGGCAGCATTGATAGGAGTATTGGTAACGGTTTGGCTAGAAAGAAAGATTTCCGCAGCAGCGCAACAAAGAATTGGTCCAGAATATGCGGGAGCATTGGGCATTCTCCAGCCAATGGCAGATGGCCTGAAACTACTAGTTAAAGAAGATGTAATACCAGCAAAAGCCGATAGTTTATTATTTACATTGGGTCCAATATTAGTATTAGTTCCAGTAATACTTTCTTGGCTGATTATTCCATTTGGGCAAAACTTGCTGATTAGCAATGTTGGGATAGGTATTTTTTTATGGATAGCTCTAAGTAGTATTCAACCAATTGGTTTATTAATGAGCGGATATGCATCAAATAATAAATACTCTTTATTGGGAGGATTAAGAGCTGCCGCTCAATCAATAAGTTATGAGATCCCTCTGGCTCTATCAGTATTAGCAGTTGTAATGATGAGTAATTCCCTAAGCACTATTGACATAGTTAATCAACAAAATAGTTTTGGCTTTCTAAGTTGGAATATATGGAGGCAACCTATCGGATTTTTAATTTTTTGGATATGCGCACTCGCAGAATGTGAAAGATTACCTTTTGATCTACCAGAAGCCGAGGAAGAGCTAGTAGCCGGATATCAAACAGAATATGCGGGTATGAAATTCGCTCTTTTTTATCTTGGCAGTTATATAAATCTCGTATTATCAGCATTGCTAGTATCAGTGCTCTATCTAGGAGGCTGGGGCTTCCCAATCCCTGTCGAATGGGTAGCTAAATTCCTTGGTCAAAATATCGACGCACCTTTAATACAAGTTTTTACAGGTTCCATAGGAATAGTAATGACAATACTAAAGACATATTTATTGGTTTTCTTGGCAATACTTCTTAGATGGACTACTCCTCGAGTACGTATTGATCAATTGTTAGATCTTGGCTGGAAATTCTTACTTCCAATTGGTTTAGTCAATTTGCTTGTGACTGCAGGACTGAAACTTGCATTCCCTATAGCCTTTGGCGGCTAATAATGCTTGTTTAAGCAATAATACCTATGATGAATTTGAAAGAGCTTGTAAAATTTAAACATGCCTTCTTGGTGCAAACATAGTTGAGAATCAAATGGCTGGGTTCTTTCAACAAGTAACTGAATACACCCGCAATGCAATCAGTGCGGGCAAGTACCTCTTACAAGGTCTAGCGGTTACTTTTGACCACATGGGTCGCAGACCGATAACAGTTCAATACCCTTACGAGAAATTAATTCCATCAGAGCGGTACAGAGGAAGAATTCATTATGAATTTGATAAATGCATTGCATGTGAAGTTTGCGTCCGAGTCTGCCCAATCAATCTCCCAGTAGTTGACTGGGTAATGAATAAAGAAACCAAGAAAAAAGAGCTTAGAAATTATTCCATTGACTTTGGAGTATGTATCTTTTGTGGAAATTGTGTTGAATATTGTCCAACAAATTGTCTTTCAATGACTGAAGAGTATGAACTAGCAGCATTTGATAGACATAGCTTGAACTTTGATAACGTTGCATTAGGCAGGTTGCCTACAAGTGTTACTACAGATCCATCAGTTAAGTCTTTGCGAGAATTTGCATATCTACCTGAAAAAGTTTTTGATCCTCATGAAGTTTTGCCCACAGAGCCTCGAGCAGGCAAACTACCCGAAGAGGTCTTAGATTGGATGAAAGCTGAAACAACAGATAAGAAAGTAATGGAATCTAGTTCTAATAATTTCAAGGAAGGAGATAAACCTTAATGTCAATATCAACTAGCACAGAGCAAATATGTTTTCTCATCCTTGGATTAATAGTAATTGGAGGATCCTTAGGGGTTGTATTGCTCAATAACATTGTTTACTCTGCATTCTTACTTGGAGGGGTATTTATGGGCGTAGCTGGATTATATCTTTTATTAAATGCCAGCTTCGTAGCTGCAGCACAAATCCTTGTTTACGTTGGGGCTGTAAATGTTTTAATACTTTTTGCAATCATGTTGGTAAATAAAAAAGAAGAATTAAAACCAATCAAAGCATTAAGAACTAGAAAAATTCTTTCTGCTGGAGTATGCACAGGTTTATTAATACTTTTATTTCGTGTTGATATAACAACTCCATGGATCTTCCCTGGACCAAATTCCATCGGTGAATTATCTACTGAAAGGATAGGGGAACATCTTTTCACTGACTATCTATTACCTTTTGAACTTGCTTCAGTTCTATTATTAATGGCAATGATAGGAGCTATAGTTTTGGCAAGAAGAGATGTTTTAATAAGTGATATAGGCACTGGAGATTCTGTTAATCAAAGCCTCATTGAAAAGTCAAACGAGCAAATCTTACTTGATCAATCATCTGAATAAATGTTTACTTCTGATTCGATTCCATTACAAGATTATCTAATTATTGCCTCAGTACTTTTTTGCATAGGAGTTTGGGGACTTATAAATAGTAGAAATGCAGTCAGAGTTTTAATGAGCATTGAACTAATGCTCAATGCAGTAAATATTAATCTTATGGCTTTCTCAGCATATATCGATGGGAATCTGATAAGAGGCCAAGTTTTTACAGTTTTTGTTATCACTGTTGCAGCCGCAGAAGCCGCAGTTGGTCTTGCAATCCTAATCTCTCTATATCGTAATAGAACCACTGTTGATATGGAGAGTTTTAACTTATTAAAATGGTAATAAATTAAGATTATGAATCTTAATTTAGTTTGGATAATTTATAAGGCAAAAAGTAAGAATGCCTTAGAAGAATCATTGCTTTGCTTTGAAAAGCTTCATTCTAAAGGAATAGAAGTAATTAAGTTTGAAAGTGGCATTGACACAAATCAATTAAAAGCAATATCTACGTCGAAACCCAAGTTGCCTGACTTAGCTATTGTGCTTGGGGGTGATGGAACAGTACTTGGTGCAGCTAGACATCTAGCAATCCATCAAATACCTATCTTAAGTTTTAATGTTGGAGGTAACCTTGGATTCCTTACTCATGATAAATCACTATTAAATAATGACGAAGTATGGGAAAGGGTTAGAGAGGACCAGTTCGCAATTGAAAGAAGAATGATGCTTCAAGCGAACCTTAGCAACTCAGATAAAAGCAATAAATATAAAGGAGGAAAAAATTATTGGGCTTTAAATGATTTTTATTTTCGCTCTTACCATGATGAAACCTCTCCGACATGTTCTCTAGAGCTTCTTATAGACGATGAAGCAGTCGATCGATATAAAGGTGATGGACTAATTATTTCTTCCCCTACAGGGTCCACTGCTTATGCAATGGCAACTGGCGGGCCAATCCTTCATCCTGGAATTGAAGCAATAGTTGTTAGTGCAATATGTCCTATGAGTCTGTCTAGTCGGCCAATAGTTGTACCATCAGGTTCAAAACTAACCATTAAGCCAATAGGAGATCTAAGCCGCCGAGTAAAACTATGGCAAGACGGAGTGAGTAGTGAATTGATTCAACCTGGAGATCAATGCTTAATTCAAAAAGCTAGGCATCACGCACAAATGTTAATACTGGATCAAAGTCCTTCTTATTACAGAACTCTTACTCAAAAGCTTCATTGGGCAGGTAGTTTGTCAAATCAAAATAATTTTTTCTAGACAACAAATAAATGTCCATTGAAACGGAAAGAAGGTTTCTTGTTAAGAATAAAGAATGGCAAGTATTGATAAAAAAATGCATAAAAATTCGCCAAGGCTACCTGTCAACTGATTTTCAAGAGTGGATTACAAGAATCAGGATTATTAACAATCAAAGATCTTATATAACGATAAAAAATTCTAAGGGGGGAATGCAAAGTCATGAATTTGAATACAAGATTCCTATTCACGATGCTGAATCAATTTGGCATTTACTCAACTACAAGCTCATCAAGCAGAGATATCTTCTTGATCTCAATCCAGGCTCTTGGGTAGTTGATTGCTTTAAAAATGAAAACTCGCCTTTAGTTATTGCTGAAGTCGAATTAGAAGCGCCTGAATTGGATGTAATGATTCCAGATTGGTGTGGCAAAGAATTGACCGGGCAAAAGCAATGGAGTAATGCTGCCCTCGCAAAATTTCCTTTATCTAAATGGCCTCAAGAGGATCGCAAAAAATTGGCAGATTTGTAAAAAAGAGCAAAAGTACTTTAGATTGTCTTTATATTTCAAGTCGAGTAATTATCGGCCATCAATCAGCAAAAGCTGAGGAGAGTCGGAATTGTTTGGTTTATATGACATCGACGGTATTCTTCGCGTCTCATGCAATGACATAGAGGCTTGTATTGCATATGCAGAGCTCCTTGATCTTCGAAAAGATGAATATTCCTTAATGGACCTACCAGAATCCAATATTAAAGAAACTTCTAAGAATCGTTGGCTTAGGGATCGTCCTCGTCAGGCAAAGAACAACAATTAAAGCCATCTCGACAAATTTTCCCATGATCCATAGCCCAATTTAAAAGAGCTACCCGATTCTTAGACCCTGTTTTAGTAAACATATTGCTCACATGGTTATCTACCGTTCTTTTACTAATAGTCAGCCTTTGAGCTATCTCTTGATTTGTTAAGCCATCAGCAACTAAGTCAATAATCTCCATCTCTCTAGCTGAGAGTGACATTTGACCTGAATTAGCGAAATCCCCTGAAAACATGCCCTCCCTACAAACTCATTTAATTCATATTACGCAAACTAGGCTGTTTGATAAGCGATAGTAATTATCTCATTAGAAAACAATTGGATTCTGTTCTTCAATATGCCCTCGAATCCGAAGGCGCAGCAATTACAGCTGAGATAATGCCCCCTCGAGGTGGGGACCCATCACATGCCATTGCAATGGCTTCCAAACTTTCCGACAGGGTTCATGCCCTCAACGTGACAGATGGGAGTAGAGCAATTATGCGAATGAGCAGTCTTGCTGTTTGTAAATTACTTTTAGAGGCAAACCTGGAACCAGTACTTCAAATAGCATGTAGAGATAAGAACAGAATCGGTTTACAAGCGGAAATACTTGGAGCGCATGCTCTTGGTATTAAAAACGTGCTTTGTCTTACTGGAGATCCTGTCAAAGCTGGTGATCAACCAAATGCTAGGCCTGTTCATGACTTCGAATCCGTACAACTACTAAAGCAAGTTGCTGCATTAAATAGAGGAGAAGATCCTGTGCAAGGGCAATTACCTAATGGAAGAACTGCATTATTTGCAGGTGCAGCAGCTGACCCCAACTGTAAGAATCTCAATAGCCTGCTCAAAAGACTGGAAAGAAAAAAGCTTGCTGGAGCGCAATTCTTACAGACTCAAATGGTTATGAACTCAAGAGTGTTAGAACGTTTCTCCAAAGAAATTGCAGACCCTCTTGAATTCCCTGTCCTGGCAGGAGTTTTCTTATTGAAATCTGCAAAAAATGCTGCATTTATCAACAAAGTCGTACCAGGTGCATGTATACCCAATTCAATTCTTGCAAGATTAGACAATGCTCATGAGCCAATAAAAGAAGGAATCACAATCGCAGCGGAGCAAGTGAAAAGTTTCTTAGGGATAACGAAAGGAGTTCATATAATGGCTATAAGAGCAGAACATTTGATCCCGCAAATCCTTGATCAAGCCAATGTCAAGAAATTGAACCAATAAGGTCTGTTCCTAGAAGCTCAGCCATAGCCTTTTGCTGCGGAGAGGGCTCTCCTAAGTCTTGCCTTCTAGCATCAGTAATTAGCCAATCTAGCGCTGCTTCTTGCAAATCAAAATGATCGCCATTTTTATCTACGCAATATCGGCCAAAAACTAGTTTTTCTACCAACTGAACTCCTGAGCCAATACGTGAATAATCAAAAATAATTGAATTATCAATAGTAGCTCCTTCGCAAATACAACAACTAGGTCCAATCATTGAAGGTCCAATAATGGTTACACCATCTTCAATTCTTGTCATGCCGCCTACATAAATAGGGCCATCAACTTTTATCTTGTCCCAATTTGCGGCAACATTAAGTCCAGTAAAAACTCCAGGCCTCACTTCCTTACCTGGGATATCCACTTGGCGAACGTCTCCCAAGAGGACACTCCTAATAGCTCTCCAATAATCTGGTACCTTCCCAATATCAACCCACTCAAAGTCCATTGGCAAAGCATAGAAAGGAGCCTCCATTTCAACTAACTTAGGGAAGAGATCCGAACCAATATCAAACGGTTTATTTGAGGGAATATGTTTAAAAATCTCAGGTTCAAAGAGATATATGCCTGTATTAATAGTCTCACTTAATGCATTGTCTAAGGATGGTTTTTCTTGGAATGCTTTAACTCGATCATTTTCATCAGTCACCACTACCCCATAACTGCTGACTTGTTCTTTAGGAACTCTCTTAGTGATCAAAGTTGCTAAGGCTCCTTTCTCCTTATGCCGTCTAACTGCCTGGGTAAGGTCTAAATCAATAAGCGCATCGCCACATAAAACAACAAAAGTATCATCAAAAAATTCCTGGAAATCTTGAATTTTTTTTAACCCGCCAGCAGAGCCTAGAGCATCTCCAATTAACTCTCCATCTTCTATACGTCCTTCAAAGCTATAAGCAATCTCAACTCCAAACCTCTGTCCATCTCTAAAATAATTCTCAATCTCTTCAGCCAAATGTGAAACATTGACCATGACTTCTGTAAAACCATGCTCCTTAAGAAGTTCCAACAGAAATTCCATAACGGGTTTCTGAAGAATTGGAATCATTGGCTTTGGAATCACATGAGTGATTGGCTGTACTCGTGTTCCTTTGCCTGCAGCCAAGATCATCGCCTTCATAGGCGTTTTAGGTCCCTCATTAACTAAGACAAAATAGACTGATATTTACACCTACTACTAAGCCGCGGCCGGAGCAACAGCTGTCACGTCAAATGTTTTCAGAGGTAGTTGAGCAATAGTTCCAGGTGCGAGAATCCTTTTAAGCTTTAGCTTGCCAAATAAAGAATTGTCTTGTTGAAGCTCAACTTTGCCCTGAGAACATAAAAATAACAATGCCCAAAAAACGCCAACGCGATCAGAATCTAATTCCTGACTAGCTATACCTTTCCATAGTTCGACCAAGAATTCAAAATCTACCCAATTAAGAGCTTCTTCACAACTATTCAAAAAAACCCCCAATGCAGCAGTTGTCTCTGGAAGTTTTTCGCGATGTGCCAGTGAGCTGACTTGTTGAATTATTTGTTTATCACTAAATCTCTTTTCCCGTCTTTTCCTTCGAATATTTAATTCATCAGATTCTATTGTTTCTGCAATGGCTTCCAATTGCTCAATTAATTCTGCTAAAGAGATTGATCGTCGCAGTGGAGGGGGCGCAACTGGTCGTCTATATAAATGTCGTTCAGGATATCTGGGAAGATCTAATTTAGGATCAATCCATTCTTGGTCAGCAAAACTACCATCATCCATATCGTCGAAATCAGATTCTGGAGGGAAAGTTTCCGATTCCAGAATTTCAGCTTTCAAGCCAACTAAGACAGAAGCAGCAAGAAATGCCTCACTACTATCTGATAAATCTTTTTCAAAGGTACCCCCCCTATAGGCTATTGAAGAAGAAATATTTCTTGGACTTTGTATCTTCTGCCTTAATTGATCTAAAAAACCATCAATCACTGGAATTACATCAACATCCCAAGGGTCAATTTCACCTTTCTCTACAGCATCTTGTATTAGGCGAATGGCAAGCCTTGCGCCTGACTGTGGTGCTGTTTTTAATCCGTCAATCGGCAAAGACTAGATGACTCTTAGAGAAAGTTAACGAGAGAAGGAAGTATGCGCCATACAAACTTTAAAGAACCAATTATTTATGCGGCATCTTTATCTATCTCTAATTCCTTCTCGCCAGAAAAACTCATAAAGGGCAAAAGATTATTTTGCTTTGCCTTTAGACGGTTGTAGTCCAACTCCAATTCCTTAATTCGATTCTTGGTATCTTCCAACTCACGAATTTCATCACCTCGTAATTTGTCACTCCAACCAGCAAAAAGCCATGCTCCGCAAGCACCTAGGCCAGAAGCAATTAATACCAATGCTGCTATAGGCAGGGACCCTGAAACACCAGGAGCAATATTTACAGTCGCTGCAGAAGTATTTTCAAGGGTGAAATAAACCATCAAAAGAGCCAAAACAAACATCACGGCAAAATTGATTGCTTTCAAGTTGATCTTTTGCATTACAAAGAAATTACACAATAGAAAATTAATAAATGGATTATTGAAATGCAATAAGCAAGGATTAAAAAAATTAGAAGTTTTCTGTCAGCTTTTCCTTACTTTATAAGGAGTCAAACTTGGCGTAGAGCTAGTTATTAATGACAAGTTCTTATTTGAAGAAATAGTTTCTGATGGTTTAAGCATTTGTTCAATAGCAATCTTATCTCTTTCAACCAAACCATCTATAGAAGCTATATAAGTCTCAGTCATAATCCTTGGATATAAACCTATCCCAATGATCGGGACAAGCAGACTACCTATTACATAAATCTCTCTAGGTTCTGCATCAACTAATTCCCTATTAGAAAGAAACTCAACATTCTCTTTGCCAAAAAATATCTCTCGAAGCATTGATAATAAATAAATTGGAGTCAGAATAACTCCAATAGCAGCAAGGCCTGCAATCACAATCCTAAAAGGAAGTGTATAAACTTCATCGGTTACAAAACCTGTAAATACCATTAATTCAGAAACAAAGCCACTCATGCCTGGTAATGCCAAAGAAGCCAATGAACATGTAGTCCAAAGAGCAAACATAATGCGCATTTTTTGGCCAACCCCTCCCATTTCATTGAGTTGCAGAGTTCTTGTTCTGTCATAAGTAGCTCCGACTAAGAAGAACAAGCTTGCACCAATTAAGCCATGGCTAACCATCTGCAACATTGCTCCGCTTGTTCCCAGCGAGCTAAAGCTACCTATGCCTATAAGAACAAATCCCATATGACTAATAGAGCTATAAGCAATTTTTCGTTTCAGGTTCCTTTGCGCAAAAGATGTCAGCGCTGCATAAATAATATTTACCACCCCAAGCACAATTAACAAAGGGGCAAATTGTGCATGTGCTGCAGGGAGCAATTGTGCATTAAACCTTAAAAGGGCATATCCACCCATCTTCAACAAAATACCTGCCAAAAGCATATGAACAGGAGCTGTTGCTTCTCCATGTGCATCAGGCAACCAAGTATGCAAAGGCACTACAGGAAGTTTCACCCCAAAAGCAATTAGTAAGCCCCCATAACACAACAATTGAAATCCTGTACCGAAATCTTGATTGGCGAGATGAGTAAATTCAAAGTTTGGCGTTCCTCCTCCAAAGAAACCCATTGCCAAAGCGGCAAGAAGAATAAAAAGCGAACTACCAGCTGTATAAATAATGAATTTTGTAGCCGCATATTGTCTTTTCTTTCCTCCCCAAATAGCTAGCAAAAGATAAACAGGCAAGAGTTCAAGCTCCCATGCCAAAAAGAAAAGCAGCATATCTTGCACAGCAAATACTGCTATCTGACCTCCATCCATTGCCAAGATGAGGAAGAAAAACAATTTAGGTTTAAAGCTGACAGGCCATGCTGCAAGTACAGCTAATGCAGTAATAAAGCTAGTCAGAAGTATTAGAGGCATGGAGAGTCCATCTGCTCCTACAGCCCATGTGAGACCTAAATCAGGAAGCCAAGACACCCTTTCTGCCAACTGCAAACCTTCCTGGGATGGGTCATATCCTTTTAAGTAAGCACCTACAGTTATTAAAAAAGTTACTAACGCAATCCCTAATGCATACCATCGAACTGTTTTCCCATCTCCTTTATCAGGAATAAATGGAACAACTAATGAACCAAATATTGGGAAAAGAATAGAAAGACTTAACCAAGGAAAATCTGCCTCAATTGGTTCTGGAACAGTTCCAGAAAAAGTTGCCAAAATTGAAATTGGCGTACATTCAAACACTGCTTAAATCTTCACCACTTTTTGGAGTGTAGAAATACTTAGAGACATCGCATCCAATCGATAGGGGATGACACACACAACTAACAAATTTAAGCAAGTTAAGTACCCAATACTCCAAAAAGAGCTACTAGTGCTATTACTCCTCCAAAGACAATGAGTGCATAAAACTGTGCTCTGCCAGTCTCAAAATATTTCAATCCTTCTCCGCTTCCTAAAGTTAAAAGCCCAGTTAAATTAACAACTCCATCAACAACCTTGGCATCCACCTCTAAAACTTCACGAGCTAATTTTCTGCTCCCACGAACAAAAATCCTTTCATTAATATCATCTAAATACCACTTGTTCGATAAAAAAGCATTAATTGCTGGGTATCTCTGTGCAATGTTTGTAGCTAAATCGATTCGCTTCAAGAAATAAGCAAAAACTGCCAAGGAAATCCCAGCGATTGAAATGGCAACAGACCCTAAGGCTAGAGGAAGGAATTCCCCCCAACTAAAATTAGTTGCCATCTCAATTGCCTCTGTTGGATCAAGTAATTTTGCAAAACTGCTATTCCATGGAGTACCTAAAAAGCCAATAATCACAGAAGGCACAGCTAAAACAACTAATGGCACTGTCATTGGCCAAGCGGATTCGTGAATTGAACCAGAATGATGATCTTCTTGCTCTTCATTATCTTTTCCTGCAAGAACTAATAACTCCTCTTGAAGCTCTACATTATCTCCCCTAAAGCTACCCTCAAATGTAAGGAAATACAGCCTAAACATATAAAAGGCTGTCATCCCAGCAGTTAGGAAGCCAATTCCCCAAAGGATTGGGAATGTATTAAACGCCTCTCCAAGTATTTCATCTTTACTCCAGAAACCAGCCAAAGGAGGAATTCCACTAATCGCAACACATCCAATCAAAAAAGTCATTGAAGTAATAGGCATCTTTTTGCGTAAACCACCCATTAGTCTCATATCTTGAGCAAGAATCGGTTCATGCCCTACTACTTCTTCCATTGCATGAATCACCGAACCTGATCCCAAGAAAAGCATTGCCTTAAAGAAAGCATGCGTGACCAAATGGAACATCCCCGCAATGGGCGCACCACAACCCATTGCAAGCATCATGTAACCAAGCTGAGAAACAGTGCTATACGCTAAACCCTTCTTTAAATCCATCTGGGTCAAAGCAATTGAAGCCCCTAAAAAGCATGTAATTGTTCCAAAAATGGCTATTAATAGTCCAATAAAAGGGAATTGGCTATACAGAGGCTCAAGTCTCGCGACAAGAAACACCCCAGCTGCAACCATGGTCGCGGCATGAATTAATGCTGAGATAGGTGTTGGCCCTTCCATGGCATCTGGCAACCAAACATGCAATGGAAATTGAGCAGATTTAGCCATAGGGCCCATAAAGACTAAGAAACAAAGCAATAAGGCCGCCCATACAGGTACATTGCCAGAAGCAGTTGCATCAGCCAGACCTGTAGCTATCCCATCAAAATCAAAACTTCCCGTAGCCCAAAACAGTCCAAGAATCCCAAGTAAAAGTCCAAAATCACCAACTCTATTTACAACAAAAGCTTTTTGAGCCGCATGAGCTGCACCATCTCTGTCATACCAGAACCCAACTAAAAGATATGAGCACATTCCAACTAATTCCCAAAAAACATATATTTCAAGCAAGTTTGGACTAATTATTAAGCCCAGCATTGAGCTACTAAATAATGCCAAATAGGTGAAAAATCTCACATATCCTTTGTCATGAGCCATATACCCATGGGAATAAATCATTACCAAAAGGGCAATTGTGGTAACCAAAGACAGCATTACCGCAGCCAAAGGGTCGACTACATACCCCATTGGCAAACTGAAGTCTCCAGCACTAGCCCATATAAAAAGATGCTCTACTGGAGGGGCCCCAGAAACTTGTTCTAAAAGAACTGCATAACTCAATACAGCTGAAGCCCCTACACATGTCAACAAACTTATTGCGACAGGCTTTCTCAACCGATTGGTTTCTCGGTTGAAACTAATTAATCCCAATCCTGATAACACCGCCCCGATGAGAGGGAGCAAAGGTATTAACCATGCGATTTCAGCGGCCGATAGCATCCTGTATTCTCAGGTCCTTGTGAGTGTAGGCATTTCAGGCAAGTAGTTCTGACAACTTGGAAGAGAGAAATACTTCTGATCCAAAGGAGATAAAACGATGCCCCCACCAAAACGTAGCTACTGCAATGCAAATTCCAAATTGGGAAGGTCTAAGAAATTCTTTAATTTCTAATGTTTGTCGTCCATTGATGACCGCAAGAAAAGGAATGACTGAAGTATTTCTTTTAAGTTCCTCAAAATCTGCGCCGAATTTTTCTCTTAATCTTTTATCTCCATGCCAAACAGCAAATAAATGATGCCCTATCAAACCAAAACAAGTACACATCATAAAGCTGCTTCCAATCCAAAGACCATGAGCAAAACACCAAATAATCTGACCAACTGCCTGCGGGTGTCTTGTAATTCTAATGATCCCTTGTTCATAAAGTCTCATTTGAGGCTTTGCCAAAGCAGGAATCTCAAGAAGGTTGTAGGTAGCAGGGTATAAAAACAAGAAACTCAAAGCAGTCAAGCACCACACAATTTGAACCATTCCAGGAACTCCTTGTAAGTTCCACAGTCGAATACCATCATATCTATGAGCTAAGAAATAAATGATTAATACTCCAGCAGCAGGGATGCTTAGTGAAGCAAATATGAGCCTCCATGCCCTAGGCCCTATAAGGGATTCTGCTTTTACTCTCAACGCAGCTCCTCCACTATGGATCACTGCAAAAGAAACCAAAAGCAATAGCATCACAAAACTGCTGTGATGAATACCTTCTGAAAACATTTGTGGCAGAAGATCACTTTAATAATTATTAGATTCTGAGTCATCGACTGTCCAGCCTAAAGTTTTTACCGTTCTTGAAATTAGACAGCCGTTATGGCTGAACTGCCTTTCACTCTTGATCAGCTCAGAATCCTTCAAGCAATAGTTAAGGAAGGGAGCTTTAAAAAAGCTGCAGAAACCCTTTATGTAACCCAGCCTGCAGTAAGCCTTCAAATTCAAAATCTTGAAAAACAATTAGAAATTGCAATTTTTGATAGAGGGGGAAGAAAAGCTCAATTAACAGAGGCTGGAAAACTTTTACTGAAATATTGTGAAAAAATCCTGAATCAGTGTGATGAAGCTTGTGGTGCGATTGAAGATTTACACAACCTCAAAGGGGGCTCATTAATAATCGGAGCAAGCCAAACAACAGGAACATATTTAATGCCTCGAATGATTGGACTTTTCAGGCAAAAGTTCCCGGACGTATCAGTGGTGCTTCAAGTTCATAGCACTCGAAGAACAGGCTGGAGTGTTGCCAATGGTCAAATTGATTTAGCAATAATTGGGGGACAACTGCCGGCAGAGCTACATGAATTACTTGAGATAATTCCTTACGCAACAGATGAATTGGCATTAGTACTTCCTGTTAAACATCCATTAGCAAGACACCACGAACTAACAAAAGAAGATTTATATCGTCTCAGTTTTGTTACTTTAGACTCTCAATCAACTACAAGAAAAGTTGTTGACCAACTCCTAAAAACTTCTGGATTAGATATTCAGAGATTACGAATTGAGATGGAGCTCAATTCATTAGAAGCAATTAAAAATGCTGTGCAATCTGGCTTAGGAGCAGCATTTCTTCCGGTAGTTTCAATAGAACGAGAATTAGCAGCTGGGACTGTTCACAAACCTAATATTGCAGACCTAGAAGTAAAAAGAGAATTAAAATTAATTAGCAACCCTAGCAGGTATACATCAAGAGCATCAGAAGCATTTACAAAAGATATTTTGCCTGTTTTTGCAAGTTGGGATAGTCCTCTTAGAAATAAAGAAGCTGGTGTTAAGAAGAAACTTTAAAAAATTAGAATTGAATTGCTTCTTGGTTAATGCGAATTCCATCTTCTTCTACTCCCTTTATTATGAATTTATTATCATTCACATCAGCTTGATAGACACAACGAACAGTTGGATTATCTCTAATAGAACC
Source organism: Prochlorococcus marinus str. MIT 9211 (assembly GCF_000018585.1). Taxonomy (NCBI): domain Bacteria; kingdom Bacillati; phylum Cyanobacteriota; class Cyanophyceae; order Synechococcales; family Prochlorococcaceae; genus Prochlorococcus; species Prochlorococcus marinus. Next base: position 156,405 of record NC_009976.1, on the reverse strand, counting down.
AATATAGGCAAAAGTATTCATTCTCTGCTTGCATTCTCTTACATCTTCATTCGTAATTACTCCTTGTTTTTGAAGAAGAGACCAATTCTCTCTACGAATCACACATCCTGGTTGCAAGGAAGGTTGAGTAACAAAACTAGTTGATGGATTAAGAGTGGTGTACATCTCTATATCTATAACAAAAGCACTAGCACCCCATTGCCTACAAAACTCTGGATCAGGAACCGCCATATCTAACTGCTGTTGACTCGCAATATTTCCTTCACCACCTTGAGTAGTACTCGTAATAGCACTACCAATACCTACGCCCAGAACCAAAACTCCTGCAAGAACGGCTATTGTTCCTGTGTTTAAGCTAATTGTGCTGCCCCCAATTGAAGCTTTTGGTCCTTTGGGGTTTGATGAATATCCATACAAATTTTCATCAAAACTATCTCGCCTAAAAGAAGAACGATCTCTCTGTGAATTCTTATTCGAACGCCCAGAATATGGACCTTTAAAAGGAGGCCGAGTCACAACAGATCCTTTGTTCTGGGTAATCCCATGGAATAGTTAAGGACACGGCAATCAGGGTTATATTTCAATTCTCCTGCTTGAAGGAGTTGCCGAATAGTGCCCTCTAGATCTGAACCAATCTTCCTTAAGTTGTAGTCACTTAAGTCCTTCCCAGAGTATGAGTCCACTAACTCAGAAAAACGTTTATGAACTTTCCCAATAACCAATTCCTCCCAAATGAACTCGTTGTCAGGGTCTAAGTCAAGTGTGAGATGCTCAGAATCTTGCACTAAATCGTTGTTCTCACATCTAGCTGTAAATATTCTGATGTGTCTGGTAGTGCACTTAAGAATGGAATCTGTCATGTAAATAAGTGCTGCAGATAAAAAGTATTGATAACAAAGAATTGAACATAAGGAAAGTTTAGGCACCTTTTCTAACTAAAGTTGCATTCGATATAAAAAAAATGTATGCGTGTTGTTATTGCTGGAGCTGGTTTAGCAGGACTGTCATGCGCGAAATACTTGTGTGACCAAGGCCATAGTCCAGTCGTCTACGAAGCTCGGGAGGTACTTGGCGGCAAAATTGCCGCTTGGAAGGATGAAGAAGGTGATTGGTATGAGACAGGACTTCACATTTTTTTCGGAGCATATCCAAATATGCTTCAGCTATTTAAAGAGCTTGAAATCGAAGATCGACTGCAATGGAAAAGTCATTCGATGATCTTTAATCAACCTGAAGAACCAGGGACCTACAGTCGATTTGATTTTCCAGATCTACCAGCGCCCCTAAATGGAGTGGCTGCCATTTTGAGTAACAATGACATGCTTAGCTGGTCTGAAAAAATTTTATTTGGTGTTGGACTTTTACCAGCAATGCTGCGTGGCCAAGAATATGTAGAAGAATGTGACCTGTTGTCTTGGACTGAATGGCTTAAAAAGCAAAATATACCCTCACGAGTGAATGATGAGGTTTTTATCGCTATGAGTAAAGCCTTGAACTTTATTGGTCCTGATGAAATTTCATCAACTGTCTTGCTAACAGCTTTAAATCGGTTCCTTCAAGAAAAAGATGGATCTAAGATGGCATTCCTTGATGGCGCACCGCCAGAAAGATTATGCAACCCAATTGTTGAATATATAAAATCCCATGGAGGTGCAGTTTACACAAATAGTCCTCTACGAGAAATTAATTTAAATCGAGACTCTAGTGTAAAAAGCTTTACTGTTGGAGGATTAAATGGTGAAGAAAAAAAAGATATCCAAGCAGATGCCTATGTAAGTGCTTTACCTGTAGATTTACTGAAATTACTTATACCAAAAGAATGGAAAAATTTAGAAACTTTTAGAAAATTAGAAGGCTTAGTTGGAGTTCCAGTAATTAACATTCATATATGGTTTGACAGAAAACTTACTAATATTGATCACTTATTATTTAGTCGATCAAAATTACTGAGTGTATATGCTGATATGAGCAACACTTGTAAAGAATATGAAGATCCTAACCGATCAATGCTTGAGTTGGTTTTTGCACCAGCTCAAGAATGGATATCAAAAAGCGATGATGATATTATAGAAGCTACAATGAAAGAGTTAGGAAAACTTTTTCCTAATCATTTCTCAGGTTCTAACCAAGCAAAAATAAGGAAATATAAAGTGGTTAAGACACCCCGTTCTGTATATAAAGCCATCCCAGGATGTCAAGAGCTGAGGCCAGACCAGAAGACTCCTATTAGAAACTTTTTCCTCGCAGGGGACTATACAATGCAGCGCTATCTGGCCTCTATGGAAGGCGCTGTCTTGAGTGGAAAATTATGTGCCAAAAAAGTACACAATGAAGAGGAAAGTCTAAAAATTAATGATAACGAAATTAGCCTAGGTTCCAGCTAATGAATAGTGGATTACGAAACCAAAAGTTAATGAAAAACAATTCTTTTGTAGATCTCGATAAAGCCTATGAAATATGCAGAAAAGAAACAGCCCAATGGGCAAAAACCTTTTATCTAGGGACACTGCTTCTTCCACCAAATAAACGAAAAGCTATTTGGGCAATTTATGTGTGGTGTAGAAGAACTGATGAACTCATGGATAGCCCTGAAGCACAACAAAGACCAATCAATGAATTAGCAGATCGCTTAGATGAATGGGAGGCAAAGACTAGAGGGATATTTGCAGGAGAAGTTAAAGACGAGCTTGATGCAGTGATGGCAGATACATTTGAACATTTTCCCCAATCAATACAACCATATCTAGACATGATTGAAGGCCAAAGAATGGATCTAAATACAAGCAGATACTCTACTTTTAAAGAATTGGAGCTTTATTGCTACAGAGTGGCTGGAACAGTTGGTCTAATGACTCAAAACGTAATGGGTCTTGACCCTGCCTATACCAATGCTCCTTGGAGTGAGAAGCCAGATCCTTCAAAAGCAGCAGTAGCACTAGGCATTGCGAATCAACTAACAAACATACTTAGAGATGTGGGAGAAGATAGAGCAAGAGGTCGAATATATATTCCACAAGAAGACCTTAAAAAATTTGGGTATTCAGAAAGTGATCTAATGGCTGGGAAAATAAATTCACAGTGGAAAGAACTGATGGCATTTCAGTTAAAGCGAGCAAGAGAATGGTTTTCTTCTTCTGAGGCAGGCATTAGATGGCTTTCTTCAGATGCTAGATGGCCTGTATGGACCTCTTTAAGGCTTTATAGAGGTATTTTAAACTCAATAGAAAGACTAGATTATGACGTTTTCAATAATCGAGCTTATGTAAATAAATGGGTAAAAATACTAGAAATTCCAATCTGTTATTTAATAGCCCAAACTAAGTAAAATTTTCCCCAATCAGTGCAATTGCAAGCCTAAGTTTTGCTCAAACAGCAGTTTTCTGATTAGCCAAAAGTTCCTTTAATTTAGAAAGTTCCCCAGCCCATCTTGGATCAGGGGCTTGTTCATTAGGAGCGTCACTATGTACAACTTTCTTAACATCTTTACGTTTTACTGCTTTTGTTTTGGAAGCGCCTGAAGAGTTATTTCGTCTTCCTGAACCATGATTTGATTCCTTACGTTCTGATCGCTCAACCCTCAAGTTATTCCCATTAAATTCATGACCATTCAACTGCTCGATAACTTCATTTGCCAATTTCTCATCATCAACATTTGCAAAGCCAAATCCTCTACAAGCCTTTGTTTCTCTGTCTAAAACGGCTTTAAAGCGAATCCCTTTCCCAATCCCTGCAAATAGTGCTTCAAGCTCTTTGAGCTTCAAGTTTTGCGGCAAGTTACCAATGTAAAGACGAACACTCATGGAACAAAAGGGCTATAGGAGAAGAACCTCATCAGGGGAAAACTGACTTCCGTATGTGTAGTTAATCACAAAAAGGTTGGTTGTGTTCCCACCAGTAACGAGCCAATTGAAATGCTTCTTTTCGATTATGCAACCTTCCAAAGGCTCTTTCCTTACAAAGTAAATTCATTAATTGGCCGATCCAAGGCCCTTTGGGAGATTGAAACATCTCTTGCAAAGTAAATCCATCAATGGGACAAGATGGGTGAAAAAGAGGATCAGCATTATCTCTCCAGCGTTTCAACCAAGCTGACTGGTCTCTCTGAGGTAATTGCAAAATCAATGCAGGTAAAAAAGTTTCTAGATCCTTATGCAACTGAAGGCGCTCAATTTCATCAAGAGTTTCAAAGGCTAGTCCGTCATTTTTATGCTGCCAGAAGCGCAAAAGATGACAATTTTGTAATTTTTTTCTAGAAAAACTTAACTCTTTTAATCCTTGATCACTTAATAAATTTGTTAGTCGAACTATAGGCAAAGCAATTTTTAGCTCATTTTGATGGAAAGCAGAAGTTGTTTCCAAAGATTGATTGTTAAAAGTAAAAAATTGATCAGTAGATTGCCACGGTTCTAAAAGTCCAAGTTTCTTTATTTGCAGAATTACTTGATCAGCCCAGTCCCCATGAACCAATCTCTCCAACTCTCCTTTAATTCGTTCTGGAGCAACATGTTTAAGTAGCTTTGCATTAATTTTTATAAAATTCTTGGTCATTTCATCTAGATCAAATCTCAACTCAGAGCTCAACCTGAACCCTCTCAATAGCCTCAAAGGATCATCTATTAAATTTTGCTGACTAATTGCAACAAGTTTTTTCTTTTCTAAGTCAAGAATGCCTCCAGTAGGATCAATAATTATCGGATCATTCGAAAGAGTCAAAGCAATTGCATTAATTGTGTAATCTCTTCGCCATAAATCCTCTTCCAAAGAATTCCCAACCTGACAAGCAAGGTCAATAGTCCAACCATTTAGAACTAGTCGAGCTATATCTCTTTCTTTATCAAGAACAACACAACTGCCTCCTTCTCTGTCCGAAAACTCTTTAGCAAATTCAACAGCCTTGGATGGGACAATTAAATCAAGATCTGGCTTATGCTGAAGAACATCAAGCAAAGCATCTCTCACTGCGCCTCCTACCAGAGCTGATCCAGCTGGGAGCTGATTAAGACTAATAGGCCACATAGATGGCTTCAGTCTGCTCAAAAGCGATTCTAATAACACTGCTTGATCACCTTTTCATTTTGTGTGACTAGAACCATCTAAGAACATGTGTATCTGTGTGAACTGTCATTGGATAGATAGATGCAAGACATATCACGCTGTGGAGAGGCAGCATGGTGTAGAACACTTAACACAATCTCCAGACTTCCAAGGTAACAATCCTGCTATTCATATCATTGTTAAAGACATTCCAAATCAAAGTAGTTCAATTGAGTGGGATGTAAGAAGTTGCGAGAGTTTTCGTGAAGATGAAGGTAAATGGCTCCGGTTATGTCCAGGGAAAGAAATTCCCACTTAAATGAAGAATGCCATTAATCAATAAAGCCAGATATTTACTAGCTCTGCATAGTAGTTCTGAAAATTTTGGTGTAGCAGTAATAGATTTAAAGGACCCTAATAGAAAGATTAAGCATGCAATTTTCCCAGGTGGTAGAAAGCTATCAAACAATATATTTACTTATATTGAAAGCTTGATCCCCAGTAAATATTGGTCTCAAATAGCAAGAATTTCTGTTGCGAAAGGGCCAGGGGGATTTACAGGAACTCGGCTAACTGTTGCAATAGCAAGAACACTCGCTCAACAACTTGATTGTTCATTAGATGGAATAAGTAGCTTTTCATTGATGGCTCCTAGACTTGCAGAAAACCTAAGCAATTTGCAAAGGAAAAATGCTTTCTGGATTATAAAAAAACTCGAAAGGCGTGGAAAAATAGGTGGCAAATATCAAATTACAACAAATCAAGATGATTTTTTACCTATTGAGTTAAAAGAGCCGTTCTTATTACCTTTAGGAATTGAAGTAGAGCCCGCAGTATATGTCCATGAAGATCTTTCAAAAGATATAGTAAAGCTTATAGAAATCTCATTATTAAACCATCAAAAAGACATAAAAAGTAATTGGGCTGATGTTTTACCAAACTATCCTATTTCACCAGTAAATTCTTAATAGTGAGATTGCATAGATTTCATCTATTTGGATTAATTAGTGGAATCTTCTTAATAATTTTATTTGGGACTATTCAGCCTTTAATTAGAGTTTCATCAAATACAAGAAAACCGCAATTAATACTTGTTTTAGGAGGAGATCTGGATAGAGAGTTTTTAGGTCTGAAGATTGCCAATAGACTTAAGCTTCCTATATTAATTACTGGAGGAAGTAATCCCGAATACTCTCAATGGATGGTTAAAGAAGAGGGGATAGATTCTGCTCTTGTTAGAAGAGACTACCGAGCAAAGGATACACTTAGTAACTTCACCTCAATAGTTGACGATCTTGCTGAAGATGGAATCAACCATATTTTGTTAATCACAAGCGAATATCATATAGATAGAGCGATGTTAATTGGAAGTATTATTGCTGGAAGTAGAGGCATACGCCTATCGAAAGTCTCTGTTCCATGCTCAACATATTGCAAAGAAGAAAGCAATAAAAAGTACTATATAGATTTAATTAGAGCAATTGCTTGGGTAACAACTGGGAAAGATCTTAAAGATATCTTTCCCCACGAAATCAAATTAATTTTGATTGATTAAAAGAACACAGTCAACTCTTTGGCACTATTAAACCCTGTTCAATCATAGTATTAATCGAAATTTGGACCTGCTTTGTTGTTTCTAATAAGTCAATTTTTTTACGAGTTACTGGTGGTGATATCACATTCCCTATTCTCAAATGAATTGGAACAAATCTTGCCAATGCCATACCTTTGCCTAGTGCTCGATGGCTATTGATTATTGCAACAGGAAGTATTTGGGAATTAGTTCTAGCAGCCAGCAAAGCAGCTCCAGCCATAGGGTTATTCACTCGCCCATTCTCTTGTCTGGTCCCGTCCAAAAAAACCCCTGTTGCCCAACCTTGATGAAGTCGTTCTGAAGCTACACGAATCGCTTCGCGATCACTAGCTCCTCTACTAACTGGATAAGCTCCACAAGCACGAATAATCCAACCAAGAATGGGAATACGAAAAAGCTCTTGCTTAGCCATAAAAGCAATTGGACGCCCCAAAGCATGGCCCAATAAAGGGGGATCCAAATGTGAAGCGTGATTGGCAACAATAACTAAAGAACCTTGTAATGGCACATTTTGAATTCCTGAAATACGTCCTCGAAAAAATATTCGAAAGATAGGAAATACTATGCAATAACTAATAAATGCATAAACCAAACTTTGCCTTGGAGGCAGTAGATGAGCCCTAGAATTATTGTTTAATTCTTTAATCAAGTTCCAATACCTAGGTCCCTAGCAGAAGAAATTTGTTTGATTACAACTCCTGGCATCGATCTTTTAGCAAGACCACTCAATACTTTACCGGGTCCAACTTCAATTATTGAATTAATGCCTTGAGTCATCATCAGAGCCATGGTCTCCCGCCATCTAACTCCAGTGATCATTTGTTTCTTTAATTTCTTTTGCAATAAAGCGCCATTTGTTTCTGGCGTGGGGTCAGCATTGCTGACAACAGGAATAATTGCGTTATTAAAAATCAACTTATCAATCTCTTTAGCAAAAGCCTCTGCGGGATCTTTCATCAATGGTGAGTGAAATGCGCCTGAAACATTGAGAGGGACAGATCTCTTGCAGGTTAATTGCGCTACAACCATTTCAACTGCTTCTGGGGTACCTGATAAGACGATTTGATCAGAACTGTTGTCATTTGCCACTACAACCCCTTCAGTATTTTGTACTAGCGAGAGAAGCTGCTTCACATCAAAACCTAAGACTGCAGTCATTGCTCCACCTCCAGCTGCAGCCATTAATTCTGAACGACTTCTCAATAAAGTTAAACCAGTAGAAAAGTCAAAAACTTCAGCTGCATAAAGGGCAACTAGCTCGCCAAGACTATGACCCGCAACTAATTTTGCTTCAGATCCTTGCCTTTTTAATTCGTCAATCAATAATGACTCCACAACAAACATTGCTGGTTGAGTATTGCGAGTGTCATTTAAATCAAAAAGAGGTGTTGACTGATCACTATTGCCATGACAAATATCCAACAAATCTCTACCTAACAAATTGGAAGCCAATTCAAATCTTTCTGATGCTCCATCAAGAGAAAGTAGAGTTTCAGCCATACCAATTTTTTGGGACCCTTGGCCCGGAAAAACCCAAGCTTCAGTCATACAACCTCTGAAGAAAGAAAAGAAATTTTATGAGCAAGGCCCATGCCAACGAAATAAAGCCGCTCCCCAACTTAAACCAGCGCCAAATCCGCTACTAGCTATTAAATTTCCAGGCAAAACCTTGCCATCTCTTACCGCTTCATCAAGCATAAGTGGAATAGTCGCAGCAGAAGTATTGCCATAACTTGCAAGATTACTTAAAACTTTGGAACGAGGAACCTTCAGCCTGTCTGCTACAGCATCTAAGATTCTTTTATTAGCTTGGTGCAGTAATAGCCAATCCAAGGAATCTGAACCTATTTGATGAGTTTTTAATAACTCTTGAAGGATACAAGGAACCTCTCTAACCGCAAATTTATAAACTTCTTGACCATTCATCTGGATATTCAAGAACCCTCCTTGTTGATGCATAGTGCTGCCAATTAAAGGTTGAAAATTTCTTTTTTCGATCAAATTTAAACAATCACCCCTAGTACCATCAGATCTCAGCTTGAACCCAATTAAGTCATCTTCAGCTTCCGAAGACTCTATAGCAATTGCACCAGCACCATCCCCAAAAAGCACACAACTTTTTCTATCGTTCCAATCCACCCAGCTAGATAATTGATCTGCACCTATTACTAGGACTCTCTTCATCGAGCCACTGCGTATAAACTGAGCTGCAGTAACTAAGGCAAAAAGAAATCCACTACAAGCAGCAGTGAGATCAAATGCAACTGCCTTTGTAGCACCTAGTTTGGCCTGGATTTTTGGAGCAGAGCCAAAGAGATCGTCTGGAGTAGATGTTGCAAGAATAATCAAGTCAAGAGTATCTGCCTTCCATTGAGCCATTTGCAAAGCAGAGGAACCTGCCTTTATACAAAGTTGCGAAAAAGATTCGTTAGGCCCAATCACACGTCTTTCACGAATACCAGTCCTAGTACTAATCCACTCATCATTTGTCTCGACCCGTAATGACATCTCGTCATTCGTCACCAACTGCAGAGGTGTTGCACTCCCACTGCCTACAAGAGAGATTCCATAAGTACTTTTTTGCTTGCCAGTCAAATGGATAAAAGTTTCAGTTGAAATTAGTCAATCACACAACTAAGCAATGAGTCATTTAAATGCTTAATGCTTTTGGTCTATGAAGATTGGCTAAATCCTCCATAACCCCATGGCTAGCTGCAGAATGGGCAATTCTCAAAGCACTTACTACAGACAAGGCCTTACTACTTCCATGACCAATCACACAAATTCCATTTACACCTAGGAGCAAAGCTCCTCCATGCTCAGCATGATCTAAGCGTTTTTTAATTCGTTTCAGATTACTTCTGAGAAATGCAGATCCCACCTTTCCTCTTCTCCCTCGAGGTAACTCTGCTCTTAAAACATCTAAAAGAACACTACCTACTGATTCAAGAAACTTCAGCAAAACATTGCCTGTGAAGCCATCACAAACCACAACATCAAACTGACCTGACAAAACATCTCTTCCTTCACAATTGCCCACAAAATTAAATCGGTCTTCATTAATTAACAATTCATATGTATTCAAAGAAAGCTCATTGCCCTTGCATTCTTCCTCTCCAATGTTCAGCAAACCTATCCTGGGCTTGTTTACTTGAAGAACATCACGTGAATAAATATTTCCCAATAATGCAAATTGATGCAAATAATTAGGCTTGCAATCCATATTTGCACCTACATCTAGAACTAAGACTGGTTGCCCTGGATCTTTGGTTGGAAATAATGCTCCTATTGCAGGTCTATCAATGCCTTCTAGTCTACCCAAACGAAAAATTGCAGAAGCCATTAATGCTCCTGAATTGCCAGCAGAATAAACCGCAGATGCCTTACCTTTTTTGACCAAATCCATTGCAATATTGATACTGGCATCCTTTTTTCTTCTAACAACAGTAGCTTCCTCATTCATTTCAACCGATGGACCACTAGGAACCAGCTCAATCAAATCTTTCTTTATGGACTTATTTAATAAGTCCTCAAGATCCATTGCCTTTGCAGCAAGTTTGATCTTTTCAACCTCACCAACAAACTTTATCCTTAAAGGAAGCCTCTCTATTGCTTGAAGACAGCCATCCAAAATAGGACCAGGTGCATGGTCTCCTCCCATACCATCAACTGCGACCCATATCCTCTCAAAATCATTAATAGCAGTCGTTCCCAAACCATTATCGGCAACCCCCTGAAGCCTTCTCAAAGGATCAAAAACAAGTGGCTGAAGAGTGCTCCTTGCCATAGACCCTGCACTTGATACCACTGACCCTGCACTTGATACCACTGAACCTGCAACATTGCCTGCTGCTGAAGCAGAGCTTGCAGCTGTATCAACAAGACTAGTGACCGCAGAATTCCTGCGGTACCAAATGACTAATCGCCTAATAGCCCTGGGGCGATTAACTTTGTTCGGAGAATCATTTTCCACAGATTTTCTAAGATTTTTCAGCGGCCATTGAATCAACAATCCTTTGGAACAAATAACCTGTACCCCTAGCAGTCAGAATTAACTCAGGATTAGCAGGATCATCTTCTAATTTTGACCTCAGTCTAGAAATATGCACATCAACAACTCTAGTATCCACATGTCTTTCAGGTGTATAACCCCATACCTCTTTCAGAATTTCACCTCGACTAAATGGTTCTCCTGAACGACTAACTAACAGTTCCAGCAAACTAAATTCCATACCAGTAAGCCGAATTCGCTCATCTCCTCTAAAGACCTTTCTTTTATTAGTATCAATGCGGAATGAAGCTACCTGAATTACTCCTGAATTTGGTAAACCTGCTATATGCTCCTTTTCAATTCGCCTTAAGACGCATCTAATCCTGGCCTCTAATTCTTTAGGACTAAAAGGCTTAATTACATAATCATCTGCCCCAAGCTCTAAACCAGTAATTCTGTCAGCAACATCTCCTAGTGCCGTTAGCATTACGATTGGAACATCAGATTCCTTGCGCAACTCTTGAATAACGCCATAACCATCCAGTTTTGGCATCATTACATCAAGCACAACTAAATCTGGCTCAAGATTACGGAATTTCTCAAGAGCTTCATTCCCATTAGAGGCTGTAACAACTTGATAGCCGATCATCGATAACCGAGTCTCCAGAATTCGCCGGATGCTCGCTTCATCATCAGCCACGAGAATGATTTCTTTAGATTGACTGGTTGCCGTCATTTGTGTCGTTTGCTTAATACGGCTATAGGAGTGTCGATCTTAGACAAACTTCAAAAAAGAGTCTAAAAATACACTTTATTCGACTACACGCAACTTTATTTACACAACTTCGTGAAACGAACAAGCACTATTTATATCTGCCAGTCATGTGGGGCAGAAACAAGTCAATTTTTTGGAAGATGCCCAAGCTGTGGGGAATGGAATTCAATTATTGAAGAAGCCATATCGCCGTCGGGATTAAAAGCTAGAAAAGGGAGGTCAACTCTCTCAAAAATCTCTTCTGGCAGCCGATCTGAAACAATTTCATCAATCAAAGATACCCCTATCGACAGAATAAAAAGCGGCTATATCGAATTTGACCGAGTTCTCGGGGGAGGATTAGTTCCTGGATCTCTTGTACTAATCGGAGGAGATCCAGGAATTGGGAAAAGCACATTGCTTTTACAAACAGCAACAGAAATTGCTCTAAATAACAGTGTGCTCTACATAACAGCTGAAGAATCAGCAAGTCAAGTTCAACTGCGCTGGCATCGTTTAAATAAAGTTGAATCCAATCTTCATATTCTTGCTGAAACGGATTTAGAACTAATTCTTGATGAATTAGAAAAGCTAAACCCTGAGGTGGCAATTATAGACAGCATTCAAGCTTTACATGATGCAACTATTTCAAGCACTCCAGGATCAATTACCCAAGTAAGAGAATGTGCAGCAGCCTTGCAACAAGTTTCTAAAAAGAAAAACATCGCACTATTAATTGTTGGTCATGTGACAAAAGAAGGGATGCTTGCTGGACCAAAGGTTCTTGAACACCTTGTTGATGCAGTAATGACATTTGAAGGTGATCGTTTCGCAAGTCACAGACTTCTAAGAGCAGTAAAAAATAGATTCGGAGCCACCAATGAACTTGGTGTGTTTGAAATGCAAAGCACGGGTCTTGTAGAAGTGACAAATCCCAGTGAACTATTTCTCAGTTCGGAAGAAACCTCTGGAGTTGCAACAATTGTTGCGTGTGAAGGAACAAGGCCCTTGGCAATAGATATACAAGCACTCATTAACCAAACCACTTACGCATCTCCTAGGCGAACAGTGACTGGTATAGGCAGCAATCGTCTTCATCAAATACTGGCTGTTTTAGAAAAGCACATAAATTTGGCTCTATCCCGTTTTGATTGCTATTTAGCAGTAGCAGGGGGGTTAGAAGTAGACGAACCAGCAGCAGATCTCGGAATTGCAGCCGCAATTGTCTCAAGTTTCAAAAACCTAAAAATTCCTAAAAACACAGTTCTTCTAGGCGAAATTGGACTCGGAGGACAGCTTCGGACTGTTGGCCAAATACCATTGAGGCTAAAAGAGGCAGAAAAATTAGGTTTTAAACAAGCAGTTGTCCCTAGCTCTACTGGCATTGATAAAGAAAACAATGAACTAACACTTGAAATATTTGAAGCTTCAACTATTAGCGAAGCCATACAAATTATTCTTGATCTTAAAAGTCAATAAAATAAGCAAATAAGTCTTAATTACAAGTACACATCAATCTTGCTGCGCCCCGTTGTTTTTAACCAATTCTCAATATCTAAATATCCACCAGGGTAAAGCCTTACAGCTTTAGTCCACACATCCGCGGCTTTATCAAACCAGATATCACTCTCATCTTGTAGACCTCTTTGTTGTGCTGATCTTCCGCGCTTTTCATAAATTAACCCCATATTTTTTAGGCATGAAGGCTGTTTAGGGTTTTGATCTAATGCCTTGACATAAGTTTCTAATGCACGATCTTCATCACCATTACTCATATAGATAATCGCCATATTTTTGAGCGTCTCTCCTCTATCCACAGGATTCTCTTCCAGTTTCAAACTTTCTTCATAATTCTCCAAAGCTTCTGAATAATCGCCATTATTCTGTGCCGCAAAACCTTCACGGTAATAGATATATGCCTGTTTCTCCTTAGCCGCGATAGGCATCATTTTTACAATGCCTTCAGCAATTACAGTAAAGGCCTTGTCAAGAAAATTGTCTTTGTTATTACTGCTTGGCACGAGAGGGTAAACAGAGGTCGCACTACCATAATGCTCTACGAAATCTAAATTTCTCCAAAAGTCGAACAAAATATACTTTTTTAAAAGAGCAAAAAATATTTTTTAGGTATAGCGTATAGGAGTCTTGAGTTGATCCTTGAAACCAATAAAAAATCAAACCAAAGAAGAATCAATTTTATTAGATGTCACAGGAATGAAATGTGGCGGCTGTGTCCAAACTGTAGAAAAAACCCTGCTCAATCACAAAGAAGTTAACAATGCCTTTGTGAACTTAGTAGATAGGACTGCCTTAATAGACATCAACGATAAATCAACTGATCTAAAAGAGATTCTTACTAGCCTTGAGAAACGAGGCTTCCAAGCAAAAGTCCGACAAAACGCCAAGACTAATAATTCATTCGATATCAATGCTAGTCAAGAGTGGTGGAAACAATGGAGACAATTGATGGTCTCTTTGTGTTTATTACTACTTTCAGTTCTTGGACATCTTGCGGAAGCAAAAACAATTGCAATCCCACTTCTGGGCAATTTAATTTTCCATGCATCTCTTGCAACGTTTGCTCTATTTGGTCCAGGACTCAAGATTTTAAAAAGCGGTTGGAATGCAGTGGCTCATTTCAGTCCGAACATGGATAGTTTGGTTGGGATAGGGGTAAGCAGTGCTTATTTAACGAGTCTTAGCGCATTGATATGGCCTCAAATGGGGTGGCCATGTTTTTTCAATGAGCCAGTCATGCTTCTTGGTTTTGTTCTCTTAGGGAGATTTTTAGAAGAAAGAGCACGTTTAAGAACAGGAAAAGCTCTAAAAGAACTAGCCAAGTTACAACCACAAAATGCCCGCCTAATCAATAAAAACAATCAAATCAAAGATGTAAGAGTAGGTGCTTTACAGCCAGGAGAAAGAATTCAATTGCTTGCTGGAGATAGGGTCCCAGTTGATGGAGTTGTTATTGAAGGCAATTCAACTGTGGATGTTTCTAATTTGACCGGTGAGTCTCTACCTCTTGAAACATCTCCTGGAACAGAACTTTCTTCTGGCAGCTTAAATCTTGAAGGGACATTAATTGTTGAAGTGCAACGCGTAGGAGCTGAAACTGCATTGGCACGAATAATTGGGTTAGTCGAAAAAGCTCAGGCTAGAAAAGCTCCTATTCAAAATCTTGCAGATAAAGTGGCTGGCAAATTTTGCTATGGAGTAGTAACTCTTTCATTCTTTACATTTATCTTCTGGTGGCGCATAGGGGCAATTATATGGCCTCAAGTTTTAAACACCTCAGGGCAAGGATTAATGCACATGCATGGACATATGCACAATGCATCTCTAGGTACTAATGCACAAACTCCTTTGGGATTAGCTGTGCAACTGTCAATTGCAGTATTAGTCGTTGCATGCCCTTGTGCGCTTGGCCTAGCAACACCAACTGTAATTACAGTAGCTTCAGGTAAAGCAGCAAAAAGAGGATGGCTATTTAAGGGAGGTGATGTAATTGAAAAAGCTGCTTTAATAAAACAAATTGTCTTTGACAAAACAGGAACCTTAACAGTCGGGAGGCCTGAAGTCATTGGCTATTTGGGAACAGAAGACCCAGATGAATTAATTCAAATAGCGGCTAGCCTTGAAGAAAATAGTAGACATCCAATTGCTTTTGCAATCCTGCAAACAGCACAATCAAAAGGTATTAACTTATTAACATCTTCCAAAGTAAATACAATTCCTGGCAAAGGTATATCTGGATATTTAGATAATATTGATGGAGCCATCATGGTAGGAACAATTGAATGGCTTAAAAGCGAAGGTGTTAATTATAATCTTGATATTGAAAAGTTATTAGAAGAATCTAATTTCAATGAAAAATCTATTGTCGCTGTATCTATTAATAAAAAGTTAAAAGGACTTATAATAATTGATGATCAAATCCGCAATGATGTCAAAGATGCATTAACAGTTTTAAGAAAAAAAGGGTTCTTTTTAAGAATACTTAGTGGCGATAGGCGTGAATCAGTTCAAAGATTAGGCACAAAGCTTGGGTTTAAATCAACTCAAATTGGTTGGCAACTGCTGCCTGAAGATAAGCTGAATTATCTTGAAGAATTAAAAAGATCTGGTCCTGTTGCGATGGTAGGAGATGGAATAAATGATGCGCCTGCCTTAGCAGCATCTAACCTAGGAATCGCAATAGGAACAGGAACTCAAATCGCTCAAGACTCTGCAGATTTAGTTTTAATGGGAGATCGTTTAGAGAGTTTGCCTGATGCGTTAAGTTTATCTAAGGCAACTATGCAAAAAATAAAGCAGAATCTTGTCTGGGCCTTCGGATATAACATTATCGCTTTGCCAATTGCTGCTGGGATACTTTTACCTTCAACAGGGATAGTTCTTTCACCACCAATTGCAGCTTTATTGATGGCATGTAGTTCCATCACAGTGATCATCAATGCCTTATCTCTTAAGAACACATGAAAGGACACTTTATTGTTTTAGAAGGTATCGATGGATGTGGAAAAAGTACTCAAATAAGTCATATTTCCAAATGGCTGCCGCAAAGTGGATTGATGCCAAAAAATGCAAATCTATATATTACGCGTGAACCTGGCGGGACAACTTTGGGAAAGTCATTAAGAGATTTACTACTCCATGAGCATGAAACTAACGTCCCTGCACCATTAACAGAGCTTTTATTATATGCAGCAGACAGAGCCGAACATATTCATAGCTTGATTCAGCCAAAACTGGACAAAGGAGACTGGGTTATCAGTGATCGTTTTAGCGGATCAACCTTGGCATATCAAGGTTTTGGAAGAGGTCTAGATATTAATTTAATCCGAAGACTAGATGCAATAGCAAGACAGGGTTTAGTGCCAGAAATAACAATTTTTTTAAAAATTTCAGTCTTGACAAGTATGAGAAGAAGAGCAAAAAAATCTGCAGATCGCATGGAAGCTGAAGGTGAAGGCTTCCTGAAGAAAGTAGCTTCCGGATTTTCGAGAATAGCCAATGAAGAGCACTGGATCACAATTGAAGGTGAACAAGATCAAGCTTTAGTAAGCGACGAAATAAAGCTCGCTATAACCAATAAGTTGAAAAATTATATCTCTAATAATTAATGAAAAATAATTTATTTGCAGGTATTGAAGATCAAAATTTAGCAATTAATATTTTAACAGAAGTAATACATAAGAATAAAATAGCGCCTGGTTATCTCTTCTCAGGTCCTCAAGGAGTAGGCCAAAGAATTGTTACACTTCGATTTCTTGAAGGACTTATTACTGGTGGGGATGTCGAACCAACAATAAGAAAACGTTTAGAAAGTTTGAATCATCCAGACCTTCTTTGGGTGGAGCCTTCATATATTTCTCAAGGCCGAGTAATAAAACAATCTCTTGCCCAGAAAGACAATATAAATATAAATGCTATTTCAAAAATAAGGCTCGATCAGATTAAGGAATTAAAAACTTTCTTAGGAAAAAGAACTATAGAGGCAAAATTAGCAATGGTAGTCATTGAAGATGCAGAAAAGATGAATGAAGCAGCTTCCAATGCTCTTCTAAAAACGCTCGAAGAAGTCAATAATGGTTTAATAATCCTTATCTCTAGCAGATCTGAAAATCTTTTAAGCACAATAAAATCTAGATGTCATGAAATACCATTCAAACCATTAAAATATCATTCGCTTGAAGAATTATTTATAAACTATGGAGAAGATAATAAGATTAATAATTATACCTTTGACAGCCGTAAAGAGTTAATTAATCTTTCTAATGGATCACCTGAATTATTAATTAGAAATATTAATAAAATACAAGAAATACCTAGTGAAATTTTATTAAGTCTCACAAAACTACCGAATGACTATTTGGAAGCAATCACTATTGCAAAAGATATTATTGAAAATTTAGACATTGAGCAGCAACTATGGATAATTAATTTTCTACAGCAACATTTTTGGTTGCGAGAATCTAATCTATATTGTATGAATGTTTTAAAAGTGCTTAGTAGCCATTTGGTTAGTTCAATTCAACCAAGAATTGCTTGGGAAGTTGCACTAATAGAACTAACTTCACAGAATTACAAAGATTGTTAAAAGTCTATTTGCTCGGACTATTCAATTGATGAATCAGAAATAACATTAGAGTCAAAGAATAAATCTTTAAATTCTTGGATACTTTCCCCTGTTGGAAGCTCTAGGCAATATCCAGCCCCATACACTGTCTTTATAAAGCGGGGTTTACGAGGTTCTGGTTCTAATTTGGTTCTTAAATGTCTTACATGAACACGGATGGTTTCAATGTCATCATCAGGCTCATATCCCCATACCTCCTTAAGTATTAATGAAGGTGCAACTGTCTGACCATGCCTTTGTAGTAAGCAATGAAGCAACTCGAACTCAAGATGAGTCAGGCGAACTGGCCTTTCGAACCATATAACCTCAAACCTCTCAGGAACCAACGTTAATGGCCCAAAATTAAGAATTTCCTGATGGCTGCTACTTCCTACAGGAGCACGATGCGTTCTTCTAAGCAAAGCTTTTACCCTGACCTGTAATTCTTCGAGGTCAAATGGTTTAGTTAGATAATCATCTGCGCCAGAATTAAAGCCAGTCAGTTTATCCTTCAGCCCCCCTAAAGCAGTCAACATAAGGATTGGTATCCCAGCAGTTCTTTCATCCCTCCTCAAGCGCTGACACAAGGTCAGTCCATCAACTTTTGGAAGCATTAAATCAAGAAGGATTAAATCCGGGGTGTATTGCATCGCAAGAGCTTGCCCCCTAATACCATCCTCAGCTCGTTGAACATCAAATCCACAATGTTCCAAATGACCAGCAACTAGTTCCCTCATGTCCTTATCATCTTCAATTAGCAAAATAGAGGGCTTCATTAGATTGGGCGATGGAAGTAAATCGGGAAGGAAGAAATAATCGCTTATGCAAATTTGGACTCTTTACTACAAGCGTTATTTTGTTTGCAGATTCACAGAAGAATAACCTATGAGCGAAAAATCCGCGAAATCTATTGCAGATAAAGAACTTGATACCTAAGAAAACAAAACCGAATCCTGTATTGCTAGAAGGTCTAGTAAAAAAGTATTCGAGCGGGGCTTCTAATAATTAATCTCAAGCTGAACTGGTTGTTGACGACGCATACAATTTCTACTTTTTGCCTTTAAACTTTTAAAGTTATTCCATTTCTTTAGGAGCCTAAAGCAGGAAGATTGATAATTAAACAATATATTCAAAGCATTTTTTTGTGTTAAATAATTATTCCGAAATCTACAAATATTGCTCTCCTAATTTTCTTTTTCTTATAAATCTTGATGGAATTCCATATGCAACAGAATTATCTTCAATATCATCTAAAACCAATGATGAGCTACCAACAACAACATCATTTCCAATTTCAACACCATGCTTAATTGAAGAACCAATCGAGATCACACTTCTAATCACTACACTGACATTACCTCCCATATGAACTCCAGGTGCCAGGGAAGAAAAATCCATTAAAACCGAGTCATGATCTACAGACGATGATGTATTTACTATTACACATTTACCCAAAGTAGTGCTGCTATTAACAACAGATAGTGGCATAATAATACTTCCTTCTCCTATTGAGGTTCTAAAGGATATACAACTCTTGGGATGGATTAGAGAAATACACTTGGCACGTTTGTGAGCAGTTATAAATTGATTATATACTTTCTGTCTTACATAGTTATCACCTATAGCAACAAAAAAATAACCATTATAATTTTCGTTGACTTGCTTAACAATTTGTTTGCCAAAAAAAATTTTTTCTTCCTTAGAAGTATCCATATAAGTTATATAGTTAAATCCAATTGCTTCAGCAACCTCAGTAACAACTTTACTATGGCCGCCACATCCTAAAACCAGTAATTGCTGTTTAAAATCAAATTGATTAGAACTCGACAAGTTAATAGAAGAAGGCATTTGCAAAGTTTTTGGCCACTAATTATTCCTAAGTTCACGTAATCCTAACAAACTCAATTCTAGCGAGATCATTCTGGGAATCAAAACAAGAATAAGCAGGAATGCACTTTTTGGTAGAAGCGGTAAAATCGATATATCCCAATCAAAAAATTACATCTAATAGTTGGTGGTACTTGCTTCAGCTGGTTAGAGACTAACCCCTATTGAAATGATTTCCCCTTAAAATGTCACCTTTTCTGGTGACTTAATAAGGGCTAGCTTGCGGGAGAGATATCTTGAACCATTGTCTGAAAACTAAGATATAGCCTTTAAAAAATAAGCCCCCTGAAATATCAGGAGGCCTTGAAAAGGTTAAATAAAACTCCCCGGGCGGGATTCGAACCTGCGACCAATCGGTTAACAGCCGATCGCTCTACCGCTGAGCTACCGAGGAAAGAACTCAAAGAACTTAGCCTTGTTCTATGCATTACTGCAAGTCATTTTAAATTGTTCATTAATTCATGACCAGGTTGCCAGTTGCCTATTCTTCCATTTTTCATCATTGCTGCACCATCACAATAAGCAAGCTCTTGGATAAGATGGGTTATCCATAAAGCAGAAATTGGATTCTTAGCTCGTCTAGAAAGACTCTTGACTAGTTCCAAAATAGATTTTTGACTTAATGGGTCCAAAAGAGCAGTTGGCTCATCAAGAAGCAATAAATTCGAATTGCTAACCAATGCACTTGCAAGGGCCAAGCGCTGTTTCTGTCCACCGCTCAGCGTATGGATTGGCCTAGGAGCCATGCCTGCCAACCCAACCTGCTGCAATGCAGAATTGATTCTCTCCCTTAATTCCTCCCTAGGTTGGTCTTGAGGCGCACTTAACATCAAATCACTACCGCAACTGGGTAAAAGCAATTGATGGTCTGGATTCTGAAACATTAACGCTGTTTTATATGAACATTGGATTTCCCCTTTTTGAGGTTTAATCATCCCACTAATCAAACGAAATAAAGTACTTTTGCCGCTTCCATTACAACCAACGATCATCCACAAGCCTGGCCTTGGTATCACCAAGTTGCATTGATCTAAAGCTTTAGTACCTGTATTCCAAGAAAAAGACACTTTTACTAATTCTAGTGCAAGATCTTCGTGCTCTAAATCTTGCTTTTCCTTTTCGCTGGATACCCTTAATTCATTCATCAAAGGAAAACCCTGGCCTCTTGATTCCGCCACCAACTGCTGTTTTTTCATAAATCTGTACTGCCAGCAGCTCACTACTCAAAACGGCAATCTTCTTATCTTTAAGTTGTTCGCAATTTAATTCTAAAAGCTTTGGGTGCCCATTCTCTAGGCATTCTCGAACAGTATTATAAAGAGCCTTTGCATCCTCTAATTTCTTTCGCTGAACAGCTAATGGGAGAGGACTGAATTTAAGGGCAAGCTCAATTACGAACACAAGAATCTCCTACTTTTATAAATTTAATTTATTTTGTATTTTAAATGAGACAATTTAGTTATGTATTTAATTAAATATCTTTATACCCAAACTGAACCAAAGCGATAATGCCAATTGCATCTGATATCACCACTTTAGTCGGCAAGACTCCTTTGGTAAGGCTTAATCGCTTACCAAAAGCATTTGGATGCGAAGCAGAATTAATCGCAAAACTAGAAAGCTTTAACCCTACAGCCTCAGTCAAAGACCGTATTGCAGGTGCAATGGTTGCTGCTGCAGAAAAAGATAGAACTATTGTGCCTGGTAAAACCGTCTTAGTAGAACCTACTAGCGGAAATACAGGCATAGCTCTTGCAATGGTTGCGGCTGCTAAAGGTTATCGGTTAATCCTAACGATGCCCGACACAATGAGTATCGAAAGGCGATCAATGCTTAGGGCATATGGTGCAGAGCTACAACTCACGCCAGGAAAAGAAGGAATTCAGGGAGCTATCACTTTGGCTCAAGAAATTGTTTCTTCGCTACCGGATGCTTATTTACTACAACAATTTGATAATCCTTCTAACCCTGAAGTACATGAACAAACAACCGCAGAAGAAATTTGGGTTGATTGTGATGGTCAAATCGACGGGCTGGTTGTTGGTGTAGGAACAGGAGGAACCATCACCGGTTGTGCAAAATTGCTAAAACAAAGGAATCCAAAAATTTTAATTTATGCAGTAGAGCCATCTGCTAGTGCCGTTCTCTCTGGTAAAAGCGCTAATCCACATCACATTCAAGGCATTGGTGCAGGTTTTATTCCAAGTGTTTTAGATACTGCATTAATAGATGAAGTTATTGAAGTTGATGATAATCAAGCAATGGAAATTGGTCGGCAATTAGCTCGTCAAGAAGGATTACTTAGCGGGATTAGTAGTGGAGCAGCTGTTGCAGCAGCACTTAAAGTAGGTTCACGAAAAGAAATGAAAAACAAACGCCTTTTAGTTGTTCTTCCTAGTTTTGGCGAACGCTATTTATCTACATCTATGTTTAATAGTGTTTCATCCATACCACCCCGGCCAGATGGCTACATCTAACAACTCTCTTCCACAAATATTAATTTATGAAAATCAATCCTTATCAAATACTCCAAGTATCAGAGAAAGCCAGTTTTAAAGAAATAAAGTCTGCCTATAGAAAATTAGTCAAAAAATATCATCCAGATAAGGGTGGTGATGAAAAGACAATTCTGAATATTAATGCAGCCTGGGAAATACTAAAGAGCAAAGGAACAAAAGATTCATATGATAAAGAAAAACAAGATATTAGCTTCTACAAAAATAAAGATATTAAGAAAAATTGTGAGACTGTTTATCAAGCTGATTCATCGAAACAAAACCACAAAGAAAGTTCAATAAGGGATTTATCACTAGCTTTATGGATAAAAGAAGTATACATGCCGATAGATAGATTGGTGTATGAGATTATTAGTCCTTTTTCAAAAAAACTAAAAGAGCTATCAGCAGACCCTTATGATGATTATCTTATGAATAGCTTCTGCAATTACATTGATAAAAGCCAAAAAAAAATGAAAAAAATTCATCAAATTTATTCTTCTCGTATAACTCCTAAATCAGTTAAAAGCTTTAGTTTAAACCTTTATCATTGTTTCTCTGAATTAGAAGATGCCTTGCATGAATTTAGCATTTATAGTCAAGGCTATGTAGATGATTATCTTCATGATGGGCAAGAAATGCTTAATCAAGCAAAGAAAAAACGTCTTTTACTTCGAAAAGAAAAGCAACATCTGACTATTGCATAATTTTATAAATTCACTTTCATTCAGCCCAAGCTTTTAGTTGATCAATTCTTAACCATACATCAGGCACAGGTCTTCTCCATCTAACTTGTGCATAGTCACCTTTAACCATCAAAATCTCACCAGGACCTTCAAAAATATATTGAGGGGGCAATGCATCACTAGCCAAAGCTTCCAAGCTTGACTCATATGCTTCACGATTCACTAGTACTAATGAACCCTTTTTCAAGGGTTTTGGCTTTGGAACTGAAAAAGAGCTGTCAGTCATAGAAAAAAGAGATGAGATATAAACTCAGTCATAATTAGTTTCTAGCATCAAGTTTAGTTCTATCAATGCTATGAGGACCTTATGAAATTACTTCTTCTTGGTTGTAGTGGTTTTATTGGCCGAGAACTAGTGCCACAATTAATACAAGCAGGCCATTTTGTTACGGTTGTAAGTAGAAAAAGTCAAAGATCATCCCCTTTCCAAATAAAAAGCGAAAATTACTCTTATATCTCGTTAAATCCAGCATCTGCAATTAGTTGGGAAAGTGCCAACCTTCAAAAGGCAATCATTGAGTCTGAAGGGGTAATTAATCTTGTGGGAGAACCTATAGCAGAAAAGCGTTGGACAAAGAAACATTGTCAATTAATCGCAAATAGTCGATTGGATTCGACCAAGCATTTAATTAATGCGATGGTTAGATCAAAAAACCCCCCAAAAGTTCTAGTTAATGGATCCGCTATTGGTTTTTATGGAACTAGTCAAGATGCAGTGTTCAGTGAAGAAAGCTCATCAGGAAAAGACTTTCTAGCAAATCTATGTAAAGAATGGGAGAGTATTGCTGCTCAAAAGCCAAACAGAACAAGACTAGTAGTCATCAGAATAGGAATAGTTCTTGAAAAAGATGGGGGAGCATTAGGGAAAATGCTACCAATATTTAGATCAGGGTTTGGAGGTCCTTTAGGTAATG
This sequence comes from Prochlorococcus marinus str. MIT 9211, assembly GCF_000018585.1. Classification (NCBI taxonomy): domain Bacteria; kingdom Bacillati; phylum Cyanobacteriota; class Cyanophyceae; order Synechococcales; family Prochlorococcaceae; genus Prochlorococcus; species Prochlorococcus marinus. The sequence continues at coordinate 132,869 of NC_009976.1, read as the reverse complement.
GTATGCAATGGATGAGCTGGATTCATAGAAATGATTTATGCAAGATTATTGAAAAGGTTCTTACAACTCAGTCTTTCTCAGGGCCAATTAATTGTGTATCTCCCAATCCTGTTCGCATGAATACATTTACTCAAACGTTAGGAAAAAGTTTAAATCGCCCAAATCTTTTACCAGTGCCAGGTGCAATTCTCAAGTTACTCTTAGGAGATGGAGCTAAAGTTGTTCTTGAGGGACAAAAAGTAAATTCAAAAAAGTTAAAAAGGTTAGGATTTATCTTCAAACACCCTCAACTAGAAAGTGCTATAAATGCTGTATTGAATAATTAAAAAGTATTTAGTCAGTATATTATACATAGTTATTTATCAATAAACAATTATCTTCGATAGAGTCTGTAATTCTTCTTGTTCCACCTTCTTTCCCAAGACGAAGTAAAGCTTGCTTCATGCATTCATCCTTTAATCGATTATCTCTCTTAACCCTCTCATATAATTTCATAATAAGATTCGCAGTATCTTTCGAAGTACTACCTTTTTGACGAATACTTTTCTCAGCACAAAATACTGTTGGACCAAGCAGTCTTCTCTGAGCCTCTGCAAAAGAAGAGGTGAACTGAGGACCTAATCCAGGCAATTGGACCACAGGTTTTGCAAGGCCAACAACCTGCTCAGCTGCGGTCCCAGCCATAGCTAGCAATAAATCGCTACTCTGCACTACTTCTACAAATGAATCCCAATAAACATTAACATTATAATTACCATTAAATAATTGAATTAACTTACTTTTAGTACCTATTGTTCTTATATTCCAGCCACATTTAAGCATTAAAACTTCCAAATCTTCTTTAGTCATAGAGCCTACCAACGCAATGTCTATGCTTCCATTCGGATAAGTAAATATTTCTTCTGGCAGGAAAGTCAGAACTTGCATTATTGCATTTAAATTATTATCTAGTTCAGGTCTTCTACTGCCAGGCAATAGACCTAGTCTGATATTAACTTCAGGCAATACTCGAGCTTTTTTAGTAAATACAGGATCCATAAAAGGGTTACCTAGAAATAATACTTTGCGCTGAAGTTGAATACTTAAATCATCTGCGGTTAATTGATCTCTACAATATATCTCTAAAAATCTTCTGCTTAATAAGCAATTCTTACAGGGCCAAGGCAATCGGAGTTTACCTTCATAATGACTTGAGTAAGCGACTAAATAAACTACAGACGGCCGACGACTAAGCCAAGCAGCAAAAACCGGAACAACATCACCAACTATTACTAAAAGATCGTAATTCTTAGCGAGCCTTAATAACCTTAGGAAATTACGAACTAAATACATTAATTGACCCTCAAATAGTTCAGTTAAGCGCCCCATAAAACTTGTATAGCCAATACCACCAGTACTAAATTCTTGACAAAAACCAAAATTTATTATTCCACGTTTCTTATATTCATTACCTTTACCCACAAAAGAAAAAGAATGTATTGTATGGCCATTCTCTTGCAATTGCATGCCTAATAATGCACCTGATAAATCTTCGCCATGCCCATTACTTATCAATAAAATTTTTGACAAATTAAAAGTCCAGCCAGGTTTTAATTTTCTTTAATGATTGCCACTCAGGTTTTCTGCTTAAACCATCTTCTATAGAAATTTTTAATTCTTTCTCAACTTCAGGAACAAACATCAATGCTTTTTTCACAAACTCAATATGATCTCGAACCCCCTTTGAATTTGTCTCCAGTAAAGCAAGGCTTAAATTCACTCTAGCTTGGGGATCTTGTCCATTTAGCCTCACAGCCATTCTCGCAGAGCGAAGAGCATCTTCTTTCAAGTCGCAGAGCAATTGCAACCAAGCAAGGCATGTCCAACCGGCAGATTGGTTAGGAGAAATAGACGTAATCTTCTCGAACTCTTTTAAAACTTCTTTCACATCTTCTCCAGCTTGATATCGAGACATCGCTTGATCAAAAAGGTTGTCCTGATTACTCTCCATGGTTGGTTTCTGTGTAGATTAAAAAATAATTAAAGCTGATTCAAACAGCAAAAGAACTGCCACATCCACATGTTTGAGTTGCATTTGGGTTGGTGAAGTTAAATCCACCACCAATTAAATCAGTACTGAAATCCAGTTGCATTCCATAAATATATAAAAGACTTTTAGGGTCACAAACAACCTGAAAAGATTTACCTCCAGGCGACTGATATTCATAGGTTTCATCAACTTCTTGAATCTCTTGATTGGAGATAAAATCCATTGTGTAACTCATTCCACTGCAACCACCAGAGCGAACCCCAACACGAAGCACTTTATCTTTGCCTTGTTCACTACATAATCTGGCCAACTGATTCATGGCCGTTTGAGTAATGATGATGCCTTTCCCATCACGAGCGGTATGGGTTTCAACAACTGGCTGTGATGTGCTCATAAATGATCGGAATGCCTTAAGGTCACTTTATTGAGAAACTTAGTGTTTTGTCTTCTGGAAAATGGAACCTCTTATTAATAGAGTTATTAAATTGTTTCTATAAAAACAGGTGAAAGTTGCAATAGTTGGCTCTGGTCTTGCAGGACTGTCTGCAGCAGTAGACCTTTTGGATGCTGGGCATTCAGTAGATCTTTATGAAGCCAGGCCTTTCGTAGGAGGGAAAGTCGGCAGTTGGGAAGATCCCGAAGGCAATCATATAGAAATGGGATTACATGTATTTTTCTTCAATTACACCAATCTTTTTTCATTAATGAAAAAAGTTGGCGCAATTGAAAATTTATTGCCCAAAGATCACACTCATCTATTTGTAAATAAAGGTGGAGACCTTAAATCTCTGGACTTTCGCTTTGCTTTGGGGGCTCCATTTAATGGCCTAAAAGCTTTTTTTACAACCCCTCAACTGAATTGGATAGATAAATTACGTAATGCACTAGCTCTAGGCACTAGTCCAATCGTGCAGGGACTAGTTGATTATGAAGGGGCAATGAAAACCATCAGAGCTCTGGATTCAATAAGTTTTCAAGAATGGTTCTTAAGTCATGGTGGGAGTCTTAATAGCATCGACCGAATGTGGAATCCAATTGCTTATGCTCTAGGTTTTATTGATTGTCAATCAATTTCAGCAAGATGCATGTTGACGATATTTATGATGTTTGCTGCTAAAACTGAGGCTTCGAAGTTAAACCTGCTAAAAGGTTCTCCTCACAAATGGCTTACAAAGCCAATTTTAGAATATATCGAAAAGAAAGGTGGAAAGCTAAATCTCAGACATCGTGTTAAAGAAATATGTTTTGAAAATAATGTTGATACCAAAGTCACTGGAATCATAGTCAATACACCCTCAGGTGAAATCCGTGTTGAAGCCGACCAATATCTTGCAGCTTGCGATGTTCCTGGAATACAAAAAATCATTCCTAAAGAATGGCATAAGTTCCCTCTCTTTTCTGCAATTAATAACCTCGAAGCTGTCCCCGTAGCAACTGTTCAGCTACGTTATGACGGATGGGTAACTGAGCTCAATAATGATTCAGCTAAAGTTGATCTTCAAAATCCTGCAGGTCTAGACAATCTTTTATATACAGCAGATGCAGACTTCAGCTGTTTTGCAGATCTTGCAATAACCAGTCCAACAGATTATCGGAAAGAAGGCCTAGGCTCATTACTACAATGTGTTCTTACACCAGGTGATCCATGGATTTCACAATCCAATGAAAATATTGTTCTTCATACTGATTCTCAAGTAAGAGAGCTTTTCCCATCTTCAAAAGACCTAAATCTAATGTGGAGCAATGTTGTAAAGCTTGCAAAATCTCTATATCGGGAATCACCAGGTATGGAACCCTATAGACCTAAACAATCTACTCCTGTGAGTAATTTCTTTTTAGCAGGAAGTTATACCCGTCAGGATTACATTGATTCTATGGAGGGTGCGACTATGAGCGGTCATCTAGCTGCTACTGAAATCCTAAAAAGCTCAGTAGCTTAAAAATAATCATTCAAATTTCTAATTATGGGACATTGGCTAGAACATACAGTCATCAATGACATAGAAGCTCCTATTGAGAAAGTCTGGAACGTATGGAGTGATTTAGAAGCTATGCCTCTTTGGATGACATGGATTGAATCCGTAAAGACAGTTGATGACGAAACAAAAATACTTCCTGACATTACTGAATGGACATTAGCTGCAAATGGTTTCCGGTTTAAATGGAAAGCAAAGATAAATGAAAGGATTGACAAAGAAAGTTTGAAATGGGAATCTATTGGAGGCTTGCCAACGAAAGGGTGTGTTTACTTTTACCCTGAAAAAGACAACTTAACCAAAGTAAAGTTAATCATTTCATATGAACTACCAAGAATGATAGCCCGATTAATGGAAAAGAATATACTAGGAAATCTAGTCACTAATGAACTACAAACGAATCTGGATAATTTTAAAGAGCTGGTAGAAATACGTTATAAAAATAATGAAGTACTAGATTAATTTTTAGTAGCTGCAATACAAGCACAAACCAAACCTTCTAAATCATGTGGATCAGCTTCTTGATCGATTCTATCAAAATATTTTTTACAGCTAATACTTGTCTGAGGACCTATAGAAACTAATTTAATTCCTAAGAGCTTTTTCTGCCATTTACTTTCAAAATATTTAGACATTAATTGAGCTGTATGCACTACAGTTTTGCTACTTGTGAAAGCAATTACATCTACCTTTCCATTATCTAAAGCATCAACTGTTTCTCCTGGAATCTCCTCTGGACATCGTGATTCATATGCAGATACTTGAACAACTTTTACACCTGCATCTCTAAAGGCTTCCGTCAAAATAGGTCTACCACCACTTTGCACTCTAGGGAATAACATCCTTAATCCCAATCCCGACACTGGAAAATTCTTAATCAAACTGTCTGCCACGAATTTTGGAGGTACAAAGTCAGCTTCCACTCCATATATCTCTAAAGACTTAGCTGTTTTCTGACCCACTGCTGCAATCTTTAATCCGCTTGGTCGTGAAGACAAGGAACGACCAGTGAGAGACAATCTACTCTCAACAGCTTTCACTCCATTGCTACTGGAAAAAATAATCCAATGAAAAGTCTCTAACTCAGACAAAGCATCATCAAGAGGTCGCCAATCATCAGGTGGGCCAATAACTAGAGCAGGAAGCTCTAAGACATTCGCACCCATCATTTCAAATGATCTACGAGCCTCAACTTGTTGATCTTGAGATCTTGTAATAACAATTGTTTTGTCTTTTAGAGAAAAGCTTTTATCAAAATTCATAGCTATGCATATAAATTTGCTGGTAATTAATTTATAAACTCCCATTGAGATGGTGAGATATCAACTTTCATTTTTTTGCTGTCCAATAAACATTGCAATGCTTTTTCCTGAGCCAATGGCATTTGGCCTGGACTAAAAACAAACGGAACTGTAGGTTCCAAAACATTTTGAAGGTCATTCCATAAAAAGGAATCGCCATACAGTATCAAACCCGCTAATCGCTTAGAACGCTGCAATTGCATAATGACTGAGATCCAAGGCTCTTGTAGAGGCTCATCTCCTTGAAATGGATTACCTCTGATAAAAAGCTGGAGAAGAAAAGCGCTATCTGAAAACTTTTCCAAAGCAAGCGGCTCTTTCACATTATTTTGCCAAGGTGAAATCCCTGAAGGGTGAGTAATTACATTTCTAAAGCCATACTGCTCAGGAATCACAAGAGCAGGAGATGAATGATTCAAAATTGGATTAGAGTACAAATTATCTACACGAATTAAATTGATGAGTGATTTATAATTATCAATTATCAAGGTATTTCTAGACTCTATAGAAATGTCAATAAGTTTTTCAGCAAAAAAGGAAACTTTTTGATTTTCAAAAGCATTCTTTTCGCAAGAGGTCGCAGGTTTTTCACTGTTCAACTGTGCAAGTGCAAGTTGACGTCTTTGTAAAGAATCTTCCAATCTTGAAATAGGTAATCTTCCAGAAATTAAAGACTCCACAATTGCATCTATTGCTTCAGAAGGGTTTTGAGGCATCAAAATCAAATCAGCGCCAGCTTCAAATGCCATTACAGCAGCAGAACCACTGCTGAAGGTCTTAGATATAGCTCGCATTACCAAAGCATCGGTGACAATCATGCCTTCGAAACACATTTTCTTTCTTAAAAGATCCGTCAAAATTCTTTTTGAGAAAGTGACTGGGTAATTACAATCAACCCTATTTAAAATCAAGTGAGCGCTCATAATACTGCTCACTCCTTGTTGAATTAAAGCCTGAAAAGGTGGAAGTTCTATTTCAGCTAAGCGAGAAAGATCATTATCTAAAACTGGCAATTCTAAATGTGAATCAACTTTAGTATCGCCATGACCTGGGAAATGTTTAGCGCATCCCAGTACTCCTTGAGAAGTTAGGCCCCTATGAAAAGCACATGCAAGATCTGCAACAGTCTGAGGATTATCACTCCATGCCCTCATATTGATAACAGGGTTGAGAGGGTTACTATTAACATCACAAACTGGAGCTAATACCCAATTCAATCCACAAATAACTGACTCATAACCAATTAAAGCTCCATAGTGCTCAGCTAGTGAAATTGCATATTCAGGCTCTTTAAGATAAATCCTTCCTAAAGCCATTGGAGGGATCAACCAAGTCCCTCCTTGAAATCGTTGTCCTACTCCCTCCTCCACATCAGCACATAAAAAAATCGGCTTTCCTGCCCACATTCGAAGTTGTGCACACCGATTTGTGATTTCCTCAATCGAACCTCCATACAAAATCACACCACCCACCCCTTCTTCGAGAAATTGCTGTAATCGATGATTGGTCAATTCCCAATTGGGATATTCCCTCAATGCATCCAACGAATGTCCACTAGCGCGTATAACAAAGATTTCAGAAACCTTGCGTCGAAGAACCTGGCGATCAAACGAAGGCATCGCTAAAAATTCATTCCTTCAGAAATTTCATCTTTGTTTTTTCTCTCTTCTTCAAGTTTTCCCAAAAGATCTAATACTGAAGAGCCTTTCTCCATCCCCTTATCTAATTTAAAAACAATTTCTGGGGCTCTCCTCATTTGCAATCTTCTACCCAACTCACCCCTCAAAAATCCACTAGCTGCTTGTAAACCAGAAAACGCCTCTTCTCTTTTTGGATCCTGGCCAAAAATACTCACAAAGATTTTGCAGTGCTGTAAATCTCCTGAAACCTCTACTTCAGTAATAGTTACCATACTGGAAGCAACTCTTTCATCCCTTATTCCATCAAGCAATAGTTGACTCATTTCCTTTCGAATGAGAGCAGAAACTTTTTCAACACGACGACCATGTGCCATAACTAAATCATTGATGAAGGGAAAACCATTGCTTTCACTACAAAATAAAGAGTCATAGCAGCACTAATAAAAGCTGCTATGAGTGCTATTGCTGTGAGAGGATTTTTACTTCTGCGAATTAATGGTTGAAGAAACGCCGTAAAGATTCCAAGGATGATCGTAATGAGATATTTGGGATATCTAGAAACATTTGAAAAAAACTCACCCATTGGAGTCACTCTTGCATACATTTAATATCTACTCTGCCCTTCTTTGAGAGCAAAGTTTTATGTTGGAACTATATCAATTTCGCCATTCGTCCTTTTGCTTAAAGGTAAGAATGGCGTTACAGGCAAAAGCAATAAGTTACAGAGTTATTGAAGTGATGCCTGGAATAGGTCAAATGAATGTATTTCGTCTGTCTGGACAAAGGCAAGTGCCAGTCATAGTAGACAACGGAAATATAATCGCTGATTCAAGTGAAATTATTAAATATTTAGAAGGCATTGAGGCTGAACCTAAGCTTTTCCCTAATGACCCCAAAGAAGCAGCTCAGGCTCATATCATTGAAGATTGGGCAGATACCACTTTAGCGAAGGCTGCCAGAAGAGCCCTCTTACAAGCAGCAGCTATTGACGAAGACTTAAGAGTAGCTCTTTTACCAGACGAGCTTCCAGCTTCACTCAAGCAAATCATTGGTGGTATTCCTTGCCAATTCATTAATGAAATTAGTGACTTAGTAAATAATGAACAAGAGGCATCTCTCCTAGAAAGCTTAGAAAAGTTGTCAAGTCTGGTGAATACAAAAAAATGGTTAGTGGGTAATGAACTTAGTATTGCGGACCTTGCAGTAGCAGCGCAGTTATCGCTAATAAAGTTTCCGACTTCTTCAGGGATACGCCTTGCCAACAAAGGCTGTAAAGGTTTTAGTGATAATCCAATACTCAAGAACTTATTTGATTGGCGCGATCAATTAGAAATAGATTTAATGGAATTTTCTTCTGCCGGATCATAAAAAGAAAGAAGCTTACCAACTGTTCAAAAGTGATTGTCATGTCAAATCCTCTAATTCGCGCTTGTGACCACTATGTAGTTCTTGAACCTGGTCAGGAAGAGAGATTTTTAGATAAAGATGAAACCTTGTTTTGGTTAGAGAGTTGGTTAGGTAAATTACAAGAACTACCAAAAGATCTCAAAAGCCAAGGCTCAGTAGAATCTGCTGCTCAAAGATTATTAGATACAGCATGTGATCTTGAAATCAAACCAGGGTTTACTCTTCAATGGTTTGCCGTCCGTCTAGACCCTCATCTTTAAGAAGCAACAATTGCAAGTTAGTGCATATACCAATTGCAACGTCATCTGGAGACTCTTCCCGAACAGAAAGATGTACATCCGATTCCAAATAAATAGGCAAGCGCTCCTTAAATAAACAGTCAAAGTTATCGTCAAGGTTTTTTTGAAGTAATGGTCTCGGTGTTTCATCAGAGCGCAATCTTGACAAAGCAATCTCACGATCTAGATCAATCCAAATAACAACACCTTGATGCAATATTCCCCAATTTTCTGGTCGAGTAACAATACCTCCGCCAGTTGCTACAACTAGAGAATGTCTCTGACCAATCTCTTGCAAAATTTGCGTTTCTATCTCTCTAAAGCCAATTTCACCTTCTTGGTCAAAGATTTCTGAAATGGATTGATTAGTAACTTTTTCTATAACATCATCAACATCAACAAAACCATACGAAAGTTTTTTAGCTAAAACTGGGCCTGTTCGTGACTTCCCAGATCCCATCATCCCTACTAAATAAAGATTACGACCTCCTAACTTTTTACATACTTGATTGAAACGAGATAAATCATCCATAAAGACAGAAAGCAAGAAAGCTACTTAAGATGAATGTTGATGTGAAACTTTTATGACTGAGATCACATCTCATACAAATCATGGCAAAGGACGCTCTTGTGTAATCACACGTAGAGCATGCTTTAGCTCAAGCCATCGTTACTGGCTACCAGAATTGTCAGATGATGATAACGCTTCTTGCTTTGGTAACTGTGCATTAGCTCCAGGCCATGGACATAATTATGAGTTAATTGTCTCTATGGCAGGAGAACTCGATAGTGATGGAATGGTTCTTAATCTTTCAGAAGTGAAGCATGCAATCAGGCAAGAAGTTACCAATCACCTTGACTTTCGTTTTTTAAATGAAACATGGCCTGAATTTGATATCAGCACTTCTGAAGGTTGTTTACCAACTACTGAAGCATTAGTGCGAATCATATGGAATCGACTCCAACCTCACCTTCCCATCGTTTCACTTAGACTTTACGAGCAGAAAAGCCTATGGGCGGACTACAGTGGAGAAGATATGAATGCTTACCTAACTATTCAGAAACATTTTGCAGCAGCTCATCGGCTAGCGAGGGAAGAGCTTTCTCCAAATGAAAATGAAGTAATCTATGGAAAATGTGCTCGACCCCATGGGCATGGTCATAACTACCTAGTTGATATAACTGTCAAAGGTGCGATAGATAGTAGAACCGGAATGATATGTGATTTGTCTGCATTACAAAAACTAGTTGATGATTTAGTTATAGAGCCTTTCGATCACACCTTTTTAAATAAAGATATTCCATTTTTTGCGAAATGTGTTCCAACTGCGGAAAATATTGCTCTTCATATTGCAGACCGGCTAGTCGAGCCAATCAAAGAAATTGGGGCTACTTTGCACAAAGTCCGACTGCAAGAGAGTCCTAACAATGCAGCCGAAATCTATCCAAACGATTCAAGTTGTCAAAATATCTAATAGATTAAAGAGCTAATGGGTAATCATTAAAATTTTGAGTTTGCCTTGGGTGAAGCTTGTATTAGCTATAAGCTTAGATGGAAGGATAGGTTTTAGTGATAAGCCAGGGCAACATATTGGCGGCAAAGGAGACAGAGATGTTTTAGAACAAGCTTTAGCCTGGTCTGATGCAACATTAATGGGTGCTGGTACATTAAGAGCACATAAAAATACCTGTCTAATTAAGAATCCTAAATTAATTAAACAACGTTCTTTTAATAGAAAAGGCGCTCAGCCAATTTGCATAGTAGTTAGTAAAGAAGCAAATTTTATCCCTCAATGGCCTTTTTTTGACCAACCGATTAGGCGTTGGTTGTTAACAAGAAAAAGAATTGAAACATTAGACATATGCTCAGCTTTATTTGAGAATATATTAGAATTTGACAATAATTTGACAGAGACTTTAGCTACACTAAAAAAGAAGGGTTTATCTAAAATAGTTCTTCTAGGTGGTCCAGACTTGGTTGAATCATTTTTAATAGAAGACAAGATTAATGAATTGCAAATTACTATTATTCCTAAAGTATTAGGAGGTGAAAAACTATGGGTAAATTCTAATAACCTTCCTAATAACCTTACTAAATCAAATTCTTGGATATTAAAAAAAACAGAATACTTAGAAGGAAATGAATTAATGCTGCAGTATATAAGAAATTATGCTTAAAGCATTGATTCTATGGGAAACATTTTAGCAACTTGGCATAAATCAATTGAAGAAATACCAAAAGAATATTGGAAAGATCTTCAGGATAAAGATTCGCACCCTTTCTTTGAATGGGATTGGCTTTATTCATTAGAACATTCTGGGAGTATTTCGCCAAAGCTTGGCTGGCAACCTATACATCTAGGAATCTGGAAAGATAATAAGCCTATAGCACTTGCACCTCTATATTTAAAAAATCACAGTTATGGAGAATTTATATTTGATCATTCATTTGTAAAATTATCTGAAGAATTAGGACTTAGGTATTATCCAAAACTTATAGGGATGAGTCCGCTAAGCCCAGTAGAAGGGTATAAATTCTTTATTTCACCAGAAGAGAATGCAGAGGAAATAACAATAAGAATGTTAGAGATTATAGATACATTCGCAATACGAAATGGGATACTAAGTTGTAACTTCCTTTATGTAGATCCTAAATGGAAGAAAATAGCAGAGAAGTCAAAATATTTACCATGGTTGAATCGACAAAGCATATGGCAATCTCAGGGTGAAAAGAACTTCGATGAATATCTTGATAAATTTAATTCTAATCAAAGACGAAATATCAAAAGAGAGCGCAAATCTGTTCAGAAATCTGGTTTAGTAATTTCAACAATAAGTTCAAATGAAATTGACCAGAGCATCTTAAATACTATGTATCATTTATATAAACAACACTGTGCCAAATGGGGAGTATGGGGAAGCAAATATTTAACAAAAGAATTCTTTACAAGTCTAGAATTAGAAAGCCAAAGAGATAAACTTTTATTCTTTAGTGCACATCATGGAAACAAAAAAGAACCAGTCGCTATGTCGCTATGTATAAAAAATAAAAACATGCTATGGGGTCGATATTGGGGAAGTAAGGAAGAAATTGATTGCCTACATTTCGAAGTTTGTTATTACTCTCCAATTACATGGGCAATTAAGCATGGAATCAAAAGCTTTGATCCTGGCGCAGGAGGATCGCACAAAAGTAGACGTGGATTTGTTGCTACTCCTAGAACCAGTCTGCACAAGTGGTATCAAAGAGATATGAATCAGCTGATAAAAGAATGGCTTCCAAAGATCAACAGTTATATTAATGAAGAAATCAATACATCAAACAATGAAGTTCCTTTTAAATCCAATGCTCCAGAACTATAGTTTTTATATAGTTTTTTAATAAGTCTATGGAAGACCAAGGAAATATAAAAAGCGAGAATCAATCTGATCCTGAATCTAAGGGGCTTTTACAGTATGACAATGACGATAAACAAGTTCTATTCAGGTTATTTGGAGTTGAAATGACTGCACCTAAAGGATTAAAGAATCCAAGAATTGTATATATATCATTTATTGTTGTTAATCTAATATTACTACTAGCATTAAAGAGTTTGATCTCTAATTAGACTCAAGTCCATTTCTTAATAGTTAGTTGAGATCCACAATATGTACACTTTTTCTCATCGTTTCTCATCATAGATAAAGGCAGGAATCGATTAAATGAGAACCAATTCAAACATAAATTACAATAGCCAATAAATTTCAACCTCATAATTAAACAGGCAATTTCTTCTTCAAATAGTTACCAGTTTCTTTTTGGTAGGTTTTTTTAATCTTTAATCGATGGTTCTTCTCACTAAGAATAGTGTTGCCAGTGCCAAAGCTATTTTCAGTAGATTTCAAGTTGGCCTTAGAATTTCCAGATAATTCTCTAGTAAGTAAAGCTAGTTCACTTCTAGACCTAATTAGAGGGAAAAGCATTACAAGCCTATATTTCTTGATACTAATCATTCCGCAAAAAAACGAAAGATCAAGTCTTGCTTATCAATATGTACCAAGAAAAATCTATTTTCCCAAAAAACCATCTTTTCATATGAAAATAAAATATCGAATTTGATTGATCATGCGTAAAATATTCATACATCAAAAAGCTTTTTGAATTCCATATTTATGCTGATTGGACACTGAATCTATGATCCAAAAAATGTACTCTGAAGCATTATCGAAAGAAATAGCAAATATTGATGAAAAACATTCCAGGCGATTTATAGCCTTAGATCCAAAGGGTTACTTTATAATTAAACTAGATCAGGACACTAAGGAAATTATTGTAGAGCACTATAAAAACGATATAGATAAGCTTGGTAGAGCAATTGATCCTGATACAGGCAAACCAATTAAATGTGAAAAAGGTGAAAAGCGTTGTCCAAACAAGGTTTATAAAGGTCAAACTGCAAAAGAGCTAGGTATCAAACTCTCAGAAGTAGAAAAAGAGACTATACTTATCAGTCGTTTAGATCATGCGTTATATCTAGGGAGAGAACTCCAAAAGGCTGAATACTGCCTCATTCATGGAATTGCATATGTTCAAGACTAAAAATCAAACCTCCTTTACTCCTGAACAAATCATAGATTAATCTGTTCGAATAGTGTTGGATCATTTTTCTAGAATGGGAATTGTTTTTTACTTCGGCATAGTTGTACTTGGCCTAGGAGCAGCTTTTGCTATACAAAAAATATTAAAAGCAATCAAGTTGATTTAATTTAAATGATTTATTTCACCTGTTAGATCATATAGCTCAGAGCCTGTAATCAATGCAGGAACTATCTTCCCATGAAGATCATTAAACAAAACTTGGGAGGGACGCAATCTAACTTCTCCATCAACCTCAGGAGCAAATCTAGCTGAGCGGCCAATTAACTCTCCTGTCGCAAGATCTTCACGTTCAATCAAAACGTCTACAGTTTGTCCTATTAAGGCTTGGTTTTTGGCAGCTGATATAGGTTGTTGAATAGCAACAAGTTTATCTTTTCTAGCTTGTGCAATTTCAAAAGGCACCTGATTAGGAAGTTTTGCAGCCTCAGTACCCTCTTCTCTGGAGAAAGCAAATACTCCAACATGATCAAATTTCTGGTTTTCTACAAAAGCACAAAGATGGTCAAATTGTGCTTTTGTCTCTCCAGGAAAGCCAACTATTAAGGTTGTGCGCATAACAGCTTCTGGTAATTGCTCTTTAATCCGATTAAGCAGAGCAGAGCTAACATCTGATTGCCAAGGGCGATTCATTGCTCTTAAAACATCTGGATGACTATGTTGCAAAGGCAAGTCAAAATATGGCAATACGTTGGGTACTTCCTTATATGCCAAAACAACTTCTGGAGTTAAACCGGTTGGATAAGCATAATGAATACGAATCCAAGGAATATCTACATGACTAAGTGCTCTTAAAAGGTCTGCAAGATAAGGCCTTCCATATAGGTCCATTCCATAATTAGTTGTGATCTGACTAATTAAAATTAATTCTTGAATACCTTCTTTGGCTAATTGGTTCGCTTCATTAACAATTGATTGAACAGATCTGCTACGTTGATTTCCTCTCAAAGTTGGAATAATGCAAAAAGCGCATCGGTAATTACATCCTTCAGCGACCTTTAAATACGAAACAAATCGACCAGTTGTCCTATAGCGAGGTAGGTTTTCATCGCCAACAAACTTAGGATTTTCACTTACTTGGTTAACTCTTTCCCCCTGACGAACTCTTTGAAGCACTTCAATAATATTTTGATAATCTCCAGTGCCAACAATAGCTTTGGCTTCGGGGATAGATTCAAGCAACTCACTTTTAAAATGTTGAGCCAAGCAACCAGCAATAATTATTTCTTTACCCTGGTCTGCTAGTCCTACTAATGCGCGAACAGATTCTTCACGAGCTTGCTCGATGAAACTGCAAGTATTCACTACAACAACTTCTGCATCATCAGTATTGCTACTAACGCCATAACCTTCACTAGCCAACAACCCCATCATGTGTTCAGTATCTACTAAGTTCTTCTCACAACCAAGATGCAAAAAAGCTACTGAGGCATTGCAATGATTAGAGAGCACAGCATCATTATTTTTAGGTTCCTTGAAAACAGATGTATGCATTAACTCAACTCCAAGCAAAATAAAATTCTTTTAATCAAAATAAAAGCTTCTTGCGCAGAAAGCTGCAAGAATTGAAAAGTCTTTCTGATGAATATGAGCTCATCTCGCCTTAAAAGTCGACGCCGTAATGAACAGGGCTCCAAAGTGGCAAGAATTACCATTGCAATACTTTCAACAATAGGAGTAATAGATACAGGTTCTATCACACTACATAAATGGGGATGGGTTGGCGCACTTACCTGTCCCGGTGGTGCCGCAGGGTGTGACAAAGTTCTAAATAGTCCATGGGGCAATATTTTTCAGGGGAATGGTTATTCAATTCCCCTGTCTTTTATTGGTTTTCTCAGCTATTTGACAGTATTAATTTTAGCAATATTGCCTTTCCTTCCAATACTTGCTGAAAGAAAAAGGGATTTCTCAAGAGCTACATGGTGGAGTCTGTTTTTTCTCTCAACTGGTATGGCTATTTTTAGCCTTCTTCTAATTGGGATAATGCTTTTAAAAATAAAAGCATTTTGTTTTTTTTGTATTCTTTCGGCATTTCTTTCAATATCAATTTTAATTTTAACTATGATTGGAGGAGCATGGGATGATCCAAGAGAAATGATATTCAAAGGTTTCCTAATATCAATTACTGTATTACTAGGTGGTTTAATTTGGTCCTCATCTGTTGACTCAAGTCCATTAAAGGCTGGGCTAAATCCTGAAGCAGGTTCAGCCCCAATAGTACTTTCAAAAAGCACACCTTCTGCTATAGCCCTTGCAGAACATTTAACCTCTATAGGAGCAGTTAAATACTCTGCATATTGGTGCCCTCATTGTCATGAGCAAAACGAAATGTTTGGGAAGGAAGCAAGTTCGAAGCTTTTATTAGTGGAATGTGCTCCAGATGGAATCAATAGCCAAACTAAGCTTTGCCAAGAAAAAGAAATCACAGGATTCCCATCATGGGAGATAAATGGAAAAATTGAAGCTGGAATAAAGTCTCTAAATGAATTAGCAAATATTAGTAATTACAAAGGTCCTAGGGATTTCTAGAAAGTGAATTTTCAATTGGCCTTGTAGCAATTTCTTTGCCTAAAATTTGCCTCGAGTGGCACTTCCAAAAAGGTAATTGGTGAGGTGAATCGCGTCTAAAATGTCCTCCTCTACTTTCCTTTCTGAATAAGCAAGCTTGCAACATTAATAAACTACTAAGTTGTCTATGACTTAAATCCAAAAGAAGATTTAAAGACTTACGGTTACTTTCATTGAAATAATTACATATATCAATATTTTGATTTCTAAGAAATTCTAATAATGGCTCCTTATTTAAACAATCAAGATCCTTTTTAATAGATCTGATTGCATACATCATTCCTTTTTCTGTTCTATCTACACCTGCTTGCTTCCAACATAATTGCCTTAAATCTTCAATAGCATTTGTTAAATAATCAGTACTTAATTTTCCCTGTAGTGGGATTGATGAATCAACTGTAATTAGCTCTTTGGTAATGCGTGGCAACTTACAACTATCTATTAACTCAATTGCTGACATTTTCCTAGCGAATACAAGACATTCCATCAATGAATTACTTGCTAATCTATTTGCTCCATGAACACCAGTACAAGCAACCTCGCCAACTGCATAAAGACCTGATAAGGATGTTGCAGCATTCAAATCCGTGGCAACACCACCCATCCAATAATGTGCTGCCGGTGCAACTGGAATTACAGTTTTCATAGGGTCTACACCAAATTCTCTACATCTTTGAAGAATGGAAGGAAACCGAGTTTCAATTTTCTTTGGAGGAATCCGCGTTAAATCCAGGCCTAAATGATTTACTTTCTGGCTTTGCATAGCTTGAAACAAAGCCCTACTAACTTGATCTCTTGAAGCGAGATCTTTCCTTGCTAGATGAGACACAGGACTATTGCCAAAATGATCAACTAAAACAGCACCTTCACCTCGGACAGCTTCAGAGATTAAAAAGCATGAAGCTCCTTTCAGCTTTAAAGCAGTAGGGTGAAATTGAACAAATTCAAGATCCTCTATAGCTGCGCCTGCGTTCCAAGCCAAGGCCAAGCCTTCTCCACATGCTTGAGCAGGATTAGTAGTGTTTTTAAACAAATGACCACCGCCCCCTGAAGCCAAAACCACTGCTCTTGACAAAACAGAGTGCAAATAAGGTCCATCTAGTAGCTGCACTCCAAAACAATGATTATTGTCAACTAAAAGTTGAGTAACTCGAACGCCTCGTCTATGAAGAATATTAGAACGCTGTTCAACTTGATCCCTAAGCACCTCTACTAATGCTCTTCCTGTGCGATCCTGAACATGCAAAACCCTTCTATGAGAATGAGCAGCCTCTAAGGTTGTAGCAAGGCCATTGTTATCTCTATCAAATTCCATTCCCAAATTCTGTAGACGCTGAACACATTTAGGGGCTTCTTCGACAAGCATTTTTACTGCATCAGAATCGCATAACCCTGCTCCTGCCTTAAAAGTATCTTCTGCATGACTTGCAAAACTATCTTCAAATCGAGTGACTGCCGCTATCCCTCCTTGAGCCCATCGACTAGATGACCTTTTGCTGGTATTTCTATTTAAAAGCAATATTTTCAAATTAGAAGGCATCTCAAGACAAGTCATTAGACCAGCCGCGCCAGCACCTATGACAACTACATCCCAATAAGTAGGAATAAGGGAATTAGAAGTATTACTAAGCCTCATAAATCTTTCATGAGTTCATTAAATCAAGCCACTTAGTTTTGGTTGGATCAAAGTTGTTATGAAGAACAACCCGTCAACCCAGAGTGTTGTAGTCAAGGCAGCACTTGCCACCAACCAAGTACCTCCTTCCAAAGAACTTGCAAGATTACCTCTTTGCCGCATTTGATCAGATATACAAACTATCAAAAGCGCAGCTATCAATAGCATTGCTAGGGAAATTGGGTTCAAAAGATTTAAAGCTGTTGAATGAAGAGTCTCAGCAGCATTGTCAAAAGAAGAATTAACAACATCAGGCCATTGCTTCATAACCCCTGTCAAAACCATCATTAGATCAGTAAAAGCTGTCCCCAATAAACAAGACAAGTAAAACCCTGCGCCTATTCGCCATCTAGAGGTGATTCCTAAAAAAGCAGCAGGAAGGGCCACAGCTTCGACAGGCAGATGAAGCACTGGATACATTCGCAACCAACCCCAAAACAAGCACCCTCCTAACCAACTTCCACTTACCCCCACTAAAAGAGATCCAATCCGAGACCATTTTGCATTAATTAAATCTTCTAAAAGTATTCCCCCTAGTAACAGGACAAAAGTAAACAACAGCGCTGACAATGGATGAAAATGGACCCAAGGAGCTTGCAAAAAGACAGGAAGAACCACAAGCGTACTAGCCCAAAATTGCAATGTTCTTGGGTTAGACAAATACACCTCTGAGCAATCAGTGGGCTTGTTAGTGGAGAAGAAATTGTTCAGGATGCTTTAAGAACAAATAGAAAAGGGCAGGAAGAGAAGTTTTTCTTATTATTAAATAACTTACTAAATTAAGAAATTCGTGAAAGATAGATTAAGACCTTTCCACATTATAAGAAGCCCCAAAGCTTGTTTGCGAAATTCGAATTAAGCAGACTGCATGACTGTTGCTAATAGAATAACGATGCTTCCCTCTCAAAACATTCAATCCTGTTGACCTGTGTGGAACGAACCCTCTCTGAGCGTTGCAGAAAAAACCCAACAATCAAATGGCATTAAAGATCCTAGACCTGCAGTAGTTGAATCTGTGGAGCCTGGGTCCATTGGAGAAGACCTTGGGTTTGAGCCTGGCGATCAAGTTATCAGTATTAATGGAGTAAAACCTAGAGATCTCATAGATTATCGGTATCTAATAGTTGAAGAAGAGCTCGACCTAGAAGTGATTGATAAAACTGGAAAAGTACATCAGATCAATTTTGAGAAAGATAATGATGAAGGTCTAGGCTTAGCTTTTACGGAAGCCCTATTTGATGGGATTAATCAATGTAATAATCAGTGTCCTTTTTGCTTTATAGATCAACAACCTGAAGGACGGAGAAAAAGTTTGTATATCAAAGATGATGATTTTCGGATGAGCTTCCTATATGGCTCTTATTTAACCTTGACCAATCTAGGGGAAAAGGATTGGGGAAGAATTGAGAAGCAACGTCTATCCCCTCTCTTTGTCTCTGTGCACGCTACAGATCCAAACCTAAGGATCAAGTTATTAAACAACAACCGAGCAGGATTAATAATGAAGCAAATAGAGTGGTTTTCCAAGCGAAATCTACAATTGCATGCTCAAGTTGTTGTTTGTCCTGGTCTTAATGATGGGAAAGCTTTAGAGAACACTTTGAATGATCTCTTTAGATATTCTAAGGGTGAATGGCCTGTAATTCTTTCCACAGCTGTGGTACCAGTGGGTCTGACACGTTTTCGTCCAAAAAATGATTGTCTAAAGCCTGTTGATACAAAATGTGCAAAAACAGTTATTGATCAAGTAGAAAGGCTGCAAGAAAATTACAAATCTTTTATTGGAACTAATTTTGCATGGCTCTCAGACGAATGGTATTTATTAGCAGGGAAAGAATTGCCTAGAAGAGAATCATATGAAGATCTTCCACAAGAAGAGAATGGAGTAGGAAGCATCCGATCGTTTTTAGAAAGCATGGATCAAGCTACCCAACACCTCCCCAAAAAAATAAATACCCCAAGGCAGTGCAGCTGGGTTGTAGGGAAGCTTGTCGAAGATGCGCTCAAACCTGCATGTGCAAGGCTAAACAAAATAGATCTTTTTTCAATAAATCTATTTGGCCTTTCAAGTACATACTGGGGGCAAGACAAAGTAGTTACAGGGCTACTGACTGGTCAAGATCTGATCCAAGGCTTGCAGAATGAAAATCTAGGAGAGAGACTGTTAGTCCCGTCAGTAATGCTGAGGCATGAAATGCCAATTTTTCTAGATGATATGCATATAGATGAAGTGAGCAAAGCGCTAAAAATCCCTATAGATATAGTTTATAGTCCTTCAGACTTCATAAATAAAGCGATAGGAAAAGGGAAGAATGTAACCTAGTATTTTTCCAAAAAGATTTTTGATGCGCAAACCCTCTGCAAAGTTAATCATTACAACAATCCTTCTAAACGCAGGTTTAATCACATGTGCAGGAATACAAAATAAAGTACAAGCATTTACAGACAAACAAAATTGGAAGTTACCAAAAGACTCTCAAGAGGTATTAATCCAAAATGAATTGGAAATAACAAAAGATAATATAAAAAATCTCATTGAACAGAATAATCCAGAAATAGAAATAATGAAAAGCAAGATTAAGCAAGCAAAGTTCGATTTAAGAAGTGAGCTATCAGCTTGGTACCCAAATCTAGACATTTCCGGATCAGGTTTACCTCAATATCTAGCAGGAAGTACAGATAAAAATTCTTCTGCAGATACTTCTAGCAAGCAATGGAAAGCCAACTTGAGTGCGACAGTGAGATGGTATCTAATCAACCCTGCTCGCATTCCTGATATTGAGGCTGCAAAAGATAAATTAGAAAACGCAAAAATTTCATATGAAATCAAACTAAGAGATTTATATCTAGAAGGGCTAAAACAATTCTTCCAGTTACAAAAATCGAATCAAGAGGTTCGTATCGCTAAGGATTCAATCTTAACTTCCGAAACTTCTCTAAAAGAAGCTGAGGTAAGATTAGATGTAGGAATTGGTACAAAATTTGAAGTTTTAGAGGCTCAAACTCAGCTTTCAAAAGATAAGCAACTGCTGTCCAAGAAGTCAGGTGAGCTAAAAATAAATCAAAGAAAGCTAGCCAACATTCTGAACCTAAACTCAACAACCAACCCAATCATCACATCGAAAACAGCAATTATTGGTTTGTGGGATACTTCTCTTGAAGAAAGTATTCTATCAGCATACTCATTTCAAAAAGAAATTGAAAAGTTAATCCTTAAAGTATCTATAAATAATAATCAAGCAAACTCAGCGCTAGCAGCAATTCAACCAAAACTGAGTATCTTTAACACCTATACTACTTCTTTTGCTAAGGGTGAGGTAGCAGTAGCTGATCCAGACACTGGAAATGAAGTATTTAGTGAAAGTAATACTATAGGACTTCAATTTGACTGGAAGGTTTTTGATGGTGGTTATGGTAAGTCAATTTATAAATCTAAAAAAGAAAAAAGCAAAGAACTCGAATTTGATATCGAGTTAAAAAAGAAGCAAATCCGAGAAGAAATAGAAGAGAGTTTTTTTAATCTAGAAATAGCAAAGCAAAATATTTCTAATACTTATAATGAAATTATTTCTGCAAGAGAGTCTCTTCGATTAGCTTTATTACGGTTAAAAGCAGGCATAACAACTCAACGGGAAGTAGTGACTAATCAAAGAGATCTAACACAAGCAGAAGTAAATTATATTATAGCTATCACAGATTATAATTCAAACTTAGTTAATCTTAGAAGAGAGACTGGGATTGAAAGGTTGAAAGGTTGTAACAAAAGAACAGATGCAAACCCAAGACAAGAAAATAACAATGTAGATAAAAGTATAGTTATAAATACTGAGAAGATGGCTTCACCATGTATAGAACTTCTATAATAGAATTATTATGAATCAAGAATCTGCAAATCCACTTGACAATCTACAACTCATTTCAATAAACGAAATGATTGATAGCGTGGCAGGGCGTCAACTCAAAGATTTTGGAAAAGTCAATACTGAAATAAAACCTGACGGGACATTAATCACAAATTGTGATAGATGGAGTGATCAGTTTATTATTAATGGAATTTCAGAGATTACTAATAATCAAGAAGGCATACTAAGTGAAGAGGGATCTAAAATTTTGCCAACTACAAATGCATTTTGGGTAGTCGACCCTTTAGACGGGACAACAAACTTTGCAGCGGGAATTCCTCATTGGGGTATTTCTATTGCACGTTTTCGAGATGGAGAGCCAGAAACAGCTTTTCTAGATATACCTGTTCTCAAAAAAAGAATTCTTGCTATTCGAGGGAAAGGAGTTTGGATTAATGGTCAGTCAATAAAATCAAAAAGAAATTTGCACTCTCAAAGTCAGTGCGTATCTCTTTGTAGTCGCTCAATCAACATTTTGCAAAAAAAACCTCATGAAAGATTTCCTGGAAAAATTCGCTTATTAGGTGTATCCAGTTTAAATATGTCAAGTGTTGCTCTTGGTCAAACTTTTGGAGCTTTAGAAGCTTCTCCTAAGATATGGGATATAGCAGCCGCTTGGCTAATTTTAACTGAGTTAAATTGCATTATAAAATGGTTAGATATTAACCCAAAAAATGTTAAGCCAGGTGAAGACCTTAGCTCTAGAAATTTCCCCTTAGTTACTGCCATTTCCTCAGATCATTTAGAACAGTTAATCCCTTGGAGTAATATACTAATGGAGTATATTTACCCACAAATAAATTTAAATCTATAGCATTCATCAGTTCTGAGTATCAAATAAAACATGGGCTGAGAAATATGCTACTTATTTCCAGGTAAAATTATAAATATCTAGTTTTGGGCAAAGAGTGGTCAATCGCTGGAAAAGCCAATTGCGATGGTTTCTTAGAAGTTTATGGCAAGCATCGCGTAGATGGAATCGCTGTCACTGTGTGGATCTAAGTGCAGCCTTTGCTTATTACACTCTGCAGTCTTTTTTCCCAATCCTATTGATTTCACTTTCCGTAGCGTCTTGGTTTCTTGGAAAGCAACAAGGTCTAGATCAACAAATAATTGGACTAGCAGCTCAGGTGCTACCCCCTTCAGTAGTTGGTTTAGTGGATACAACATTAGTAAAGCTTGTAAATCAAAGATTTGGTGCTGGGATCCTAGGAGCAATGTTTCTGGTTATTACTGCAGGCAACGCATACCTAACTTTGCAAAGAGGTTCAGACAGGCTTTGGGAAGATGCTCTGCCAACAAAACCTGATGAAACACCCTTTCGAATGCAAGCATTTCGCTTTATTAGAAATCGAATAGAAGCTTTCTTAGTCGTACTTCTGGTTGGATTCCTAATGGTTCTTGATGAAATAAGTGCCTATGTGAGACTAATTCCAGGTGCAGTATGGACAGACCTAAAAAATAACAGTCCTGAAATAGCAAATACATTATCCAAAATACCCGTAATCGAAGTTGGTCAAATAATCATTCCATTCATAGGCTTTTCTGTTATGGCATTCTTATTGCAATACTTAGTCCCCCCCAGAAAAGTTCCTATGCGCCCATTAATTCCAGGCTCAATAATGATTGGAGTTCTATTAACAATACTAAACTCTGCTGTAAGTAGAACAATCTTATCTCTTGGATCTCGATTCCAAGCATATGGAATCATTAGTGGTGTATTAGTTCTAACACTGTGGATATGGATAGTCGGCTTAATACTTTATTTTGGACAATGTTGGAGTGTTGTCTTAGCAACAAACCAAATGAACAAGTATAGAAAAGGAAAAATAATGAAAGTTAATAACTAAAATGAATCAATCTAAAGGAATAATATCAATTGCAATTATTTTACTATTTCTTTTACCTACTCCTGCAGGTAAATTTTTAATTAATTTGACTAGTGGTATTATTTTAGCTACTTTATTTATACCAGTAATACTTACAATTTTTGGCTGGTTAGGGTGGAAGATTTTAAGATCACGCATGAATACTTGTAAGGTTTGTGGCACTACATATTCATCTGAATTTATTCAATGTCCTTTATGCGGTTCAACAAAAATTACAGGAGAATCTCTAAATAAACCAAATCAACCCAATATTCCAGCTTCTTCAGCAACTATCGATGTTAGCGCTGAAGAGGCAGATTAGCAAATTCCATGAGTTAACTATGATTATTTAATTCATTAATTTTTTCTTCATTAATTTCAATCACATCTTGTTCAACTTGATCTAATAATTCCTGGCAATGTTCAAGATATATATTCCCCTTAATGTAAGATCTTTGAAGATCTTCTACTTGCAAATCAGACTCTTGCATTGTATCTAACAACATATCTAACTCCCTCAAAGATTCTTCGTAAGATAAATTGCAAATTTTAACATAACATTCTTTCCTAAATTGTTCTAAAGAAGATTTATCATTTGATTGCAATAATTGTTTTTTTGCCTTATTACTAGAATCTAAGTTTTTCATTGCAACTACCTCACACAATGAATATTTTCTACACTTGATTCAATATAGCCATCTATCAATTGGATAGTTAACTTATCTGCAACCTCAACATCATTACAATTTCTAATCGCATTAGAGGACTGATTAGTAACTATGCAAAATCCTCGTTTGAAAAGAGACTCAGGTGATAATGCTAGAAGAAGTCGAGATCTTTTATCTAAGTTTTCTTTAAAGCGATTAATCAAAGTCAAAGGTGAAGAAGCTTTCCATTTAATTAGACGTTCATTAAATAGGTCTTTTTCTTTACGAATAGTCCAAGTGAAATAATCCTTTAGTCGATGTCGCATCTGTAAGCAATGACCTTTTGCGATTTCTCGACTAGGCAATAAATCAACAATAGCCGCGGTTGGTGTCGCAGAGCGATGATCTGCGACAAGGTCAACAACGGTTAAATCATCCTCATGACCAAGACCAGTAATCAAAGGAATAGGTAAAGAAGAAAAGCTTCTGCATAATTCTTCATTATCAAAGACCATTAGATCTTCTCTACTTCCACCTCCTCGAGCCAAAACAATCGCTTCAATTGAAAAATGTCTGTAATGCTTAACTAAATTAGCCAAGACATTTGTAATCTTTGATGCCACATCGCCTTGAACAGGTATAGGGAAAATAAATACTTTCGTCAGTGGCCATCTTTCCTTTGCCGTTCGTAGTATATCTGCCAGTGCAGAACTTGGGACACTGGTAAGAACAGCTATATTTCTTGGATAATTGGGTAAGGGTCTTCTTCTACTTTCATCGATCAAACCCTCTTGAATTAATAATTTTCTAACAACTTCAAATTTCCTTAAAACAGTTGAGATAGATGGTCGCATTTCTATTATTTGTACAACCAAATTCGCTCTGTTTTCCCAGAAATTTAATTTTCCTAAAATCTCAATACCATCTTGATCATTTGGCCTATAGGTAAATTTTTTCAGAGTGGATGCCCATATCACTGCTGAAATACTTGCGTGGCCATCCGTAAGAGTGAGCCATAAGTGACCATTCTTTAATTGGGACTTGGATACTGTTGCATGCAAATAAAACCGCGGAGAAAATCCTCTGGAAAGCAAATGACCTATTGCATGATTTAACTCCTGAACTGAATAGCTGGGGAGCGATGCTGTATCCAAATTAAAAAGAATAAAAAACGGAAAGGTTTGTTAAATAATTAACCAAAGCCAATCTGTCCAAGAATTCCTTGGCCCGTCAATAGTTCAGTACTTAAACCAACCAAAATGCCAATCATTGCAAGGCGCCCATTCCAAATTTCAGCATAATTTACAAATCCATAACGTGGAGGAATATTTTGAGACATAAGAATCTATAAACAACTTTAGTAATTCTATCTAGAAATTAACGAAAAGTAGATCCATCACAACAGAAGTGGAATTGTAATAGGTCTTATCTAACGTGCTTTGCACCATCCACAGGATGATATTCCTCGCCAGTCAACTCTTCATAAAGTATTGCAGGCAAACCAGTTTCAAACATAGTTTGCAAAGCCTCTTTCAGCAAAGGGTTCCAACCACCTGTACTTACTTTTCCATGTCGAACCGTCCAATCCCAAGTTCCTGGAAGATCCCGTGGAATCCGTCCCTCTCGATCACGTCTAGCTACTAAATCAAGAGACTCGACCAATCCAACTTGGACAGGATCTTTCCCATAAGCTGGCGTGAGACTTAATTCAAGACGCACTGGATCCTCTTTTAAAAGTCTTAATCGAAATCTTGGTGGCAATTTCAATGCCTTGAGGACTGCAACCACTATTCGCGTTCTTTGTTCCACAATTAATCTCCCTTGTAGTAATGCATTAAAACAGTCTTAATCTAAGAATCTCACATTTCCTATTCCGTAGATCTATCAGAAGAATTAGGAGGGTCTAGATCTTTTGAAAAGCGAACTGTAAGCAAATCTTCTTTAGTAATACGCCCTTCTTTATTAAGAAGTTCAGGATGGATAGTCAACTTACCAGTCCGATCCTCTGTTGCCTTATCTTGCATACTTGAGAATCCATCAGCAGCTGAAAAACCTTTAAACATCACTCCAAACGCTTTCCATAGCAGAAAGATAACTGCAAGAAGATACAAAGATGAGAAAAAATAACTCTGCATTTATTCACATCTGAAGTTTGATTGGTTTCCTCAACTCATCTTAAAGGGTTAGGTCTAAAGACAAATCAATAGTGAAACCTTCTATAGCAATTTCCTAATAGGTTAGTTTGGTAAACAAAAAAATTTCTTTTTGGTATAGATGAGTCTAAAGAAACTCATTGCTGAATCAGGATTTGGTGTATTACTTGTTGGGGCCTATGTTTTTACTAATGGCACTCAGCAAATTTCAGCTGCAACAAATTTCAAATTAGCTCAATTAACAGTTAGATCTCAAAACTCTTTTGTTACTGAAGCCATCAACGAAAGTGGACCTGCTGTCGTTACTGTGGAGACTCAAAGACAAGTAGTTTCCAGAAATAATCTTTTCCCTCCCAATTTTTTTATAGATCCTTCTTTAGAGAGGTTTTTCAATCAGCCAAAATTAAAAATGCCCAAATCTAGATTGCAGCTAGGTCATGGGAGTGGAGTGATTTTTTCTTCTAAAGGTCTGGTATTAACTAACGCACATGTGATTGAAAATACTGACAAATTAGTTGTTGGCTTGTCAGATGGAAGAAGATTCCCAGCCAGGGTGATCGGTCAAGACGCCCTCACAGATCTAGCCGTGATAGGTATAGAAGGAAAGGGTCCATGGCCAATTGCAAAATTAGGCGATTCCGACAAACTTGTTGTAGGTGAATGGGCTATTGCCGTTGGAAGTCCTTTTGGTCTAGAAAAAACAGTGACACTAGGGATTATTAGTAACCTTAATAGAAATGTTTCTCAGCTAGGTATTGCAGACAAAAGGTTAAAGCTTATACAAACTGATGCAGCAATCAATCCAGGCAATTCTGGTGGTCCATTACTAAACTCTAATGGAGAAGTAATAGGAATTAATACATTAGTCAGATCTGGCCCAGGGGCAGGCCTAGGTTTTGCAATACCTATCAATCAAGCAATTCAGATTGCAAGTCAATTAGTAGCAAGAGGCAAAGCCATCCATCCAATGATTGGAGTAAACCTTACTTATTTAATAAATCAACCTGAAGACAACTATATCTCTACAAAAGGGGCACAAATTATAAATATTCTTCCTGGAAGTCCAGCTGAGAAAGAAGGTCTAAAGGTTAATGATATTATTCTTGCAATTAATGGTATAAAAGTTGATGGTCCTCAAGATGTAGTTGACAAAATTAATAAAAATGGATTGAGTAAGAGGCTAAGATTGACGCTTGTCAGAAACAAAAGGAGGATAACTGTCTCTATACTCCCAGTAGATATAAGCAATTTCAAAAAAGATTAATTGGATCAATTTCTGGTTTGCTTCCTTAATAATTTCTTTTTTCTTTGATTTGCACGATTAGCAATCCTCTTGGCTTCTTTCTCTGCTAATGCCAACTCTTCTTGCTTAAGCTTTACCTCCTCCTTTTTTTTATCCAAGAAATAATTATAATTGCCTCTATAAAGAAACATTTGGCCATCTCTAATTTCAACAATTCGATTGGCAACTTTTGAGATAAAATATCGATCATGTGACACAATAACTACTGAGCCCGAAAAATCTCTAATCGCATTTTCCAACATTTCCTTTGCAGGAATATCTAAGTGATTTGTAGGTTCATCAAGTAAAAGTAAATTACATGGTCTAACAATTATTAAAGCCAAAGCCAAGCGTGCTTTCTCTCCTCCACTTAAATTTCCAACATGCTTAAAAACCTCATCTTTTGTAAAGCCAAAATTTCCAAGTAAAGAACGAACTTGCGTTTGAGTCCAATCAGGAACTGCAGAAAATAAAGTTTCAATTACTGTATTTGAAAGATCAAGCGCTTCTGACTGATTTTGTTCAAAATAATTTGGAATAATATTATGAGGACCTAATGATATTAATCCGTCTTCAGGCTTCTCTAATCCCATCAGCAAACGAAGAAGAGTTGATTTCCCTGATCCATTTGGACCCACAAGTGCTATATGGTCTCCAGGCTCAATCTGAAGATTGGCTCCAAGAAAAATAATCTTTTCACCATAAGTAAGCGATAAATCTTCTATACTTGCAACCTTTCTTCCTGGTCTGGGTGCTTTTGGAAAAGAAAATATAGGCTTACTTAAACTATGTAATGGTGCTTCTATTCTATCAATTTTACTAATCATCTTCTCACGACTTTTAGCTTGCGTGCTTCTGGTTGCACTCGCCCTAAATCTATCAATATAAGCTTGTTGAGTATTCAAATCTTTTTGTTGGCGTTCAAAAGCTGCTTGCATAGATTCTTCTTCTAATATTTTTTGCTCTATATAAGAAGTGTAGTTACCTAAATAGGTTCTGGATTTGCCTCTTTCAGTATTAACAATATGTGTACAAATTTTATCTAAGAATTTCCTATCGTGACTAATGATAACCATTGCTGCATTTTGTTCTATCAAATAACTTTCCAGCCATTCAATTGTTTCTATATCTAAATGATTAGTAGGCTCATCCAGCAACAATAAGTCAGGATCTTGGAGCAGAATCTTCCCTAATGCTATTCGCATCTGCCAACCACCAGAGTAATCACCAACTAACTGCTCAGCTTCTTTAGAGTTAAAACCAATCTTTGGTAATAATTTTTCTATTTTTGCCTCCAATTGATAACCATTCAATGCTTCAAATTTTGCTTGAAGAATTCCTAACTCTTTGACTAAACCATCTAAATACTCTCCATCTTTTAATGCTGCTTGAGTCTCCATTGCGGATTCAACTACAAGTTTTTGATTTAAAATTAATGCTGCATCAGCAAATGCCTGAAACAATTCCTCTCTAACTGTTCTAGAAGTATCAACATCAAATTCTTGCTTTAAATAAGCAATACATGGTTCTCCCTGACGAACAACTTCCCCGCTCGTGGGCTGTTCTAAACCAAAGATAATTTTAAGTTGTGTAGATTTACCTGCACCATTAACGCCTACTAGACCAACTCTTTGGCCAGCCTTGATTTCCCAAGTAATATCTTTAAGGACTTCACCTGTCGGATAAATTTTAGTAACTCGTTCAAGTCTTATCACTAATAGCAACCCTCAAATGTATGTAAGTTTTAGAATTACCAAGAAGCCCCGACTTTAAATATTAATCATTCCGGGTCTACAGAAATGGTAAGACTGGAACAAATTACAGGGATCATCTTAGCCGCAGCGTTGGCTATTCCTAGCTACTGGTTTTTTTGGACTTTGGCAGGGGGAGGGGGCTATGACAAACGAGAAGCACCTAAGGCACCTCTAGTAAAAGAAAAATCCTCTACAAAAAATTCTCATTGAATTTATAAACCTCCTCTAGCTTTAATCAGCCATTGTTTCGTTTCAAAATCATCCAGAGTCGAAATATAGGTTTTAACTTCTTCCTCAGTAACAGGCAAACCAAGATGTTCGCCTATTTCACAAATTGCTTTAACAGCACCTTGAGGGTCTTGAAGAGCTTGACGAAAAAGCATCTTTGTATATGAAGGATCTGCTTCTATCTTTTGATAGAGCTTAGCGGCATTGCTGCCCATAAGATTTGATGTATCTAATTAACCCTATTCAATTAAGCAACTTTTGACCCGAAATTGGAATCAGAAAACTTTTTACAATCACCATCTACAAAACCCAAAGCGGAGGCATCCTGCATACTCCTAGCATCCATACAAAGTACTTTCCTCAATTGAGCAAAATTAGCTGCTTGAGCACCTCTGCCTTCTTGCATCGCTCCATATTCCGCTTTTTGTAAAACATGGTGCAAATGAGTCAAAAGATATGAACTAATTACAGCAGAGACTAGGACATCACTATTGTCAGAGGTCCTGCGACGCTTACGACTAGCTCTAACCTTAGAAGCAACCTTATTCTCAATAGATTGTGATGAATGCGATCTAGATCTACTACTAGGTGACTTTGGGAGCATTGGTTTAGCCATTAAAAAATCCTTTTACTAACTTGATAAAAATCAATCGGATATTCGAGGATGTCTCCTCTTGCCATCAAAAGATGACTCGAAACAGCCTTATTAAGTTGGAGTGAGGAAGGCCATGCGAACTTAAGGAAATCATACTCGTGGATACTATCCTTGCATATCAGTGTACACTATTTATTACCCGTTACTGATAGTGGGTCATGGCTACCCGTCAAAATTCATCAAGTGGTAAGCCAAAGTCGCCACGCATACAAGTCGTACTACCAGAAAACTTATGTGATGAGTTGAGTTGTTTAGCAGAAAAAGAATCTAGAACAGTCAGCAATATGGCTAAAGTTCTTATTCAAGAAGGATTACAACGTTTTAAAGCAACTGAAAGTTTTTCTAATGCCAAGCATTTATCTGAAGAGAGTACTGAACAGTTTATTTCTTCATTAGAAGCTCAGCAAATCAGGCGATTAAGAGGTGCACCAAGAAGATTCAAGCTATACAAACCCTAAAAATTTAATTTGGGTGAACTTGCACACCTAAAACAGCTCCTTTTGATACTCCAGTAATAGCTGTTGAAGAGCCTGGTTTATTTAAAAGGTGCCACCATGCCAGCAATGCAAATGTTAAAGGTTCTCTAGACTTAACTGGAATACCTATTTCACCAATACTTCTTACTCTCATACCTCTACATCTAAGTTGAATTTCTCTAAACAAGACTGGATTTTCAGATCCTCCTCCTGCGATAAATAGTTCGATAGGTTTGATCATTTTAGATTTATATAAATTGTGCAAATCCTGAGCAATGACACACGCAGAAAAGATGGTCAAAGTTGAAACTAAATCTTTTGTAGAAGAGCGATTTATCTGAGTCATCCGCCTTTCTAAATCCTTTAAACCAAATTGCTCTCTGCCAGTTGATTTAGGAGGGGGTTTTTTGAAAAAGGGTTCATTTAACCACTGTTCGATTGCATCAAAATCAGGAGATCCATTTAGCGCAATCAATCCATCATGGTCAAAATAGAGTTCATGATTAGTTCTCTGCTGCACTGCAAGATCAATTAAAGTATTTGCAGGTCCACAATCCCAGCCCAATACTGGAGAAGTCTTGTCAGGGCCAGACCTTGGTGGAATAAGAGAAATATTTGCGATGCCTCCTAAATTGAGCACTGCTCTCCAGCCTGTGCATGCTCCTATTAAGGCTGCATCAAGTAATGGAACCAAAGGTGCACCTTGCCCGCCTAAAGCTAAGTCTTTAGATCTGAAGTCGTAAATAACAGTTTTATCAATAAGAATTGCCAATAAAGGGGCTTGAAGTATTTGCAGACTGGAGCCACGCTTTGCACCAGATGGAGGCCTATGAAAAACGGTCTGGCCATGACATCCCGCAATTAAAGCAATGCCTTTGGGGTCACAACTCTTTGCGGCCATTGCATAAAACTCGGTAATCGCTTCTGATAGCTCGATGAACTGTTGACTACTAAAACTGCATCCTTGGCCAAAATCAATAATCGCCTGCTTTAAATTATTGGGATATTCATGTGAAGTTGAATTGATAATCCTCCACTGCGGTTGATCTGGATTACCCGTAAATTCAGCTAAAACAGTATCTACACCATCAGCACTGGTGCCACTCATCATCCCCAAAACATACATGCCTAGTTCTTCAAACTTGGGGTAGTTTTTGCAAATCTTCCATTAAACCCATAACCACTAAAACATGGTCTTCCTCCAAAATATATTTAGCAGGAGGATTCACTGTTAAACGCTCTGCTGGTCCTGCTGCTAAAACATTCACAAGATAATTCTTACGAAGATTAAGATCCCGAAGAGAGCGTCCTATAAAAATTGCAGGAACCTTTATTTCATCAATTCCTGTTTGATCATCTAATTCCAATCGCTCTATCAAATTTGGTCTAACCAATTCGAGGCCGAGGCGTTCGCCTTGCATTCTTGAAGGGAAAACAACCCTATCTGCACCTACTCGTTTCAACATTCTTTCGTGTAAATCACTAGTGGCTCTAGCAATTACCTGTTGAACACGACTTCCGTCTGTATCTTTTGCAATCAATGTAGTTGTAATACTCGCCTCGATTGGCTCACTAATACCAACGACTACTGTCCCCATTTCAAGCACACCTGCTTCTCTCATCGATTCTTCATCAGTAGAATCGACAACTCTAGCCTCTATAGAAGGTTCAAGTTGCCTTAACTCATCAATAGCTTTCTCAGAAAGATCGACTGCGAGAACATCAGCTCCATTACGAAGTAGTTCCCGGCAAACGGCACTACCAAAACGACCAATGCCTACTACGGCGAACCCAAGTGAATCGCCTTCTTTTTTAGGCAACCATTGCCACCATTCACTCATAATTCTGCCTCAATCAAGAAAAATTCAAACATAAAGATCCTCTCTTGGATAGCCAACACGGTTATGAATATGCATACTTCCTGTATTAAGCATTTGCCAAATAGCACTTAACAATAAAAGAATGCCAAGTCTTCCTACAAACATTCCTACCACAAGTACAAATTGACCAAAGTGACTTAATTGTTCTGTTACACCAAGATCAAAACCTACAGTTGCAAATGCAGAGATACAAGTAAACAGTATTTCCAAAAATGAAAAAAGCTCTTTACCCTCAAAACTATTATTCATTGTTATTAACAAAGCCATCACTAAAACAAAAACAAGAGATCCAACCGTAATACCGACTGCCTTTAAAACAATTTTATCTGAAATTTGTCGATTACGGATAATTACATCATCCTGGCCTCTCAAAGTTGATCTAGTTGCAGCCATCAAAGCCGCAATAGTAGTAGTCTTAATACCCCCCCCTGTTCCGCCTGGACTAGCTCCTATAAACATTAAAGTCATTAAAAGTAAAAGTCCTGAGTCAGTAATACTTTGAACTGAAATAGGCATATTAGTAAACCCAGCAGTTCTCGCACTCACAGATTCAAACAAAGAAGTAACTAATCTTTCTAGCAAGCTTATCTCAGAAAAGAAATAGCCTTGGCCAATCGACTCAGTTACTAATAATCCAACTGTTCCTAAAGTAATTAAAAGTGCCGATGTCCTTATTACTAAGCGAGTATGAAGACTTAATTTGCGGAAAGAAAAATTTTTACGATTCATCCATAAATCGCTTGTAACTCGCCAACCTAGTCCACCTAAAATTATTAACAAAATAACTACAACATTGACTACCCAATTATTTCTATATGACTGCATGCTGTCTGCCCATAATCCAAAGCCAGCATTGTTATAAGCAGAGATGCTATGGAAAAGTGCTGCCCAAAACCTTTCTCTTAAATTAGAAATATTGTTAAAGCCAAAGTAAAAAAGAAAAAATGCACCAATACAAATCAACACAGTAGCAGTTAACACAATGCCTCTGAAAGTTTTACCAACACCACCTACACCAAACTCATCCAATGTTTTACCTTTATCTAGACGAGTTCTCAATTCTGTTCCACTAATAACAAAGCCTTGTAAAAAAGTCGTTATCGCCATTAGGCCTAAGCCACCAATTAAAAGCAGTAACGCCAAAATCATTTGACCAAATATCGTTAAATCATTACCTATATCGATGATTGTTAAGCCTGTCACAGTTATGGCTGAAGTAGCCGTAAAAAAAGATTCCCAAAGTCCAACATCTTCTTTAGAACAAAGAGGAGTAGCCAAAATGAAAGTACCAACCACAACAATCAAAAAGCCAGTAGCAATAGTGAACTGAGGAACACTTAAGCGTCTATACCAAGCTTGTTTTAAATTAATTGTTTTAGAGAAGCGCACTGTTTAATAACTAAAGAAAAAAAGACTTTCCATAACCAGTATTTACCTAAAAGTTCCTCCGTATTGCCAAATAATTAATAAAGGAACAATGAGAGTCATTAATGCAGTCAATCCAGCTCCATATCTAGTCACATCAAGGAAACGATACCTACCAGGGCCAAAAACCATTAAATTTGTTTGGTACCCCATAGGTGTCAGAAAAGATTGACTCGCGCCAAATAAAACTGTCATCAAAAGAGCCATGGGAGGTAAGTTCATTCCCGAAGCAAGCTGAACTGCAACTGGTGCCAGTAAAGCTACTGAAGCAGCATTACTAATAAACTGAGTAACTATAGTCGTAGCAAAGAAAACAACTAGTAAAGAAAAATATGTAGGTAATCCCTTTAACCAATACTCAAGAGTTGCAGCAAAAGCATCAGCTAACCCTGTCGCCTGCATCGCAACACTAAAACTAGATAGAGACCCCAGCAAGAGAATTACATCTAGACGTATAGAACTCTGCACCTCTGCAGGGCGCAAACAACCACTAACAACCATTAGAATCATTGCTATCAAAACGGATGCAACTAATGGCAGGGAAGTAAGGGCAGGTAAGAGAACCATCGCAATAGCAATGCCAATGGTAATTGGCTTGCGTCTGATAGTAGGCAAGTCATTTTCAAATTGATCTAAGACAAGCAAATCATTACTAGCCTGCAGTCCACGAATTGAATCTATCGGAGCTTGTAAAAGCAATACATCTCCTTCTCGCAAAATTGCTTGACCTAAACGTTCTTGGACAGTCTGCTGTCCTCGCCTAAGAGCTAAGACAGTTGCATTATGGCGTTGTCGAAATCTTAATTCTCTCAAACTCGCACCAGCCAAGGTTGATCCTGCTGGAAGAAGAACCTCAACTGTTTTTTGACCTTCTCGTAAAAACGGCTCCACTTGCTCCTCTGAAGCATTGACAAAATTCTGTTTAGCCAACTGAACAGTATGTTCTTGCTGAAGACGCAATAAATCTGCACGAGTCACACGAAGCAATAATCTATCTCCAGGCTCAATAGTTCTATCTGCGAGCGGGGGAAGCAATCTTTCCTTTCCCCTTTGAAGCTCCAAAACATCAACATCAAATCGACGTTGCAATCTACTGTTATGCAGAGACTGTCCAACTAAATCTGAATCTATGGGAATAGTCACTTCAGTGAAGTATCCCGTCTGGTCTGCACTACCTCCAAATTCCCCATTATCTCTTCCTCGGTCAGGCAACAGTCTTTGAGGCGCTAACAATAAATAAGCTGTCCCCACCAGCCAAATTGGAACACCTATCGCAGTGAAACTAAATAATTCTAAAGACCCATACCCAAGTTGCTGACTTATATCACTAACCAATAGATTCACCGAGCTACCTAATAAAGTAAGAGTGCCTCCTAAAACTGTTGCAAAGGAAAGAGGTAGTAATACCCTGGAAGGGGAAAGTTTGCGTTTAAAACACCAAGCTTCTATCACAGGTAAAAGTGATGCAACTACAGGTGTATTAGGAACTATCCCTGATATGGGAGCTACAATAAAGCCTAAAAATGCAATTAAACGACGAGGAGTTCTAATACTTTCTGAAGCTATAAATTCTCGCAATCTATCTAACGCACCACTTTTAAATAGTGCTGCAGATACAGCGAACAATCCCATTAAAGTTATCAAGGCTGGACTACCAAAACCAGATAAAGCCTTGTGAGGTGACAGGACTCCTGTAGCCATTAACAACGCCACACTTAAAAGACCGGTTAATTCAGGTGCAAGCAAACCACTAATAAATAGCACTACTGCTAATACCAAAACTCCCAAAGTTATTAGCGCCTGAGGGTTTTCTAAAACCACTATTAACTCATCCATATTTGTTCAGTTCTATTACCTTCATCCAAAAGTCTTGGTACAAATGAAGCTAATGAAAAAGAGCTTGATATAACCTTACTCAATTTCCTCCAATTAAAAAGATTTCTTGTCATCAGGTATCAGCCAGGCACTAGCAGAACGAATCCCTAAAGAAAGTCTAGGCAACTTAGACAAATAAGCCATGCGCCTTAATTGAAAAGCAAGAGGACCAGACATTGTCATCCCCAATCCTGTAATAGTTGCATCTCCAATCCCCAAACTGAGCATTTCTCCTAAATCTCTAAACAGAAAAGGTTCTAGAGGTCTTCTTTCACGAATCGCAACTATGTTCTTAGCAGCAGTCTCTCCTTGTTGAATTGCAACTTGCGCAGTTGGTTTCCAAGGGTTATCTGCGTTAAAAGCAATATCACCAATAGCAAAAATATCTTGTGATCCATTAACTCTTAAAGAAGAGTCAATAGAAATTCGCCCTAGCAGCAAGTTTTCGGGAGGCATCCCCAATGGGAGTACTGGCTTCACACCAGCAGTCCAAACCAAACCTGAATGAGTAATACTCGATAAAGCATGTTCATTCATAGTTTTTAAGTGAATGCTATCTGCCGTAACTGCTGTGACACTTGTTTGCAAATGAATTTCTACTCTCCTTTTTTTTAAGGCAAGTTCAACTTGTTCCTGATTAAAAGATTGTCCCTTGGGTAATACTCTTTCTGCAGATTCAATCAAGTGAATCTTTACTTGATTCTCCACAAGATCTGCAACTTTACAAGCAAGTTCCACTCCGGCAGAACCTGCACCAACAATCACTAATGATTTTTTCTCTGAAGAACAGTTTTTTAGTCTAGAAATTAAATCTTTCAATATTTGCACATCTTCTATTTGATTAAACATCAAAGCGTGATCAGAAGCCCCAGGAATGCCCAAAAAATCTGGTTTTGATCCAGTTGCAATGACAAGTTGTGAATAGTCAATTGCTTTGCCAGAAGAAGTAATAACTAGCTTTCTATCAATATCCATTTTCTTGACATATTCTTGAATAACAATTATTCCCTTGCCTGCAATCAGATTCCTTAAAGAAGGCGCAATCTCCCACAATCTAACTTCACCACTTAAAAGTTCATAAAGAAGTGGTATAAAAACAAATCTCGGTCGTGGTTCAACCAGGATAATTGGACATCTTGGTCTATCCCTACTTAAAGCCAATGCCGTGGTTAATCCAGCAAATCCGCCTCCTATTAATACAACAGGTTCAGAATTAGAAAAATTGACAGCCATGAGAATCAGGCCTGAGACTATTAAAAGAAACTAAGTGAACCTCTAATCAAAAGCGACAATGGAGAGTAAAAACATCCCTAATAAAAACATGAAAAGCAATTCCCTTTTGAAAATTCCGATTGAAGAAGCTCGGCAACATCTTAAAAAGATGTCTCCCGAACAACGAATGGAATGGGGCTATGAACAATTTGGTGAAAATTTCACCCTCACGACAAGTTTTGGTATTCAATCATGCGTCTTATTAAACATGCTTTCACAAATTAAGGCTGCAAAAAAAATTAAAGTTATTTGGGTTGATACTGGTTACCTGCCTACAGAAACTTATCAATATGCTGAACTACTCACTGAAAAACTTCATCTCAATCTAAAAATTGTCCAAAGTGAAATGTCACCAGCAAGGATGGAGGCTTTAGAAGGGCAGCTATGGAAAAATAATTCAGTGAAAGATATTGAGAAATATCACCTGATTCGTAAAGTAACGCCGTTGGAAAAAGCCTTAGAAGACTTAAGAGTTAAATGTTGGGCGAGTGGTGTTCGAGGTGGGCAAACCAAGCATAGAGGGACAATGACATTATTAGATCACATCCGAAATCGTCTTTCACTCAGACCAATTCTCGAGTGGAGTCCAAAAGATATTTTTTATTATATGGAAAAAAATAATCTTCCCCATCATCCACTTTTTGATCAAGGTTATTCAACAGTTGGAGATTGGCATTCAAGCGCTCCAGATGGTCCTCAGAGTATGGGAAGAGATACGAGGTTCGGAGGATTAAAACAAGAATGTGGAATTCACATTTCAAATGAAACTGAGGGCATTCCAAATTGAAAGAGAAAAAATGTTGTTTATTAATTGGTAATACTCGCTGGCATTGGGCGTTAGAGAATAACAACAGCTGGAGTTTTACTCATACCCAACCAAGTTTAAGCAACCTGAAATCAGATTTATTTTCTATATGCAAATGGGCCGCAGTTGGTCCAGTACCAAAGAATCATTTCCTCACTTCTTCCACTCAGCTCAAAATAACCGAGGTGCCTCTTTTAAAGCTACCTTTATGGCTAGGGATTGATAGAGCCTTAGCAGGATGGCAAGCATTTCAAAAAGCCAAGGCTAAAAATATGCATAGCAATGGTCTTTTAATTGCCGATGCAGGAACGATTCTTAGTCTTACTAAAATCACATCTACTGGAGAATTTGATGGAGGACAACTTATACCTGGCTTAAGGCTCCAACAATCAGCAATGGCTAATGGCACAGAAAATCTCAACCAAATCACTCAAACCAATATTCCACCTGAAGAATTTCCAATGGGAACTGAAGAAGCAATGATAAAAGGTAGCTTGAATTCATTATTAGGCACCTTATTAATAACTCAACGAGAAGAAAAAATACCAATTTGGCTCTGCGGAGGAGACTCAGAATTACTTTTGGAACATCTACAAGCTCTTGAGATTGATGTTAATCATTGCCCTAATCTTGTTTTAGAAGGAATGATAAATCTAATTAATTAGAATTACGTAAGGGAAAGATCATCAAGAATTTGTTTAGCCATAATCTCAGCTTTAACCTTATGATAAATCAATTCAATCTTTCCCTCAGAGTCAATTACAAAAGTCTTTCTCATCATTCCTAAATATTCTTTACCCATAAACTTCTTCAAACCATAACTTTCATAAGAAGATGCAACTGGACAAGGTTCGCTATCAGAGAGCAAAGTGAAAGGTAATTGGTATTTACTAATAAATTTCAAATGAGAAGTTCCTGAGTCCTTACTAATACCTATTACTTTTATGTTATTAGATTTAAAATCTTTCCACAAATCACGGAAATTGCATGCTTCTTTTGTACAGCCAGGGGTATTGTCTTTTGGATAGAAATAAATTACAACCCTTTGTCCCCTAAACGAAGATAAAGAAACTAAAGTGCCATTTGGATCAGGCAAAGTAAATTCTGGGGCTGTATCACCAACTTGAAGAGGCATTGCAATCATCTAAAGTTCTAAATTCAAGCGTACTTCGTCTTTGAGTCATTGACCTAAAATTGCTGAATTAAAATTTTGGTGATTGGTTTTCGGTAGAATCAAGCCCTGATGAAATTTGCCTTTTCTTTCTTTCAGCAAATAATTTTCTTCTCTTACCTTCCCAACCATTTATCGTTGGTTCCCAAAATACTTCTCTCTGCAGATCTCTTGGTAAATATTGTTGAGATACCCAATTTCCTTGGTAATTATGTGGATAAAGGTAATCAGATCGAGCTTTCGATTTTTCAGAGTCCCTATGAGAATCTTGAAGATGATTAGGAACATCTTGCTTTTGAGAGTTCTTAACAGAGTGTATTGCTGAGTTAATGCCCAAAACGCTATTACTTTTTTCAGTACATGCTAGATAAAGAGCAGCCTCTGAAAGTAAATAATTACCTTCTGGTAAACCAACTCTGTCAAAAGCTGAAGCACAAGACTCAATAACAACAATTGCGTTAGGATCTGCTAAACCAATGTCTTCCGCTGCTGCTATAAGCATTCTGCGAAAAATATATCTTGGACTTTCTCCTGCTTCAAGCATTTGAGCCAACCAAAACAATGCTGCATCAGGGTCTGAGCCTCTTAATGATTTAATAAAGGCACTGATTGTGTCAAAGTGTGCATCTCCATTCTTGTTATAAAGAACAGCACGTTCCTGAATAGATTCTTCTGCTATAGAAATATCAATGTTGATACAACCTTTGTCATCAGCCTGTGTAGTTTCTACCGCTAGTTCTAGAGCATTCAAGAGGCTACGAGCATCACCATTGGCAACATCAATTAAATGATTTTTTGCTTGAATAGTTAATTTAATTTCTTTAGCTCCATACCCTTTCTCTATATCTTTTAATGCTCTATCTAAAATCTGATACATGTCTTTTTCCTGAAGCGGACGTAAACGAAAAACTCTAGATCTACTTACCAAAGCTTGATTTACTTCAAAATATGGATTTTCTGTTGTTGCTCCTATAAAAATAAAAGTTCCATTTTCAACCCATGGCAATAGAGCATCTTGTTGAGAAGTAGTGAATCTATGCACCTCATCAATAAAAAGTATTGTTCTAAGTCCATGCTGGCCTAACCTATTTTTTGCCGCATCAATTTCCTGACGCAATTCTTTAATACCTGACAAAACCGCATTAAGCTCACTGAAGTGAGCCCTAGTATTAGAGGCAATAATTTTAGACAAAGTTGTTTTTCCAATACCAGGGGGGCCTTGAAACAAAATATTCCCAACCCGATCACATTCAATAGCTCTTCTTAAGAGCCTTCCTGGTCCAAGAATCGCTTGTTGCCCAACAAAATCATCAAGCGTTGTAGGGCGCAGTCTTTCTGCAAGAGGTGCTTGCCTCTTGAGTTCTTGATCATTCTGAAAAGTAAAAAGATCTTGAACCAAGTTAAATTACAGTTCAATATAATTATTACTTAAAATATGATGATCTGCTAAATCCTTCGTCAACTAAAATAATTAAAATAAATAAGAACAATTTCAAAAAGTTTAGGTTATAACCGTGGGAGATGTCATCCCTGTTCTTTTAGTGATTTCAGCAAGATAGTCAATATCTCTAATTAATTCACAAAGAGCACTTTGAGGATCTTGGTTTAGATTACCGTCAGATGCTACATAACTTTCTAAATATACTCTAAGAGTTGCTCCTCTAGTACCTGTTCCAGATAGACGCAAAATCACACGACTTCCATCATCTAATAAAATTCTTAAGCCCTGATTTGTTGTTATAGAACTGTCAATAGGATCTTTATAACTAAAATTATCGGCAAGTTTAACTACTCTTCTACCAAACTGTTTTCCAGATAGAGAAGGGAGCATTAACTCAACTCTTTGATATAAATCTTTCGCTATTTCCGAAGAGATTTCTTCATAATCATGACGAGAGTAATAATGGCGTCCATATTTACTCCAATGGCGATGCATTAATTCATGAACAGAACATTTTTTATCTGCCAATATTTGTAGCCAAAATAAAACGGCCCATAATCCATCCTTTTCTCGAACATGATTACTACCAGTTCCAAAACTTTCTTCACCGCAAAGGGTAATTTGACCAGAGTCCAAAAGATTCCCAAAAAATTTCCACCCTGTAGGTGTCTCATAACATTTCACACCCAAATCTTTGGCAACAATGTCCACTGCTGAACTAGTTGGCATTGATCTTGCAATACCTAAAAGCCCACTTGAATAAGCTGGTACACAATCTGCATTAGCAGCTAAAACCGCAAGACTATCACTTGGATTTACAAAGCATCCCTTGCCTAAAATCATATTCCTATCACCATCACCATCACAAGCAGCTCCAAAGAAATATTTATTGCCTAAAAGTAATGCGTCAGCCAGTTCCTTTGCGTATGTAAGATTTGGGTCAGGATGACAGCCTCCAAAATCCTCCAAAGGAACTCCATTCTTAACGGTGCCTTTACATGCTCCTAAAATATCTTCTAAAATTTTTTTAGCATAAGGTCCAGTGACTGCATTTAGTGCATCAAATGCAATAGGAAAGTCTTTAGTTAAAAAAGCACCAATTCGATCAAAGTCAAAAATAGTTTGCATGAGATCTATATAATCTTTTAATCCATCAATAACTTCCACTTTCATAGAAAAGATCTCATATTCACCAGGAACACTTAAAGAAATTTCTTGATTTTGAATAATCTGATATTCTTTCAAATTCTGTGAGCAAGCATAAATAGAATTAGTCAAAGATTCAGATGCAGGTCCACCATTAGATCCATTAATCTTTACTCCAAAATCTCCATCTTTTCCACCTGAATTATGACTAGCAGAAAGGATAATTCCTCCAATTGAATTATTAATTCTAATCAGGTGAGAGGCTGCTGGGGTTGAGAGAATGCCATCAACAGTTGTTATTACTTTACGAACACCATGAGCGGCTGCCATTCGAATTATTACATCAATTGCTTTTCTATTACCAAAGCGACCATCACCACCAAGAATTAAAATTCCTCCTTTTACTCCTGGAAGAGTGCGAAAGATTGATTCAATAAAACTCTCTAAATAATGATTCTCTTGAAATTGCTTTGTGCTTTTTCTTAAACCAGAAGTTCCTGGCTTTTGATCAGTAAAAGAATGCCCTAGCTTTACTCTTAAAGGGATTACTTCATTTAAATTAGACTGAGAAGACATTAGTTAAGATGCATTTGATAAATAGATTGTGCCCAATTTTAATTTTTAATGAGGCATCTCTGAGGTTCTAAGCATTGCAACAAACCACAACGAACTTAAAAGCAAGGTTGAAAATACTCCTAGTCCAATGCCAAAACGATCAACAATAAATGGCACTACCAGAGGAAGAATAATTGCTCCTCCAATAGGAGTGAATGCGACAAACCAACGCAACATTATTTAAGAAGTTAGAACCATTCGGACTTGGCTTGATCAATTGGATTTGTATTATCTTCAGGAGTAATGCGTTCAAATTTCATTTCAACATTTCGTTTTTGAGTTCTAGTTGAATCCTCAGCTTGTATCAAATAATTCTGAGATCCATCCCTAAAAGGTACTTGTAAACGAAATGTTCCATCAGCAGCCAATGGCACCTCTTCGCCGCCAATAGTAAGTTTTGCAGAAGGATCTGTGGATCCATAAACAATCAATTCTGCATCGGCCACTAACCAAAAAGATCTTTCTCTAGGTTGCAATCCTCCAATCCCTGATTGATTCAAACCACTCGCCCAAAGACCTGAACCAGAATCATTAAGTTCTTCTTGACTAGATCTATTACCTTGCTGGAATTCTTCAGAACCAACTCTGGTTTTCTCGAAATGAGTTGTGGCTGTTTGATATAAGCGCTCATGTAAACCACTATCTTGTTTCTCGATTGCTTCAGAAGTGTTTTCTATCAAATCACTACTAGTAGTAGCTTCTAAACTAAAAGGGACAAACTGATCCAATATCTGCTCGCTTGGATGTAATGAAGGGACACGAGCAATAGAAGAAAATGCCAACGAAATCCATTCTGCACCAAAACGATAGCCAAGCTCTACTCGATAATCTCTGTCCCCAATAGGTATAGGCAAATACCATTCTGTACTATGACTATCCACTATTACCTCTCTCAGTGTCCCTGGATTAACAGCTCCTTTTTTAACTGTTGTCACATCAGCCAATCGCAAACATAATCTGCTTGCACCTTTTTCCTGGGCACTTTTTCGATCAGTTTCAGAAATCTCCCAAAAAACATAAGCCCATTCAGGATCTCTA
Source organism: Prochlorococcus marinus str. MIT 9211 (assembly GCF_000018585.1). Taxonomy (NCBI): domain Bacteria; kingdom Bacillati; phylum Cyanobacteriota; class Cyanophyceae; order Synechococcales; family Prochlorococcaceae; genus Prochlorococcus; species Prochlorococcus marinus. The sequence continues at coordinate 89,723 of NC_009976.1, read as the reverse complement.
GGAAGAAAAACAACCCTAGTTGAAGTTTTGGAAGCGAAAAAAGAGTTATTAATTAAGCCTCTTGGACCTTTAACTGCATTAGAAGCAACTAAATGATTTTCCGACTCCTTTCTTTCCTGATACAAAAGGATTTCATTCGCAAGAACTGATTTGGTCTTGCGACTATATAAAGGTATGCCTAAATCACTTGCTTTCAGTCTTAATTGACGAAGGGTTAGACGTGACAGTGATTCTCTATCTTGGGCCACGTCTCGAAAACCTCCGTTTTTGTTCGGGATCAGTATCCTCTGATTTTCGTCAGATTGGGCGTCCTTCATGACTGTGGTCAGGATCTACTGACTACAAATGCCAATTCCCAAAAATAAACCAATGCCAAGATATAAGTCCAGGAAAGGGTTTTGCAGCAATGTGGTAAAAATTTGGTTCAAAACAATTGTTAAACATTTTTAGCTGGTCATGGTCGAGAGTCTTGCCAAACAATTGTGCTGAACTCACTTTTTCTTTCAAAATACCTAAAAATCATGAAGTGCTTTTTCACTTGCAGTTGCAAAGTCATAGCAAGTGATTAATGGTTGCTTTCTGAAATGGTAAAAGCGATCAATTGATCTAAGGTGATTTCCAAGGGTTGAATTTCATATAGCTTCGCTAGCTTGTCCAAATACTTTTCAGCGACTATAAATTGCTGCAAGAGGAGAGTTATAAAAGCTTCTTGCCCTTCAAGACTTGCTTGGTCAGTACACCATGCAAGGCGACTTTCTGCAGATGGAAAGTTTTTCATGGAAGAGGACTTGGACATTGACTTAAAAGATGCAAGGCAATGAGCAATTAAACGTAGGTGATGTTTTTCTATAGTAGAAAGGTCTAATGCATCGATTCTCTTTATTTCCTCTAGGCTCAGAAGGTCTTCTCTCTCTGACATCTGACTACTCATTCAAAAATGTTTCCTGAGGATGTAACCTAGAGTACAAGGAGTGGAAATGAATCAATTGCAGGTCTTCGCAATTGAAAGAAAGTAATTAATGCTAACCCCATGAGTAATACCAATTCCATTGCAGAGGTCATCGCTACATCAAATTCATATAAGTACGGTTTCCTAACAAATATAGAAACTGAAAAAATCGCGAAGGGTCTAAATGAAGATGTAATTAGATTAATATCAATGAAAAAGAATGAGCCGGATTTTCTTCTGAAGTTTCGTCTAGATGCATATAGGAAATGGCTTACGATGAAGGAGCCAGAATGGGCAAACCTAGGATATCCAAAAATAGATTACCAAAATATTAGATATTACGCAGCTCCTAAAGATATAGAGAAAAAGAAAAGTTTAGATGAAGTGGACCCAGAAATATTAGAAACTTTCGAAAAGTTAGGAATTCCATTAAGTGAACAAAAAAGATTATCTAATGTTGCTGTAGATGCAGTTTTCGACAGTGTTTCAATTGCAACTACATTTAAAGAAAAACTGGCAGAAGATGGTGTAATTTTTTGCTCAATCAGTGAAGCTGTTCAAGAGTACCCAGAATTAATTGAACGATACCTAGGAACAGTTGTGCCTAAAAATGATAATTTCTTTGCTGCTTTAAATTCGGCAGTTTTTAGTGATGGTTCCTTTGTATTTATCCCTAAAGGAATTACATGCCCTATGGAATTGTCTTCTTATTTTAGAATCAATTCAGGTGATTCTGGTCAATTTGAAAGAACATTAATTGTAGCTGAGTCTGGTTCTTCTGTGAGTTACCTGGAGGGTTGTACGGCTCCTATGTTCGATACAAACACGCTTCATGCTGCTGTAGTGGAACTTATAGCCCTGGATGATGCATCTATTAAATATTCAACAGTTCAGAACTGGTATTCAGGAGATAAAAATGGCGTTGGAGGTATTTATAATTTTGTAACCAAAAGAGGTCAATGTCGAGGTAAAAATAGCAAAATTAGTTGGTCTCAAGTCGAGACTGGATCTGCCATCACATGGAAATATCCTAGCTGTGTGTTGCTAGGAGCAAATTCGACAGGAGAATTCTATTCCGTTGCCTTAACTAATAACAAGCAAATAGCTGATACTGGAACAAAAATGATTCATATTGGACCTAAAACACGTTCTAAAATTATTAGTAAAGGTATAAGTGTAGGTAAATCAAAAAATAGTTATAGAGGCTTAGTCGAAATAGGTACTAGAGCAGCAGGAGCAAAAAATTTTAGTCAATGTGACTCATTATTAATTGGTGATGAAGCAGAAGCTAATACATATCCATATATACAATCTAAGCAATCAAAATCAAATATTGAACATGAAGCAAGTACATCAAAAATATCCGAAGACCAATTATTTTACCTTCAAAGTCGCGGAATTAGTAATGAAGAAGCAGTATCGATGATGGTAAATGGATTTTGTCGTGACGTGTTTAATAAATTACCAATGGAATTTGCTTCAGAAGCCAACAATCTTCTTGCATTAAAACTAGAAGGGTCTGTAGGCTAAAACTAGTAGCTTCAGCAAACTAACAAGCCAACTAAGGCACTACAAAATACTAGCCTCTCATTCATTACCAAGTGATCACCCAAACGACAGAAGTTCTACTAGAAATCAATGACCTGCATGCTGGTATCGAAGGTCAAAAGATATTGAATGGAGTAAATCTTAAAGTTAATGCCGGTGAAATCCATGCAATAATGGGGCGTAATGGTAGCGGGAAAAGCACACTTTCAAAAGTAATTGCTGGGCACCCTCTTTATTCAATTACTTCAGGAGAAATAATTTTCAAAGGTCAGAGCCTAGAGAAATTAGACCCTGAGGAAATTGCTTCGATGGGTATATTCCTAGGCTTCCAATATCCAGTCGAGATTCCTGGAGTGAGTAATAGCGAATTCCTCAGAGCTGCAACCAACTCAAGAAGAAAATATCTTGGTAAAGAAGAACTAGATTCTTTTGATTTTGACGAGATTGTTAAAGAAAGTATAAATCTTATACAAATGAAGGACAGTTTTTTGGAGCGTAATGTGAATGAAGGTTTTTCAGGAGGAGAGAAAAAGAGAAATGAAATATTGCAAATGTCTCTACTAGAACCATTAATTTCTATCTTAGATGAAACGGATTCAGGATTAGATATAGATTCACTTAGAATAGTTTCTCAAGCAATTAATGCTCTTTCAAAAAAAGATACCGCTACAATCTTGATCACTCATTATCAAAGGCTATTAAATGAGATAGAACCAACTTTTGTTCACATAATGGATGCAGGTAAGATTGTAAAGACAGGCAATAAGAATCTTGCTATTGAATTAGAAAAGGGTGGATATGATCTACTAAAAAAGAAAGACATTTGAACTAAATAATGAGTGAACTTTTAAAAAATTGGATACAATCTCTTCCTGCAGCCTCTGGAGACTTAAGAAGAATTCAAGAAAGTGGCCGTAAGTACTTAGGGGAAATAGGAATCCCAAATAATAAATTAGAAGAATGGAAGTTAATAGATACAAAAAAAATAAATAATATACTTTCTCTACCAATGTCAAAGAGAATAGAACCCAAAGATATAGATCAAACAATCCCTCAATTAGCCAAGAATTCTTTTAGAATTATTATAAATTCAAATATAAGTAAACTTGATGAAGCATCTTTACCAAAGGGGATGTCGCTAATGATGGGAGATGAATTGCAAAGGTATTTGAAAAAAGCAGATGAACATATTGACCCTAGTCATGATTGGATATTATCACTAAATCATTCATCTAATAATCAATTAATAGCTTTAAGAATATCAGAATCAAATTCTACTGGACTAGAGTTAGTCATACCTAAAAATATAAACCAATTAAGCTTTAGTAGAGTACTAATAATAGTAGAAAAAGGTGCTAATTTGAATCTATTAGAAATCATCTTAGGTGCAAATAAATCAGCGCATAGTCATGTATGTGAAATACATCTAGATAATAATTCAAAAGTGCATCATGGTTTGATAGCAATGGGTAGAGAAGATTCTAGTTTATTTGCAGGAATATCTATTTTCCAGAAATCAGATAGCAATTATTTTTTTAATAGTTTTCAAGAAGGCTGGGATTTAAGCCATTTAAAGCCAACCATAATTCAACTTGAAGGTAGTGCATTAACTGATCTTCAAGGCCTTCAGGTGGCGAAAGATAGTCAGCAATTATCTACACATTCTGCAGTCAAGTTTGATGGTCCAGGAGGAACTCTAAGGCAATTACAAAAAGCAATTGCCTTAGATAAATCACATTCAATCTTCAATGGATTAATAGAAGTTCCAAAACTTGCGCAAAAGACTAATGCTTCACAACTAAGCAAAAATCTTCTTCTTTCAAACAGAGCCCAAATAGATACAAAACCTGAATTGAAAATTATTGCAGACGATGTTTCTTGCACACATGGTGCAACCATTAGTAACCTTCAAGAAGATGAGCTTTTCTATTTACAAAGTCGTGGTTTATCAGCAGAAAATGCAGCAGCATTAATAGTCAATGGATATGCGAAAGAAATTATTAGAAATATTCCCTTAGAAGTTATGAGATGGTCTTTTCTTAATGAATTCCTAAGCGAGTAATATGATGACTATTAATGAAAAAAATCTAGCTAAATTAACAAGAAAGGACTTTCCTCTTTTCTCTAGTGAAGATCTCAAAAATAACCCTTTGGTTTATTTAGACCATGCCGCTACAAGTCAAAAGCCAAAGAAAGTTATTGAAGCTATCAGCCATTATTATAAATATGAAAATGCAAATGTTCACCGGGGTGCCCATCAATTAAGTGCAAAAGCAACAGAGGCTTTTGAAAAAGCACGTACAATAACATCCAAATTTATTAATGCATCTTCTGAAAGAGAAATTGTTTTTACAAGAAATGCCACTGAAGCTATAAACTTAGTCGCTCATTCCTGGGGTGATTCAGAGCTAAAAGAGGGCGATGAAATCTTAATTAGCTTAATGGAGCATCATAGTAATATCGTACCTTGGCAATTACTAGCTGAAAGAAAAAAATGCAATTTAAGATATATAGGAATCACTTCAAGTGGACAATTAGATCTTGAAGATGCCTATAGTAAATTAAATGAAAAAACAAGGATATTGAGTTTACAACATATTAGTAATACATTGGGATGTTGTAATCCTATTGCTGAAATTACTCAGAAGGCACATAGTGCTGATGCTTTAATTCTTGTCGATGCTTGTCAAAGTCTTGCTCATCAACCTATCGATGTTAAAAAATTAAATATTGATTTTCTAGCAGGCTCTTCTCATAAATTATGTGGACCAACAGGATGTGGTTTTTTATGGGCAAAAGAAAATCTATTGGAAAAAATGCCTCCTTTTTTAGGAGGAGGGGAAATGATACAAGAAGTGTCTTTAAATAAAAGTAGCTGGGCAGATTTGCCTCACAAATTTGAAGCAGGTACTCCAGCTATAGGAGAGGCAATTGGAATGGGAGCCGCCTTAACTTATCTCGAGTCCATAGGCCTAAATAATATACATGCTTATGAAAAAAAACTTACTAAATATCTTTTCCAGCAATTAGAAACTATTGAAGGTATTAATATTATTGGTCCAAATCCAAAAATACAAAGTAATCGAGCTCCCCTCGCAACCTTTACAATAAATAAATTGCATTCAAATGATATTGCATCCCTTCTAGATACAAGCAATATATGCATTCGAAGTGGACATCATTGTTGCCAACCACTGCACAAACACTATGGAATTAGTTCATCAGCTAGAGCAAGTCTTAGTTTTACATCAACAATAGATGAAATAGATACTTTTGTTTCTCAACTAATATCCAGCATAAATTTCCTACAAGAAAATTCTTAGATACCTAAATGCTCTCTAAAAAATGATTCTGTTTCTCGCAAAACTTTAATTTTTGTAGACCGATGATTAAAGCCATGACCTTCATTATCAAAAACATGTAATTCAGTAGGTATTTTCTTATTTTTCAAAGCTGTAAACAAATCTTTAGTTTTCTCAGGAGAAACAACCTTATCTTTTAATCCTTGAAATAAGATTACAGGGCAAGTAATCTTATCTAAATTATTGATAGGAGATCTGCTCATATACAAATGCTTGTTATTGTTAAATTTACCTATCAGGAAATCTAAGTAATACTCTTCAAAGCGATGGGTTGAGTTTGCCATATCAAGAAGATCAATTACTGGGTATTTACAAGAAGCGACCCTAAAAATATTTCTAAAGCATAGGCAACATAAACTCGTGAAACCTCCTGCGCTAGATCCTTCAATAGCAACTAAATTTTTATCGGCTTTCCCATTATTAATTAATTCCATGGCAGCTTGAGAGCAATCAAAAACATCTGCCTCTCCCCAAGAATGTTTTAAGCGATCTCTATAAGCTCGACCAAAGCCTGTTGATCCTGCGTAATTAACATCTAAAACACCCCATCCTCGAGAAGTCCAGAACTGAATTTCTAAATTCAAACCTCTTTTTGCCATAGAAGTAGGACCACTATGAGCTTTCACTAAAAGAGGTGAATAGTTCAATCGACCCTGAATCGGGGGGTAATACCAAGCATGACTCATCTCACCTCCAAAACCCTTAAACCAAAATGATTCAGCAATACTGATTTCTTGTGGTTTAACTATTGACTCTCTAAAGGAATTATGAATCCAACTACCATTTTTTAAATTCACTTCAAGCAGACCAGAATCTAGGAAAGAATTAGCTGCTATTGCAACTGCCTTTCCTTCCTCAGAAGATACATCTTCAAAATGTTCAAAAGGTAGTTGCAACTTTGTGACTGAACCACTCTTGTTTACAACACTCATGGACCAACTACCTTCTTGACAACTAAGAGCAACAATTTCTTTTTTCCCAGAAGAAGCAATGGTAGACATCCCATGAATCCACTGGGGACAGGCAGCTTCAGCTTTTATATGCCAAAGATTACTAAATTGATTAGTTAAATTAGAAGAAAAATCTGGCCCTGCAATCTTAAGATTCCACCATCCACTACTATCTTCAGCTACAATTAATTGACCATTAGGCAACCATTGAGGCTGAAAAGCAGAACTTTTTTGGGAAGATTTATCTGATCCAGACAACATCGAAACTGAGCTAAGTTTACCTATGTCATTAATAAAAGAGTGAAAGATTTGGCTTTGATCCCATGGCATGTATGGCTTTTGCCACTCAACCCATGCCAATTGATCAGACTTTATACTTAATGTTGGATACCCAAGAAAATCAATTGCTTGATGAAGAATCATTGGTGCTTTTAATTCTTTATCGAGCGCAAATGAAACCAAATAATCTTTATTATCTTCCTCCATCACACCAATCCATCTATTAAATTGTAAGTCAATCAAACCATCAGCAAGACAATACTTGTCCTTCAAAGATAAACAAATTGGGCTAGACAGAGATTTTAAAATTGTTGGTTTTGTTTGATCAGCAATAATCCATTTTTGATGCCATAAACCCCCTTGCTGGTCATCAATCCATGTCATTACAAAGCAATCAGCTTGCTTAACCAAGGCAAGTGGCGAACCTCCATAACCATGCAAACGAGTTCTAAGATTTACTGGAAAAGGTGTTAACTCTTGTGGAAGGCAATCAAACCTCCCCCAAGGACGAGTGAGGAGTGTGGTTCTCCCATTCTCATAAGGACGCTGTTCTAGCCAGAAGACCCAATCACCAAGAATTCTAGGGGATTTGATTTTGGGGAATTCACCCAAAACAACCTCTGCATCTAAGAATTTTGAACTGACTTGATTCTTTGGTGAAACCATACTTTTTAATTTGCTTGAAAAAATTGATAATCGTTCTTAAAAATGAGTAAAGTCATAAGTATTAAACAAAATTCTCCTTGGCTAGAAGTTTTGCTCAACTCGCAAAGAATGCCGAAAAAGGCAGCAATAGTATTGCTGTTTCAAAAGAGCCTACTGAAAAACCTTCTCTGAAGATACATACACTAGGCAACTTAGAACTGAGACAAACTGCGCAACGAGTCAGCAAAGTGGATAACTCTATAAGAACATTAATAAAAAAAATGCTCCATAGCATGTATTCAGCTAAAGGTATAGGTTTAGCAGCGCCCCAAGTAGGAATTCATAAACAACTTCTAGTCATAGATTTAGATATTGAAAACTCTACTACTCCTCCAATTGTTCTTATTAATCCTCAAATTACTGACTTTAGTGCAGCAATAGAAACTTATGAAGAAGGTTGCCTTAGTATCCCTGGAGTATATCTAAATGTAATTAGACCATCATCTATTAAATTAAATTTCCGTGATGAAATGGGAAGACCTAAGAAAATGAATGCGGATGGTCTATTGTCTAGATGTATCCAACATGAAATGGACCACCTCAATGGAGTCCTTTTTGTTGATAGAGTTACTAATGAAAATGATCTAAGCAAGGAATTGCAAGAACATGGCTTTAATAGTGAAGATGTAATTTCAATTATCTAAAAAACATTTGTAGGCAAATAAACAACTACATATTCTTATGTATTCATTTTTGTTAGTATTAAATTCTTAGTTTTATTCTAATGTCGCAAATCACAGTTGGTGAAAATGAAGGGATTGAATCTGCTATTAGACGCTTCAAGCGTCAAGTCTCTAAAGCAGGTATTTTTCTAGAAATCAAGCGGCTCCGACATCATGAGACTCCTTTTGAAAAATACAAGCGTAAGCAAATCCAAAGGAAAAGAAGTCGATAAGAGTTACTTTGATGTCTCTTGGGAAGTTTGCTACTAGCGAAAAGTATTAACAAATAATTTAAATTTTTAAAAATAGAGTGAAATTACTCTTTGAAGATTTCTTAGGTATATACAAACTGAAAGTAGTTGGATTACTAGCTCATGTCTAAATCCCTACAAAATCTAAGGTATTGGTTAGCCGAAGCACTCGAATTTACCTTAGGCAGTCCCAGTGCCAAAAATAATTTACCACCTTCAATAGGACCCCAACCTTATTCAGAAAAGCCTTTAAAAGCTCATTAATCTGAAAAAGTCAGTCTGTTCTAATAGATGTAATGACCGAAGAAACAATTTTTCATCGCATTCTTCGGGGAGAAATCCCCTGCGATGAAGTTTATAGCGATTCACTCTGTCTAGCTTTCCGTGATATTCAACCAGCTGCTCCAGTTCATATTCTGGTAATTCCAAGAAAATCATTACCCAGTCTTATGGAAGCGCAAAAGGAAGACTCAAACCTACTAGGCCATTTACTTTTGGTTGCAAAAAAAGTTGCTATCAAAGAAGGGTTAAGTAATTGGAGAACCGTTATAAATACGGGGGCTGAAGCGGGTCAGACTGTCTTTCATTTGCATATACATGTTATTGGAGGTCGTACTTTAACCTGGCCTCCAGGCTAAAGTAGTTTTACCAAATAAGTTTCTAGTTATTTCTAAAAGCCTAAGAATTTCCTTGTTAGATCATTCTTGTCTGATGAAGGCTGCGCCAAAAAACTAAGGTGGATCTCAAAAAGTGAATTGAGGAAATCTAAATCCCAAACAAGTGGGAAAAATTGATTAACCAAGAAATCATATAATTACTAGATAATCCTCCATTAAATTTCTTGATTCCTATCACGAGTAAGAATTCCCAAGCAATTTGACTTAAATAAATCCAAAAATATTCCATGGCACCCACAATCTCAAATATTCAAAAAGACCTTTTTAGCCAGCTCAGAAAGCTAAGAAAACTCACTCAGCCATATTTTCTTCCATATACAGAATCAAACGGATGGTTGTTCATACTGATGCTTCTCGCAATGCTCTTTTGCGTTGCAGGAACAGTTTTATTTCTACTGACGGGTTTGATGAGCCTTCTTTCAAGCTCATCTCAAGACTTAACTAATCAATACTTGGGTGGAGTTCAAGATTCATTGCAAAAGATTTGGGATGGCAAGTTAGGCTTTTCAATCACAGGACTATTCTGTTTAGGGGTTGCCTGTTTTATTACCTTTAGGGCACAATTCCGCCAAAAAAGATGGGTTCCATGGTTGATTCTTGGCTGCATTATATTAATGCTGCTTTCAGTAAATGGTATTAATGCTGGGATAACTTTTCTTGTTCGAGATATAACTAACGCTTTGATTGCAAAGGACAAGAGCGCAAGTTATCGTAATCTTTGGATACTTGGAATATGTTTTATCACTGCATTACCTATAAGAAGTTTACAATTTTATCTTACTGAGAAGCTACAGCTACTTTGGAGAGAATGGCTATCTAAAAGCTTAATTAATGACTATTTAAAAGATCAAACCTATTACATTCTCAATCCAAACGAAGAGCAGGATACTGATGTTGATAATCCTGATCAAAGGATCACTGAGGATACCAAAGATTTTACCAATCAAGCTCTAGATTTATCATTAAATATATTCGACTCAATATTAACATTCTCATTAAATATATTGATACTATTAAGTATTAGTAAGGAGTTAACAATAGCTTTAATTATATATGCTGGAGTAATTACCTTTTTATTGGTTTTTGCTAGTAAAAAATTGTTTAGACTAAACTATGATCAACTTAGATACGAGGCAGATTTCCGTTATGGATTAGTTCATATACGTAATAATTCAGAATCAATAGCATTTTATTCTGGAGAAGAGCAAGAATCGAAAGAAGTTCAAAGGAGATTAGGAACAGTAGTTAAGAATTTTAATCTGCTGATTATATGGTCCGCAATGATAAGAGTACTTCAACGATCAGGAATATATGGAAGTGTTTTCATACCTTATATTATTTTAGCTGTGCCTATTTTGACCGGACAAATGGATTTTGGGCAATTCACTCAAGCACGAGTGAATTATCAACTTCTTGAAGGATCTCTATTTTTTATAATTTATAAAATTGATACTTTAGCAAGGTTCTCAGCATCTATTGGTCGTTTGGAAGGTTTTCAAACAAATATGAGCGAAATAGATAATGAGCAGTATAAAGATTTTGTAGCAGAAGTAAAAGATAGTGAATCAATTGTACTGAACAAAGTGAATGTCAAAACTCCCTTCAAAGATAATATATTAATTAAAAACTTAGACCTTACTATTGAAGCAAAGCAAAATCTTCTAGTAACAGGGCCTTCAGGCTGTGGAAAAACATCTTTATTACGAGTAATAAGTGGTTTATGGTCATCACAAAAAGGTCGAGTCAGTTCCCCCAAGAGAGGTGAATTACTATTTATTCCTCAAAAGCCATATATGACTCTCGGTTCACTCAGAGAGCAACTTTGCTATCCATTAGATAAGAATCGGTTTAGCGATGATCATCTCAGAGCAGTTCTTGAAGAAGTAAAACTGCCTTCATTGCTGGAAAGATATCCTGACCTTGATGTTAAACAAGATTGGCCAAGGCTTCTCTCATTAGGAGAACAGCAAAGACTTGCTTTTGGAAGGCTATTGCTTAACTCACCAAAATTTGTTGTTTTAGATGAAGCAACAAGTGCATTAGATGTAAAAACAGAAAAGCATCTGTATCAATTACTTAAGAAAAGAGATTTATCTTGTATAAGTGTTGGTCACAGACCAACACTTATTGACTATCACGACTCTGTTCTTGAGATTATTGGAGATGGAAGTTGGCGATTGATTCCTGCAGCCACCTATGAATTATCTCAATCCTAAAAAGCTAGTTCTATGCCAGTAAACAGTTCAAACTTCAAAGAAGAAGACAGTTCGTTGGAAAATACTGAATCCCCAAAGGATTCCCCCAATGAAACTCAACCTCTAAGAAGTGCATCGTCTACAGATGTTCCCTCATTTGGTTGGAGTGAATATGCTGAAAGAGCAAATGGAAGGTTTGCAATGGTTGGCTTTCTTGCAATTTTATTAATCGAGATAATCAGCAGAACAAATTTTCTTCAATGGGCTGGTTTTGTTTCCTAATGCTTGCCTACTAAGAATGAATCACTAACTATTTAGTCATCAAATCTAGAACTATTATCTCTTGGCTTATTAGAGGTTTCAAAAGAAGATCTGGATGGCCTCCTCCTCCTCATTTCGTCATTAGAAAAACTTGCTGAGCCTCTTGATGAGGATTCTGGTCTTTCTTTTGGTTTATCTGACCTTCGTTTTCCTCGTCTGTCTTGTGAAGAAAACGCAGCATCTTCAGCATTTCTATTAATTGGAGCGCCTTGAGGCTCTCTATACCTGCGTACAGAATCGATTTCTCGATTAGTTTTATTTTCTTCCCGAGCGTTGATTGACTGACTTGACCTTCCTCGTCGATTAATAGAGTTTTCCGTAGCAGGGGAAGGTCGACTCCCTCTTCGTTGATCTTGTCGAAAACTTCTTCTATCGCCAAAATTTGATCTTTTACCTTGTTGATCGTCTTCATTTCTAAATCGTGCCATCCTTCTAGATTGCACTGAATCTTGATTTAAAGATTCCCTTTGAGGACGAATTCTTCTGCTTGCTGCTTGTTCAGGTATAGCTGGTCGTGCCGTTCTGCGAGATCTGTAAAAATCTTCTTCAGGTTGATCATAAGTTTCACTATCTGCAGAAGAGAATCTTCTTCTATTGGTCGGTGGGTCCTGGAATTGATCAAAATCATTTTCATCAGGGCCTCTAAAGCCTCTATTAGGCATTGGAGGTGCATCAAACTCGTCATCAAAAAAAGAAGATCGCCTTGCCTGATCAGTGGCAACGCCTCTTAAACGAACACTCTCATAAGCAAAAAATACTGTTGTTCCAGCAAGCAAAAACTGCCCAAATTGAAGAATAGGATCTAAACGCCAGCCCTGGAAAAAAAGAATGCCTCCACAAAGAAGACCTATTGCCGCAAAAAAAACATCGTAATCTCTAGCAAGAGCTGGCTTGAAGGACCGCAGGAAATAAAGACCTGCGCCGGATACAGCCAGGACAATCCCTACAATGCTGGCCCAATTAAGACTGGCATTGACCAAAAGTTAAGCCCCCAAAAATGACCTTTAAAGAGGATGAAATTCAACCTCATAAGATCAGTCTAAGAAAGAAGCACGAATTGCCTAGAGCCTAGCGCTTTCTTTCTAGAGCATCTTTCTGAGAGACCCAAATCAAAAAGGATGCTGCTGGGACCACGATAAAAGCAGCTGCAGCTAAAAAACTGCCAATCATACCGATCGCCGAGTTAGTCGCTGCCTCACTAGAAACCGCAACATCAAGAAGAAGATTCAACACAGGAAAAGCCATTACAGCTATTTCAAAAGCAAAAGCACATTAATCCTACGGATTAATCGCATGTTTATACGATAGATGAACAGATCCTTAGAGCTTTGTGACGCCAATCTTGATTGAAGCACTCCCAATTATCCATTTTTCAATGGGCTTTCTTTTGGCAGGACTATCAATTGCCTTCCTAATTCGGATAGTAATGACATGGTATCCAAAAGAAAATTTCAAGAATAAATTTTGGCTCTTATTTACTGTCCCCACGGAGCCTTTCCTAGTCATCTCAAGGCGTCTTATCCCCCCTATTGGAGGAGTTGATATTACTCCTGTAATCTGGTTCGGGTTTCTGAGCCTGATAAGAGAATTACTAGTTGGACCGCAAGGAATCATTTCTCAAATGCTTTTGAGAAGCAATTCCTTCCTTTAAAGAAATGAATTATGAAAGCAAACTGCTTAATTAAGCATTTCTTGCTCAACATATTTGGTATGTACATCTCCTTTCAGAAAATCATCTCGATTAAGTAGCTTCAAATGGAAATCAATAGTAGTAGGAATACCTGTTACAGCACATTCATTTAAAGCTCTTCTCATCCTTTTCAAAGCAGAATCTCGGTCATGATCCCAAACAATCAACTTACCAATTAAGGAATCATAAAAAGGAGGAATCTCATAACCCGTATAGACATGACTATCTACTCGAACCCCAGGGCCTCCAGGCGGTAACCAACCTGTAATCCTTCCTGGAGAAGGACGAAAATTATGCGTTGAATCTTCCGCGTTAATCCTGCATTCAATTGCATGGCCGCGTAGTTGTATTTCATCTTGTTGAAATGAAATTGAATCGCCACCTGCTATACGAAGTTGTTCAGCAATTAAATCAACACCAGTAACCATTTCAGTAACCGGATGCTCAACCTGTATTCGTGTATTCATCTCCATAAAGTAAAAATTACCTTGACGATCGAGCAAAAATTCAACAGTACCTGCACCTTCATACTTAATGCTCTTAGCCGCTGAAACAGCAGCCTCTCCCATTTTGATTCGCAATTGAGAATCAAGTGCAGGACTAGGTGATTCTTCTAATAGCTTCTGATGTCTTCGTTGTATAGAACAATCTCTCTCGCCAAGATGAACAACATTTCCATGCCTATCCGCCAAAATCTGAACTTCAACATGACGCGGTCTATCAATAAATTTTTCCATATACAAGCCAGGATTTCCAAAAGCCGCCTCTGCCTCACCTTGGGCTGCTTTAAACAAATCTTCGATTGAATCTGGACCATTAACTAGGCGCATACCCCTCCCACCGCCACCTGCAGTGGCTTTGATCATGACTGGATATCCCATTTCGCTTGCCAAAAAAGCTGCCTCTTCAGAGCTTGATAAGAGGCCATCAGTGCCAGGAACTGTTGGGACTCCAACTTTCATCATTGTTGATTTGGCTGTGGCCTTATCTCCCATAGATCGAATTGCATTAGCAGAAGGACCAACAAAAACAATCCCATGATCGCTGCACATTTCGGCAAAACGATCATTTTCAGCGAGAAATCCATAACCCGGATGAATCGCATCAACCCCTCTAGAAGTGGCTGCAGCCAAAATGTTTGGAACATTTAAATAACTCTTATTGCTAGGAGAATCACCTACGCAAACCGCTTCATCAGCAAGCTGAACATGCAATGCATTCCTATCAATGGTGCTATATACCGCAACAGTAGAAATCCCTAACTCCCTACAGCTACGGAGTATTCTCAAGGCAATCTCACCTCGATTAGCTATTAGAACCTTGCCGATCGGCATTAAAAACTGCAATTATTTAGCGGATCGTATCAGCGCTCGCACCCATAAGTCGCAAGATTTCAATAAAGGTTGCCGTTATGATCTTATTCAACTTAGTCTTAAGACTTTGTTTGTTAAGCGGATGTGGTGGAATTGGTAGACACGCACGTCTAAGGAGCGTGTGGCTTCGGCCTTGCGAGTTCAAGTCTCGCCATCCGCATGATTTATCTAGAAATTGAATTCCATTTCGCCAGAATTACTGGAAAAACCAACTTTTTCAATAGTAGTAATTTCTAACGGTCCTGGAGAAATTACTACTTGGGTGAAACCAGTTGTGGAGAGGCTGCATTCCAAATTGTTGATGCAACCTAAAGCAATTGATTCCAAAATTTGTATTCGTCTAGTGCTAGTGCCCTGCCCTAACGCAACAGGCAATGAACATAAAGTTGCTAATCAATGGCATTACTTTGAAAGTATTTCTCCTGCAAAACACTTTTGGACCCTGTTAGTTAATCCTCATAAATACAGTTATTGGCCTAAAAAAGGTCTTGTCATTTTCTTAGGGGGCGATCAATTCTGGAGTGTATTGCTTTCAGCAAGACTGAGGTACTTGCATTTGACTTACGCAGAGTGGATTGCAAGATGGCCTTTTTGGAATAATCGAATCGCTGCTATGTCAGAGAAAATAAAACAATCTTTACCAAAACATTTGAGAAAACGTTGCACAGTTGTTGGGGATTTAATGGCGGATTTAACAAGCCAAGCAAAAGATATAAACCCTTTACCTAATAAGCAAGGTGAGTGGGTAGCTTTATTACCAGGTTCTAAGAAAGCAAAGCTTTGCGTAGGCATTCCATTTTTTCTCGAATTAGCAGATGAATTATCCAAACTATTACCTAGTTGCAACTTCCTTTTACCTATTGCACCAACGACCAATATTCAAGAGTTAGAAACTTTTAGTAATTCAAGAAAAAATCCCATAGCAAATAACTATCAATCTGGAATCAAAAAAATAATATCACTCAAGAATGATCAATCTTTGAAAGTAATGATTACTAAAGCTGGAACAGAGATAACCCTCATTGAAGAACATCCTGCACATAATGCTCTTAGTCAATGTGACCTAGCATTAACAACAGTAGGAGCCAATACTGCAGAGCTAGGTGCTTTGGCTGTACCAATGATTGTAATTATTCCTACACAGCATCTCAATGTTATGCAAGCTTGGGATGGATTCCTTGGAATAATTGGCCGGCTACCAATTCTAAAGTGGTTTATTGGCATTCTAATCTCGTTCTGGCGTCTAAGAAAAAAAGGTTATATGGCCTGGCCAAATATATCTGCAAATAGACTAATAGTTCCAGAAAGAATTGGGACTCTTTACCCAAAAGATCTTGCCCAAGAAGCATTTGACTGGCTACAATCACCAAATCGACTGGAAGGTCAAAAAGAAGACTTAAGAAGTCTCAGAGGTCAGCCAGGAGCTACTAAAAGAATGACTAAAGAAATAATAAATTTGATATCAAAAGAATTTTTATCATCCAGTGATGAATGATTACTTAGAAAATAGATTTACCAAGGATCTTCAATTATGTTATTTGTTGATTTATTATCTTCTTTGTTAGACTTACTATCCTTTATTTCTAATTCTAATGGCTCTACATCTACGAGGTCTTCAGAGCTTTTTATAGGTCTACGAGATAAAGTTTTCTTTTTAGATATGAGCATATTATTATCTAAAGATTCTCTAGATGAATAAGTCTGATCTGAGAATCTAGAATCACCTCTATTTTCTTGAGGATAGTCAGACAATGCAGGGGAGCTTGATATAGATGAATCTTCTAAATATCTAGATTTCAATTGACTAAATGAACTGCTATCTTGAACTTCAACATATTCCATTTCTTGTTCTTCTTGAATAAATTCTTCTTCAGAGGAAGCCTTTAAAGATTTCTGATCTAGCTCTATATCTTCTCCAGAGGACAATTGATTCTCAACTGGAACAAGGTTCACCCTATAACGCTCTCTTTCTCGTTCCTCCCAACTTGACCCACCTACTCCTA
Organism: Prochlorococcus marinus str. MIT 9211; assembly: GCF_000018585.1. Taxonomy (NCBI): domain Bacteria; kingdom Bacillati; phylum Cyanobacteriota; class Cyanophyceae; order Synechococcales; family Prochlorococcaceae; genus Prochlorococcus; species Prochlorococcus marinus. Next base: position 72,758 of record NC_009976.1, on the reverse strand, counting down.
GTTTTTCCAACAATCCACTACTTAATTGCTTAAGTTTCTCTTCTGCTCCTTCATAAACAATAATTCTATCTGCACCACTACTAACAATTTCATTAACTGGAATTTCCCAAGTGCTTAACACCCCTTCACCTAGCAAAGGCACACCTACAGCACCCATCACTAAACTCATTAATTCCCCTGTTTCAATATCAAAAGAAAAGCCAAGTACTCTTCCTAACTGCTGACCAGATTCGGTGATTACTTGACAGTTAATTACCTTGCTATACCTCTCAGAAATGAATTCCTGACTCAAAGAATCTATTGAGTCAACCAAAATCACATCTCCAACCTGTCGAATTCTCTCAAGAAGCATCCATTTTGGAAGACCAGGCAGAAAACGAGTTAAAGGATTATCCCTAAGACCAAGTGCGACAACTTCCCTTCCATCAATATCTACGACTACTTCACCCACAACACCAAGACGCCGGCCTGTATCTCTCGTTATGACTTGAGTCCCCATCAACTCTGAACGCAACCAAAGTCTGTCAGTTGGTACTGCTTCTGTTGATTCGTTTGGGAAAGGTTGATTGGTCAAGCTAATGAGTTCAGTTATGGACTGTGGAAATCATTTTGATTCAAAATTCAGAATAGATGCATTCTTCTCAAGCTGCCGTGGGCAAACCAACAACCTGAGTATGGTTTCCTCGAGCTTGAGTTACACCAATAGTTCTTGTCGCAGCTCCAATCATTGGACGACGATGACTTACAACCATAAACTGTGCATCCTCAGACTGTCTAGCAATTAAAGAAGATAAGCGCTCAACATTGACGCCATCCAAAAAACTATCCACTTCATCTAATGCATAAAAAGGTGATGGACGAAAACGTTGTAATGCAAATAAGAAACTTAATGCTGTCAAAGACTTTTCTCCTCCTGACATTGCAGCCAGTCTTCTAACAGATTTACCTTTTGGATGTGCTACTAATGTAAGACCTCCCTCTAAAGGATCTTCAGGATTGTCCAATTGAAGATGACCATCCCCTTCCGAGAGACTTGCAAAGATTTCACGGAAATATCCATCAACCGCTTCAAAAGCTTCCATAAAGGCCTCTTGACGCAGAGTAGCTACTGTTTCAACACGCAATAACAATTCAGAACGTTCTTCTGTCAAAACTTCTAGCTTTTCAGCAAGAGCAAAGAGTCTAGATTCTAATTTTTCCAATTCCTCTAAGGCAAGCATATTCACTGGCTCAAGAGCTTCTAGACGATTCTCTAAGTTTTTCAATTGATCCTGTATAAAATCCAATCCATTTATTCTTACTTCTTCTGGAATATCAGGTAATGGGTCTGGAAGATTAGCTTCTAATTCATTTAGTCTGATGTGGCTATGTCTAAGTTCCTCATTAACACTCAAGATCTCTTCTTTTAATCTCTCAAATTTGAATTGTAAATCTTGAAGCTTTTGTCGCTGATTAGCAAGATCTGCTTCTGCTTTATCTCGTTCTTGACGTTTTTGACCAAAATGGGTTTCTAGATTTTGCTTTTCTTTTTCAAGTTCCTTGCGATGTACGCCTAAAGCTTGATTTTGTTCACGCCACTTTATATGTTGTTTAGTTAATAAATCAATTGACTCTTGCAATCTATCTTGTTCCGCAATTAATGAATTTTTTTGATCCTCTAAACGATCTAAAACTAATTCACGTTGACGTTTATCATTTAATAAGTCGTCTCTCTCAGCTCTAGCTTCTACAAGCATTGCATCAGCTGCTTCAAGATCATCTTGTAATTTGCGCCAATTTTCTGAATGCTCATCTGATTTAACTAACTTTTCTTTATCTTCTAAATCTTTTAAAGCAATAACAAGTGGTTCTATTGCTTGCTTAAGAGAACCCAAACGCAAAATATATTCTTGTTTTGTTTTTCCCAAAGCATTGAGACGATCAGCTCGTTCTTTCGTGCGTTCTATCAATGGACTGTTAGATCTTTTAAATGTTGAACGTTGAGCATCTAAAGATGCCTGTCTTTTCTCTAGCTTGCTTAATAGAGGTCTATTCTGATTAAGAAGATCGCGTAAAGAGGCTTCTTCTTTTCTACACTTCAAAAGAGTTTCTCCAAGTTCAAGCAACCTTTGGCGCAATGGTTCGATTTCATCAGCTTCAGTGCTAATACCAAAACTTAAAGCACCGCTTCTAGCTGAAAAATTACCACCAGTCATTGCTCCACTTTTCTCTAAAAGCTCACCCCCAAGAGTCACTGATCTATATCTTCCTAAGTATGAACGTGCAGAATTAATATCTTTAAAAACAAGAGTATCTCCAAATACATAAGAAAAAACACCTTTATAAATAGACTCAAACTTAACTAATTCAATTGCACCACCAATTAATCCTTCCATATATCTATTTGTAGCATTTGAAAAAGATTTAAGCTTACTATTATCTCCTGAGCTCTTAATTTTATTGAGAGGTAAAAAAGTTAATCTTCCTGCTTTCTTAGTCTTTAACAAATCAATTGCACGAGCTGCTATTTGATCATTATCTACCACAATTTGACCAATTCTAGCACCCGCAGCAACTTCAACGGCAAGCCGGTGAATATTATCAACTTCTGCTAACTGAGCTACAGGTCCATGTATACCTTCTAAGCCAGACTGAAGCAAAAGCCTTAAAGCACCTGTACCTCTACTTTCATTCAATGTTTCTCTTCTACTTTCTAAGCGAGCTATCTCTTTCTCCATTCTGGCTTGATCCTTCTCAAGACGAAATCTCGTCCTTTCTTGTATAGACAAATCTTCACTTGTGCTGTCAACAAAATGTTTTAATTGGTCAATTTGATCTACAAGTAATTTCCATTCGTTATCAAGAAGGTTTAATTCATTTTGTAGTTTCTTATCCTCACAACTATCTTTAGTCTGATCTACGGCTAACTCATCAAGTCTCTCAGTAATCTGCAATAATCTCTCTTCCAATTTTTGCTGCTCATGCTGCAGAGGTTTTAATTGAGAGTGAAGATTTTGTCTGGCAAAGTTGCGATCTCTATGCTCTTCAACCAAAGCACCAGAACGTCCTGCAACATCAGCAAGTCTTCTTCTAGAAACTTCTACAGCAGATTCAGCATCTTTACATTTACTTTCTGCTAACTGCAATCTTTTTGAAAGCTCTGAATCTATATCTTCTGGTACATCTTCATTGATCTCTTGATGCCGATTAATTAATTCCTTCCTTTTCTCTTGAAGCTTTTCACCATCAAGTTTATGTTGTCCTGCCTGTCTCTCAAGTTCTCTAGCCTGGGTCTCTATGCCTGCAATCTCTGCCTGAACTGCAATCAATTTGTCTTCTCCTAAAGCTTTTACTTCTTCCTGCAATTTACTCAGTATTTCAGATGAAGTTTGAAGTGTCTTTTGTTTCTCCAATAAAATATTTTGATCAAGAGTTTCTTTTTCTAATAACTTTCTTCGACGAGTTTTTAATTGTTCCAAAGAATCTTTCGCCACTTCAAAGGCAAGAACAGATTCTTGCTGCCTTGCAAGTTGATGTTGCTCTTTTAATTGTTTATAAAGACGAGCTTTCTCACAATCTTTCTCCAAACGAACCTTAGACGTAAACAACTCCTGTTCAACAATTCGACAACGCTCCTGACGTTCAAATACGTCATCAAGCTTTGTTCTAGCTTGATCAATGCGATGATCAAAAAGAGCAACACCTGCTAATTCATCAATTAAACCACGCCGATCTTTATTACTCATAGAAACAATGCGCGTAACATCCCCTTGCATAACCACGTTGCTTCCTTCTGGATCAATACGAAGACGTCTTAATTGAGTCTGTAGTTGCTGCAAATTACATATTTCACCATCTGCACTGTAAATAGAGCTATAAGAGCCTCCTGGCATCACCCTTAAGCGACGAGTTACAGTCCATTGCTTTTGATCTGGCTTGATCCATGGTCCTTCTTTAGGAATCTCTAAACCATCTTCTGCAGAATCTGGTTGCCAATCTTGAAGATCAAACCTAACAGAAACAACCGTTTCAGCTGATTTGCCAGCTCTTAAAACACCGCTATTTACCAAGTCTGGCAATCTATCTGCGCGCATACCTCTACTAGTCGCCAAGCCAAGGCAAAACAAAATTCCATCTAAAATATTGCTTTTCCCAGAACCATTGGGGCCAGTTACAACAGTAAAGCCCTCTTCAAGAGGGATCGTCATCGACCCTCCAAAGGACTTAAAATTTGTAAGCTCTACCTGATTGATGTATACCAACAGGACCAAAGCTATAGAGTTCAAAGACTAGCGAAGCCTTCAGGAAGCTCAAGTAGCAATTGCCTAAATGCAATTGAATTTTTCTAAAGATACAAGGTTGCACAAATTATTTTTGATTTCTAAAACTCCAGAAATGCTGTCTCCAACTAGCTCAACAGCAATTTGAGATTGATGGCCTCTCAAGGGCAAGCAACCAATGAATATGCCCCCTTCTACACGCTTAGCCCACCCCCTGCCTCCAGATACAACCGATTCTTTTCTTTCTAACCAATAAAGATTATGCGGAGGACTAGCAAGAGCCTCGACAGGTGGGCCATCACATTTTGGTAAATCTTCTAACCTCCAAGTTCTACAATCATGCTCCTCCTCTAGGAGCAAATCAAAATGTATCTCATTAAGACTATATCTTGAACTTCTATGTTCCAAAAGAACCCATCTTTTTTTCATAGCTTTAGAGAGTAAATCATACAATTCTAAAAAATTTTTACTTTAGAATTTTTCTTTGAATTGAATCTGTTCTGCTTCCAATGCTCTTCTAGTGGTCCACTCAGCTATTGCAGTCTTTTTCTGATTTAATTTTAAAAGTTCTATTGCAATCGCTTTAAGGGTTTCTATATCTTCACAATCTTGAATTATTCGAGCAAGCCTTTCAGCTTGAAATTTTTGTTGCAAGCTAGACTGTATAGGTTCTTGAATAGACATAATTATCAAATAAGTTGAAGAAAATAATCCTCAATATTCAATTATTTATTTGGTTTTGAAAGTTTTAATAGATTGATTAAAAATTTATTGGTTTAAAGAAACTTGAAAAGTCAACAAAAATTAGTCAAACCCCTAGCAGAAGGGATTTAACCAAAAATAAAATGCTAGAGATTTGCGTTTAATCGCCTGGGACGAAATTCAATGCAATCAAAAGCAAGCTCCCAGCTCCTGCAATTGCTGCAAGAACTAAACCAAAATCTGTAGGGAGGGTATTGGACGCAAAAAACATTGCAGACAATCCGACGTCCATAATCGCTAAATAAGTTATACAAGACGTTTAGCACTAGAAGCCTTCATATAGCAAATAAATGTAAGCAAAGAAGACGTTTCAATTTAAGTAAATCTTCAAGTATCCAATCCCATACCTGCATTCTTTCTATTGATTGGCTTGCGTTGATTTGAAAAGATCGTCAATCACAAGGGTTCCATTGGAGCCAAGTGGTCTCTAGGCTTTGGTAAATAGTATGGATTTTATGGAATCATCGAATTCCTCATCCTGCGAGGCCCAGGCATCAGTCAACACCGAATTGAATACTGATCTTTCTGAGCAATGGGTCAGTGATCAATTCGAAGCCTTGCTGCCAAGGATTCAAGAAAAATGGCCTGAGGTAGCTAAACAAACATTAGAAGCTACTAGAGGCAGTCTGGATGAATTGATTCGTGTGATTTCCCTCCACTCTGGGAAAACAACCTATGGAGTAAAAGAACAACTGGAAGAACTCTTCAATTCAGCAACAGATCGCACCAAAGACATTGCCGAAAGCTTGGAACCATTAGAAAAGCAGTTAGAAGAGCTACTAGATGAGTTAAATCAAACACTAAGGCCACGTATTGAAAAACCTATTCGTCAAAGACCACTTCTAGCTATTGGAATCGCCACTGGTTTAGGAGTCTTGCTTGGAATCCTTCTCTCTGGAGGCAAAAGATCTTAATGACCAACCCTAATTCTCAGAAATCTAAAGGCCTAGGAGCTGCAGCAAGGGTAACGGCACTTGCAAGCTCAGTAATGGACCTTCATGTGCGAATTGCTTTACAAGAAATGGATCGTGAAAAAAGACGCTTAATTAGTGGAGGGATATTTCTTGCGACAGGAGGAATTCTGATGCTATTTGCTTTATTAGCATGTGAAATTTTGCTATATCTTTGGATGCAAAACCAACTCAATTTGGGTGTTGAAGGAACACTTATCATTCTAAGTTTAATTAATATCACCCTTGCAGGTGCTTGTTTAAGACTAGGTGGTTATTTAGCTAAAGGGCCATACTTGCCTGAAACTCTGGAGGGAATAACTAAAACAACTAAAGCTGTTTTAGGAAAATCTTGATCAATTAATCTCATAATGCAGCCATCGACAATCTATACCTCCGTTACTGACTGGTATACGCCTTTTAGCTTTTAATCTAAGAAACTTACTTAAGTTTGGATTACCATTAAGTAGCCATAGATTCCATCCAGAAGCTTTCTTTTTACAAAAAGAGCCAAGTTCATTATATAAAGTTTCCAAATCTTCTTCTTTTCCAGATCTTTTTCCATAAGGGGGATTACAAACAATCAGTCCTTTATCATTAGGCAATTCAAGATCAAAAAAATGACTATTCTGAATCTTTATTTCTAAGCCTAAACCTGACTCAATTATATTACTTTTTGCCTGATTAGCTATTTCACTATTTTTCTCACATCCGATAATTTTTGGTAACTGTTGCTTAGGTAATTGACTAACTTGAGCTAAATGCTTTTCCTGCTCCCATAAAGAAGTATCAAAATCGGGCCAATTTGTAAAAAGAAACTTTTGATGTAAGCCTGGAGCTAAGCCAAGCGCTAGTGCAGCTCCCTCGATTAAGAAAGTCCCAGAGCCACACAATGGATCTACTAAGGGCATAGAAAAGTCCCAATTAGTCAGACGCAATAAGCCAGCAGCAAGGTTTTCTTTTAAAGGTGCAACTCCCATCGCTGGACGAAAACCTCTTCTATGCAAGCTATGAGCGGATGAATCAAGACTCAAAACAGCCTGATTGTTGTGCAAATGTAAATGAATACATATGTCTGGATCCTGAACGCTTATATCGGATCTTTTTCCACAAGAACTTCGTTGTAAATCAATAATGGCATTTTTTACTTGTAAGGCTGTGAAATGACTATGCGTTAAGCCAAAACTAGTTCCTGAGACATCAACCTTAAACGTTTTGGATGGAGGAAGCCATCTAATCCAATCAAAAGCTTGCTGTGCATTTGTATATAAAGATTCTGGATTATTACAATGAAATCGGGCTATTTCTCTTAAGAAGCGAAAGGGTAATCTACTTCTCAAATGGATCCTATAAAAACATTGCAAATCAACTTGAAATTCTACGCATCGTGGTAAAGGTTGAATTTCTGCTGCACCCAATTCATACAATTCTTTTGCTGCCTCAGCTTCAAGGCCTGGAGAAATTATCGCTACAAGTTTCATTTATTTAGCACCCTTAAAGAAAAAATAATTGAAGGATTTAAAAGTTTTTGTGTGCAAGGTAATAATGCTGCAAAAATAGAAATGTCCATTCTCCAATGGACTAGGTGATCCACACCAGTGTTTCGGACAGCGGTTCGATTCCGCTCAGCTCCATAACAAATCAATCTTAAGGGGCTGCAATGGTTTCGACGTGACAACAGGAGGGTGACTGAAGCCTGCTCGGCATGAGCAAACACATAAACGCTAACAAAATCGTTAGTTTCTCCCGTCAGACAGCACCTGTTGCTGCCTGACCCTATTAAGGGAGATGGGGTTAGATCAGCCTTATCACTCAAATGATCTATGGGACCTGGAAAGGTCCCTTCTCACAGCATACAAACTGGCCGATTGAATTAAAAAAGCTGCTAATACTAAGTACGTTTTGTGAATGGCTATTGCTAGCAGCAAAACCTACCGACTCTTGGTTAGTCTTTTTCAGGCTCTACCAAAGAGAAGGAGAAGATCTCTCCTTCGTCTATTTCCATTAGCAATTACTTCAGCAATATCAGATGTAATTGTAGTTACGTTAATTAGTAGAATATTCACATTATTTGCAGGAGGTGCAAATAGTCCCTCCATTCCATTTGGTAATGCAATAGCCAATAATCAAAATTCTAAAATATTACTATTAGTTGTTATATATATATGCATGAACTGGGTCGCTGCGTTTCTTAAACTGTTTTTAAGGAGTCAACAGCTTAAGACAAAAGCCCTAATCTGGAAAGATCTTTCATCATTAGCCTTAAAAAATACACTTTCTAGCCCTTATGAATTCTTTATCTCACAAAAAAAGAGTGATATATCTACAACAGCGTTAGTAATCATAGAGAGAGTTTCTAATATTGTTGTATTGCCATTATTAGAATTATCAAGTGCGATTTTCCCAATCATATTTATCAGCTTCACTGTTTTAGCAATTACAAGATTGGCATCTATATATATTATAATAAGCATGTTAATGTGTTATTTGTTTATAATGATTGTTATTACACCTTTCCTTAGATTTGCAAGTTCTCAAAGAATTAACCTTGAAAAGCTAACCAATAATGTTTTCACAGAATCAATGAGAACAATAATAGATGTTCATTTGACTAGTTCAGAGAATTATTTTGAAAAAAAATACAGCGATTCTGGGAAGAAAGCTATACCTTATATATGGAAATCTCAACTTTTACCAGAAGCACCAAAAGCATTATTAGAGCCATTCGCAATAACTTTAATATTTTCAGTTGGCTTAATACCAATCCTACAAAACGATGCATCATCCAAAATACTGGATATCCTTCCATTTCTTGCCACACTAGCTTTAGCATCTTTAAAACTAACTCCTCCTCTTCAAGCTTTATTTAGAGGAATAACATCATTAAGATCGAGCAAACCTGATTTAGAAGAAGCTCTAAAGTTAATTCAAGTTAAGAAGCAGAGATTAACTATTTCATCAAAAGAGGTGCCTTCTCCCAAAGGAATGGAGCCCAAAAAATATATTAGATTAAATAAGGTGAATTATAAATATCCAAAAAGTGATGATCTAGTATTAAAGAATGTCAGCATGACAATACCAATAGGTTCAAGAATAGCATTAGTTGGAAAAACTGGAAGTGGAAAAACAACGACTGCCAATCAACTCCTAGGACTTTTAAGACCAACGTCAGGCTCTCTACAAATTGATGGTGTAGATGTTACGGAAACAGAAGTTCCCGCTTGGCAGGCATGTTGTTCCTATGTGCCACAATCTATTAATCTTTTAAATAGCAATATTTTAGAAAATGTAGCGTATGGAGTAAATAACGAAGAAATTAATATTGATAGAGCATGGGATTCCTTACAAGCCGCACAAATCGCAGACTTAATCTGCCAAATGCCTGAGGGAATCTATACTGAAATTGGTGAAAATGGTATCAAACTATCTGGTGGGCAGAGACAAAGAATTGCAATCGCAAGAGCATTTTATAGAAAATCGAAACTATTAATTCTTGATGAAGCTACAAGCTCTTTAGATAACAATACAGAAGCCCAAGTAATGGATTCTATTGAAATTATAGGTAGAAGAAGCACTATTATTATAATTGCTCATAGAATATCAACTGTTATGGAATCTGATTGCATATATGAATTTGAAAATGGAAGAATTAAAGCCTCAGGTGGATTTGATAGTTTAAGAGAAAGCTCTACTTCATTCAGAGAAATGACTAACTACAAGCAATATAATGAGAGTATATAAATTAATTTTAATACAAGGTATAGATCATAACTCTAGGTAGTATATTCCGAATTAATTTTGATATATTCTTCAGAAAGATCACATCCCCAAGCTAATGACTTGAACGGTCCATCACCAATAAGAACTTTTATATTTATAGAACTCTCATTATCCAGGCTTTTTAGCATATCACTCATATAAGAAGAAACTTTATCTCTATTAAAAGATAAAGGAACTCCATGACTTATTAATTGATATGGGCCAATCCAAATAGACATTTTTTTTGGATCAAAGTCTACTCCCGCTCTACCCGCTGCTGCTGCAATTCTGCCCCAATTAGGATCAGCACCATTGACAGCCGTTTTCACTAAAGAAGAACTACAAATAGTTCGAGCTATTTTTTTTGCCGATGAAGCTGTATCTGCTCCTTCAACTTTTACTTCAATGAGGCAGTTCGATCCTTCACCATCTCTAGCAATAGATTTTGCTAAATATTCTGCTACACACTTTAATCCAGTTTTCAAAAAATCAAAGTTTTGAGCCTGCAATCTTGGGCCAGAAGAAAACGCTAGAAATGCATCATTAGTGCTGGTATCTCCATCAACAGTAATTGCATTAAAAGAATCATCAACGACCTGCCGAACCATTTCGTTCCAGATTTGAATAGGCACTCCAGCATCACAGGTAATAAAACCAAGCATAGTTGCCATGTCTGGATGAATCATCCCAGAGCCTTTTGCCATGCCCCCAATCGTGATGCACCTATCTCCTAAAAATGCCTGAAGGGCAATTTGCTTACTAGTTAAATCAGTAGTCAAAATTGCATTTGCAGCATTAGTGCCATCTTGCTCATTCAAATTTGCAACAAGAGGAGGTATTCCTGAAAGCAAGTTCTTCATTGGTATTCTTTGCCCTATCACTCCTGTAGAGCAAACCAATATTTCATCTGTCTTGAAGCCTAATTCTTTAGAAAGACTGCTAGAAGCTTGTAAAGCATCAAGTAAACCATGAGTACCAGTACAAGCATTAGCTTGACCTGAATTAATTAATACTGCCCTAGCTTTCCCCTGATTGATAAGTAATCTCTCTCGACAAAGGTCAACACAAGCGGCTCTTACTAACGATTGAGTAAATGTCCCTGCACATACAGCACCTTTAGGTGCAAGAAGTAAAGCAAGGTCAAAATTACCAGAATTTTTTAAACCTGCTGAAATCCCAGAAGCACTAAACCCAGAAGGAGCAGCAATACCCCCCTTGGCAGGAGACCATAAAGATGATTCGGTAGAACCCAATACGCTTACTTAGAAAGAAGAATAACTATTATCCTGCGTTATAGGAGCGAAATTTTACAAGGCTATTAATTTGCAAAGATGGCAAGGATCTCAAAGACGTATTGGAATCACTGGCGGCATTGCTAGTGGAAAAAGTACAGTTGGAAGCTACTTAGCAATCAACAAAGGTTTGCCAATTCTGGATGCAGATTTATTTGCTAGAGATGCTCTTCAACCAGGTACTCCCGCGGCAAATGCTGTTCTAAAAAGATTTAAAAATAGAATTATCTCAACAAATAAGGATAGACAATTAATTGATAGGCACAAATTAGGGGAAATTATCTTTGGAGATAAAAATGAACGAAGGTGGATTGAAAATTTAATTCACCCAATTGTAAGGAAAAGATTCTCACAAGAACTAAATTTAATGCAACGTGAACCGATAGTAATACTAATTATTCCTTTATTATTTGAAGCTGATTTAACATCACTTTGTAGTGAAATATGGGTTATAAGTTCAACTAGAGAAACTCAAATGAATCGTTTATTAAAAAGAGATGGTCTTTCCAGAAATTCTGCTGAAAATAGAATTAACGCACAATGGCCATTAGAACTAAAAAAGAGACTAGGAGATACAACTATTGAGAATAATAATGAACTACAAAAATTATATTTAGAGATAGATAAATTACTTTAAAAATTCCTAAGCTTGTAACTGCTTTAGTAAGATTGTATTGGCAAGCTTTGGATCAATCTTACCACCCGTTTTCTTCATCAATTGACCAACAAAAAATCCCTGAAGTTTTGTTTTCCCCGATCTAAATGCTTCAACCTCTGCTGGATGGGCTACAAGCAACTCATTAATCATTGAAGTAATAAATACAGAGTCACTAATCATTCCTAAGCCATTTCTCTCAACATATTCTTTCGGGGAGCAACCTGTTTGAAGAAGTTCTGGAAGAATCTCTTTAGCAATTTTCCCACTAATCTTTGCATCAGAAATCAGTTGAATCATTTCAGCTAACTCAGAGGGGCGCAATGGAAGAGTAGAAAAATCCTTCTTATTTGCTTTTACATAAGCCGCTATATCACCTGTAATCCAATTAGAGGCAATTTTGGGGTCTGCTCCTTCTAAAACAACTGCTTCAAAATAAACTGCCATGGCTAACTCATCGGTTAGTACTCTTGCATCGTATGCAGACAAACCCATCTCATCTGCATATCTATGACGTTTTGCGGCAGGCAACTCTGGTAATTCCAATCTCCACTTCCTTTGAAGATCAGCACTAACCTCAATTGGTCCTAAATCTGGATCAGGAAAATAACGATAATCACTACTACCTTCCTTAGATCGCATACTTTTAGTCAATTGCCTAGATTCATCCCAAAGTCGTGTTTCCTGGTTCACAACACCACCTTCTTCATATAAACAAATCTGGCGCTCAATTTCATATTCACAAGCCTTTTGAATTGCTGAGAATGAATTCATATTTTTAATTTCTACTTTTGTGCCAAATGGAGCATTTTCGTCCCTTCGGACAGAGATATTCACATCACATCGCAAAGAACCTTCCTGCATATTCCCATCAGAAACTCCGAGGTATCTAACTATTCGTCTTATCTCCGCAGCATATTCAGCTGCTTCTCTCCCAGTACGTAAATCTGGTTTACTAACAATCTCTGCCAAAGCTACTCCAGCGCGATTGTAATCAACCAAAGAATGGGTAGAACCAGCTAGTCGGTCACTGCCAGAGTGAACCAATTTCCCTGCATCTTCCTCCATATGTAATCTTTCTATACCAATTTTTTTTAAATAAGTGTCTTTACCTTTTTCAGCAACTTCTACTTCAATCCATCCCTCTTCCGCAATAGGTTCATCAAATTGAGAGATCTGGTAATTCTTAGGAAGGTCAGGATAAAAATATTGCTTCCGATCAAATTTGCTATGTCGAGCAATATTCAAATTTAATGCCATAGAAGCTTTAACGGCATACTCAAGGACTTTCTTGTTTAAAACCGGCAAAGTACCAGGCAACCCGCAAACAACTGGATCAATATGCGTATTAGGGGCATCACCAAAATGCGTAGACGCTGAAGTAAATATTTTGCTATCTGTTCCCAATTGAACATGAGTCTCCAAACCAATCACTGCTTGCCACTCAGTATTAGAGCTAGACATTTTTAATATCAAGTTCGAGATTCTTTCATCCTATGGAAAAGAGAACAACTTGGATAGACAACGGGCACTAAAAAACTCAAAATTAACTCTATCAAGGGCCAAAAATGGCGACACATACTTCAGAACGATTACTAATTCTTGGAGGTGGTCTCATAGGGCTCTCAATCGCTCATGAATTAGCAAGCAAAGGACGTAAGGTTGAAATCTTAAGCAGAAGAAGAAGCGAAGCTGCAGGTTTTGTCGCTGCGGGGATGTTGGCTCCACATGCAGAAGGGCTTAGTAATCAAATGCTTGAACTAGGTCGCTCAAGTCTCTTGCAAATACCTGAATGGGTCCAGAAAATTGAGACCAATAGCGGAATGAATTGTGGACTCAGAATGAGTGGAATAGTCGTACCTTTTTGTAATCTTGAAACCAGAGAGAAGTATCCAACGGCTCGTTTTGGTCAGTCTCTAAATAGACTTTCATTAGAAAAAGAAATACCTGGAATAGCCTCTCAATGGGAAACTGGATTACTGTTTAGTGAAGATGGGCAAATAGACAACCGGCGTCGTTTAATGAGAGCCCTTGAAAAAGCATGCGTGGAATTAGGGGTGCACTTTCAAGAAGGTGTAGAAGTCCAATCTTTAATTTATAAAGAAAATGTTTTTCAAGGCGTTTATGTATGTAATGCATCAGGTCAAGTGGAAGAAATTTTTGCAAACGAAGCCGTTCTTTGTAGTGGAGCTTGGAGCAATCAACTTTTTAAAGAAGTACCAATATTCCCAGTCAAAGGACAAATGTTTTCTATACAAGGTCCGAAAGATGCCCTTAAACGAATCATGTTTGGACCAGGAATTTATTTAGTCCCTCGCGAAGACGGCTTAATCATTGTTGGCGCAACAAACGAAAAAGAAGAAGGTTTTAATGAAGGTTGTACACCATATGGACAAAATGAATTACAAAAGGGAGTGGAGTCTCTTCTTCCTTCAGCAATGTCTTGGCCACATATGGAGCGCTGGTGGGGCTTTAGACCATGTACACCAGATTTAAAGCCAATTCTGGGAAATTCATCTCTAAATGGGCTCTGGCTAGCAACTGGACATCATCGCAATGGAGTACTTTTAGCAGCTATTACATCGGACTTAATTGGAAAATGCTTATGTGATCAACCATTATCAAATTCAGAAAAAAGTTTATTGCAACAATTTCATTACACGCGATTCACCAATAGTGAAATTACTACTCCACTCTCCACAACTGATCTGAAGGGTTCCAATCGCTAAGTTCCGAAGATTCAAACCATAAACCTATTTCAAAACTCGCAGTTTCTGGACCATCCGATCCATGAATCACATTTCTTCCAATATCTATAGCCAAATCTCCTCGAATAGTTCCAGGGTCCGCATCAAGAGGCTTTGTAGATCCAATTAGTTTTCTTGCTCCCAAAATTACGCCTTCGCCTTCCCATATCATTGCAATAACAGGACCACTGGTGATGAAGTCAACCAATCCTTTAAAGAAAGGTCGCTCTCTATGAACTCCATAGTGCTGCTCAGCCAATGCTCTACTAGGAATTAATTGTTTTAGGGCAATTAACTTAAAACCTTTCCGCTCAAAACGACTAAGGATTTCACCGACTAAGCCTCTCTGCACACCATCAGGCTTAATTGCAAGGAAAGTTCTTTCCGCAACCATAAAAAAATAAATTCAGAATGGAGCTATCGTCTACTGAGAAGTACCCTCTTGGCAAGCAAAACAATAGGATTAAAAACAACTGTTCTTAGAATGGGCTCGTATCCAATGAACACCCCTTCAAATTTTATAAATAGTTTTCTCTACTAAACTTTGTCCAAATCCAAGCCCCTCACTAAGAAAAATGACTGGTCTGTTGAAGACAGTACTGTTTTATATCGACTGGATAAATGGGGGAAAGATTATTTCTCAATTAATGAATCTGGAAATATAAAAGTCAGTCCGACGGGGCCTGAAGGTGATTCATTAGATTTAATGGTATTAGTTAAAGAACTGAATAGTCGCAATCTAAAGTCACCTCTTTTACTTCGTTTCGATGACATTCTTGAAGACAGAATCAAAAAATTACATGGTGCTTTTAAAAATGCAATTTCACATTATGAGTATGAAGGAGAATATAAAGGTGTCTTTCCAATCAAATGCAACCAGCAGCGACATGTTGTCGAAGAAATAGTTACATGTAGCCGAGAATGGCATTTCGGCCTCGAGGCTGGAAGCAAAGCAGAATTATTAATAGCACTTTCCTTATTAGATGACCCTGAAGCATTACTAATTTGCAATGGTTACAAAGATAAGCGTTATATAGAAACATCTATTTTAGCAAGACAATTAGGAAGGAAACCTATAGTAGTTATTGAACAATTAGATGAAGTTGATCGCATTATCAATGCTACTAAGAAAATTGGATCTGCACCCTTTATAGGTATAAGAGCAAAATTATCGAGTCAAAGTAGTGGTAGATGGAGCAACTCTATTGGAGAAAAATCTAAATTCGGCCTATCAATACCAGAAATATCTCAAGCAGTCCAACAATTAAAAGATGCGGGCCTGCTCAAAGAATTAATTCTTCTACATTTCCACATAGGGAGCCAAATTAATGACATAGCAGTTTTGAAGAATGCATTGCAAGAAGCCAGTCATATTTATATCGAATTAAAGCGCCTAGGAGCACCAATGGGTCATCTTGATGTGGGGGGTGGCTTAGGAATCGATTACGATGGTAGTCGTACGGCAACACAAGCCTCTACAAATTATTCACTTCAAAATTATGCAAACGATGTAGTAGCCACCATTCAAGAATGCTGTAAAGAGAACCAAGTCCAAGTACCAACCTTAGTGAGTGAAAATGGAAGAGCCGTTTCTAGTCATTTCTCAATATTAGTTTTTAATGTTTTAGGAACCAGCTCAATTCCTAGTGATACTCGAGCAACAACAGAACATGAGTGTCTCAGTGTTCAAAATCTACGTCAAACATTAAGATCTCTAAGTGAAGAGCCACACAATATTGGCGTTGATATCTCAAGGTTGCAAGAAGCATGGAACGACGCACTTAAATTTAAAGAAGATGCATTGGCTGCATTCCGTTTAGGGTACATAGGTCTGGAAGAACGAGCTAAGGCAGAGCAACTTACCTGGGCCTGTGCAAAAGCATTAGCGGTGAAACTGCCAAAAGACACTTTGATTCCTGAAGAACTAAATGCACTTAATGCAGCACTAGCTGAGACCTATTACGCCAATATATCTATTTTTCGTTCAGCACCTGATACATGGGCCATTGGCCAACTCTTCCCAATAATGCCCATACATCGACTAAATGAAAAGCCAACTCAACTAGGGCATTTTGCTGATTTAACTTGTGATTCAGATGGTAAATTATCGAAATTTATTGATAATGGACAAGCTAAATCTCTGATTGAGTTGCATAGGCTTAACTCTAATGAAGATTATTTGATAGGCATGTTTCTAGGAGGGGCATACCAAGAAGTGATGGGCAATCTCCATAATCTATTTGGAAGTACGAATTCGATACATATCCGCATGGCAAAAAATGGAGGGTACAAATTAGATCACGTTATTCGTGGGGATACAAAAGCAGAAGTACTTAATGCAATGGAACATGACTCCGAGCAATTATTAGAAAGACTGCGAATAGCGAGCGAATCAGCTATACAACAAGGAAAGTTAAAAATCAATGATGCTCAACGCTTAATAGAACATGTAGAAACCAGTCTTAGGCAAAGCACATATTTACAAGAATAATTTCAAAGTAAAGCACCCATTAATTGCTCTCTTGCAAGATCTAAAGCCTTATCTAGAGGCTTCGCATCACGGCCACCTGCTTGCGCAAAATTAGGGCGCCCTCCTCCTCCTCCTCCACACATCTTGGCTATTGGCCCAAGAAATTTACCGGCATGTAATCCATGAGCAACTGTCTTAGCTCCAAATGCCGCAACAAGAATTACTTTATTGGGATCGCTCTGAGTTGGAGTTCCTGCAAGTAGTACAGCAGAACAATCACCCAATTGATCAACTAACACCTTTGCTGCCGATTGCAGTGCTTCACTTGGCACACCATCTAAACGGTGAATAATATAATGACTAGATTTAATAGCTGTTGCTTTACTAACAAGTGCCGAAGTCTTCGCGAATGCAATTTCTTCCTGTGCTTTGATCAGTGACTTCCCTAATAGCTTAACTTCATCTTGTAAAGCAATCACTCTATCGACAATCTCATTTGATTGAACCTTAAAACGTTCGCTCAGAATCCGTACAACTGAATCACGAGCATTAAAATAATCAAAAACTCCTGGGCCAGCAACAGCTTCGATTCTACGAATTCCAGCAGCTATTCCGGATTCTCCAACAATCTTAAAAGCTCCTATATCAGCTGTATTCGCTACATGTGTTCCGCCACAGAGTTCCATAGATACCCCTGGCACATCAACTACTCTCACTAAAGTGCCATATTTTTCGCCAAACATTGCAACTGCTCCAGCTTGTTTCGCATCATCTATCTTCATTTCTTTGACTACTAAAGAATGTGATTCAGATATCCATAAATTTATTTTTTTTTCAACCTTCTCTAGCTCTTCAGAGGACACTGGAGAGGAACAATGGAAATCAAATCGCAAACGCTCAAAACTTACTAAGGAGCCGGCTTGACTAATTTCAGAGCCAACAATTTCCTTTAATGAAGCTTGTAAAAGATGTGTAGCAGTATGATTTATTTGAGCACGTCTTCGATTTATATGATGAACTTGACTTTGAATTATATCGCCTACCTGTAGCCTTCCATTCTTAACAATACCTCTATGAACAAACACATCATTATTTCTAATTACACTATCAATTTCAATTAAGCAATTAGTGACAGATTCCTTAAACAGGATCCCTGTATCACCAATCTGACCTCCGGATTCTCCATAAAAAGGCGTAATATCAAGGGCTACTTGTATTACATCATTTTCTTGAGCTTCTTGAGCAAGCTCACCATTAATGAATATTGCTTGCACAGTACTAGTTTCTGTTAAGCATTCATACCCCTTGAAATTTGTTGGCTTAAGTTCTCTAACCGCCTTGTCAAGTGTATCCTGCAGTGTCAAATCAATTGTTGTACTGGCTGCTTTCGCACGGATACGTTGCCTCTGCATTGCCTTTTCAAAAGCTTTTAAATCAACTTCAATCGAATTTTCCTCAGCAATTTCTTGAGTTAATTCCAATGGAAATCCATACGTGTCATATAACTCAAATGCCTGTTCACCTGATATTTCTTTTGGATTGTTTGAAAGTAGATCTGCCAACAATCTCTCACCTCTCTCTAATGTTTCTAAAAAACGTAGCTCTTCTCTTTGCAACTCTTTCAAAATCACATCACGCCTTTCAAGTAGCTGAGGGTATGTAGACTTCATTAGAGAAATAGCTACTTCACCCAGATCAATTAAGAAAGGTTTTGGTATACCAAGAAGGCGCCCATGTCTAACAATGCGCCTCAACAATCGCCTCAAGATGTATCCACGCCCTAAATTACTCGCTGATACACCATCGCTTATCAACTGAACACATGCTCTAATGTGATCACCAATAACCTTATAAGAGATCCGCGTTTTTTTATCTGTCTTTTGATAATCAACACCTACTAAGTAGGCAACCTTTTCTAATAAAGGGTAAATTAAATCTGTCTCATAATTATTAGGCACTTTTTGTAAGATTTGTGCCATTCTCTCTAGACCCATACCCGTATCAATATTGCAATTAGATAGTGAAGACAACCTGCCAGTAGAATCCCTATTAAATTCCATAAAAACCAAGTTATAGAATTCTATAAATCTAGTGTCATCTTCTAAGTCAATACAATGATTCCCAAGCTCTGGATTGAAGTCATAATACAATTCCGAACAAGGTCCACACGGTCCTGTAGGTCCCGAAGACCAAAAATTATCTGCCTCATCCATCCGAATAATCCGATCAGGATTTACTCCAATGATATTTCTCCAAATTTCATAAGCGTCATCATCTTCTCGAAAAATACTAACTACAAGGTATTTGGGATCTAAGCCAAAGGTTTTTGTACTTAACTCCCACGCCCATTGAATTGCTTCTTTTTTAAAATAATCACCAAAAGAAAAGTTACCTAGCATCTCAAAATAAGTCTGATGCCTGGCAGTACGGCCAACATTCTCTATGTCATTTGTACGAATACATTTTTGACTCGTAACTACTCTAGACGAAGGTCTCTCTTCATGACCAAGAAATACAGGCTTAAAAGGTAGCATGCCTGCAATTGTGAGTAAGACTGTTGGATCATCAGGCACCAAAGATGCACTAGGTAAAACTTGATGACCACGTTCGGCAAAAAAATGCAAAAATGCAGTCCGAATCTCCTCTCCTGTCAGAGGGTGTGACTTTGAATGAGGCGACAATTGTTCAACTGTCATGATTGGCTATAGAGTTGACCTAAATCGTTATTGCCCTTGATGGAATAACGTTTCATAGGGAAGGAGCTCCAATTCATGCTAACCGCGTTGCGGGTATGAGTCTGCTACACGCTACTTGGCTGCCAGCAATGCGAACCGGAAGTTCGCATAATCCAGGACTACTCATCTGGGCTGATTCATGGAGAGTTGCAAAACCAAGCATAGTCAGCAATCAGCCTGTAATACATCCATTTGCCTTATCAGCAGCAGATTTACGTATTTGGCTATTGCAAAAAAAGCTTTTACCTAAAGAAAGTATTGAATGTACAGCCTTATTAACTCTACCTAGTAAATCTATTAAAAACTCATTAGACAAAAAATTAAATGGAGTAACGGACTCACAAAATACTAGCGATCAACCTCAATGGAGTGGACTACCTTTACAAGCAGGAGAGCCAGTAACTAAACAATGTGAATGGTGGCCCTGGCAAGTTGAAGGTATAGCAATCAAACCCAGTGAAGCTGCATCGTGGCTTGCAAACTTACCTCTCACGAAAAAAGATCCTGAGCTTAGTGAAGAGATCCTATGGTGGAGTCATTTAGAACGTTGGTCTCTAAGTTTAATTGCTCGTGGCCTTTGGTTGCCACAAGTTGAATTAAATACAATTGATAATATTGGAGCTAGAGCTAGGTGGAGTCCTTTACTTAATAACGAAAACGAGCGCAAAAGATTAGAAGAATTCTCTATCAGGCTTCCATTAGTAGCAACATGTGCCATAAAAAGAGAGGAAACTTCTGAAGAAAATCAAAACCATATATTAAAGACTACTCCTAGGGAAACACTCGATGAATACGGACTTGCAGTATGTCGACCAATCAATAGTCGACTTCAAGTGGCTTATCTCTTAGAAGAACTCGTGGATGGACAGCTAAGAAAAGATTTTGAGGAAAGTTCTGAAGACCTTGATCCATTGCTGAAAGCTTGGCAAGAGGCATTAGGATCACATAATGGAGTCATTCGTCTTCCGTTGGAAGATTGTGAAAGATTAGCCAAGGCAAGTAAAAATTGGAAAGAAAATTTATCAGGCAATGTTAAAGGTGCAAGAGCATGCCTTGAGCTTTTTGCACCACTTGAAGGAGAAGATTTATGGGACTTACAATTCTCTTTACAAGCTGAAGCAGATCCATCACTAAAGGTAGCAGCAGAAGCAGTATGGAATG
Source organism: Prochlorococcus marinus str. MIT 9211 (assembly GCF_000018585.1). NCBI lineage: Bacteria > Bacillati > Cyanobacteriota > Cyanophyceae > Synechococcales > Prochlorococcaceae > Prochlorococcus > Prochlorococcus marinus. The sequence goes on along the minus strand of NC_009976.1, from coordinate 51,968 downwards.
CAGACTCAGCAGTTCTACAGATTGGTGATATTCAAATAGCGCAGCCTGGAGAAATTCTACTAGAAGGTCTTGGCAGAGCACTCAATATCTTTCAACCAATAGAAAGGGGTCTGGAAAATGCTACTCCAAATAATATGCAACTCACACCTGCAGAAGCTTTTGTTCTAGTACGTACAGCCTCAAAGCAATTACGTGATATTGGTATTGGTGTAATACTACCTAGAAGTTTATCAGGAGGATTAGCAAGTCGACTAGGTATAGCTATTAAAGCAGAGTTAGCGACTAGTGCCAGAGGATTAACACTTCGAGAGAATCTAGAATGGAGTTGGGAGCTAATGATAGGGGGAAGCATATTAAGCCTTAAAGATCTAGAACAACTGGCAAGTAAACGCAGCCCTCTAGTTCGCTATAAGGATTCATGGCTTGAATTACGTCCAAATGATCTTAAAATCGCCGAAAAATTCTGTAGCAATAATCCTGAATTAAGCCTAGATGACGCATTAAGACTTACCGCAACTAAAGGGGAGACTCTAATGAAGCTTCCAGTACATCAATTTAATGCTGGGCCAAAGCTCCAAGGCGTTTTAGAGCAATACCACCAACATACAAGTCCTGAGCCTCTAGCTGCACCAGATGGCTTCTATGGACAACTGAGGCCTTATCAAGAACGTGGCATAGGATGGTTGGCTTTCTTGCATCGTTTTAATCAAGGTGCATGTTTAGCAGATGACATGGGCCTGGGCAAAACAATTCAAGTGCTTGCTTTTATTCAGCACTTAAAAAGTAACAAGGACCTCAAGAAACCTGTTTTGCTAATTGCACCTACGTCAGTATTAACAAACTGGAAACGAGAAGCTTATTCATTTACACCAGAGTTATCTGTATTAGAGCATTACGGTCCTAATCGTTCATCTACATCAACACTCTTGAAAAAGATTCTCAAAAAAGTAGACATTCTTATTACTAGCTATGGCCTACTACATAGAGATAAACAGCTTCTGAAAACAATTGATTGGCAAGGTGTAATTATTGATGAAGCACAAGCTATAAAAAATCCAAATTCAAAACAAAGTCAAACAACTCGTGAAATTGTTAAAGGCGGAAAAATAATCCCTTTTCGTATTGCATTAACTGGTACCCCTATAGAAAATCGTGTAAGTGAGCTTTGGTCATTAATGGATTTTTTAAATCCATCAGTACTTGGAGAAAAAGAATTTTTTGATCAACGCTACAAATTACCGATTGAACGTTATGGTGATATTTCTTCGTTAACCGATCTCAAAGCTCGTGTCAGTCCCTTTATTCTTAGAAGGTTAAAAAGTGATAAATCAATTATCTCGGATCTACCAAGCAAAGTCGAACTAAAAGAATGGATTACTCTTAGTCAAGAGCAAAGAGCTCTTTATAACAAAACTGTAGACAATACCTTACAGGAAATCGCAAGAAGTCCTATTGGTCAGCGTCATGCGAAAACCTTAGGTCTATTAACACGTCTCAAACAAATATGTAATCATCCTGCTCTTGCCCTCAAAGAAAAAAACATTAGCGATGATTTTGGAATACGATCAACCAAACTTCAAAGGCTGGAAGAACTTCTTGATGTGATATTCGCAACAGAGGACAGAGCTCTTCTTTTTACCCAATTCGCTGAATGGGGTCACTTACTACAAGCTTATCTAGAAAAAAAGTGGGGACATAGCATACTTTTTCTACATGGAGGAACTCGCAAAATAGATAGACAATCAATGGTTGATCAATTTCAAGAAGATCCCAGAGGCCCAAAATTATTTTTACTTTCTCTCAAAGCAGGTGGTATTGGTCTGAACCTGACTCGAGCTAACCACGTGTTGCATATTGATCGATGGTGGAACCCTGCCGTAGAAAATCAGGCAACAGATCGTGCTTATAGAATTGGTCAAAAAAATAGCGTAATGGTTCACAAATTTATTGCTACAGGGTCAGTAGAAGAAAAAATTGATCAAATGATTACTGAAAAGTCTAAGCTCGCAGAAAATATAATTGGTGCAGGTGAAGATTGGCTTGGCAAACTTGGCATCAATGAATTACGTGAATTAGTTTCCTTAGAAAAAGAGAGTTAACAACTATGTCATTCTCTTCCAAAAACAACTCCGAAATAACAACTGCTCTGGGTAAAGAAGGACTAGGACAACAATCTTGGTGGGTAGAACAATGGATGGAACTAATTAATTCCTATCGATTTAAGAAACGTTTAGAGCGTGCCTGGGGCTATGCAAGAGAAGGCAATGTCACCTCAATACGGTTTGAAGGAAGAAGAGTGCATGGAAGAGTTCAAGGGACTGAAAAAGATCCTTATAAGGTAAAGCTTTGGTTAGACGTGCTAGATGAAGAAGATTGGCAATATGTCCTAGAAGCCATGGCTCAAAAAGCAAAGTGGTCAGCACAGTTATTAGCAGGAATTATGCCTAAGGATATTGAAACGGCTTTTGCAGCTAGTGGTCGCAGACTGTTTCCATTCAAGCTACAAGAAGTAAAAAGCGAATGTAGCTGCCCAGATCAAGCAAATCCATGTAAACACATAAGCGCTATTTACTTTTTAATGGGAGATAGATTTAAAGAAGACCCTTTTGTCCTTTTTCAATTGCGTGGTCGTAGTAAAAATCAACTATTAATTGACTTATCCAAGCAACGAGTAAAAATCTTAGAGGAAATTACTACAGGAACACATAAAAAGAAAGTATCCAGAAACAAAAGTGAAAAGCAATTAGTCAATCAAAGCCATCCAGCATTTTCAAATGCGAGCTTGTGGTGGTCATACACCAGTAATTTAAATTCAGATTTAGTGATCATCACAGCTGCTATGGAAGGAGAAGAAGGTTTATCCATTGCTGGGGCCTTGCCATTGGCTGAAGATCCACAATTCCAAAAATCTCATCAAACATTCTTCAAAAATTTAATCAGACATAATCAAAAAGAAGCACAAAAAGCAATGATCAAAGCAATGTCAGAAAATAATTAATGTAACCTAGTGAAGGCATTACTTTAGTTCTAATAAAAAGCATTAAGGAATGATTGGCTTTTCACTAAAGTTAGTCACGACAATTGACTTTGACTTATTAGAGTCTGCACAATCATGAAAAGAATGCATGACTGACCCTGTTGCTGTAATTGATCAATCCCAACCTGAGCTTCAGCTATCTTTGCAATGCGAGATAATTGCGCCCAATACTACTACTATTCGTTCATTAGATTGGAAGCGTAGTCGGTTCGATATTGAATTTGGTCTCAGAAACGGAACAACCTACAATAGTTTCATTATAGAAGGTGAGAAGAAAGCCTTAATAGATACCAGTCATGAAAAATTTCGAGATAGCTGGCTAAAACTTTTTAAAGAGCAAGTCAATCCACAAGAACTTGATTTTTTGGTTGTTAGCCATACAGAACCAGATCATTCTGGCTTAATCAGTTACCTTCTTGATTTCAATCCAGAAATTCAAATTATTGGCTCAAAAGTTGCAATTCAATTTTTAGAAAGTCAAGTTCATCGCCCCTTTAAATCCCAAGCTATAAAAACTGGATGCGAGCTTGATCTAGGCATTAACCCATCTAATGGAATCCATCACAAATTGGAATTTCTAAGTGCACCAAATTTACATTGGCCAGATACCATTTTTTCCTTTGATCATGCCACTGCAATCCTCTTTACTTGTGATGCCTTTGGCCTCCATTACTGCTCAAGTGACATGTTCGATATTGATCCAGAATTAATACTTCCTGATTTCCGTTATTACTACGATTGTCTCATGGGCCCAAATGCACGTAGTGTTTTACAAGCACTAAAGCGAATAAAAAATTTACCCAAAATAACAACAATCGCCGTTGGGCATGGTCCCCTTTTACGACACAACATTGATCTTTGGCTAAGCAGTTATCTAAGCTGGAGTGAAAAACGTAACAAAGGGGAAGGGTATGCAGCTGTTTGTTATGTAAGCCAATATGGTTTTTGTGACCGCCTAAGTCAGGCAATTGCATTAGGTATTAATAAAGCCGATGCGCAAGTTCAACTTATTGATCTGAGAGCTTCTGATTCTCAAGAAATCAGTGCACTCATAGGAGAAGCTAATGCAATCATTGTTCCTACTTGGCCTCATAACACTGATGCTGAACTTCAAAGCGCTATAGGAACACTGCTTGCAGCTCTTAAACAAAAACAATGGGTAGCTGTATACGATGCTTATGGTGGAAATGATGAACCAATTGATGTAGTAGCCAATCAATTAAGAAGCCTGGGTCAAAAAGAAGCCTTCTCGCCACTAAGAGTTCGTGGTACACCGGATGCAAATACTTTTCAACGTTTTGAAGAAGCAGGCACTGATTTAGGACAACTACTTAATCGTAAAAAAAATATTGCAAATATTAAAAGTTTTAGTGGCGATCTAATGAAAGCAATGGGTCGAATAAGCGGGGGTTTATATGTAGTAACAGCCAGTCAAGGTAAAGGAAAAGAGCAACGACGAGGCGCAATGGTAGCCAGTTGGGTAAGTCAAGCAAGCTTCAATCCTCCAGGCATCACTGTTGCCGTTGCAAAAGATCGTGCAATAGAAACTCTTATGCAAGTGGGAGATCGTTTTGTAATCAATGTACTTCAAGAAAATAACTATCAAAAATTATTCCGTCAGTTTCTAAAAAGATTTCCACCGGGAGCTGATCGTTTTGAAGGTATCTCCATATTAGAAGATGTCACAAAAGGAGGTCCAGTATTGGTCGATGCCCTCGCATACTTAGATTGTCTAGTCAAGCAAAGATTAGAGACTACAGATCATTGGGTTATCTACGCGTTAGTAGAGCATGGAAACGTCGCTAACGTAGAGTCCAAAACAGCTGTCCATCATCGCAAAGTAGGCACGTCATATTGATGTCAAATACAACAAGTCATCCATTATCTCAAACAAAAACTGACAAACATGTTGTCAGTATTCCTATAGAAGAAGATTTAATTTGTCTGAAATGTATGAGTCCAAGAAAATTAAGATTTGAAATTGAATATGCATTAGAAAAGGGAACAACAGCCAATGCTTTTCTATTTACTCAAATAAATGAAACCAATTCATCTGCTGTTTTAGTTCATCCACCAGGAATTAATTTTGAGGAAGTTTTTATTGCAGAACTAATCAACATTATTTCTCATAAAGATACAAACTTATTAGTTGTCATTGGGCATATCAACCCTAATAGGGTCGCCTTATTAAAAAAACTAGCGGAGATATTCAACCATATTGAGTTTGTGGCTTCTAATCCTGCAGCAAAATTATTAAAAGATCTTTGGTATCAAGTTAAGCCTTCACAACTCAGAAATAATGAAGAGAGCAATACAATCATTCCGCCTCTACCAAATATTAAGTTAATAAAGCAAGAGCAGACCATAGCTCTTTTTAATGAGTATGAAATGCAGCTCATACCTAGTCCTACTGCTCGATGGCCTGGTGGATTAATCAGTTTTGAGCGAAAATTAGGCCTACTAATGAGTGACAAGTTATTTGGTGCTCATTTGTGCAATGACCTCTGGGCAGAACCCAACAGAAGCAGTACCGAAGAAGAGCGTCGTCATTATTTTGACTGTCTAATGAGTCCTATGATCAGCCAAGTAAGTTCAATTATTGAAAAACTTGAAGATCTGGATATTCAAACTATTGCGCCTGGACATGGGCCAGCCATAGAAACCAGTTGGCGTAGTTTACTTAATGACTATCAAAGATGGGGCGAAGGTCAACAGAAGGCCTCCTTAAAAGTAGTTTTACTATTTGCAAGTGCCTATGGAAACACAGCATCTATTGCTGATTCTCTTGCAAAAGGAATTAATTCAACTGGTGTCAAGGTAGACAGTTTAAATTGCGAGTTCACTCCTGCAAATGAACTAGTTCAGGCCATAAAAGAAGCGGATGCCTATCTTATAGGATCACCTACTCTGGGTGGACATGCACCAACTCCAATAGTTGCAGCACTGGGAACCTTACTTGCTGAAGGAGATAGGCAGAAACCAGTAGGAATTTTTGGTAGCTATGGCTGGAGCGGAGAAGCATTAGATCTTCTAGAAAATAAGCTCCGAGATGGAGGTTTTGAATTTGGTTTTAACCCAATAAAAATAAAATTTAGTCCTAATAATAATATTATTAAAACCCTTGAAGAAACAGGAACCCAATTTGGGAGACAACTATTAAAAGAACAACGTCGCAAAAAACGTCGACTAGGGGGAGGTATTAGTACAACAAAAAGTGATCCTGCATTATTGGCTCTTGGGAAAGTAATAGGTTCTTTATGTATCTTAACTGCCTTCAAAAATACTGAAGAAGAGAGCCTTTCAGGTGCAATGGTCGCCAGTTGGGTAAGTCAAGCAAGCTTCAATCCTCCAGGTATAACAATTGCAGTGGCTAAAGACAGAGCTGTCGAAACCCTACTGCATAAAGAAGATTTATTTGCGTTGAACATTCTTAATGAGGAAAACTACCACAAACTTTTAAAACAATTTCTACAACCTTTTAAACCAGGTGCAGATCGATTTAAAGGAATACAGGTTGACCAAAGTCCAGGGAAACAACCAATACTTCCAGAAGCATTGGCCTGGCTTGAAGGCTCTGTCCAGCAAAGAATGGAGTGTGGTGATCATTGGCTCATCTATGCACAGATTCACCATGGCAAAGTACTAAGTTCAGATGGAGTCACAGCAGTCCACCATCGAAACACAGGAGCAAATTATTAATACTAAATTCTGATAAACCTAGATAAGGAACCTTTTCAACAGATTCGAATGATTACTACCAACGATTTACTAGTAATGACAGCTAGTAATGGCGAAAATCTCAAACTCGCGGAACGTTTTGTTCTTGCAAGCAAAAAACTAGGAGCCAAAGCTGATTTACTTGATCTGACAACACTTAATCTGCCTCTCTACAATCCCAGGACTCATCAAGAAAAAGGGAGTCCATCTTCTATTAATGCCTTACATGAACAATTAGTGACACAACCAAGATGGGTCATTTGTGCGCCTGAATACAATGGCTCAATACCTCCGGTACTAACTAGCGCAATTGCTTGGTTATCAGTTCAAGAAAATGATTTTCGCAAATTATTTAATGGCAGGCCCATTGCAATTGCAAGCGCTTCAGGTGGTGGATGCATGGAACTGCTGCTCTCGATGCGAATACAGCTCACACATCTAGGCGCTCAAGTAGTAGGTCGGCAATTAGCTAGTAATAGCAAAAATCCAGCAAAAGATGAATCCATTGAAGATCTTTTAAAAAGACTCATGCAAATGGAACCATTGAGGCTTTAGAGCAAAGTTCTCACACTCTATATATAGAGTTAGGCTAAGCGTAGGAAATACTCCAGTCATTTCTATCTTCAAGCAAGCAATTATGCTAAATCTTTTTTCAGGCCAAGGGTTTAGCAAATTAAGCATCCGATAACACAAGCTCAAGGAAGTTCATAATCTACATTTTTCATAATTGCAAAGACCCCATATATTGTGCTTTTATATAAGTAAGACGTGCAGCAATTATTTTCAACATGAGAGTCATCTCAGAAAAAATTACAGCAGTTCGCTATAAAGGTTTTATTCTGCTTGAACAGCACAACAAAACATGGCTGGTCAGACCAGAAAGAAGCCCCATGCATTTATTACCTTTTAGAACACCAATATGTTCTTTATTGGAAGTCAAAAAAATACTTGATTTAAAACTGTCTCAAAAAGAAGAAAATATTCAAGCGGCTTAATATCAGAACGTTTTTAAGAAGTTTATAAATCCTGATGCCATGCTTTCAGAACTTCTCTAGCCATTGGCAATGCATGGACTGAACCTCCACCAGGAGTATTTTGTGCAAAAGCGACTACAACAATTTCTGTTGATTCATAAGGGGCAAAACAAGCAAACCATGCATGATCACTACCTCCTGTACTGTCTTCAGCAGTACCTGTTTTGCCAGCAACAGGAGGGAGTGTAGATAAATCCTGATTAATGCTTCTACCGGTTCCGGAAACAGCTACTTTTCGGAGCCCCTGGCGAATTTTGTCTATCGTAGAAGCTTTTATATCTACCTTTTTTCTAAATTTTGTTGATAACCAATCAATCTTTCCATCAACCAAATGAGGAGTAATTAAATAACCCCCATTTGCAAAGACAGCATATGCACGAGCTAATTGTAACGGTGTGACCTGCACAACAGCCTGTCCTATAGATGCACTCGCTATATCTTCTGGAATCCAAGGCGTTGTTCCTGGCCTTCCCCAACCTCTACCTTTAGCGGCCCAAGCTTCATTACCAACAAAACCTTTACTCTCTTCATTTTTAATCTCTATACCTGTAAAAGAATGAAAGCCCAACTTTATAGCAGCTTCGTATAACTCTTCTGCACCAACGCCTACACCAACTTGATAAAAGAAAGTATTACTTGAAACACGTAATGCATCCTCATAACCAATTTTGCCAAAACCTTGACCATTATGTTCAGGAAAGCAATGTCCTCCATATCGAATGCAAGGAACAGTGTCCAAAACCACATTCGGCGGGAATTTTCCACTCTCCATCCCAGCCATCCCTGTAACTACCTTCCAAGTACTTCCTGGGTCATATGCATTTAAAGCTCTACTTAAAAGAGGTAATTGCGAAGATAAAAAGATTTCCTCATATTCTTTTTGAGTAGTAATTGATTTGGTAAAGAAATTGGGATTAAAGCTAGGTTGACTTGCAAAAGCTCTAATTGCTCCATTGCGTGGATCTAATGCAACAATTGCACCTCCTCTCTTTCCTTCCAGCGCCTTTTCAGCTGCTAACTGTAACTTTAAGTCTAATGTAAGCTCTAAATCTTTTCCGGCCTTAGGAGACTGATAACCAAGACTCTTTTGAATAGTACCTGCAGCATCAACTTCTAACATTTCACCTCCCCATTCTCCTCGAAGGTGATTTTCAAAAACAGCCTCTAGACCTATTCTTCCAATGCGATCCTTTATCTTATAACCCTTTTTAGCTAATTTTCTATATTCATCAGAAGTAATAAACTGGGTATAACCTAATGCATGAGCAGCAAGATTATTAAAAGGGTAATATCTAATTAATTCAAGATGTATTTGGACCCCTGGAAAGAGATTCTCATTTTCTCTAAAGCGTACAACCTGTTCATCAGACATTTCATTAATTAGAGTAATGCTAAATTCATTATCTTGAATTCCCTTGTTAAACAATTGATCAATTGTATTGTTATCTAAATATAATAAATCAGAAAGATTTTTAGAAAGCTCTGGCCATTTTTTAGTACTTATAATATGTGGTTGAATAAATAAAGAGTGAACAAGTCTACTGTCTGCTAAAATATTCCCATTAATATCTAATATCCTTCCTCGGATTGGTGGGCTGGATACTAGTCGAATTCTATTTTCTTCAGACAATTTGCGGTATAAAGAACCTTGCAAAATTTGCAAAGAAAAGAGTCGTGAAGCAATTAAACTAAATAAAGCAATTGTAAAAATTGCTAGTATTTTAGGTTGATTAGTTAAGTCAATCTTTCTATTCTTATTTGCATTAAAGCGATTATCTTTATCTGCTTTCATTTTAAATAATCCAATTAGAAAATAAAGATTTTAGGTTTATTCATCACTTAAATATAACTTAAGCAAATCCAATCTATCCTCAATCCTCTTTAGAACTGGTATCAATACAGAATCATCTTCTACATTATGATCATCTACCAAAATCTCTACTTCCATAACGGGATTACCCAAACCAGGGCTAATTTGATCAAGTTGCTCTCGTAATGATTTGGCTGCAGAGTGACCTTCAGTTTTCAGTTCTTGAAGAGGATCTAAAGATGAGGAGAATGCTTCTGCAACTTTATTTGCCCCACCCTGCCGAACTCTCTTAAACAATGCCATTCCTACAGGCAAAACTTCCTGCATCAACATTAAACGCAAATTATCCAAAATAGATGCAGGCATCAGAGGCCCTAAAACTAGTTGATACTAGTTTGATCTGTCGAGGAAAAATATGGAGTGCAGCTATTACTAGAAATACCCATCGACCAACCTCCAAAAACTGCAAAAACACAAATAGCAGCTAAAGGTACAACAGCTTTATGAGTTGTCTCAAGACTAAGCCATTCTCTCCATTCTCTCCAAAGTCGTTCTCTAGCGATCCGTTGCTTTTCTTGAGATTCCTTCTTAAAACGCCTTCTAAAAGACTTCTCTACCCACCTTTCAAATGCACGTTTTTTAGTAACCGCCATCTTCCTTTCAACTTCCAGGAGCTGTCCTGAACTAAGCTCTGGATGAAAAGTACTAATTAATTCAAGACTTTTAAGAAACATCTCAACAGCACCATCTTTAATATTTTTTTCTTCTTGCTCTAAATAATTCCAATCAATTTCCGGATAAAAACGCATTCGATTTATTCTAATTTGCTCTTCTCCTATTTGACCAGGTTCTCTCAACCATCGATCCGTATTGGTATCAAATCTGCGCCAATACAAAAAAGGGTTTAAAAAGATTGTTTTACCTGACAACTGGATACTGTCATACTGAAGCCTTCGATCAGCAACTACTTCAGTTTGATTGGCTACTGTCAATGTATTTTAAGTCACTGTTCTAAAATAACTACTACTCATCGCTTTAGCTAGTCCTAAGATGATGTCAATAGATATCGAAGAAAATAAATCAGCCATAAAAAGTCGTTACCGCTCAGAGATTGATGGTCTAAGAGCATTTGCAGTTGTAACCGTTATCATCAATCACTTCAACAAAGACATCTTACCTGGTGGATATCTCGGTGTTGATATCTTTTTTGTTATCTCAGGATTCGTTATAACATCATCTCTTTATCAAAGACCCAGTAAAAACTTCAAGGATTTCATCAGCGGATTTTACGAACGAAGGATCAAGCGATTAGTGCCAGCACTATCAGTTTTTGTCTTCATCACAAGTATTGCGATCTGCTTATTCAATCCAATACCAAACGTATCACTACAAACTGGTCTGACTTCATTATTTGGTTTATCTAATATATATCTCTTCCAACGATCAACTGACTACTTTGCCCAATCAACAGAACTCAATGTATTCACACACACTTGGTCTCTTGGTGTGGAAGAGCAGTTCTACATCCTATTCCCATTTCTGATTTGGTTTTCTGGGTTTAGCAGACAAACGAAAAATGGTTCTCGTAACCTATTCCTGACAGTTGGAGCACTAACAATTGCCTCATTGATTGGTTTCCTTTACCTCTATCCAATCAAACAATCAGCAGCATATTTCCTAATGCCGTCCAGGTTCTGGGAGATAGCATCAGGTTGCTTACTTTTTATTGGATTTCAGAAACGAAAATCGATCGAGTACTTACTTGCGAAGATACCGCCCCTAATGGTTTTAGCATTGATTGTTGGGGTGATGTATTTGCCGATGTCTTGGGCAGCAGCATCAACAGTTGCAGTTGTTGCTCTATCTTCCGTTCTTATCGCCTCTTTGAGGAAACAAACAACAGCATTCACATTTTTCACCAATCCCAAAGTCGTTTATATAGGTCTAATATCTTACTCGCTCTATCTATGGCATTGGGGTGTCCTTTCCATTAGTCGTTGGACAATCGGAATTCATTGGTGGTCAGTTCCATTCCAGATCGTTCTGATGTTTGGATTAGCAAATGCTTCCTATCTATGGATCGAAACTCCGCTACGAAAGGGCAACTGGTTTGGAAAACGATGGAAAACATTGATGATCGGCGGAGGATTGTTGGTTACTCTTTCTGCGGGTCTAGTTGCCCTTAGCAAACCGCTCAAAGGAAAACTCTATAGTGGTGAGGACTTTACTAACACCATCACAAAACCATTAGAGTTCAAAGGAGATATTACTGGGCGCATTGCAAAAGACTGCCATAGTTCCGACAGCAAAGAAAATGATGCCTTGGTAGGTGCAAATAAGATCACAACTCAATTCATTGATAACTGTTTGTCAGCAAAAAGTGAAAGACCGCTAGTTGCCTTTAGCGGAGACAGTCATTCGCTCGCGATCTTTCCCATTAGCGAGGTGATTGCATCTACATCGCAATACGATGTTTTTTCTCATAGCAGAGATGGATGTGCCTTCCCTCCCCAAGGTGAGACTAATAGAAAATACTGTTACGAGGTTCAGTCATCAATTATCAAGACGATGATTGACAAGATGAAAAGAAGGAGTAGCGGATCAGTCCTGGTCGCAACATCATATCTAAACTCTCATTTTGGATACGGTGGAAAGCATAGATTCCAAATCAAGAAGTATTCTGAACGTTCAAGAAATACTGTTGACAAAAACCTCTCAGACTTTATAAATACCTCCAAGAAACTTGCAAGCAAATTGAACGATGCCAATGCCTCTCTAATATTGGTTGCTCCACTCCCGCAGCATCCAGGTTTTAATGCTGAACTGTGTTCACCACAATGGTTCCGACCATCAATAAGAATCATCTGTCAGAAAACTGATAAGGATTTTCTCCAAAAACAAAGAAAGCACATACTTGAAGCGATGAATGCACTGGCAATGGAAGTTAGTAACATTTATATTTTCGATCCGTTTGATAAATTCTGCGACAAAAAAAACTGCTATGTGGTAAAAGAAAATACTTATTTATACAGTGATTCTGACCACCTAAGCAAAGAAGGAGCGATTATGATTTCAACAGACCTTCTCTCAATGATAGTTCATATAAACTCTTCAAAAGGTCATTCCAATAAGAATCAGTAGACAAATCAATACTTTACAAATACAAATTTAGTCTCGTGCACCTTCTCAGAGTATCTGTGGTCTATTCATCGAGACATTTGGTAAATTAAATCTAGCAGGTAGAGATGATTGAAGAAATTAAAGCAATATTCCCTATACATCAATTATTCAATCAAACATAAACGTAGAATGGCAAAATATAGATGTAGATAATATAAACCTACAAAACTTTGAAAACGACCTTGAGATAGCAATCAAATAAAAAAAATTGCCCAGTAAAAAATAGGGTAGGGGGTTTTATACCCCTACTTCAAACGAGATAAACTAAGACCAAATTTTCTAGATTTTTGACTAGAAGATGGGTCTTTTTGTTTCATAGTTCCAGTAAAGAAAGCATATTGACCAGTACCAAAAGTTCTCATTTGTTTTATAGGAAATTGACTTCCTTTTTTACTGAATAATCTCTTAGTTCGTACCCTCAAAAAACAATGTTTATATGATCTATTCAATCTGGTTTTAGTTATCCCCATATTGTCAGCGATAATATCTTCAGGAACCTCATCGTATATGGATTGAGAAGCATAAAAATGCCTCAAAGAATAAGGAACTAATTCTTTTCCTTTCAATTTATATTGATTAGTAAATTCTATAAGTCCATTACAATTACCTTCCCCATTGAATATGTCGCTGAACCAATCAGGTTCTAATCTATTGCCTTCTAAATCAGTAAATATCCAATCATTTTTACTTTTGAACTTTGTCTTTTCATAGATGTTTCGGAACCAGATACCACCAGTACAATGTGCTTCTCTTTGTCCAGTTTTAGTTGATGGATGAGTAATCATTTCAATCGCCAACTTATCTTCTTCATCAATAGAATCTTCATTTGGATAATCTTTTACATCTTTCCACTTCAATAAAGACCATTCTTTAGGTCTAAGTCCAGAGCAAGCACAAATACGAATGAGTTGATGAGCGATAAATGATTCCCAAACACGATCTTGATCTTCAGAGTTTTGTTCTAAGGCATACCAATCACATTCTCTTTTTAGGAACTCATTCCATTCATTCAATTCCCAAGTATCCCTTTTTACTTTTTCATCTTCAATGAAATTATGATCATCAAACGGGACATCTAATGATGATCTGATGAATCCTTTCTTGACTCCCCATCTCCAAACCTCACGAAACAAAGTAATCTCATCACCAATAGTTGATTGACAAGGTGCTTTTTTCTTTTTACCTACACCTGCCCAGTTTTCTTCTTGCCTTCTCCAATATTCCCATTCCTAAAACTCCTTAGGTTTTAGATTAGTAGCAATAGTATTAGCACCAACAAAAGGAATAAAGTAATTTTTCAGTTTTCCTTTTATATTGTCATACCTATCTTTAGTAATACTTTTACTACCACCTTCCTTTTTACCCATCATTTCAGGACGTACATTGATGAATTTCTTGGAAAGGAACTCATCAATCATTACTTGAACCTTACTTCCACATACATCAACACCTTGATCTAGGTCAGACATAATATTCACTACTTTTTGGAGTGCTTTTTTCTTCGCATTAGATAAATCGGAAGTACGAAGAGATAATCTTTTCCCATTACATTTGTTTGGAATGGGGATACCTACATACCAAGTTCTTTCTCTAACTGGTTTATTAGTTTCGCTGTCTAATCTTTTATAGATGTAAGCATTAGGTGAGTCATCATTCACAGCAATATCTAATTCAACGTACTCAGCGAAGGTACGCTCATTGTTTCCACGGAAACCCATAATTCTTCATTTTGTAAATTTATAAAAATATCGAATGTGCCAATCTAAGATTTCTCTGTGGAGATGCTTCAAACTTCTATGTGTGATGGAAGTGAAATGGTCATCTCAGAACCCTTGAAAAATGGGTTTATATTATCTTGTGTGTGACCTATGTGTGATCATTCCGATCACCCGATATCCCTTATTATAACAGGGATTACAGGAAAATCAACCCCTAGAAACTATTCCCACTCAATTGTTCCAGGTGGCTTACTTGTTATATCTAAAACAACGCGATTAACGCCCTTAACCTCATTCACTACTCGATTAGAAATAATTTGCAAAAGTGAATCAGGTAACCGTGACCAATCAGCTGTCATGCCATCTTCGCTAGAAACACATCTCACAACAATCGGCCATGCATAAGTACGTTGATCACCCATGACACCAACAGAGCAGACTGGCAATAAAACAGCAAAAGCCTGCCATATTTCATGATATAAACCTGCTCGATTAATTTCCTCACGAACGATTAAATCTGCATCACGTAGACAATTTAATTTCTCATCAGTAACTTCTCCAAGAATTCTTATTGCTAAGCCAGGGCCAGGAAAAGGGTGTCTACCAACTATTTCTTCAGGTAGTCCAAGTGCTCTGCCTACTTTCCTTACCTCATCTTTAAATAACATTCTTAAAGGTTCAACTAATTTAAATTGAAGATCCTTTGGTAGGCCACCAACATTATGATGACTCTTAATTTTCACAGCTATTCTTTCTCCAGTTTTAGGGTCTAAATTTGTCCCTGAACTTTCTATAACATCTGGATATAGGGTGCCCTGCGCAAGATAGTCAAAAGGTCCGAGGCGTTCACTTTCTTCCTCGAAAACACGAATAAATTCCCTGCCTATAACTTTTCTTTTGTCCTCTGGATCAGAGATTCCCTGGAGTTTAGAAATAAAGCGCTCACGCGCATTAATATATTGAACATTAATTTTAAATTTTTGATCAAAAAATTCCATCAAAAACTCAGGTTCACCTTTTCGCATAAAACCTTGATCAATAAACATGCAAGTTAATTGATCACCAATAGCACGCTTAAGTAGAAAAGCTAAGGTTGAAGAATCTACACCTCCTGATAAAGCAAGCAAAACCTTTTTATCTCCTACTTGACTTCTAACCGTACTTATTGCTTCATCGATAAAAGTGCTGGTTGTCCAATCAGGCTGACAACAGCAAATGTTATAAACAAAATTCCTTATCATTACCATCCCTTGCGTTGAATGAACAACTTCTGGATGAAACTGAACACCGTAGAAACGTTTGGTATGTAAAGCGATAGCAGCCTCTAAAGTATTGCTTGTATGGGCTAAACGAACAAAGCCTCTCGGAAGTTTATCTACAGAATCGCCATGACTCATCCACATTGTCGATCCACTCTCGACGTTCGTGAGCAATGCAGTTGGATCATCAACATGCAAAGGTGCTTTACCATACTCAGCCTTACCAACTGCAGCAGTTACATGTCCACCTAACTGTTGCACCATTACCTGCATCCCATAACAAACACCAAGAACGGGAATGTCCAAATCCCAAATCTCAGGATCAGATAGAGGTGCTGAAGCTGTATAAACTGAACTAGGACCTCCGCTCAAAATGATGCCTTTGGGAGCTAATTTGCGTAATTCTGCTGCTGAAGTGCTGTAACTCAAAACAATTGAATACACTTCTGTCTCTCTAATTCGTCGAGCTATCAATTCAGAATATTGTGAGCCAAAATCAAGGATGACTATTGAGGGGCTCCTTTGGCTTTTAAGCAGTGAGTCAGAAGACATATCAAACAAGAATCTGCATAAAGTTAGACTAGAGAAAACATCAAGACAAAACTTCAAGAGTTACGCCAAGCGCATTAACTTTTTTCAGACCTATTGGTCCTGCCCAGCGTAATTGTCTTTTACGATCAAACAAAATAGCTCCTATCTTTATAGACGAGGAAACATAACGTTTAACATATTCATGGCTTCTCTTCTCAACTTCTCTAGCCAATCTCAGCCAAAGTTTTTTAGCAGCTAAAGGATCTTGCTCTTCTAATATCAATAATGCTGATTCAATGGAAGCAGACTGAGCTAATAATTTAATTAAGTCAAAAGGAATACGTTCCTTCACTGCTAAAGCAGTAAGCACTTCTAATCGACCATCTGCTAAATGATGGTGGGTATGAAATATACCTCCTGCCAGTTTGACTAATTTTCCATGATAACCAAATAATAAAAGTTCACTAACGCGTTCTTCTGCAGCAGCAACTATTAAAGGGCCTAACCAATTACCAGTTTTTATGATTGGTTGAAGATTCAATCCAGATTGAATGGCTAAGTCCAATCCATTCTCTCCAATGACAAAAGTCAAAGCACCTTCAAAAGTTTGACTGGAGCATTGATTTCGCAACTCATCAAGAGATTGATGAAGTTGGTCAGGAGAAGCGCTAGTTTGTACTTCTGCTTGAGTACCAATCAACGCCAATCCATCAACGACACCAAAAGCGGCATTACTAGTTCGCTCAGCCAAGCTTTGTCCTTCAGGAAAAATAACTTCCAGTTTTATCTTCCGGCCTTTTTCTTTAAATGGTAAAAGGTTCAAATATAAAAGTTGTTTGGCAAAGTCTGACAGACAAATCTCTCCATTCGATTCAAACTTTCCAACACCAAAACCACCTATTATTTTTAACCAGGAATCTACAGAAAGTTCTATATCCTTTTCATCGTCCAATGTTTCATATTCCAACATCACCCATATTTCTAATCCTCTAGTTAAATCAAGACATAAGCCAGGGTCGCAATGACTAATCCCCATCGCTTTTTGAGCATTTACAAACGAACCAGCTGAAGTAACTGGGACATTTATGAATTCTTTTGTGTTTGGCAGTTGAATCTTCTGGGATGAGCAAAAAGCCTTTCCTGCCATAGCTTCAGCAGCACCCTTTGCTGCTGCTGCGACCCATACTGGCAGTGTAAAACCTCTCGAATCAGAAGATGAATTAGAAATAAAGTGAATTCCCTTGATAGCTTTTTAAGATAACTGTTTGGCCCCCCTCCTAGGCGATGAAAGAAAAACTTGCTCTAATGATCCCTGGACCAACCCCAGTGCCAGAGAGAGTTCTAAAAGCTCTAAGTCAACATCCCATTGGTCACCGCACTCCAGAGTTCCAAGAAATCGTCAAAAAAACAACTCAGCTACTGCAATGGCTGCATCAAACAGAAGGGGATGTTTTAACAATTACTGGCAGTGGGACTGCTGCCATGGAAGCAGGAATCATTAATACCTTAAAAAAAGGGGATAAAGTTATTTGTGGAGAAAATGGAAAATTTGGTGAAAGATGGGTGAAAATTGCCAAGGCCTATGGACTCAATGTTGAAATTATTAAGTCCAATTGGGGTGAACCATTAGAACCTGAAAAGTTCAGAAATATACTTCAAGCTGATAATGAAATTCGTGCCGTAATACTTACCCACTCAGAAACATCTACAGGAGTTATTAACAATCTAGAGGCAATTAGTAAAGAGGTTAGAAAACACGAAAAAGCAATCACTATTGCAGACTGTGTTACTAGTTTAGGTGCATGCAATGTACCTATGGATGAATGGGGCATAGACGTTCTTGCATCTGGCTCTCAAAAAGGATACATGATGCCTCCTGGCCTCAGTTTTGTTGCAATGAATCAAAGAGCTTGGAAGGCAAGTGAACGCTCAGATTTACCAAGTTTTTATTTAAACCTGAAGTCATACAAAAAAACTAGTGATAAAAATAGCAATCCTTTTACGCCTAGTGTAAATCTATATTTTGCATTAGAAGAAGCGTTAAATATGATGAAAGAGGAAGGTTTAGAAAAGATATTTAGTCGTCATAATAGACATAAAGAAGCAACCCAAAAAGCAATGGAAGCTATTGGTTTGAAATTATTTGCAGCCCCTGGGTATGGCAGTCCTTCCATCACTGCAGTAGAGCCTAAAGATATTGATGCTGATCTAATAAGAAAAGTAGTAAAAGAAAATTTTGATATATTACTTGCAGGTGGTCAAGATCACTTAAAAGGAAAAGTCTTTCGCATAGGTCATCTTGGATTTGTCAATGATCGTGACATTATTACAGCTATAGCATCTATAGAATCTGCTCTTAATCAATTAGGGGCTTTAAAAGAGCCAATTGGTACTGGAGTAGCTACCGCTTCAAAAATACTTTTTAAAGAAAATAGAGTATGAAGCTTTTCTCATAGGGAATACTTTAATTATTGAAGATCTTGCATATTTTCCATTAACTCCTAAATAATTAATTTTAGAAGGTAATCCGGCAGAATATTTTTTAAGCTGCTATCTCTTGGTTTTCTCCTGTATCGTCTGTCCAAAACTCATCATTATTTTCAACAGCGGTTGATGTATTTAATAGACCTTTACATTCCTGTAACAACTGATCAACTCCATCCAGCATAACTATTTCTTCATCAGTCTGACTTACTTCAGATTGATTGGACTGAGTTTCTAAGGCTTCTAATCGCTGCTCGAGTTTGACTAACCGCTGAGAAATGGCAGCAAGAGTCTGAGCAAGATCTTCAGCTGTTCTTGTAATCCTGAATGAACAAGAGGATGACATTTCGCAAATTAAGTACTTTCACTGATAACAACACATAAATCAAGAACTCTCAAGTCTCAAGTCTTTACAAACATTGAATACAAAATTTAGAATAGGCAATCAGGTTGACAATAGCGTCTACTAAGAAGTTGACTGTTTGGGTTAAGTGGACAAATTAACCTAGTGGGTAGTCTCAAGAAACTCCAAGAATCGTAGCTGGAACAACAACCATAACTGCACAAATGTAGTGAGCTTAATTACTGACGACTGATTTTGCCTTTAGTAATTAAATGACCTAGCTCTGACAAGCCTTCTAAATTGCCCAGAATACTAGACATTACTCAATAGGTAGATAACTTTACCAATAGGCGCATCACATAAAAATTATGCTCAAGAAAGACAATTTCATGACTATTCCAGTTTCAATTGGTTTTCTTACAGCAGTAAATTTAATTACTGCACCAATAGGACTAGCTGGGGCTGGTATTGGTGTAGATATCTACTGTGTCATGCGACAAGGAGGAAATGATCATGAAGCAAGCTGGCGAGCTGCTTATGAATCAATAAAAAATCAAAAGCCAGGTTTATTTAAAACTTCTCCAAAACAAGCCGCGGCTATGATTGTTGAAGCAGTTGTAAGAGAGCCAGAAAGATTTGATGGATGCATTAGCTATCTAGGAGATTTATATCCGAAACCATTAAAAGCTGAGAACAATAACATCTCAATAGGAGAAGAAGAAAATAATAATACTTCGAAAGAGAATTATGCAAAAGATAGATATAGCTACTAAGTATCATCTCCTGGAAAAAAATTTAGATTATTAAATTCAACTTTCTAGAATTAACGTCTCCAATAGAAAAGCGATAATTAAAGGTTAATAAGGCTGATCGTTATTTGATGAAGCTAAATATAAAAAACAAAATTGATTGAACATATTGACTAGAAGGTATATCACGTCAATATTTAGATAACCGAGAACCTCGGATGCAAAATAGGGACGCAGTTTTTCTCGAAGATTTCTGCCCCAAATTACGTGTTCGACGCTGGAGACAGTCGCTCCATACATTTACTGGCGAAAGTTGCATTTATTGCGGCAAGCCATCTGAATCAATTGACCACGTGCTTCCTAGAAGTCGAGGTGGTTTAAGTATTACCGAAAATTGTGTTCCAGCATGCCTGTCATGCAATGGGCATAAATCAGATGCAGAAGCCTTTGATTGGTACAGACGTCAAAGATTTTACGACCCTAGAAGAGCTATGGCTATAAGAGCTTGGATGGACGGAGATCTACGACTTGCAATTCGTTTGCTTGAATGGGCTCAGCCACAAATAGATAAAAATCAAGCCAGAAGCAAAGATTACTCAACCGATTGGGATTTCCAAGCTGCATAAAAAATTTCACCAAACCTTACAGGCATGGACAGAGTTGTGCTTTTCGCATATTGATGCAAATTGATGAGGCCTCTCAGGTACGAGAAAAGCAGCAAAGGCACATAAAAAAACTACAAGTATTAGAATAGATTGCCAACTTTTACCTTCATATTCCAGTGCAGAGCCTTTAGGAACAAAAACGCCAGAAATATTTCCTGGCAAAATAATCAAATGAGAACTAGCCATTAAAACTTTGCAAGTAATACATTTGTACTCATGTTAGAAAAGGTTGTCAAGCAATCCCATCAATTTTCTCCTAATTCAAAGCTTCTTATTTTTGGTGGAGGCTTTAGTGGTCAGCACATTGCCGCAGCAGCTAGGAGGCTTGGAGCAAAAGTACTTTGTAGTCGAAGAAGCTTTAATAAAACTGGTGCGGATTTCATCTATGACAGCGCTTCAGAAAGTATTCCAGAAGAAAGCGTCCTAAAAGATGTTACTCATTTAATTAGTTGCATCCCCCCTTTAGATACAGGTGAAGATCCTGTACTAAAAAATCTCAGTGCTGCGATTAAAAAGATGCCCCTCAAATGGGCAGGATATCTTTCCACAACAGGCGTCTATGGAGATTGTAAAGGTGCCTGGGTAAATGAAAATGATTGTGCAAATCCAAAACAAGCCAGAAGTATTCGTCGTCTCGCGTGTGAAAAAGCTTGGCAAAGTTCAGGATTGCCAGTTCAAATAATTCGATTGCCTGGAATTTATGGCCCCGGTAGATCTACCTTAGAAGCCATCAAGAATAAAAAAAGCAAAGTCATACATAAACCCGGTCAAGTATTTTCAAGAATTCACATAGATGATATAGCAGGCGGAATATTGCATTTGATTAACTTGATTTCTCAAGGTATAAACCCTGAAATCATTAATTTGGCTGATAATTTTCCAGCTTCTAACATAGAAGTAATGCAATATGCTGCCTACCTTCTCAACCAAGAGTTACCTCCTATTGAATCATTTGAAATAGCAGCAGAAACAATGAGCCCAATGGCTCTTTCATTCTGGCAAGAGAATCGAAAAGTAAGTAATAAAGTTCTTTGCAAAGAGCTTGGATATTCTTTAATCCACCCAGACTACAAATCAGGTTTAAAAGATTGCTTAATATCTTATGAGTCAAAAAATGAACCTTAGATTAATCTTTATGAATCATTTTTCTCAAATCTTTGACGAATAAATTCAGACCAATTCATAGGTTCTTCACGATTCACATCAGTAAATCCCACATCATGTAAAAGCGGACTCCAATGAATCACAAGCCATCCATTTTTGAAGCCTATGCCTATGCCATAAACCAAAAATCCTAAAGCCAATAAACGCAACATAGCGATGAGTAATTCAAACAATAAACACAAAGACCGCTTGGTTATCTCATTAGGAGATCCTGCAGGCATTGGGCCTGAGGTAGTCCTCAAAGCACTTAGGTCCTTGGACTTACCTAGAAATATGCAACCTTTGTTAGTCGGATGCAAACAGACTATTGAAATGATCTATACAAAACTGAAAGCCCAAGGTATTCAATCTTTAGCTGACCCTGGTTCTCTAGACATAGAAGATATTCCTTGTGAAGGGAAAATCTATATAGGAGAATCGAATACAGCAAGTGGCGAAGCTAGCTTTCAATGGCTTACCCGAGCCACTGAATTAATTCTGGAAGGTCAAGGAAAAGCTCTTGTAACTGCACCAATCGCGAAATATGCATGGCATCAGGCAGGACATAAATATCCAGGACAAACTGAACGTTTAGGAGAACTTACAAATGTTGAGAAACCATCAATGCTGTTTACCGCAATATCACCTCACAATGCCTGGAGGTTAAATACCCTTCTTGCTACTACCCACATACCTTTAGAAGCTGTTCCTAAAAAATTAAGTCCCGAAATAATCAATGCAAAATTAAATACACTATTAGATTTTTGCCAACAATTTAAAGATATGCCCAAATTACTGATAGCAGGTCTAAATCCTCATGCTGGAGAAAATGGCCAACTAGGTAATGAAGAAATTCAATGGATCATTCCCACTATCGAAATTTGGAAACAAAATCATCCAAATATTAAACTTGATGGGCCTATGTCCCCAGACACATGCTGGATTTCAGCTGCAAAGTCTTGGCAAGGTAAGCCAGATCCAAATGCCCCAGACGGTATTTTGGCTCTCTATCATGATCAAGGATTGATTCCAATCAAATTAATTGCATTTGAGTCAGCAGTTAATACAACCTTAGGCCTACCATTTATTCGTACTTCTCCTGATCACGGAACAGGTTTTGATATTGCTGGTAAAGGAGTTGCTTGCTTTAAAAGCATGAAGTCAGCCTTAGAAGTGGCTTGGGAGTTATCTAATTATTCACAAAAGAAGCTCAAAGAGGTTTAACTCGCATTAAAACTTGGCCAAATTCAACTGGAGTACCATTTTCAATCAAAATTTCGATTATTTCTCCATTGACCTCAGATTCCAATTCATTCATTAACTTCATTGCTTCAAGAATACAAATTGTTTGTCCTTCTGTTATGCGAGAACCCACTTCTACAAAGACTGGCTCTCCAGGTGCAGGCGCCCTATAAAACGTTCCTACCATAGGAGCCGTAATTTCATGATATTCAGGCCGAGAAGCAGCTACTGCAGGAGGTGGGTTACTAGGACTTTCAGAGATGGATTCAACAATTATTGGAGCAGCAGGTTGTGTTGCCTCAATAGAAGTCGACTGCTGAATGGCATTAGAAGTTGAAATACTGCTACTAGTAGTAGCAATATTTCGTTTGATTTCCAAACGAAAATCCTGCCCTTCTAAACGGAATTCTTGAATATCGCTGTCACCCAATTTGGCCAACAAGCGATGTAGTTCATCGTGATCAAGATTCATTGTCATTAGTTCTCCCGACCTAGATAACTATCATTACGTGTATCAACTTTGATCTTCTCACCTACTGAAATAAATAAAGGAACCATAACCTGTGCACCAGTTTCAAGAATTGCTGGCTTAGTTCCTCCAGTCGCAGTATCGCCTTTGACCCCAGGATCAGTTTCTTTAACAGTCAACACAACTGAATTAGGTAATTCAACCTCAAGAGGCCTTTCATTCCAAGAGACTACATTAACTTCCATACCTTCTGTTAGATATTTTCGACTTTCACCAATTTGTGCGGCTGTCAATCTGGTTTCCTCATAACTACTCATATCCATAAAAACATAGTCCCCTGAATCCATATAAGTATGTTGAAGGGTTGTCTTTTCAAGCAAAGCCTGAGGGACCATTTCACCAGCCCTAAATGTTTTTTCTACAACACTGCCACTTTGTACTGCTTTCAACTTTGTTCTCACAAAAGCTGAGCCCTTTCCTGGCTTAACATGTAAAAATTCAATCACACGCCAAACAGCACCATCTAATTCAATTGTGGTACCAGTGCGGAAGTCGTTACTTGAAATCATTTCCGCTATTCATCACAAATGATCATAGAACTGTGCGAAAGTCATGCATGACTTAAACATCAGATGACAAAAAAAATTCTCTTACTTGCAATTCTGACATTATTTATCCCATTTGCCTTGGTTTGGGATAAACCTGCCATTGCTGCACTCCCCAATGGTAATCGAATTAAAGATCCATATGCAATATTGAGAAATGCCCTGCCTATAAACCAAAAGGATTTAAGAGAAATACAAAATGGTCTTGAAGAAACAAGTGATTTAGTGAGAGGAGGGCGTTGGCCTGCAATTAGCAAAGCAACCTCAAGAAGTAAATCATTACTGAATAATAGAAAGAAGAAAATTATTGATTCAATTCCGAATACAAGCAAAAAGCAAGGGGAACAAATCATTATTTCCTTAAAAGAAGACCTTGAAAATCTGAATGAACAAGCTACCGCAAAAAACAAAGCAAAATTCATAGATATACGACGCAAAGCCCTTCAAGAGATTGGAGACCTTGAGTCACTATTCTTACCAGGAGAATTTCCATACAAAATTCCTAATGAATTTGATAACTTGCCTCGACTCCTTGGAAGAGCAACTGTATCTATTGAAACCACTAAAGGAAAAATGAATGCTGTTATTGATGGTTATAATGCTCCATTAACCGCAGGAGCATTTGTAGATTTAGTCGAAAAAGGTTTTTACGATGGGTTACCTATGAATAGAGCTGAAGAATTCTTTGTTCTGCAGACTGGTGATCCTAAAGGACCTGAAATTGGATATATAGATCCTGAAACAAAGCAAGAACGGAATGTGCCTTTAGAAATTCGTGTCGATGGACAATCGGAAACCATTTATAACGAAACATTTGAAGAGCTTGGACTATATACTTCGACGCCCACTCTTCCTTTCGCAACTCTTGGAACGCTTGGATGGGCACATTCAGAACAAGCACTGGATGATGGCTCATCTCAATTCTTCTTTTTTCTATATGAAGCAGAGCTAAATCCTGCAGGCAGAAACTTAATTGATGGAAGAAATGCAGCCTTTGGCTATGTAATCGAAGGGAATGAAATTCTCAATGAATTAGGAGTGAATGATCAAATAATTTCTATCAAAGTCCTAAATGGATCGGAAAAACTAAAGTCACATGCCTGAATCTTCAGGATCAAGTGAAACGCTATTAGAAATTGGTGAAAGAGAAATACTCAATCGCCTTAAAAAATATATGGATGATGGGCAAATTGATAATGACACAGCATTAATAAAAAATTGCAAAAAGGACTTAATTATAAATACAGACTTAATGGTGGAAAAAGTTCATTTCAGTTCGAGAACCATGACTCCTGAAGATATTGGTTGGAAAGCAATAACAAGTAATTTCTCTGATCTTGCCTCTAGTGGATTAGATAAAGTCTTATCAGTAACCATTGGCCTAATAGCACCACCTTCTACATCTTGGTCATGGGTAAATCGTTTATACAAAGGAATGACAAATGCATTGGAGGTTTATGGTGGCAAGTTAATAGGTGGTGATATATCTAAAGGAAATGAAAAAGTAATTTCGATTACCGCTATAGGTTCTCAAGGACCATTAGATCTGCATAGGTCTCATGCAATCCCCGGAGATTGTCTTGTGACAAGTGGTCCTCATGGACTAAGTCGCTTAGGCCTCGCATTACTTCTTGAGGATAAAGTCTTAGAAACTAAGCATGTAAGTGATGAATTAAAAGCAATTGCTATCGAAAGTCACCAACATCCTTCAGCGCCAATAAAAGCTCTGAAGTCACTAATCAATTGCAAGCCTACAAAGATTCCTTGGAGAGCTGCAGGAACTGATAGCAGTGATGGACTATTAGAAGCAATTAAAAGTATTTGCATAAGCAGTAACTGCAAAGCAATTATAAGAACTAATAATCTTCCTACTCATAAAGATTGGCCTAAAGGGAATCATTGGGATAAATGGTGTCTTAATGGAGGTGAAGACTATGAGCTTGTAATCAGTTTGCCGCTGGAATGGGCAAATGAATGGATAAAAATAATGCCATTGAGTAAAATTATTGGCGATGTAAAACAGGGTTCTCCCGAAATTCTTTGGGAGAATGGAAAAGAAATCGATTCTAAAAATTATTTAGACTTTGAACATTTTCAAAATAAGTAATTAATTTCTTTGAAACCAATTACTTCCAATTCTTAGCAACAATTTCTGCTAAATCTACAACCCTTTGACTATATCCCCACTCATTATCGTACCAAGCAACTACTTTGCCCATGTTATTACCAATAGCCATAGTCAAATCAGTATCAATAATAGAAGATTCATTAGTTCCGGCATAATCACTAGAGACTAATGGAAGATCTCCATATTTAATAATTCCCTTCATAGACCCCTCAGAAGCAGTTTTCATAGCAGCATTAATATCTTCTGCAGTAATTGAACAACCAGCTTCAAAAACTATATCAACTGCAGAAACATTAGGAGTAGGAACTCTCATTGCAATTCCAGTTAACTTGCCCTTCATTTCCGGATAAACTAACGCCACAGCTTTAGCTGCTCCAGTGGAAGTAGGCACTATGTTCATTGCTGCAGCTCTAGCTCTTCTAAGGTCACGGTGACTATTATCAAGAATTCTTTGATCACCTGTATAACTATGGATTGTAGTCATCAAACCTTTGTTAATTCCAAAAGTTTGATCTAAAACCTTCACTACTGGTGCAAGACAGTTCGTCGTACAACTCGCATTACTAAGAACATTAAAATCTGAATGATTATATTGATCTGCATTCACTCCAACAACGAAAGTACCAACGCCATCACCTTTACCAGGAGCTGTAAGAATAACTTTCTTAGCTCCTATAGCTAAATGCTTACTGGCCCCTTCATAAGTATTAAAAACACCAGTTGACTCAATTACAAGATCTACTCCCCAATCCTTCCAAGGCAAATTTAAAGGGTTCCTATCAGAAAAGCATTTGATCTCTTTTCCATTGATTATAAAATTGTCATCTGTATAACCAATTTCAGTGTCCTTGAGTTCGCCAAGAATAGAGTCATATCTAAGCAAATGGGCATTGGTCTTAGGGTCAGAAGTTACATTGACACCAACAACTTCTAAGCCAGTATTAGAGCCTCGACTCAACCAACAACGCATGAAGTTACGACCAATTCGGCCAAATCCATTAATCGCTACACGTAAGGTCATTTTGAAAGCCGGCTAAATCGGAAGAGAAACGGGCCTGTGATCATACAGAAATACGGCGCATTTCTTTAATTCTTTAAGAGGTTCCTACAAAAGTCACATCTAAAAGCCAGTAAAAACGAAAAATTCACTATGAAAAATTTTAAAAATGGGCCTTCTAGGCAAGAGACCGTTATTGTTCAATCAAGTCTCACTTACGAATAAGCATTCAAAAAGACGTGCGCCATATCCATTTCATAGGTATTGGAGGTATTGGGATGTCCGCAATAGCGCTGATCTTGGTTAAGCGCGGCTACTCCATATCAGGTTCAGACCAAAAAAGTAATAATGCAATGGCAGAGTTAAGTAATCATGGAGTTCAAACATTTACCAATCAAAGTGCGAAAAATATTCAAATAATATGTAAAAATATGGAGACTAAACCAATCATAATAATTAGTTCTGCCATATTCAAAGCAAATCCAGAATTGCAAGAAGCTTATAGACAAAAATTAAAAGTCTTTCATCGTTCTGATATTCTCGCTTGGCTGATTAAACAACAGCCATCAATTGTAGTGGCTGGAAGTCATGGCAAAACAACTACAAGCACAATAATTACAACTCTTTTGGCATTAAATAAAGAAGACCCCACGGCGCTTATTGGCGGAGTTGTTCCCTTCTACAAAAGCAATGGACATGCAGGAAAGGGTAAATTTCTTGTTGCAGAAGCAGATGAATCTGATGGAACACTAGTAAAGTTTGAAGGAGATATAGGTATAATCACTAATATTGAATTAGATCACACAGATTACTATAAAGATCTTGAATCTTTGAAAGAAACTATGGAAAAATTTAGCAAAAGCTGCAAAAAAGTTTTGGCCAACCATGATTGTCCTAATCTTCAAAATAAGTCAAATAAAAATATCAATTGGTGGTCTACACAAACGATAAAAGGTGTTGATTTCTCAGGCATACCAACTTCCATAAATGGCAATGAAACAACTGCTGATTTCTACGAAAAAGAAACTTTTTTAGGTGAAATAACAGTTCCATTACCTGGATTACATAATCTTAGCAATGCGGTTGGCGCAATAGCAGCATGCAGGCTTGCAGGCTTATCATTTTCTGAATTAAAAAATAGTCTCAAAGATATTAAACCTCCTAATAGAAGATTTGATTTTAAAGGTCAATGGCAAGGCAGGCAAATTGTTGATGATTATGCGCATCATCCTAGTGAAATAAATGCAACAATTGAAACCGCTAGGCTAATGATCAATACAAAAACCAATTGGCTACCTAAAATATCAAAAAGATTAGTAGTTGTTTTTCAACCTCATCGTTATACTCGGACTAAGCATTTAATAAAAGATTTTGCAAAATCTCTTGGAAAAGCTGATATTGTTTTTCTCGCACCCATCTATAGTGCTGGAGAAGAGATGATTAGTGATGTCAGTATTAACTCCCTTTTTTCATTAATAAAAAAAGAGCATCCGAACATCAGTATTTATACTTCTACTAACATGAAAGAACTCGAAAGTATCATTAAAAAAAACACCATAAAAGATGATCTCATTCTATTTATGGGGGCAGGTAATATTAATATGTTGTCTAAAAAATTACTAGAGAAGTCAAAAACTAATAAAAACCAGTCTAAACATCTAGTAGCCTAAAAGGTGATACAGGAAATTATTAAACCTCTAGTTTCTTTAGGAAATTTCACCACTTGGAGAGTAGGCGGCCCTGCTGAATGGTTAGCAGAACCTCAGACAATCGATGAGGTCAAAGAATTAATTACCTGGTCTAAAAACAATAATTTACGATGTCAAGCAATTGGAGCTGGCTCTAACCTTTTAATAAATGACCAAATTTTAAAAGGAATTACTTTATGCATGAAAAAATTACAAGGATGCAAGATTAACAATGTATCTGGATCAGTAATAGCTCTAGGAGGTGAATCAATACCTGTCTTGGCTAGACGTGCAGCAAAAGCTGGTCTTCATGGACTGGAATGGTCCGTAGGAATTCCTGGCACAGTAGGAGGTGCCGTAGTTATGAATGCAGGTGCTCAAGGGAATTGTACAGCTGACAGACTGCATTCGGTCAAAGTAATATCCATCAAAGAGGGCAAAGAATTCGAATTAACAAAAAAAGATCTGGGTTTTTCATATCGTAATAGTGTTCTTCAAAACGAAGAATTAATTGTTTTATCAGCACGTTTCGAACTAGAGCCAGGTCACGATCAAAACGAATTAACACGTCTCACAAATAGCAATCTGAATCATCGCTTAAAAACACAACCATATAATCAACCCAGTTGCGGGAGTGTTTTTCGTAATCCAGAGCCACTAAAAGCAGGTCAAATCATTGAGGGTCTTGGTTTAAAAGGATTTCGTATTGGTGGTGCAGAAATCTCGAAAATACACGCTAATTTTATTGTTAATACACACCATGCAACTGCCAAGGATATTTCTAAACTAATTTCGATCGTTCAAAAAAAAGTTCTAGATGTGCATGGCTTTATACTTCAACCAGAAGTAAAAAAGATTGGCTTTTAATAAATAGCTTAATCTAAAAATTCACTGATCAAAAACATGGCAGCTTTCGGACTCCCAAATTTTGGACAACTAACAGAAGCATTTAAAAAAGCTCAACAAATCCAACAAGATGCACAAAAACTTCAAGAAGAGCTTGATGCAATGGAGTTAGAAGGGAAAAATCAAGATGGTCGAGTGTCTATCTGTCTATCAGGCAATCAACTCCCACTTAGAATAGAAATAGACCCTTCTATCTTGCTCGAAGGAAAAGAAAAGGCTGAAATAGCAATTTTAGAAGCATTGAAAGATGCGCACGAATTATCAACTTCTACCATGAAAGAAAGAATGCAAGAATTAACAGGTGGTTTGAATCTCAACCTGCCTGGTATTGACGACGGCGATTAATCATTAATTTTAAAAATTGTTTGTAATTTGAATACCTCTCAAATTTTTTATCTAAGGCACAACCTGGTTCGCCTAAATGTAGACAATCTCTGAATTTACATCGATTGGTATGAATTTGTTGTCTTATTTCAGGAAATAAAAAAGCAAGTTCCTTTGGATCAATATCTATTTCAGGTCTATTAAATCCTGGGGTGTCAGCAATCAAAGAGTTATTAGTTAACTGAAAAAGCTCTACATTTCGAGTTGTATGTTTTCCTCTACTCAATTTTTTAGATAAATCACCAACTGGAATAGAAGCATAAGGTAAAAGATAATTAAGTAAACTACTTTTTCCTGCGCCAGAAGGTCCACAGAAAACTCCTATTTTTGAATTTGTCAATGTATTCTTTAGCTTCTGCACACCATCTCCAGTCTTTACAGATATTGGATAAGGATTATATCCCCATTGATTTAATCTATCAAGATATTGATTTAATAGATTCTGAGTAATTAAATCTTTTTTAGTTAAAATTAAACTTACTTTTTGCCTAGTATTTTCTGCAGTTAATAAAAAGCGGCTTGCTTGATCATAATCAAATCTCGGCTGATCTAAAGATATCAAAACAAAAATATTAGTGATGTTAGCCACTGGAGGGCGTTCAAAAAAACTTGATCTAGGAAATATCTTACATACTACACCTGTTGCTTTCGAGAAACTAATAGCTTCTACTAATACTCTATCTCCAACACTAACAAAAGATTCAGAATAGGCTAATCGACTTCTTTGTGTGCATAAAAGTCTACTAGATACTTCTATATCTAAATCTTCTAATATATTGGTTGAAAGATGATTAGTATCAATATCCACAAATAAATAATTAGCCTTTTTTGAAACAACAATCCCTTCAATTTGATTAATTTTATTCTTCACTAGAAATCACCCTTATTCTAAGCCAATCAATTTCATCAAGTATAACTTTGACTTTATGTCCTGCGTCCCTTAAACCTGGAAGAACCATCTTTTCTGGTTCACCCTTATCTAAATCAATGGTTAATGATTGATTAAAATCTAATTTTTCAATAGCTAACGAAGACTTAATAAAATTAACTGGGCAAGGAGTTCCTCGAAGATTGAGATATACATTATTTAAAGAAGATTCATTATTCATTATTGCTAAATAATTTTCCAAATAAGCCACTCTTATGATGGTGATGTTGTACACCTTTTGCAGAATGATAAGTTGCTAATTGCTCTAACAAAGTCTTTTCATCTTCCGTCAACCTTGTTGGAAGATTTATTTTGACTAAAATGCAATGATTACCTCTAGCTACAGGATTTCCTAATTTAGGAATCCCTTTGTTATCTAAGGTAAGAACTGCATTTGGTTGAGTGCCGATTGGTATTTCTATATTTGTTGGACCATCAACAGTATCAACTTCAATTGTATCTCCTAAAATTGCCTGCAAATAACTAACATTTACTTCTGAATGAATAGTCAAACCATCTCGTCTTAATTTTGGATGACTTTTCACCTTAAGAAAAACGTATAAATCTCCAGAAGGTCCTCCTCTTAATCCAGCATTACCTTCTCCAGAAACTCGTAATTTTGTTCCAGTATCTACTCCTGGAGGAATATTAATCCTAAGTTTTTTACGAATCTGTTTGACACCTTGACCACCACAACTAGAGCACGGATTAGCTATTAATTGTCCTGATCCATTACATGCAGGACATTCTGCAACTTGGGTGAAACTTCCAAAAGGCGTTCTTGTAGCTCTTCGAACTTGCCCAGCTCCTCCACAAGTAGAGCAAGCGGTAGGACCAGTACCAGGTTTAGCCCCACTACCATTGCAAGTGTCACAAGTTTCTAAATGAGGAATTTTAATTTCGGTTTCTTGGCCAAAGACAGCTTGTTGAAAATCAACAGTCAGGTCATAACGCAGGTCATCTCCTTGCTGAGGTCCTCTACGCTGAGATCTCGCACCTGAAGAAGAAGCCCCACCAAAACCACTAAAGAAAGTTTCAAAAAGATCTGCAAAGCCACCCATATCGCCCATATCTGGCATTCCAGCACTTCCTCCTAAGCCAGCTTCTCCAAATTGGTCATAAGTTGCACGTTTTTGTGGATCTCCAAGAACTTCATATGCTCGTCCTATCTCTTTAAAACGTTCTTCCGCTCCAGGTTCTTTATTGATATCAGGATGGTATTGACGAGCTAGTCGCCTATACGCACGTTTTAATGAGTCAGCATCAGCATCTCGACTAACTCCTAGTAGGTCGTAAAAATCAGCCATTAGTCATGAAATAGCTTGTTAAGACAAGTCAAATACATTTCCTCAATCCGATTTTTCTGAAGATTGTTGATCAGTAGTATTGTCCCCTTCCAAGGATTGTTCCGTAATAGTTTCTTCACCATCATCTTTTGGACCAGGGCCCATAGAAACCTTAACTAAGGCATGCCTTAAAACACGACCATTTAAGTGATAGCCACGCTGCAATTCTTCCACAATAATATCTTCTGCCAATTCATCACTTGGCTCTCTAAGAACTGCTTCATGCAAACTTGGATCAAAAGTTTGTCCTACTACACGCATAGGGGCCACTCCAAGCTGTTTTAAAACATCTACCAGTTGCTTATAAAGACCTTGATAGCTTTTGTGTAGAGCTTGTGCCTCTTCTCCCTCAGGATTTAATTGCTGCCTGGCTCGATCAAAGTTGTCTACAACAGGCAAAATACTGCTCAAAGTATTACATTGAAGTTGTAAGCGAAGGTCGTCTTGATCTCGACTTTGTCGTTTTCGAAAATTATCAAAATCCGCTGCAATTCTCATATATTGACTGTTTAATGTTTCATGTTCCCTTTCAAGTTGTTCAAGTCGCGCTTCATTATCAAGTGCTTGAGAAGAGGAATCCTTTGCATCTGAAGAAGTCACGTCTGTCTCTGCCCCAGCTTCTTGAGAACCTTCTGCGACGTTTGATAGTGAAGGTTCATCACTAGTAGGCTTTGCCTCCTGAGCTAAATCAACAGCAGATTCTTCTTTTAGATCTTCCTGGATTGGAGTAGAGGCTTCGTCATTCATATGAATTAATTGAAAATTCTTTTGTACTAATGTTGAAGGTTAATGCGCACATATAACAAGCTGCGGAAGCCCGCACCCATCAAAACAAAATTTTTTAATCCTCAAATAAAAATCCAGCTACTTTGATGGTCTAAAAGCTAGTGCTATTCCATTATTGCAATATCTTTTTCCTGTTGGTCTAGGTCCATCATTAAAAACATGACCTTGATGACCTCCGCAACGATGACAGTGATACTCGGTTCGAGGCACAATCAATTTAAAGTCTGTTTTTGTATCAATGGCATTGGGCAATGATTCCCAAAAACTTGGCCATCCTGTACCACTATCAAATTTCTTTGCCGACTCAAACAAAGGAAGATCACATCCAGCACAATGAAATACTCCTAGTCGCTTCTCTTCATTTAACAAGCTAGAAAAAGGTCTTTCTGTTCCTTCTTCTCTTAAAACTTTATAAGCCTCTAATGATAGACGCTTTTTCCAGTCTTCATCTGTCAAATTCCAATCTTCATCTGCTGCTTTGGAAGCAGCAAAAACTGTTTTAGGAGTAAAAAGTAACCCTAAGAATCCCGACCAAATTCCTAAAAGGATTGAACGACGATTAAGCGACAAAAAGTTGTTATACATAAAATCAAAAAGATTGTTCCAAAATTATCTAGAAAAACTTAGGATCTTATCTCTTGGATAGGCAACATAACAAAATGGTTGCCACTTACACTCCAAGAATTACTAACGCCTATCGTTTTAGTATTGCGCCAATGCTGGACTGCACAGATAGGCATTTCAGGGTAATTTTTCGACAAGTCAGCCGAAGGTCATTGCTATATACGGAAATGATTGTAGCTAAAGCATTGCAACATCAAAAAGGAAGGCGTCTTTTAGATTTTGATGAAATTGAACACCCTATTTCACTCCAAGTTGGCGGAGATAATCCAAAAGAGCTAGCTGACGCTGCCAAGCTTGCAGAAGATTGGGGATATGACGAAATCAATCTAAATCTTGGTTGTCCTAGTCCAAGAGTGCAATCAGGCAACTTTGGTGCATGCCTTATGGCAACTCCAAATCAAGTCGCTAAATGCATAGAAGCCATGAAAAATGCAACCCAAATTCCTGTGACAATCAAACATAGAACTGGCATTGATAACTTTGACAGTGAGGAATTTCTTTTTTCTTTTGTCGATCAAATAGCTAAAGCAGGAGCAGACAGATTTGCAATTCATGCTCGCAAAGCATGGCTGGAAGGATTAAATCCAAAACAAAATCGAACTATTCCACCATTGGAATATCTAAAAGTTAAAAAATTAAAATTAAAGCGTCCCGAATTAAAAATAGAGTTCAACGGCGGCTTACATACACCAGAGGAATGTGTAAAAACTTTAAAGATATTTGATGGGGCAATGGTTGGAAGATCCGCATATTCAAATCCTATGCTTTGGCAAGAAATGGATTCGTTAATTTATGGAGAGGATTATTTTCCAGTAAAAGCTTCGCAAGTTATTCAAAATTTAATTCCATATGCACAAAAGCACCTTGATAATGAAGGGAGGCTTTGGGATATAAGCAAACATCTTCTTCAATTAGTCCAAGCGGTACCTGGAGCTCGTGCATGGAGACACAACCTAAGCACTAAAGCTCAAAAATCAAGCGCAAAACTAATAATTTTAGAAAAAGCTGCCCAACAATTAGAAGAAGTTGGGCTTTAAATAATTAACCTTCTGCTCCACCATAATCAGAAGTCTCATCAGTTTCTGAAGCGGCTCCTCGTCTACGCCTACTGCGATTTTCATCTCTATCAGAAGTATCAGAAGAACCATAACTACGGTCCTCCCATCCCTTAGCGCCAGAAGATCGTTGTCCAGGATCTTGGTCACCACCATAGCCGCCTTGACCGCCACCGCCGCCATAGCCGCCTTGACCGCCACCACCGCCATAGCCGCCGCCATAGCCGCCGCCGCCATAGCCGCCTTGACCACCACCGCCATAGCCGCCTTGACCACCACCGCCATAGCCGCCTTGACCGCCACCGCCGCCATAGCCGCCTTGACCACCACCGCCATAGCCGCCTTGACCGCCACCGCCGCCATAGCCGCCTTGACCGCCACCGCCGCCATAGCCGCCGCCATAGCCGCCTTGACCACCACCGCCATAGCCGCCGCCATAGCCGCCGCCGCCATAGCCGCCTCTGCGAGGACCACCACCACCGCCACGAGGTTCTGCCTTATTAATTCTTAATGGACGACCCATTAATTCAGCACCTTGAAGGGCTTCGATAGCTGATGACTCAGCCGCCTCATCTGCCATTTCAATAAATGCAAAACCCCTTTTACGACCTGTGTCGCGTTCTAGTGGTAAAGAACAGTTTGCGACCTCTCCAAAAGGAGCAAACAATTGAATCACATCTTCCTGCTCAGCGCGGAAGGGCAAGTTGCCAACAAAAATACTCACTTGAAAATTGGACCGAAAAAATAAATGTGCCAAAAAGGCTTAAAAAGCCATAAGTAAATAATTGTACTAAAAATTATTTACGCTTTGATATTAATACCAATTAGCCTCTAAGAGGCAAGAGATCATTCTTTCAAAGAAGAAAACTGATTTTGCCAATTTTCCAACTGTGCAGACACTTGAGCAAAGCCTGTTCCGCCTTGACTAATCCTCGAGGCGACTACATGTTCTGGAGTTAACCTTTTATATATATCCTGATCAAAAGCAGGGTGCATATCCTGCCATTGATCAAAAGAAAGATCCTTAAGCAAAATACCTTCTTTCATACAAAGCTTTACTAAACGTCCAACAATCTGATAAGCCTCTCTAAAAGGGACTTCTTTAGAAACTAAATAATCTGCCACATCAGTTGCATTAGAAAAATCCGATTCCACGGCTGATCCCAGGCGATCTAAAGAAAACTCCAAACCCTCTTCTAAGAGAATAGACATTGCTTGAAGAGAATTTCTAACAGTCACTACTGTGTCAAAAAGAGCCTCTTTATCTTCCTGAAAATCTTTGTTATATGCAAGAGGCAGACCTTTGAGCATGACCAACAAAGCTTGGAGATGGCCAAAGACTCTTCCTGACTTTCCTCTAACAAGTTCAGGTACATCAGGATTCTTTTTTTGAGGCATTATGCTGCTACCAGTTGCGCATCGATCGGTTAATTTTACAAACGAAAATTCTTCGCTAGACCAAAAAATTATTTCTTCTGATAATCGGCTTAAGTGAACCATAATTAATGAAGATGCAGCAATAAATTCAACTGCAAAATCACGATCACTTACTGCATCTAAACTATTGGAATAAATACTAGTAAAATTTAATTGATCTGCTGTATATAGCCTGTCAATTGGTAAAGAAGTTCCTGCTAAGGCAGCTGCTCCCAAAGGAGAGGTATTAACTCGACTTTTGACTTCGACCAAACGATCTCTATCTCTCTGAAACATTTCAAGATATGCAAGTAAATGATGAGCTAATGAAACAGGTTGAGCTCTTTGCAAATGCGTATATCCAGGAATAAGTGTATACAAATTCTTTTCTGCATGGCCCAACAAAATCTTTTGAATATTTTCTAAATCAAAATTGATTTCATCAATTTTTCGTCGCAACCATAATCTTATATCTGTAGCTATTTGATCATTTCTACTTCTACCAGTATGCAGTTTCTTTCCAAGCGGTCCTAAAAGTTCTATTAATCTGTTCTCAACAGCGAAATGAACATCCTCAGCAGGTTGATCAGCATTAAAAACACCTTGGGATGCTTCTAAACGAATCTGGTTTAAGCCTTTTTCAAGTTGAGATGCTTCATCAGCATTAATTATGCCTGTTTTGCCTAGCATCCTTGCATGAGCTATTGATCCATCAAGATCTTCTTGCAAAAGAAGAAAATCAAACTTTATAGAAGCATTAAAACTCTCTATAAAAGGATGAAGGCCTACTTCGAATCGATCGCTCCAAGGTTTTCCCAAATTTTTTAATCCCAATTCTTTTATCTCTAATAAAGCAGTTTGTTATGGAATTGTCAGTCATAAGAATTATTTACATGCGGGAGCACTAATTCCTCATTTACTTTTAAAACAACCATAGAAGCATCATCTTCTAAATGATGATCATTACCAACAAAGCGGTCCAGGCGCTTAAAAAGCATTTCTAAAATTTCTTGAGCCCCTATAGATTGGCGAGCAGCATCCTCAAGCAAAGATATCAACCTAGTCTCATCAAAACGTTTGCCTGTCATGCCAGGGGCTTCTGTAACACCGTCCGTGTAATACAAAATAATATCTCCAGGTTGAAGAATAATTTCTCCACACACATATTCAGCTTCTGGTTGCAGTCCTATCAAAAGACCTGGAGCATCTAATCTGCAAATAGTTTTTTGCTCTTCTTTCCAAAGCAGTGGTGGATTATGAGCAGCATTAGCAAAACGCAATCTCCTAGATCTAGGGTCATAATCAGAATAAAAAAGGGTCACAAATCTATGAGACTGAGCCAAATCATCCAAAGCCAATTGATTTAGATCATGAAGAATGCGATCGGGTGGCAATCCACTAAGTACCTCTGCCCTCAGCATCCCTCTAAGCATCGTCATCAATAAGCCAGCAGGAATAACCTTTACCCATAACATCTCCAACTACCAAAGCCCATCTGCCTCGCTCTCTTCGCCTGCCATTCAACTCAGGTCGGGTCGGCATAAAGTCGTAATAGTCACCACCTACTTGAAAAGCAGTTCTACATTTTGCAGCTAATTCAATTCCTTCAATAACAGGACAATGATCAGGAAGTAATTGAGCCTGGATTTCAGCACCGATGCTTAACTGTCGATCAACAGTCTCATGTCGACGTGTCTCTTGGGTAAAAAAGTCATTTTCTATTGCTACAGCTGCTAAATCAGCAATAATTTGAATATGTCGCCTGTTTATATCACTCCAAACCAAAGGGGACTTAGGTTCAAAAACATAAAGTCTTCCTAGTTGCTTACCTCTTGCAACAAGTGATGTAACAAAGATGCCAGCATTGGCCAAATTTCTCTGAACCAAACTATCCATCAGAAGCAATTGCTTCTCATCAGACGCAAAGCCACAAATTTGACCCTGAGGAAACTCACAAAATTGCTTTATTAATTTTTCTGATAGATCTCCAGAAATACTATGTATTTGATCCTTCCATATCCGACCATCTAAGTGAAAAGGAACTAATAAGGAACCTTCAACCCCAACTAAACGAGAGGCAACAACAGGCACAAGCTCTAAGAACCTATTTAAATTAGTAAAGTTTCTCAGAGCAAAACAAATAGAAGACAATAATTCTTGATTACGACTTTGTTCTCTAGATAAGCTTTCTAAAAGATCTCGCAAAGATTCATAAGCAGAAGAAGATTGCAAGCTATTGTGAAGCGTTGTTTTTGAATGTGGACTGACAGGGTTAGTACTCACTGCAGTATTAATGCAGAACTAAAAAAATAGCAAAAAATATAGAAATAAGCTGCAATGTCAACGATTTGCCAAAAGAGCCTCAACAAATTCAAAACTATTAAAAGGTTTTAAATCTTGTAGCCGTTCTCCTGCCCCTATAAATCGAATTGGTAATTTTGCTTCAGAGGCAACTGCAAAAGCAACTCCTCCCCTAGAAGATCCATCAAGCTTTGTAATAACTACACCTGTTAAATTGGCAGATTCAGCAAAAGACATTGCCTGATTCAAACCATTTTGACCTTGACTAGCATCAAGCACTAAAAGTGATTCAACTATTGCTTCTGGAGCAAGACGATCAATAATACGTCTGATTTTTGCCAATTCTTCCATCAAATTATTTTTTGTTTGAAGTCGACCTGCAGTATCTACTAACAACAATTCAATTTCTTTAGATTTAGCCGCACCTATTGCATCAAAAACAATAGCTGCAGGATCAGCATTAGGAGTTTCATTAGCTATTACAGAAACACCACTTCTACGTCCCCATATTTGGACTTGTTGAACTGCAGCTGCACGAAAAGTATCAGCTGCAGCAATTAATGCAGTATATCCACTTCGTAAAGCAAGATGGGCAAGTTTTCCCAATGTGGTTGTCTTACCTACACCATTCACGCCTACAAGTAACCAAATATTTAAAGATTTATGTTTTGGAGCAAGTACTTCTTGATTGCTATTTTTAATCGGTTTATTAACAATTTGGCAGAGTTGCTGTTTTAAAAATCTAAAGCCCTCCTTAGAATCTAGAACTTCTTCATTTAATCTTCTTCGCAATGCAGTAATTATTTGATCTGTTGCATTTACACCTACATCAGCTCTTAAAAGTAAAGCTTCTAAATCATCTAGAACTTCTGGTGTAAGTGGATCATCTCCAAATTTTTCAAGTAAATCTGTTACAAAACCTTTTCTAGTTTTTTCCAATCCTTGTCGTAATCTCTTTAACCAATCAATATCTTCTAAAGATATACTATCAGGCTCCTTACCTTGAGCTGCCAATACCCCTGCAGACCATGTAAAAGAATCATCAAATTCTCCTAATCCTGAATCTTCTATATCTTTTAAAATATCTTTAGATGAATCATTTAAACAATCATCTTTATCTACATTATTAATTTTATTTTTTAATTGTAGATTATTTGTTTCTTGAGTTTCCTCAGTAACTTGTGCTAGTGAATTACTCTCTTTGAAAAGAGCTTCTTTCTTTTCTAACTGTTTCTGTTTTAATTTTTCAAAAGCTTGTTTTGCCCAATCTAATGATTCTTGTTCTTCTAAATTTAAATTATCTGATTGATTTTCCTCTATTGTCTCTTTAGAAGAAAGAGCATTTTGATTATTGGGAAGTTCGTCGCTAGACATTAGGCAATATTAATTGAATCAGAATTTTGTAGTCTCCTTAAAATACCATTAATCATTCGCCTTCCTTGTTTATCACTATATTTATTACCAAGATTTACAGCTTCATTACAAGCAACAGCAATTGGAGCATTTAATATATGTATGTCTATATATGCAAG
Organism: Prochlorococcus marinus str. MIT 9211; assembly: GCF_000018585.1. Lineage (NCBI taxonomy): Bacteria > Bacillati > Cyanobacteriota > Cyanophyceae > Synechococcales > Prochlorococcaceae > Prochlorococcus > Prochlorococcus marinus. The sequence continues at coordinate 11,891 of NC_009976.1, read as the reverse complement.
TCTGAGAATATCCTGATCAATTCTTGGCAAACGTTTTAATCGCCATCCATCCATAACTTCATCTAGATTTAAATTAATACTCTGTAAATTTTGCAAAACTAAACTTACCCTTTGAATTGCATCTTCCCGAATATTAACTTGATCAGATAAAGCCAAGAGTGTTGTTAATTCTAAGCTATCAGACAAACTATTTATAATATCTCGTGAGTGATTTAAAGAAGTCTCTAAATGATTTCTAATTTTAGAAGCTGATGTTTTCTCACAGCTTTCCAATTCACTATCCAGTAATTGCTCTTGCGCTGATTCAAGCTGAACAGCACAGAAATCTAATTGCTCCCTCAAATGATTCATAAGAGTTTCAAGGCCAAGCATTAATAAATCTTCGAGTGATATATCTTCTATGTTATTAATTTGTTTATCTGAAATCTGACCTAATACCAAAAGTGCAATTTCTCTAGAAATAGATCGAGATTGCATTATCAAAAATGAAAGAAAAGAATGAGTTACAAGTCTAATTAGAAACAGACGATTGGGATTGATTAGATCTTAATTGTGCAAATAAGCTAGAAAAACTTGTATTAATTGAAGTATTTCTCTCATCTGGGTTAACAATTCCTGCTGAGATAATGGTACGGAAGGCATCCTCAACTGAAATATTTAAATCTTTAACCGACGACTCAGGGACTAAGGTATACCAGCCAGTAGTTGGATTTGGCGCAGTAGGAATAAATACACTAAGTAGTGGTTGACTTAATTCTGGTTGAAGTGATGGACCAACCAAGCCAGTAACAAAACCAACACTAAATAGTCCTTCACGAGGATATTCAACCAAAACAACTCTTCTAAATCTTTTAGAATTGTCTCTTAGAAAAGTTTCTAAGAGTTGCTTTAAAGTTTTATAAACTGAGCCTGCGAATGGAATCTTAGAAAGAGTCCCTTCTCCAAATTCAAGCAACCAACGTCCTACAAAATTCCTTGCCATCAATCCAATTAAAAGTATTCCTAATAAAGGGACAGTTAAGCCAAGAGCAAGATTGATCAAATCTTGCAAAAGTGGGTTAAGAGTAATAAATGGATTTAATTGCTTAGGTATAGACGTAAGGAAAGCAAGCACAAAGCGGCTAACTATCGTTGACAGCCAAATGGTGGTCGCCAATGGAATGACAACTAACAACCCAGCTATAAGGTCATTCTTAAGATCTTGCTGCAACCTTGAGGCTAAGGAAAGATCTTGTCTAGGAGATGACTGAACCAAAAAGTTTCTAAAACCCTTGAATTAGATTATTCAACTAAGTTAACCAATTTCATTTAGCAATAAGCTTTTATTAATGGAAATAATGAAAGATGAAGCAAAACTCTTCTCTTTTTTGATGAATTTTGGCCATGTTGGAAACCCAAGACAAGCTTTCACATGATTTTAAAGAGGAGGCAAAGCGTCACGGATTCAGTCCTGTAGGCATAGCCAGAATCCCCGGAAGCAATCGAATAAAGATGCGCACAGCTGCGCTACAGAGATGGCTAGATGCTGGCTATCACGGTGATATGAGATGGATGGAAGCCCCAAGACGTCAAAGCATACAAACACTTTTAAAGGATGTGCAAAGTGTTCTCGTAGTAGGACTGAATTATTACATTGATGCAAAAATAAGTGATCCAGACAAATTGTTAGTTGCTCGCTACGCATGGGGCAATGATTATCACAAAGTTTTAGAAAAAAGACTCAAAAAATTAGGACGATGGCTAGAGCAAAGAAAAGCTAATTGTAAATGGAAAATTTGTGTAGATTCATCTCCACTTCTAGAAAAGGCATGGGCAGAAGAAGCTGGGATCGGATGGATAGGCAAAAACAGTAATTTGATTGATAAGAAACATGGTTCTTGGATGGTCTTGGGATATTTACTTTGCACAGAAGCTCTAACTCCTGATAAGCCTTCAACTCCTCTATGCGGCAATTGTCAAAAATGTATTGAAGCTTGTCCAACACATGCAATTACAGAGCCTTTTGTAGTGAATGCTCAAAAATGTCTTGCATATCACAATATTGAAAATCGAAATCCTAAACTTCCAGAAAATATTGAAAAGTCAATGGGTAAATGGATTGCGGGATGCGATATATGTCAAGACGTTTGTCCATGGAATCACCAAACAATGGTGAGTAGCAAAGACCCAGATGTGCAGCCTCATGAATGGGTGCTAAATCTCAGTAAAGATAAAATATTGGCATGGGATGATGAGACATGGAAAAAAAAGCTAAAAAACTCTGCATTAAAAAGGATTAAACCTTGGATGTGGAGGCGTAATGCAAAGTTAGGAAATAAAGCTGTTAATTGTACTAAGCTAGAAAAATAAGGAATAGTTTTATGCCTAAATACAGTATTATTTCAATGAAAAAGACATATATAATTGTTTTAGCAGTTTTAAATTTTAATATATTAATACCTAATCAAAGATCATTTGCTTTTATTCCAAGTGTTTATGAGCCAAATACTAAAGAGCTAAAAGTCACAGGTTTAAGTATAGGAGATATGGCAGCTAAATTCATTAGGTTTGGACCAATAAAGCAAGGCACTAATCTTGCTAAATTAGCAGTTAGTCTTAATCCAGAAAAAGTAGAGCTTTGGATAATACTTGCAGAAGGTCAAATGAAAACTAATCAACTCGAAGATGCACTTTTATCAATTCAAAAAGCAAAATCATATAACTCTTCACTAGCTAATATTTGGTTTGCAGAAGCATCAATAGCATTAAACCTAAAAAAACCTAAATATGCTATTACATCACTTGAATCAGGTTTAAAAATTGATCCAAACAATCCAACTGCATATTTTCAGTTAGGAAATGCAAAGTTTATTCTAAACAAAACCAATTCTGCATTAAAAGCATTTCAAAAGGCGTCTGAGCTAAAACCTAATTTCTGGCAAGCAATTAATAATCAAGGTCTTGTTCATTACGAGATGAATAACATCAAAAAAGCAATTTACCTATGGCGGAAAGTCCTAGGAATCACAAATGATGCTGAGCCAAAACTTGCATTGGCAGCAGCGCTAAATAGTATTCATATCAACAATGAAGAATCTATAAAACTTGCTAAAGAAGCATTGAATTTAAATCCTAATTACGTTTCACAAATACATCAAAAAGAACAGCTTTGGGGTAACAAGCTTCAAGAAGCAACAAAAGAGCTATTTAAAAGTCCAAAACTTGCAACTTCAATCGCCAAGGCTTTGGCTAACTCAAACTTTCAAAATAAGTGATAACAAAAACTGGTGCAAAATGAAATAAGTCTGTACTCTTGAATCCTTAGGCCTTCTAAGAATCCTCAATTATCTGGATGGAAGAGCGCCTGCAAGCTATTTCACTGCATCACGAAATGCAGCGGTCGTACCTCGAATACGCGATGAGCGTAATCGTTGGAAGAGCATTGCCTGATGCAAGAGATGGGATGAAGCCTGTACAAAGGCGGATTCTTTATGCAATGCATGAATTAGGATTAACTCCAGAAAGACCCTTTAAAAAATGTGCTCGGGTAGTAGGGGATGTACTTGGTAAATACCACCCTCATGGAGATCAAGCGGTTTACGATGCCTTAGTAAGGCTTGTTCAAAGTTTTGCAAGCAGATATCCAGTTTTAGATGGACATGGAAATTTTGGATCTGTAGATGATGATCCACCTGCTGCAATGAGATATACAGAAACTCGCTTAGCAGCAATCGCATATGAAGCAATGCTTGGGGAACTTGGTTCAAATACTGTTGAATTTGCACCAAACTTTGATTCTTCACAACAGGAGCCAATTGTATTACCAGCTCAATTACCTTTTCTGATTCTTAATGGGTGCTCTGGCATTGCAGTAGGCATGGCAACGAGCATTCCACCGCACAACATTAATGAAGTTATTAATGCATTAATAGAAATAATTAAAAAGCCTAATATTTCAGAGGAAAGGTTACTAAGCATAATTCCAGGACCTGATTTCCCAACCGGGGGAGAGGTCCTAATCGGAACTGGTGTTAAAGAGACATATTTAAAGGGAAAAGGGAGTATTCCAATGAGAGGAATAGCTCATATCGAAGAAATTAATCCAGGGAAAGGAAAACACAAAAAAAATGCAATAATCATTACTGAATTACCTTATCAAATTAGTAAATCTAATTGGATAGAAAAATTAGCAGAGATGGTAAATAATGGAAAAGTAGAAGGTATAGCCGATATAAGAGATGAAAGTGATAGAGAAGGAATGAGAATAGTAGTAGAACTAAGAAGAGACAGTAACCCTGAAAAAATATTAAATACTTTATATCAAAGAACTTCTCTTCAAAGTAATTTTGGTGCAACCTTACTAGCAATTGTTAATGGACAGCCTAAACAATTATCACTTAAGAAATTCTTAGATATTTTCTTGGAGTTTAGAGAGTTAACAATTATTAGAAGAACAAAAAATAATCTATTAAAAACATTAGAAAGGCTTGAAATAGTTGAAGGACTATTAAAAGCCTTAGAAAATGTTAGAAATGTAATAGATATGATTGAAAGTGCTAAAGATGCAATGGAGGCTAGAACAAGACTTATGGTTCGACTAGATTTAACTGAGAAACAAGCTGATGGAATACTTTCAATGCCTTTAAGAAGGTTAACAAATCTAGAAACTCAAAGTTTATATAACGAGTTAGAAGAACTAAAGGAAAAGAAAAGTTGCTTAGAAATTGTTCTTAATGACAGAGACGAATTGTTAAAAGCAATGATCGAAGAACTAAAAGGATTAAGAAAGCAATTTGGGTCCAAAAGAAAGACCAAATTAATTGAGGGCGGTGATGAGTTATTAGCACAAAGGAACGCAAGTCTGAGACCTAATGCAGAATTGCAAAGAAAAAAAGCATATGAAAATCTACCTCGTGAAAGTAGATTAATGATACAAAATGACAATCAAGTAAAAATAGTAAGCCCACAACTTCTAGGAAGATTACATTTAGATGAAAGCTGTAATCTTGGAGATGCACCAATACCAGCAAGATTAATATGGCCTATAGAAAAAAATCCAAAAGTTATTGTAGTTACAAATTGCGGAAAAATAGCTTTAGTCAAATGGGAGTTTTCAGGAAATCAACCTGGAATAATTCAAAAGTTCATTCCAACAATATTAGAAAAAGAAAAGATCAGTAGTATTATTCCAATAGGAAAAGATAAAGAGCTTAGTATTGGACTTCTAACAAGTGATGGTAGATTCAAAAGATTAGATATAGAAGAAATAGTAGATATGTCAGGAAGAGCAGCATCATTATTAAAGTTAAAAGAAAATGTGAACTTGCAATCAGGTTTAATCTGTCGTTTAAATGACTATTTAATTATTGTAAGTGACATAGGAAGAATACTGAAAATAAAAATAGATGATGAAAATATCCCTATTATGGGCAAATTGGCTCAAGGATCAGTGATTATGAAACTTTTCCCAGGAGAGAGAATTATAGGTGCTATCACTTGTTCATCTAAAGAAGACTTAATAATGATAACTAAAAAGGGTTCTATTTTAAAACATTCTATAAATAGTATAAGAACATGTAAAAGAGGAGACTTAGGGACAATAAAAAATATATTAAAGGATTCTAATAAAGAGCAAAACAGGGTAGTACAAGTATTTAATGGCAAGAGCCTAGTTGGAGTAATTACATCAAAAGAAAGAAATGGAAGGATAAGTCAAGAGGCTATAAAGGAGATTAAGTATGATAAAATTAACAAAGATCTAATAAAAGTTGATGATGACGAGTATATAGATGAAGTTATTCCTTTAATAGATCCTAACAGTCATTCTTTTATTAATTAAGAAATATATTCAGTTTCAACCCAATTTAAATATTCATTAGTAACTGTTCCTGTAACATAATGACCTGTAAAGCAAGACATATCTAAATCTTCTATCTTGGAGTCATCCAAAATTGCAGTCTTAAGATCACCGACCTCTTGATAAACTAATTGATCAACTAATAAAATATTCTGAATTTCAAGAATGGATCGATCATATGCTATTAGCTCATCTTTTGAAGGCATATTAATCCCATAAACATGCGGAAATCGTATAGGCGGAGCTGCTGAAGTAAATGTAACTTTATTCGCTCCAGCAAGTCTTGCCATTTGAACTATTTCTCTAGAAGTAGTTCCTCGAACTATAGAGTCGTCAACAATGAGAATATTTTTTCCTTTAAACTCTGTACTCATAGCATTTAACTTTTGTCGTACTGATTTCTTTCGTTGAGATTGCCCTGGCATAATAAAAGTTCTGCCTACATATCTATTTTTAAAAAATCCTTCTCTATATTCAACACCTAATTGTCTAGCAACTTGCATGGCAGAAGGCCTGGAAGAATCGGGAATAGGCATAACAACATCAATATCTCCAGAATTAAGTGTCTTTTTTATAGTATTCGCTAATCGATCACCCATCCGAAGCCTTGCTTCATAGACAGAGATTCCATTCATAATTGAATCAGGCCTAGCTAAATAAACATATTCGAAAGAACAAGGAAATAGTTTGGGATTATCTGAACATTGTTGGGAATGAAGTTCACCATTGACTGATATAAATACTGCCTCCCCTGGATCTAAATCACGAACAATTTGAAAATCGTTATTTTCCAAGACCAGAGATTCGCTTGCAAGAATCCATTCATCCCGATTATCTTCCGAAATTCTTTTACCTAAAACTAATGGTCTAATTCCATACGGATCTCTAAAAGCAACTAATCCATGGCCAGCAATTAAAGCAATAGCAGCATAAGAACCTTCCACTCTTTTATGTAATGATTTAATAGCAGAAAAAATATGTTCTGGTGATAAAGAACTTCCATGAATTTGAGCTTGTATTTCAGTTGCAAAGATATTTAGCAACATTTCAGTATCACTAGAAGAATTTGTATGTCTTCGATCTATATTAAAAAGCTGCTTTTCTAGTTCTCTTGTATTAGTCAAATTTCCATTATGTACAAGAATAATGCCATAAGGTGCATTGACATAAAAGGGTTGTGCTTCATTTTCACTATCTGCAGTTCCTTTAGTCGCATATCTGACATGACCAATACCTATATTGCCAAGTAAACTTCTCATATCTCGCGTTCTATAAGCTTCTTTTACTTGTCCTTTTGATTTACATATATGGAATAAACTTCCTTCCATCGTTGCTATACCTGTAGAGTCTTGCCCTCTATGCTGCAATAATAACAAGCTGTCATAAATCAATTGATTAATCTGATGATTAGAAAAAATACCTACTATGCCGCACATAAAATACTCCTTAATATATACAGAATAAAAAATTATCTGAAGAAGTCATAGATAAGTTTTGAAGAATATATGTTTTCACGACATTCTACGAGGAATTGCATTATTAAATGAAGATGCTAATTGAGAAATTGATAATTGTATTAATTCAACATTAGCTTGAGAAATGGAAAGACTAGGGTCACGTTGAACATGACCTATTTGCATAGCAGGTATGGAAAAACTATTCTCTCTAGCAAAAGTCCTTAAATTTAATTTCCATTCAGAAAGTTTACTAGGAGAAATGCTTATAACAATTCTAGATCCACCTTCAGCAAATAATAAACTATCAATTCTATTTGAAGTATTAGGAAAGATACATTTTGCTCCTAATCCAGAAGATATAACAGATTCTGCTAAAGCAGTCGCTATACCTCCATCACTGACATCATGAGCAGAGAGTATTAATTGATTAGAAATTGATTTTCGGAGAAATGATTGTATTAATTTTTCCAAATTCAAATCTATTTCAGGGGGTCTGCCTGTATGTAAATTAAAAATATTCTCTAAATATGCAGTACAAGATAAGCTAATTCTATTATCTAATAATGATGATGCTTCTAAAGGAACACCTAATAACCAAATAAGATCACCTTCATTAATCCATGATTGACCTACAATAGTATTAATATCGTCTATTAAACCTATCATTCCTATGACTGGTGTTGGTTGAATAGGTTGTATTTCTCCAGTAGAAAGACGTATCTCATTATATAAGGAAACATTTCCTCCAGTTACAGGAGTATCAAGATGTAAGGATGCTTTAGAAATACCTTCACAAGCTTTAGCTAATTGCCAATAACCGATAGCATGATCAGGAGATGAGAAATTCAAATTATCAGTTAAAGCCAAAGGTTCTCCTCCAACACAAGAAATATTCCTTGATGCTTCAGCAACTGCTGCTATAGCGCCACGTTCAGGATCTAAAGCAACCCAACGATTAGGACAATCAACCACTGCTGCTAAACCTTTATTAATCAATTTATCACTTTTTTTTGAATCTATATCTCTTACGCGAATAACAGCCGCATCAGCAGCTCCAGGTGGAATAATTGTATTATTCTGAACCTGGTAATCATACTGATTATATATCCATTTCTTAGAAGCAATTGTTGGATCATCTAATAATTTTAATAAGATATTATTCCATGTAAAAAATCTGTCTTTTTTTATTTTATCTTGCACTGTTATACCTTTTTCATTAGAAAAAGGAAGGTTTTCTTCAGTCCATTTCCAATGATCTAAGATATATTTTGGAGGATTAGATAGTAAAGAATGTTCATTAACTGGAGTATCTTCAGCTAAAGCGTCAGCTGGTAAATCTACAACTATTTTTTTCTGATATAAAACTCTTACAACTCTTTCCTTGAGAACTTTTCCTACAACTTGAGCTTTTAGTCCCCAATTTGTAAAAATTTTCATCACATCATTTTCTTTGCCAGGCTTAACTACAAAAAGCATTCTTTCTTGAGATTCTGAAAGTAAAAATTCATATGGTGTCATACCTTGTTCACGAGCAGGAACAAGGTCCAAATCCAACTCAATACCTACTTCTCCCTTCGCAGCCATTTCAGAGCAACTACAAGTAAGTCCTGCAGCTCCCATATCTTGAGCAGCTATAACATTACCTGTTTTAAAAGCTTCTAAACATCCTTCAATTAAACCTTTCTCAAGAAATGGGTCACCAACTTGAACAGCTGGACGATCATCAAGAGAAGTGTTACTTAATTCCGCACTAGCAAAACTAGCACCTCCCATTCCATCTCTTCCTGTAGTACTACCAACATAAATGACTGGATAATCGATACCTTTTGCTCCAGAACAAACAATATCTTTTGTTTCTAGTAAGCCAATAGCCATAGCATTCACTAAAGGATTACCTGAATAGCTCGTATTAAAAGATGTCTCACCTCCAATTGTTGGTACACCAACACAGTTGCCATAATGCGCTATTCCAGCAACAACACCCTCTAATAAGCCAACATTTTTTTTATCTTCTAGCAAACCAAACCTAAGTGCATTTAATAAAGCAATAGGACGTGCACCCATTGTAAAAATATCACGTAAAATCCCCCCAACTCCAGTAGCAGCACCTTGAAATGGTTCAACTGCAGAAGGATGGTTATGACTTTCTATTTTAAACGCTATCCTTTGACCATCTCCTATATCAACAACTCCAGCATTTTCTCCAGGACCTACAAGAATACGCTTACCTGAAGTAGGCAAATTTTGTAATAATGGTTTTGAATTTCTATAACAACAATGTTCAGACCACATAACTCCAAACATTCCCAATTCAGTCCGGTTTGGAGCTCGTTCTAGACGTTTGCAGATTTCAATGTAATCTTCCTTTTTTAATCCTTCATGTGATAAAGAACTTAAAACATCATAATCGGTTTTAAAAGAAGATAATTTGACTAAATTTTCAAATTCGATTGAGGAGTTTTCTAGCATAGTTTTTATATCCAAGGATCTCCTTCTTTTTCAGGGTTATTTATTCTACTAGAAGAGTTTATATAAAACTGTTTAGCTTCGTCATCATTATTAATGTCCCAATCTCCAAATAAATCAAATCTACTATTATCTTCAGAAAAATTTTCAGAGAGCTCTTCGTCATCCCAAGGTAATTCTTCTAACCAACCTTCTAAACGAGTATTTGCTCTCAAAGAAATTTCTTGAAATTGATCACGCAATTTCAAACTTTTTTTTAATAAGTTCTGACGAAAGCTTGATTTCAGTATCGGAAAATCATCAAGTCTTAGATTATTAGTAAATACTAAACCAGGTTGTTGATCAATAATTTTATCAAGTGATAACTGCCATCTACTTGTTCCAGGTATTTTAGGATTTGATCTTGATACTAAGTAATATAAAATTTTACCTGTTTTATAGTCAAATACAAAATCAGCAATTAATGCTATTTTTTCTCCGTTTCTATTAATTAAATCAGCTTCTAATAATGTAGGGAACCTATCAAGGGTTGCTTGATCTGACTGAGCAGGTATTCCTTTTACATAAAGCTCTTGAGAAGAAATGCCTTTTAACTGATTCAAACGCCAAACATCCCTTGATAATTTTAAAGTAGAAGGTCTCGTAGCCCATCCAAGTAAACGATGGACAGGTGGATGCATCCAAGCAATAATGCCAGGACCATGGTCTATACCTTTATCACATCTAACATTGTGATTTAAAAGATTACTTAAAAGTAATTCGTTAGATAAAGTCAAATTAAGACCGAATTTGTATTGGCATTACAAGGTAAATAAAAGTATTTTGATCATCTATAGAAGACAAAATAGCAGGAGTAGTAGGTAAATTACAACGTAAACAAATTTTATCTTCTTCAAAAACTCTTAATCCTTCTAACAAATAACGAACATTAAAAGCAATTTGAAAATTATCTCCATTAAATTTAACAGGAATGGATTCAACACCACTACCAACATCCTGAGCATCAGCTGTTATTTTAACTAAATCAGAAGAAGGTTCTTTTGAAATTTTTATAACATTATTATGTTGATCTGCTAAAACAGCAATCCTTTCAAGAGCTGATATAAAAGGTTTTCTATCAAATTCTAAAATATTCGAAAATGATTCAGGTATTAATTGATTATAATTTGGATAATCTCCTTCTAATATTCTTGTTGTAACAACTTGATTTAATGCCGTAAATACAACTTGACCGCTATCATAAAAAAGACTAATTTTTTCCTCGTTTTTATAATTTCCAATAAATCTTTCAATTTCGCGAAGAGATTTAGCAGGAAGTGTGACTTCAATTTTATCATTAGTATTTAAATTCGTAGAGGAGTTCAAGTTAATAGCATCTTCCAAGTTTAATACAGCTAAACGATGACCATCAGTAGCTGCAGCTTGAAGAATATTTCCATCAAAAATTAAATGAACTCCTGTTAAAATTTGCTTTGATTCATCAGAGCTACTTGCAAATAACGTACTTTTTAAAGCATTAGCAAAAATCAAAGGGTTAATTTGCAACGAAGCTCCAGTCTGAACAAGAGGTAATTCAGGAAAATCATCTGCATTTAAACCACGCATTTGATAAGTACCACTTTTACTCGTTAAATTAACTTTTTCTCCTAATTCATCGCTTACTAGATTTATTGGCGAGTCACTAGAAAGTTTGGAAACAATCTCTCCAAACAACTTTGCAGGAAGGGTTGTAGCCCCACTAACTTCTACTGAAGCGGTTAGAGATGTTTGAATTCCTAAATTTAGATCAAAGCCTGTAAGGCTTAAGCGTCCTGTACCAGCATCTGCTGTTAGCAAGATGTTAGCTAATACAGGGTGGGTAGGGCGAGAAGCTACTGCTCTGCTAACAAGCTGGAGAGCAGAGTTCAGTTCGGATTGGGAGCATACTAGTTTCATCGAATCAAATTTAACGACGAAACAGAAAAAAGACATCCCAAATTTTCATATCATTTCAAAATTTGCAAAGCTTTTTAATTAGTGTTTATTACTGTTCTTATAAAAAAGAATAAATAAGAATTAGTAGTAGTAGAGCTTGTGGAAACTGTGGAATACCTTCAAGTTGGTTTTCTAGACTCTATTCTTTTTTATTTCCT